>DATAQN010000143.1:0-9601 GCA_036264635.1 Xanthobacteraceae bacterium | reverse complement strand
GATGTAGAACGGCTGCACGCCTTCGCCCGGCGTGGTCGAATAGAGGTGCGTGCCGCAGGTGCCACAGAAGCCCTGGAGGCGCGGATTACCGCTATCCGACGTCGTCTTGAGATAAGTGGCCGGCTTGCCGGTGAGCTTCATGGTCTCGCCGGGCACGGGGACCGAGACGCGGAATGCCGTGCCGGTCGCCGTCTGGCAATCGGTGCAATGACAGAGCTGTGTCTTCTCTGGATCGGCCTCGGCTTCGATCTTGATCGCGCCGCAGGCGCACTGACCGTCGACTCTCATCGCATTTCTCCTTTCACACTTTAGTCCGCGGTGCCTTCGATCGCCGCCATATCGGCGTCAGACAGGCCGAAATGATGCCCGATCTCGTGCACCAGCACATGCTTGATGATAGCGCCCAATGTCTCGTCATGCTCGGCCCAATAATCGAGAATCGGCCGGCGATAGAGCCAGATCATGTTCGGCATCTGCATGGGCGCGCTTTCCGAGCGGAACGGCAGGCCCACGCCCTGGAACAAACCAAGCAGATCGAACTCGCTCTCTGCCTGCATTTCGTCGAGCACCTCATCGGAGGGAAAATCGTCGACCTGAATCACGACGCCCTCGCACAAGTCGCGAAATTTCCGCGGCAAATGGCGGAACACTTCGCTTGCCAGAATTTCGAGCTCGGTCAGTGACGGCGCCTTGACGGGGTGCCAGTTCAGCGGGTCGGATGTGAGATCGGTCATGGTCGCAATGTAATTCAGTTGGCGTTTCGCTGCTCGTCCCCGCGACCCGGAATAGGCTAGAGTGGGCATATGACGAAACTCACGCTCTCGATCCTGATCGCGCTCGCGGCGCTTTCCCTGCCGGGCCTCGCGCCGCATGCGATAGCGCAAACAGTGTCTTCGCCCGTTGAAAGTCCGGATCTGGCAACCCCTTCACCGCCGACGCGCCCTACGGGCCGCTACGCCGGCCGCCGCATCGAGATCTTTCCGGGGCGGCCGCTCTACCGCCGCTGCGTCGACTGGTACGAATTACAGCACCGGCCGAGCGGCACGGTGCTTTTTCCGCAAATGCGCTGCTGGTGGGTGCGGGGGTGATCGCCCGTTTGGCGGACGCTTTTCCTATTGCGCCTGGTCCTGCATGGCCGCGATCAGCGTCTTGAATCCGACCCAGCCCCAGTAAACGCGGTGCGACGCGATCAGGCCGTCGGCAATGTCCATGACTTCGACGAGATCGACTTGATCGCCGCGCGGCGTCTCGCGCGAATATTCCCAGACCAATTGGCGTCCATTGGAGAAGAAGAGCCCGGTCCGATACCAGCGGGCGGCGCTGTTGCGCAGTTTGCGAAACCCGGCCTCGAAGAATGGCCGGATTTCTGCTTTCCCCTTGAGGATGCCGTCGGTCTTGCCCGGCAATGTCGCGACGATCAGCGGCGTTTCCAGCACCGCGTCCGCGGCATAGAGCGCCATGAGCCCATCAAGATCGCCGTTCACGACGGTCTCGTGCCAGCGCTCGTAGATATGGCGGATTTCGGTTTCGGTGCCATCCAACATCGTCGGCCCCAATTGCGGGTTGATCCGACGATGACCTAGCGCAGTTCTGGACAGCGATGCTTCGCTCCGCGTCGAAGCATCAATGTTTTGATATCAGTGTTCTAGTGCCACTCGCGCACGTCGACGAAGTGGCCGGTAATCGCCGCAGCCGCGGCCATGGCCGGCGACACCAGATGGGTGCGGCCCTTATAGCCCTGGCGGCCCTCGAAATTGCGGTTCGAGGTCGAGGCGCAGCGCTCGCCCGGCTTGAGCTTGTCCGGGTTCATTGCGAGACACATCGAGCAGCCCGGCTCGCGCCATTCGAAGCCAGCCTTGACGAAGATCTTGTCGAGTCCCTCGGACTCGGCTTGTTCTTTGACGAGGCCCGAGCCAGGCACGATCATCGCATTGACTTTGGCGTTGACGCTCTTGCCGCCGACGACCTTGGCGACTTCGCGCAGATCCTCGATCCGCGCGTTCGTGCAGGAGCCGATGAAGACCCGGTCGATCGCGATGTCGGAAATCTTCTCGCCGCCCTTGAGCCCCATATAGGCGAGCGCACGCTCGACTGCTTCACGTTTATGGGGGTCAACGCCGTCCAGCGTCGGCACCTTGCCGGTGATCGACACGACCTGTTCCGGGCTTGTGCCCCAGGTCACCAGCGGCGGCAGTTTCGCTGCATCGAGCCTGATCTCGCGGTCGAAATGCGCGCCGTCCTCGGAACGGAGCGTCTCCCAGTAGCGCATCGCCGCGTCCCAATCCTTGCCCTTGGGCGCCTTGGGGCGGCCGTTGAGATAGGCATAGGTCTTCTCGTCTGGCGCGATGAAGCCTGCTTTGGCGCCGGCCTCGACCGACATGTTGCAGACTGTCATGCGGCCTTCCATCGACAGCGCCGAGATCGCCTCCCCGGCATTTTCGAGCGCATAGCCGGTGCCGCCGGCCGTGCCGATCTCGCCGATGATAGCGAGGATGATGTCCTTGGCGGTGACGCCGTCCGGCAATTTGCCGTCGACGACGGCGCGCATGTTCTTCGATTTCTTCTGCACCAAAGTCTGCGTTGCCAGCACGTGCTCGACTTCGGATGTGCCGATGCCGTAAGCGAGCGCGCCGAAGGCGCCATTGGTCGCGGTATGGCTGTCGCCACAAACGAGCGTGACGCCCGGCAAGGTAAAGCCCTGCTCCGGCCCGATGATGTGGACGATGCCCTGCCGCTTATCGAACTCGTTGTAATATTCGAGATTGAAGAACTTGGCGTTGTCGGCGAGATAGGCGATCTGCGTGGCGCTCTCCGGATCAGGATTGGGCAGATTCCGATTTGTGGTCGGCACGTTGTGATCGACCACCAGCAGCGTCTTCTCAGGCGCGCGCACTTTGCGGCCGGAGAGCCGCAGGCCTTCGAACGCCTGTGGGCTTGTTACCTCGTGCACGACGTGACGATCGATATAGATGAGCGAGGCGCCATCCGGCGTTTCCTCGATCAGATGATCGTCCCAGATTTTGTCGTAGAGGGTGCGCGCTTTCGCCATGGCGGACGTTCCTACCGATATTTGCCGACCGATACGTGTTGTGGCGTTTATTTAGTCCGTCGAGCGCGAAAGGAAAAGTGGTGCTTTTCCTACCACTTTCCGGGCTCGTCATAGCGGGCCGAGGCAGCGAAAACGCGAGCCCCATATGAGACTCGCGTTACAAAATCACAGGCCGACGATGAAAGGCTCAACAAATAAGGAATTGTGTCGCGACTGCCGCGCGGCACTATTTTTTCGCTTCGGCCTTCGGCTTGGCCTTCCCGGCCTTTGCCTTCGGCTTGGCGCCGGCCTCGCCTTCGGCGGCTTTCTTGGTGGCTGCTTTGGCTGCCTGCTTGGCGGCGCCCTCGGAGCCAAGCGCGGCCTCGCCGGCATGGTCTTGCCGCTCGACGATACGGGCCGACTTACCGCGCAGGTCGCGCAGGTAATAGAGCTTGGCGCGGCGGACCTTGCCGCGGCGGACTACGGTGATGGAATCGATCATCGGCGCGTAAAGCGGGAAGACGCGCTCGACGCCTTCGCCATACGAAATCTTGCGCACCGTGAAGTTCTCGTTGATGCCCGCGCCGGCGCGGCCGATGCAGACGCCTTCATAGGCCTGCACGCGGGTGCGCTCGCCCTCGACGATCTTGACGTTGACGACCAGCGTATCGCCCGGCTGGAAGTCCGGAATCTCTTTGCCGGCGGTTAGCTTCGCGACCTGCTCGGCTTCGACCTCTTTGAGGACGTTCATGGCAAATTCTCCATCCGCAGCGCCCCTTGGCGCGCGCTATTTGGGCCGGTTCTCATCGGGTTGCGCGAGCTTCTACGCTACCGCGCGCGGTTTGTCACCCTGCCGTCACCCCGTTTTTGAGCCGGTTTTCGGGTCGGGTTGGGAGGCTTTGCGGAAACGCCCTAAAAAGGCCTTCCAGAGGTCCGGCCGGCGCTCCCGGGTCAGTTTTTCGGCCTCGGCCCGGCGCCAGGCGGCGACCTTGGCATGGTCGCCGGAGGTCAGGATTTCCGGGATCGGCCGGCCCTCCCAGAGCTGGGGCCGGGTGTAGTGGGGGTACTCCAACAGGCCGTCGGTAAAGCTTTCTTCGGTGCCGGAGGCCGGCGCGCCCATGACGCCCGGCAGGAGCCGGACGCAGGCGTCGATCACCGTTATGGCCGCAATCTCGCCGCCCGAGAGCACATAGTCCCCGATCGAGACCTCCTCGAGGTTCCGGCCCGCGATCACCCGCTCGTCGACCCCCTCGAAGCGACCGCAGACCAGAATCACGCCGGGGCCTTGGCTCAAGGCCTCGATCCGCGTTTGCGTCAGCGGCACGCCGCGGGGCGAGAGCAGCCAGCGCGGCCTGTCGTCTGTCGCGACGGCATCAATAGCGCGGCCGAGCACGTCGGCCTTCATCACCATGCCGGGCCCGCCGCCCGCCGGCGTGTCGTCAACGCTGCGGTGCTTGTCGGTGGCGAAATCGCGGATATCGGCGACGTCGAGCGACCACGCGCCCGCAGCCAAGGCCTTGCCGGCAAGGCTGGTGCCGAGCGGCCCCGGAAACATGTCGGGGAAAATCGTGAGCACGCTGGCGCGCCACATCTTTAATCGCTCTCTTGATCTGCCGCTTGCGGCGGCACCGCAACGATCTTGCCGGCCGTAATGTCCACCACTGGCACGTGGTGTTCGTCGAACGGCAGCAATTCTGTTTTGCCGCCGCCTTCCGGGCTTATCTCGATCAGATCGCCGGCGCCGAAATTGTGTACGGCAACGATGGTGCCGAGCTTTTGTCCGCCGCGATCGACAACGGACAACCCGATGAGATCGGCGTGATAGAACTCGTCGGGCTCGTGCGGTTCCGGTAGCCGCTCGCGCGGCACGTAGAGCTTGACGTTCTTCAACAGCTCTGCGGCGTTGCGATCGGCAATGCCGGAAATCCTGGCGACGAAATGATCTTTCGCCGGCCGCATCGTCTCGATCTCAAAGACACGGCCGTCTTCGCTTTGAAGCGGGCCGTAGCTTGCGATCGCCGACGGATCGGCGGTGAACGAATGCAGGCGGATTTCGCCGCGCACGCCATGGGCGGCGCCGAATTGTCCGAGACAGACGCGCCCGCCGCCCGCCATCGCAAATGCCTAACGAGCCGCGGCTTAGCTCGCCGCCGGCGCCGCGGCCGGAGCGGCAGCACCCGCAGCCGGTGCGGCCTTGGCCGCCTCGGCGCGCGCTTTGCGCTCTTTGCGCGGCACTGCCTTTTCCGGATTGTTGCGCGGTGTGCGCTTCATGACGCCGGCGGCGTCGAGGAAACGCATGACGCGGTCGGACGGCTGCGCGCCCTTGGCGATCCAGGCCTTGGCCTTTTCCAGATCCCATTTCAGGCGATCCGGCTTGTCCTTCGGCAATAGCGGATTGAAATAGCCGAGCCGCTCGATGAAGCGCCCGTCGCGGGGGCTGCGGCTGTCGGCAACAACGATGTGATAGACCGGCCGCTTCTTGGTGCCGGCACGGGCCATGCGGATAACGAGCATTCAGTTTCCTTTCGCTAGCTTGATCGTGTTGAACGTCTGAAATTTCACTTTTTCTTTCCCAGTCCGGGCAGGCCGCCCGGAAACTTTGGCCCAAGACCCGGAAGTCCACCTGGAAGGCCAGGAAAATTCGGCGGCAGACCGGGCATGCCCGGCGGCAAGCCTGGCGCACCTTTGCCCGGCGCGCCGGGCATTCCCGCCGGCAGCCCGCCCGGCAATTTCTCGGCGAGCTTGGCCATTTCTTCCGGGCTCGGCATGCCGCCGCCAAAGCCGAGCATGTTGGCAAGCCCGGCCATCGGGCCGCGCTTGGCGCCGCCCATGGCCTTCATCATGTCGGCCATGGTGCGGTGCATTTTCAGAAGCCGGTTGATGTCCTCCGGCTTGGTGCCGGAGCCGGCGGCGATGCGCCGCTTGCGGCTTGCCTTGAGGATATCGGGATTGCGCCGCTCTTGCGGCGTCATGGAATCGATGATCGCCATCTGCCGCTTGAGCACGGTCTCGTCGAGATTGCGCTCGGCGAGCTGATTTTTGATCTTGGCGACGCCCGGCAGCATCGACATCAGCCCGCTCATGCCGCCCATATTCTTCATTTGGGTCAGCTGCTCGCGCAGGTCGGAGAGATCGAAGGCGCCTTTGCGCATCTTCTCGGCGACGCGTGCCGCCTTCTCGGCGTCGATCGTGGTCGCCGCCTTCTCGACCAGCGAAACGATGTCGCCCATGCCGAGAATGCGGTCGGCGATGCGCTGCGGATAGAAGTCCTCGATGGCGTCGATCTTTTCGCCGGTGCCGATGAGCTTGATCGGCTTGCCGGTGACCGCGCGCATCGACAGCGCCGCGCCGCCGCGGCCGTCGCCGTCGATGCGGGTCAGAACGATGCCGGTGATGTCGAGCCGC
Source organism: Xanthobacteraceae bacterium (assembly GCA_036264635.1). Classification (GTDB taxonomy): domain Bacteria; phylum Pseudomonadota; class Alphaproteobacteria; order Rhizobiales; family Xanthobacteraceae; genus BOG-931. The sequence goes on along the minus strand of DATAQN010000143.1, from coordinate 3,168 downwards.
TCGTTGAAGGCGCGTGCGAGATTGACGGCGTCCTGGCCGGTGAGCGAGTCGGCGACGAGCAGCACTTCATGCGGCGAGGCGGCGCTGCGCACGTCGGCGGCCTCGCGCATCAGGTCTTCATCGAGCGTGAGCCGGCCCGCGGTGTCGAGCATCACGACGTCATAGCCGCCGAGCCGCCCGGCCTCGTTGGCGCGTGCAGCGATCTGAACCGGGGTCTGCCCGGCGACGATCGGCAGCGTGGCGACTGCGGTCTGCTGGCCGAGCACGGCAAGCTGCTCCATGGCGGCCGGCCGTCGCGTATCGAGCGAGGCCATCAGCACCTTGCGCTTCTGCACATCGGTGAGGCGCTTGGCGATCTTTGCCGTAGTGGTGGTTTTGCCGGAGCCTTGCAGGCCGACCATCATGATCACGACCGGCGCCGGCGCGTTGAGATCGATCGGCTGCGCTGTCGCGCCCAGCGTTTCGACCAGCGCATCGTGCACGATCTTGACGACCATCTGGCCGGGCGTAACCGACTTGAGCACTTCGGCGCCGATCGCGCGCGCTTTTATCTGGTCGGTAAACGCCCGCGCCACGTCGAGCGCGACGTCGGCTTCGAGCAGCGCGCGCCGCACCTCGCGCAGCGCCGCCTCGACGTCGGCTTCCGACAGCGCACCGCGCCGGGTCAGGCGGTCGAGGATGCCGTTTAATCGTTCCGACAGATTGTCGAACATGTCTGTTCCTATTCAATCGTCATGCCCGGGCATAGCCGTTCGAGGAATGGCGTCGCTTTCGCTCGCCTATGCCCCGGGCATCCATGCGGCCGAACCGCTGCATGGATTGCCGGATCAAGTCCGGCAATGACAAATGGCGCCCGAGGGCGCATCGCGCTGTCGGGCGGGTACCTCCGGCCTCCAGGACCGGTCGGCGGTCAAAATTCTCAATCTCTTTCGAGAGCGGGCGGAACCTAGTGATGCCGCCCTAGCCTGTCAACCTAGCCCATTGGCTCGGGAACTCAGCCCGTTAACCCGGCGCGGTCTGCGGCTTGATCAGCACGTAGACGTTGATGACGAGCTTGCCGGCGTCGGCCTTCATCGGATCGGTCACATATTCCTCGATGAACATGTCCTTGGCCTCGAGCTTCTTGTCGTCGAGGTAATTGGTGATGGCCTCGTAGGTATTGTCGAGATCGTCATACGAGCCGCGATGGACGAATTTGAGCGCCGCGCCTTCGGGCGACTGGCCGACCGCCATGTCGCCATGCGGCGGGTTCTTGGGCGCCTCGGCGATCGGAACCGCGGCTTCGAATTCAAAGCCGCTATCGTCGGTCGCGGTGAAGATCGTCATCGGCAGGCCGCTTGCCTTGATGCCTTCCTTGTCGAGATAGGCGTCGATCCTCTTGAAGGCGCCGGCAATGGTTTCGAAGGCCTTGTCCCAGCTGCCAGAGCCTTTCACGTAGATGATAGTCTTGGCGGTGAGCGACGTATTCTGGCCGAAGACATCGCCGGGTTGGCTCGCATTGTCGCCGCTGCCGCTTCCGCTACCTTGCGCCGGGGTGACGTCGGGGCTGGGGGCGGCCGGCGCGGGAGTGCTTGGTGCTGGCGCGGCAGGCGGCGCGGCTGCGGCCGGGGGTTGCGGCGGCGGATTTTGTGCAAAGGCGGATGGCGTAAAAGTGTCGGCGGCTAGCACAATGGCAAACAGGCCTATCGCCGACAGGGCACCGGCGCCAAGGCTCAAGCGGAACGGCATTCAGGCTCTCCTTGCATGCGCGATCGGTGCCCCATCTGCACCCTCGACGCGAATCCACTCGTCGCCCAAGTGACTTAACGCTCCAAGTGATTTAACGCTCAAGTAACTTGATACGTGACTCCAGCGCGGCGGACACTAGCACGGTCAATGACGTTCTACCTTGCCGAATTTGCCGTTATCGCACAATCGGGATACTGGCTTTGATACTCGCTGGACACTGGCGCCCGGAGCGCGGGTTCTCATATGAGTCGCCGGTATTGGCCAGGGGATTTGTCGAGGCTATTGGGCGTTACCATGGGCGCGCTGGCAAACAGAGAATTCGTCAAGATGAACGGTCTCGGTAACGAGATCGTCATCGTCGACCTGCGTGCGGCGTCCGATGCAGCAGCTGGTCCGGTTGCGGCCGCGGAAGCGCAAGCCGCGGCGCGGCAGGAGCCCTATGACCAACTCATGGTGCTCTATCCGCCGCGGGCGGCGACGGATGGAGCGATCCGCATTTACAACAATGACGGCTCAGAAGCCGGCGCCTGCGGCAACGGCATGCGCTGCGTCGCGGCTCTGGTCGGCGAGCAGACCGGCCGGTCGGCGCTCACCTTCGAGACGCAGTCCGGCCTCATTGCATGCTGGCGCTCCGACAGCGGCCTCTACACCGTCGACATGGGCAAGCCACGCTTGCGCTGGGACGAAATCCCGCTGTCGGAGGAATTTGCCGATACCCGCGCAATCGAGCTCGAGGTCGGTCCGCCCGGTGCGCCGATCCTGCACACGCCGTCGGTCGTCAGCATGGGCAATCCGCATGCGATTTTCTGGGTCGACGATCCGGCGGCTTACAATCTCGCCAAGATCGGCCCGTTGCTCGAACATCATCCTATGTTTCCCGAGCGCGCCAATATCACGCTCGCGGCGGTCGCGACGCGCGATCACATCGTGATGCGCACCTGGGAGCGCGGCGCCGGACTCACCAAAGCCTGCGGCTCCGCCGCCTGCGCCACCGCGGTCGCGGCGGCGCGGCTGCGACGCACCGGCCGCAAGGTGCGCGTCTCGCTGCCGGGCGGCGATCTCATCATCGAATGGCGCGAGAAGGACGATCATGTCCTGATGACCGGCCCGGTCGAATACGAGCATGACGGCCGTTTTGATGCCGCGCTTGCCGCAGGAGCGGCTTAGCCTATGACGGTCGAGGTCGTCACTTTCGGGTGCCGGCTCAATGCCGCGGAATCCGAAGTCATTCGCCGCGAGGCGGAAGGCGCCGGCTTCAGCGACACTGTTGTGATCAATACTTGCGCCGTGACGGCGGAAGCAGTGCGGCAGGCGCGGCAAACGATTCGCGCGCTGCGTCGTGAGCGGCCGCAGACGAAAATCGTCGTGACCGGCTGTGCGGCGCAGACCGAGCCGCAGACCTTCGTCGCCATGCCCGAGGCCGATCGCGTGATCGGCAAT
>DATAQN010000061.1:0-15018 GCA_036264635.1 Xanthobacteraceae bacterium | reverse complement strand
GAACATCATGGATCACGGCCATCGCGCCGAGGACATCCTGACGCTGGTTGAAAATGGCGCAATGACGCTCGGCTATCAGTCGTCGAGCTACCTCACTGACCGCGTGCCCGAGCTCGGCTTCGTTGATTTGCCGTTTCTGTTTGAGCGCCGGGAAGAGGCGCGCGCCGCCATCGACGGCGCGCTCGGCCAATCTGTCAGCCGCAGCATCGAAGCGCGGATCAATTACCGCATCCTCGGTTATTTCGAAAACGGCTTCCGCCAGATCTCCAATCGACTTCGCACGGTGCGCGCGCCGGCGGACCTCAGCGGTATGCGCATCCGCGTGCTGCCGAGCGAGGTGCAGGCGCGGACCTTCGAACTCCTCGGTGCCATCCCGCTGCGCTGGGACCTGACCGAAGCGATCGCCACCATCAAGGCCGGCACCATCGACGCGCAGGAAAACCCGTTCGCCAATACAGTGACCTATGGCGTGCACAAGTTTCATCGTTTTCACACCGTCACCAATCATTTTTATATCTCGCGGCCGATTTTTCTTAATCGCACGCAATTCGACGCCTGGCCGCGCGATCTGCAAAGCGCGATGCGCGAGGCGGTGACCAAGGCGGTGGCGTTTCAGCGCGAATTGGCCATCGCCGAGGATCGCGAGGCGCGCGCCGCAATCGAGGCGGCCAGCTGCGAGATCACCGCATTGACGCCTGCGCAGCACGCTTTGTTTCGCCAAGCGGTCGATCCGCTGTTGCAAGAGGCGCGGCACACCTACGGCGCGGAGATGTTCAAGATGGTCGCGGCGGCGAAAGAAGCGGCGGCGAATGCGGTGGTGGATACGCCGATGCGGATTTAGTTACCTGAGCTTCGGTATCACCTCGCTGGCGAACAGCTCCATGTTCCGCTTGGCAAATTCATCCGGCATCACGCCGAACTGCGGCATGACGATCAGATTCTCCAGACCGGTCTGCCCGCGCACGCGCTCGATCTTTTCCAGGACAGTGCGCGGACTGCCGATCACCGCCGTGCCGTTGCCCATCAATTCGTCCACGGTCTGATTGCGGGCACGCGACCCAAGCGCGGTGCGGATTTTCATCGTCGCTTTGAGCGATGCATTCGACGTGTAGCCGGGCGGCAGCAGCATTTCCCAGGGCATCGGCAGGAAATTATTGAACAGGCTCTCGATCCCGGCTTTGGCTTCTTTCTTGGCTCGCTCATCCGTATCGGCAACATAAAGCGGCACGGCCCAGCCGAGCTGGCTTCCTGAAGCGGCATAGCCGTGCATAGCCTGCGCCGTCTCTTTATACATGTTGAGATAGCGCACCACGGCCGCTTCTGCGGAAAACGTTACCAGGAACGGATATTTGCGCTCTGGCGCCGAGGCCCACTCGATGGTCTCGCGCGAACCCATCGATGGAATCCAGACCGGCGGATGCGGCGTCTGATAGGGCCGCGGCCAGAGATTCACATAACGATTGCGGAAGTGATTGCCCTCGAACTCGAACGGGCCGGTCGTGGTCCAGGCCTTGATGATCAGATCGTGCGCTTCATGAAAGCGCTCGTGCGAGAACGCCGGATTGACGCCGGTCGAGTGATATTCGGCGCCGATGCCGCGCACGAAACCCGAGATCAGCCGGCCCTTCGACAAGACGTCCAGCATGGCGAATTCTTCGGCGATGTTGATCGGATTTCCGACAATCGGCAGCGCGCGGCCGAGCACGGCGATCTTGGCGGTCTTGGTGCGCTGGATGAGCGCGCTCGCGATCAGGTTGGGCGCCGGCATCATGCCGTAGGCGGTCTGATGGTGTTCGTTGACGCCGATGACGTCGAAGCCGAGTTTTTCCGCGTAGGTCAGCTGATCGAGATAGGAATCGTATTCGGCGGCGCCCTTTTTCGGGTCGTAGAAGCTGTTGGGCAAAACCACCCAGGCCGAGCGATGCTCGGCGGCGGCTTTCAGATCGAGCGGCCGATACGGCATCAGATGAAAGCAGGTGAATTTCATGCGCCGGCCCGCTCAAGGAAATCGATGACGTGTGCCGTCACCAGGTCGCATTGCTCGATATGGGGACTGTGGCCGCAGGCCTCGACCTTCGTGATTCGCGCACCGCGAATGCGCTCGCCCCACAGCGCCGCATAAGCGCTCGGCAGGATTTTGTCCTGTACGCCCCAGATGACTTGCGTCGGCACATCGATACGATGCAGCCATTTTTCCAGCGCCGGGTTGAACCAGCGGGGCTCCCAGCCGAATTTCACCGCTGCGACTCGGTTCTGCAGATCAAGATCGAGTTGCGCCTCGTCCGGCGGCGGCGCGGCCAGCAAGGCGTCGGCAAAACTCTGATCGTGATAGCGGTTGCGGATTGCTTCCTCCGGCGACCAGATGAAATTGTCGCCGGGCGGCACGCCTTTGACGCGGATGCCGGCCGGTGCAAGCAGCGTTAAGCTCGCGATACGGCGCGTATTGCGCGCCGCCGCCTCGGCCGCGATCCAGCCACCGAGCGAATGGCCGATGACATGGACCGGAGACGCGAAGGCGCCGTCGAGCACGTCGAGGTAATGCATCGCCAAATCCGGCACATCGCGTAGCCAGTGCGGATCGTCGGAGCCGCCAAAGCCCGGGTGTTCGGGAACGGTCACTGCGAAGTGATGCGACAGGCGCTCGAAGAACGGCAGCCAGGCCGGCCAGCCGCCGGCGCCGTGAAGGAATAGCACCGGCTTGCCTTTGCCGGCGCGGCGAATGCGAACGCGCGTGCCGCGGGTGACCAAGGTCTCCGGTTTGGGCGGCTCAGCAGGCGAAATGACAGACATTCTCAGCCTTGCTCCTTGCCTTCAATGACCGCAAATTTGCGGCCCGCGGTCTCCGGCAGGAACAGCGCGAACAAGAGACTTAACACCGCGCCGACAGTGCCGAACATCATGGCGTTGAAGAGATTGCCGAGCAGCGCGGCGATCACCGGAACCAGATACGGCATCGCACTGCCGATCAGGCGCCCGGCGGTGAAGGTGACCGAAGCGCCGGTCGAGCGCAGTTCGACCGGAAATAACTCGGAATACCACGATCCGAATACGCCGATCGATCCTTGTCCGAGACCCCACAAGGCGTAGCACCAGAACAGCGGCCAGCTTAAGACGGCGCCGGGATAATCGACGCGGCCGAAGAGATAGATCGCGACGAAGCCGAGAATGCAGACGCAGGTCGAAGCCAGCACGGCGCGCTTGCGCCCGAAATGATCGCTGGCAAGCCCGGCAAGCAGGAGCCCGGCGGCGGAAAATGCCGACCAGATCAGGGTCACCGTGCGCACCACGCCGCGATTGGCGTGCAGGTCGCGGATCATCAAAGTCGGCATGAAGATCGAAATCGCCTGATAGGAGATAATGTATGCGCGGCACATCAGCGTGCCGAAGACGAAATATTTGAGCGAGGCGCCGCGCAGAATCTCCAGAATCGATGTGCGCTCTGCGGCCTTCTCCGGCGGCAACGCGCCGCTCTTGCGCAGCCGTTCGTATTCGCTCCACAGCCGCGATTCCGGCATTTTGGCGCGGATAAAGATCATCAGGAAAATCGGCAGGCCGCCAAACAACAGCGCCGCCCGCCAGGATTGATTGTCGCTCAGATTGGTCAGCGCGTAGGTCGCGACCAGCACCGCGATGGCGGTGCCGACGGCCGACATCGCCTGCACCACACAGGAGCCGAAGCCCCGGCGTTCGCTGCGCCAAACCTCGTTGAGGAGCACCATGCCGGCGCCCCATTCGCCGCCCACCCCGATGCCGGTGATGAAGCGGAAGGCGAGCAGCGAAAGAAAATCCCAGGCGAAGGCGGAGAGTATCGATCCGGCGGCGAGCAACGCCAGACTCGCGAGCAATGCGTTCTTGCGGCCGATCTGATCGCCGAGCCAGCCGATGGCGACGCCGCCGATCACCGAGCCGGTGAGCGTCATCGAAACGATCAAGCCGGTCTGCGGCAGCGTCATGCCGAGCGATTTCTGAATCTGCGTCAACAGAAACGCCATGATGATCAGATTGTAGAAATCGAAGGCGTAGCCGAGGACCGCCGACCAAGCGACGAAACTGCGCTCGCGGCCGGTGTAAGTCAGATCCGTGGTGGACAAAGCGCGTCTCCCCCGATTTTTGGGGAAGTCTAGGCGGCGCTGCGCAAGCCGGCAATGCTCATTGGATTTGGCGCGCCGCACATGCGATGTGCCGCTAAAGCATGTAACGCATCAGCTGCGCCGCTCATCCGGCGCGGCGAGGATCAGGGCCCAGAACACTTTGTATTTCGATTTCGGCGCATAGACCGCGGCGATACCCATGCGGGTCACATTGGCATTGAGCATATTGGCGCGGTGCGGCGGCGAATCGCGCCAGCCGGAGAACGCTTCCGCCAACGTGTGATAACCGGCGCCGATATTCTCGACCGCGACACTGGCGTCAAAGCGCGACTTGCGGATGCGGTCCTGGAATGGCGCGCCGGCGCTGTGATCGAGCGCGCCGCGCGCCGCCATGGCGGTGGCCTGCTCGTTGGCGAGCCGCATCAGTTCCGGATCGATCGTGACCACGCCAAGCCCGTTGTTGCGGCGATAGCCGGAAATCATCGATTGCGCGGCATTGGCGTCGAGCGCGGCCGCCGGTCCGGCGAGGTCCTGATAAAAGCTCGGCTGGCCTTCCGGCAGATTACTGCCGGTGCAACCGAACAGCGCAGCCGCGCCGATCACGACGGCGCAACCGCGCAGCAGGCCGAACAGCCGGATCATCGGAAAGCCCCCGTCGCCATGACCATGCGATCAAAAAAGTGTCGGAACCGTGAACGAAACCGCTCTCTGGCGTGGACGACCGACCTCCATTAGCATCCTTACCAAAGGAGCCCGGCAATGAGTGAACAAGCAGCGCCTCCAGCCCGCACCCCCGGCGCCAAGCGCGCTGGCGCCGGCGAATACCTGTTCGACCTCGCCAAGGTCAATCACATCCTTGGCGGCCCCGATTATTCGACCGCGAACGGCGCTTGCGTCGAGGGCGACCGCATGATCGTCGGACTGATGCGCATGCCGGCCGGTACCGGCGCCGAACCGCATTCGCATCCCAATGAACAATGGATCTACATTCTCGAGGGCACCTTTCACGCAACCGTCGGCGGCAGCGCGATCGAGGCCAAGCCCGGCGCGGTGATCTACATTCCCGCCGATGTCGTGCATTCGGGCAAAGCCGGAGCCGATCGCGATGTGGTTTTCTTTACCGTGAAAGACGCATCCCATAGCCTGCACGGCTTTCGCGCCGCCGACTAGCGGCCGTTGCATTGAACCTTTGTTAAGCAAACCCCGCCGCCGCGTTTAACGTTAAAACAACCGGTCTGCCGCTAGGTGTTGTCGTTTTTCCTTACCGTTTTTCCTGGCGCCGGACGTGATGCTCGCTGCTCCAATCTTCCAAAGCTCAGCCGTAACTGGCAGCTCGTGGCCATCGCGGGCGCCGCTCGCTTTGCTCTTGGTATCGCGCTGTTCGTGCTGTGCGGAGTGTCCTGGATCGTCGCCATGCAGACGCAGACGTCGACGCCGGTTGGAGCACTGGTGATCGGCTTGCCGTTCGGGTTCGGCGCGGCGGCGATCGCCGGGTTGTTCGTCAATAGTCGGCGGCGCAAGCAGACAAGGTTGTTTCGGGCGGCGCTCAACAACATGACGCAGGGGCTGTGCATGTTCGATAGCGCCGCGCGCCTGGTGCTGTGCAATGGAGTCTATATCGACATGTATCACCTGCGGCCCGAACATGCGCGGCCGGGAACGCCACTGCGCGATCTATTGATGCGTTCCGCGCCCGCGTCGAAAGTGTTCTTGAGACGGTGAGCCAGAGCGCTACGGCGATGAAAGCGGCAGCCAAATTGCTGTTGACGACATCCGATCACACTTTGCAGCGCGCCGAAGGCGCGGTGCATGGCTCGAATTCAGCTTCGGCGAATGTGGAAACCGCGGCAACGGCCGCGGCGGTGCTTTCGGTTTCGATCAAGGAAATCAGCCGCCAGCTCGGCCACGCCAATCAGGTCGTACGCGCCGCCGCAGCCGACGCCACCGCCACCAACGAGGACATTGCCGGGCTCGCGCACGTGGCGCAGAAGATCGGCGACGTCGTCAAGCTCATCCAGGACATTGCCGGCCAAACCAATCTCTTGGCGCTCAACGCCACGATCGAGGCGGCGCGCGCCGGCGAAGCCGGGCGCGGCTTTGCCGTCGTGGCGTCGGAGGTCAAATCGCTCGCGGTGCAAACCGCCAAGGCCACCGAGGAAATCACCCAGGAAATTCTCTCGGTGCAAACCTCGAGCGGCAAGGCGGTCTCGGCCATCCGCGAAATCACCCGGCGGATGCAGGACATCAGCACTTACACCGGCGCCGTCGCCGTTTCCGTCGAGCAGCAGGAGCTCGCGACCGGCGAGATTTCACACAACGTCGCCAGCGCCGCCCGCTAAAGCGATCGTTTCCGCGCTCGGCGAGGTTGCCGGTGGCGTCACCCAGACGCGCGGCTCGGCGCAGACCATGCTGGCCGCTTCGGAACAGGTCGAAAACGCCACCGCGAAGCTTCCCAGCGAAGTCGAAGCGTTCTTGAGTACGGTGGCGGCGTAAACGATCCGCACTGATTTTCGTGTCCCGGGCGCTGCGCAGCACAAAGCGCAGCGGAGTGATGCACTGCAGGCCCGGGACCTTAAAAAACGCCAAGTTTGTAACGATCCCGGATAGCGTGTCGAAGAACGCGCGTAAACGCGCTAATGGCGCTGCACCGCGTCCGGGAAACAGGACGTGTTATTTACCGTCCCGCGGCGTAACCCTGCATGCCGCGCGCATTGGCGGCGGCGCGGCGGCGCGGTCCGACCCGCGACGCGGCGGTAAGCCGGCCTTCGGACCAATCCGGGCCGGTTTCGACGCTGTGGCCGCGGCGCTCCAATTCGGCGATGGTCTTTTTCGGCACGCGGCCTTCGACCACGAGAACGCCGGGGCGCGCCGTGCGCGGCCAGAACGAGCTCGGAAAATGTTCGGAGTGCCAGGCCGGCGCGTCGATCGCCTCTTGCAGGCTCAAGCCGCAATGCACGTGTCGCAAGAACATTTGCGTGATCCATTGATCCTGGCCGTCGCCGCCGGGCGAGCCCCAGCCGAGATACGGCTCGCCGTCGCGCAACGCCATGGTCGGCGACAGCGTGGTGCGCGGCCGCTTGCCGGGCGCGAGCGCCGCGGGATGGCCCTCTTCGAGCCAGAACATCTGCGCGCGGGTGCCGAGGCAGAAGCCAAGTTCGGGAATGACCGGCGAGGAATGCAGCCATCCGCCCGACGGCGTCGCCGAGATCATGTTGCCGGCTTTATCGATGATGTCGAAATGCACGGTGTCGCCGCGACTTGCGCCCATGCGGCCGACGGTCGGTTCGCCGACGCCGGCCGCCATTTCCGCCGGCGCTCGGCGCAGCTTGACGATGGCGCCAAACCCTTCGATCGAGCCCGGACGCAGTTCGCGCGAAGCGCTTTCGCCGATCAGCTTGCGGCGCTCTGAATTATACGCGTCCGACAACAGGGTCGGCATTGGCACTTTGACGAAATCGGGATCGCCGTAAAACGCCTCGCGATCGGCATAAGCCAGTTTCGAGGCTTCGACGATAAGATGAATGAAATCGGGTCCGGTCGGATCGAGGCCGTCGAGCTTGAATCCCTTCAGCAGCGCGAGTTGCTGCAGCGTGACCGGTCCTTGGCCCCATGGACCGGTCTTGCACACGGTGTAGCGGTTGTAATTGTAGGTCAAGGGCGCTTCGATATGCGGCACCCAGCGCGCCATGTCGTCGGCGGTGAGCACGCCGCGGTGGCGCTTGCCGCTACTGTCCATGACTTCTTGCGTACGGCAGAAACGGTCGATCGCTTCGGCAACAAAGCCGTGGCTCCAGGAACGGCGCGCGCGCTCGATCTGCGCAACGCGGTCGCCGCCGGCGCCTTCGGCTTCTTTGATGATGCGGTGGTAGGTTGCCGCCAGCGTCTCGTTGGCGAACAGCGACCCGGGTGCCGGCACTTCATTGTTAGGCAGATAAACGGCGGCCGAGGTCGGCCAATGCTCGCGGAACATTGCGGCGACGGTTGCGATCGTGGCATTGGTGCGTTCAAGCAGCGGATGGCCGTTTTCGGCGTAGCCGATCGCGGGCGCGAGCACCTCGGCGGCGGACATGGTCCCGTAGTCGCGAAGAAGCAGCATCCAGGTCTCGAACGTTCCAGGCACCACGGCGGCGAGAAGGCCGGTGCCGGGAACAAGGTCGAGTCCCTCACTGCGGTAATGGGCGATGGTGGCGCCAGCCGGCGCGACGCCCTGGCCGCAGATCACTTCGGTCTTGCCGCGCCGCACGTCGTGAACGATCGCCGGGACGTCGCCGCCGGGGCCGTTCAAATGCGGCTCCACCACTTGCAGCGTAAACGCCGTGGCCACGGCGGCGTCGAAGGCGTTGCCGCCCTTTTCCAAGACCGCCATGCCGACCGCGGTGGCGATCCAATGCGTCGAGGTAACGACCCCGAATGTGCCTTCGATCTCGGGACGGGTGGTGAACGTGTTCGGATTGATATTGGTCATGAAAACACGTTTGTTGCCTTCGGTCATGCGGCGCGCCGTTTAGCTCTGTTGCACGTCATAAAGCACGCGCCTAGGAGTTAATATGTGGCGCCGACCTTATCCGGCTAGGTGACGTGCTACTAGAGTTAAGGAGGCAACGCTGCCACGCGATACATTAAAGGTCGGTATTGCGGGCCTCGGAGCGGTCGGCCTTAATGTAGCGCGCCGGCTGGAGGCGGGCATTCCCGGTCTTGTTCTCGCTGTGATTGCGGTGCGCGATCGCGACAAGGCGCGGCGCAATTTGCCCGGCGCCGGCGAACGCATCCCGATCGTTCCCGCCGAGGCCTTGGCGGAGACGTGCGATATCGTCATCGAATGCCTACCGCCGCAATTGTTTCGCAGCGTCGGCGTCTCCGTCATTGACCGCGGTAAAATTTTCATGCCGCTTAGCGTCGGTCAGCTCTTGGAGAACTGGGACCTCGTGGAGCAGGCGAAGAAAACCGGCGCACGCATTCTCGCGCCGACCGGTGCGCTCCTTGGTCTTGATGCGGTACGCGCCGCCGCCGAAGGTACAATCCATTCGGTTACCATGGTGACGCGCAAACCGCCGAGCGGGCTTGAGGGCGCGCCCTATCTGGTCGAGCGCGGCCTTTCGCTCAAAGGTCTCAACGCGCCAAAAAAAATCTTCGACGGCAGCGCGCGCGAAGGCGCGCGCGGCTTTCCCGCCAATGTCAACGTCGCCGCGGCGCTCAGCCTTGCCGGCATCGGTCCGGACAAGACGCGGCTCGAAATCTGGGCCGACCCCGCGCTTTCCCGCAACACGCATCGGATCGAGGTCGACGCTGATACCGCGCGCTTCTCGATGACGATCGAAGGCGTTCCATCGGAAAATCCGCGCACCGGGCGGATTGTGCCGTTGAGCGTGATCGCGGCGCTGCGCGGGCTCGTTGCCGAGATTAAAGTCGGGACGTAGCGCAACTAGACGTTTGCAACAAAAGGCACTGTTCTCGTCCGATGAACTCAACCTTCGATTTGTAATTAGCTGATTCCCAAACGGTTTTTGACTTCATTTTTCAAAACCAACTACTTGAACGTGTATCCTGATAATCCTGCAACCGTCTGTCAATGCGCGTTCACGTGCGTGGGACGTGTCCGGGGCGTCCAGCGTTTGTCGATAGCTACGAGAAGCGAAGTGGAGAAAAAAATGCTGTGAGAAACAGCGCTATGGTCTGGCGCGACGCGTCGAGAAGTGGAGCGGAGAAAAATCGCTACTTAGAAGCAGCGCTATGTCTTGCTGCGGGCTTTTTCGGCTTCTTCCCAGGCTTTTAATTCAGCACAATGCCTTGTTTGCTTAACAATCATCGCGTTGAGGCGCTCGGTTTCTTTAAGTTCATATTCGAGAAGTTCGCGCGCGTGGGTGATGGAGCCCGCCACCTGTTGGTCGGTTCTCCATTCGCGCCCTGCCTGCTCCAACTCGTCGGCCCGGTAACCCAGTTCAGGCGCCTCGAATCGGGGCTTGACCGGCAACAGAGCTGAAAGGATTTCTGTTGTGACGGCTTGGGCCCATTCTGCTGTTGATTGGTAATTTGTACGTGGAAATTTTTGCTTCAGATCGTCGATTTTACCGGAGCGCAGATATTTTTTCGCGTGCTGATCAAAACAGGTTTCGGGGTCGGAGCCCAGGTAGTCAATAAACATGGCGAAACCCCACGCTTCATTGAAGGCAGGATGGTGAGGATTGAAGGTGTTTTCATAGAGCTCGGTTTGCACCGATTTTTTCAAGCGATGCAGACGCCACATCGAGTCAGCAAGGCAATGGACAGCATGTCGTAGACTTGGCCCCAACGGATTATATTCACCGAGAAACTCGGCTAACAGTTCCTCAAATTCCTTCCGGTTTTCCCCGGGAATGAGGGCGGGCGTGGCGTAAACGCCGTGCTTTAATGCGTTCGGGCGTTTGTACTTGCAACTGCGGATGACTGAATCAATCAGTCGGCCGTCGGGCTTGAGTGTTGGTGAAATCGAGTCGTTCTGTTTGCGCATGGAGGCGCCCTCCTCAAAGGGGGTTGAATCAACGCGCCTCCAGGAAGCCTCCTCGCGAGAGGGTGATTCCTCAAACACATACTGGCACATTTAGACTTCAGCACCAAGGGGCTCACTATGTGCCGGCCGTACACACAATGAGACCGCGAAAAAATTTTTAGCGGGTCTCTTTGTGCAGAGAGTTCCTTAGGTGCTGAGCCTTATGTGCTGGGCCCTTACGTGCTGCGCCAATGTACTGAGCACTTAAGTCCTTATGTGCTGGGCCCCTTATGTGCTGGGCCCCTTATGTACTGAGTCCTTATGTGCTGAGCGCCCTATGTGCTGAGCGCCCTATGTGCTGAGCCCCTTATGTGCTGAGCCCCTATGTACTGAGCTCCCTATGTGCTGAGCTCCCTATGTGTGCTGAGTCCCTATGTGCTGGGCCCCTATGTGCTGGGCCCCTATGTGCTGGGCCCTTATGTGTTGGGCCCCCCTATGAGCCCCTTATGTGCTGAGCTCCTTATGTACTGAGCTCGCTATGTGTGCTGAGTCCCCTATGTGCTGAGCTCCCTATGTGCTGCTGAGCCGCCTATGTGCTGAGCCCTAACGCTGGAAGGCTAAGGCCTGAAGATCACCGCGGCGTTGACACAGGCTGGCACGACCGGGCGCTGCTCAGTTGGATCGAACTGAATGACTCAGAACAATCGACGGGTTCGTAGTGTACGATCGACTGCCACCGCAAGCCGGGCTCGCGCCTATTGCTCGGGTCGCTGGGCACTTCTACGCGGCGTGCCTCTTCCGTTGCGGCGCCCCGCGGCCACTGCAGCTGCAGCTTCAGCCGCGGTCGCTATGCCGGTCGGCCTGTCACACATGCGGAGGGTTGTCGGGCCCGCTGGGTAGGGCGGCGAGAGCGGCCCGACATCCATCTTGTCGCGGGCCATTGCACGCGGATCGGGCCGAGAGGTGGGCGGCGCCTTCAGCTGACTGAGAGCCGTGACCCTGTCATCGATGATCTTGGCGTTGTTTTGCAATTCCTCCTCGGGCCGCGTCATGATGCCTGACACCCGGGCGCAGCACCGCGAGAGAAACTCGATGTTGCTGAGCCGCAGTGCGTCGAACGCGAGGCGGTATTTCTCGAGATTGGGTCCGATCAGGCCTTGGTCCGATATCGCCTTCCCATCGGGCGAGAGCCCGAGGGCACCATACAGATTCTCCTTCAGGCCTTCCCAGTAGCCCACGATCACTCCGATGCGGTCAGCTTCATATTCCCCGAAGGCGTTCTGCAGGTCGTCCAGCGTGATGTTTCCGCGAGCCTGCGATTCGGTGAGCATGCTGTCGATGATCCGCGGTATCTCCCGAATCCACGTACGGCGCAGCTCATCGGACAGCCCAATCGCAGGAATGGCGAAGCGTTTGATGAACTCGTAACGAAAGCGAAAGCCCATCCGGACGCTGGTCAAGAGCGCGAGCTGCTGTTGAGGCAACCCGAGCGCCGGCCCGCCAACTTCGTCGATGACAAGGAATTCGCAGCAGTACGCGCCGTCGCCCTGGCTACGGGCGACATACAGCAGGAACCGCACGCGCTGGCCGTCGCGAACGAGCACGGTCTGCGGCGGGATGAACCTGTTCTGGCGTGCCGCGAGGATGATCCGTTTTGTTTCCTCGACCCATTTGCAGAAAAAGAACGCTTCCTGCTGGGTCCGATCAGCGGTCGGTTGGACAATGTCAGTCCACGGAACCTCATGCCTGCCGATGCCGAAGAGACGCATCAGCACCGCCGGGTCGCCCTTGAGTACGGCGTCGGCGGGTAGATCGGGGTGAGCGGCGAAATCGGTGTCCTTCGCGATGAAATAGACGCGCGGATAACTGACAAATTCCTCGAGTCTTCCGAACAGGCCATTGGCTGCCTGACTGATGCTCTCGCGCAGCTTCGCCGAATCATACTCCACGTTATTGCGGTTGTAGATGTCGATTAAGCCCGCGATGAGCCGCTTCTTGTCGGTCACCATCTGCAAGTCGCTCAGGGGACCCGGAGGGTCTACCTCGGGACGGGCAATACAATAAATGGAACGCTGGTGTTGCGGCCCGGGATGGGTGCCGGCGAAGTAGCCAGCCTCGTAGAAGCACCAGGACCAGTCTTCATAAGGCGCGCCGTACACGAGAAAAAGATACTTGGCGCTCTGCAGTTGTGACTTGATGGCTTCTCGCCAGTCCTCGGCGCCCGACAGGTCTTCGGAAATGACGACGTCGATATGTCCGCGGGACGTGGTCTCGATCGCTTTCTTCAGCTCGCGGACGAGGCTTGCGTATTCGGCTCTGTGGCTGATGAAGATAATCCCTGGCATGGCGGCGCTCCCTCGGTACGCCGCTCTTCAGTCACCAGGCTGAAGTCACCAGGCTGACAGCGGCGACATCCGGCACCCGCAGCCCTCTGTGGGGCATTGCCCTCCATTTACGCGTGCCGCAGCCATCCGCCTATGACGTAGGTCACAGGGGCGTCACGGTCCTGATCTGCGCGCCGTGCACGATTGCGTGCATCCCGAGGTGATGCTGCCTCGGCCCGACGGCGGACGAGCGCGCCGCCGCACATGGACGTAGCCATTCTTTAATGGACGTAGCTATTCTTTAACGGGGTTGCTGCCACACTGGGTGCGACTTCTTAGAGCCGGTTGATTCTCATGCTCATGGCAACAGAACTTGATCCTCCGCCCAAGCTCTCATCGCGCGCATTTTTCTGTTGCGGATGCTGGTTTTTGTTGCGCTTTGCGGCGTGGTTGTCTTTGTCCTGCACAAACAAATCGAAATCGCGTTCATGGCGAATCCCGCCCTGAACAGTTTGATCATTTTCGTACTCATCGTCGGCACAGCACTGTCGTTCCGGCAGGTGTTGCGGCTCTATCCTGAGATTAGCTGGGTCAACGGGTTCCGGGTCTCTATCTCTAAACGGGCGCTTGCGGTCGAGCGACCGCCAACCCTTCTGGCACCCATGGCAGCGATTCTAGGCAGCAACCGTGTGGGCCAGATGGCTATTTCTGCGCAGATGCTGCGCGGCATTCTCGATTCGATCGCCACCCGGCTCGATGAGGCGCGCGACATCTCGCGTTATCTGACGGGGCTCTTGGTCTTTCTTGGACTACTCGGAACGTTCTGGGGTTTGATTGAGACGGTCACCTCCGTCGGCGGGGTCATCCAGGGATTGAAGGCAACGGGAGATGCGGCCTCGATGTTCGATGCGCTGCGCGGCGGTCTTGCCGCCCCGCTCAGTGGCATGGGAATTTCCTTCTCGTCGTCTTTATTTGGGCTTGCAGGCTCACTGGTGCTCGGCTTCCTCGATCTGCAATCGAGCCAAGCCCAGAATCGCTTCTACACTGAGCTGGAGGACTGGCTGTCCACCACGGTCTATGACCAGACCGCCGAGCCCATCGTCGCGGCCGGGGGCGGCGATATCAGGAACGCGATCGAGCGCCTGCGCGCCGCCGTCAGCGAGGCCGGCGGCAACAAGCACGCCTCCGCGGCGATGTCCGATTTGGCCAAGGCAGTGCAAAACCTGGTACAGCAGATGCGCCTTGAGCACCAGACGATCCGGGACTGGGTCGACAGCCAAGCCGCACAGCAGGGTGCGACAAAGCATCTTCTGCAAATGGTAGCGCGCGAGAAGATCGATTCATGAATCCCATGCCGCCATCCGGGGCATAAAATTTCACAAGGGAATAGCTAGATCATGGCGCTCGCACGAATGCATCGCGGCGACAGCGGCATGAACTACTGGCCGGGATTCGTCGATGCGCTATCGACACTGATCCTCAGTATCATTTTTCTGCTGAGCGTTTTCGTCATTGTTCAGTTCTACCTGCAGCAGGAAGTGCAAGGCAAGAACACCGCACTGCAACAGCTCAATGCCCAAATCGCCGAGCTTAGCGATCTGTTGTCGATGGAAAAAGCCGGCAGGACAAACCTCGAGAAACAGCTTGGTGGAGTGCAGGCGTCGCTTGCCACTGCGCAGAGCGAGCGCGACAGATACAGGAGCTCGTACGAGGCTGCGGCCACGAATGCCGCCACTGCCCAAGGCAAGGTAAACGATCTTTCGGGCCAATTAGCGGGGCAGAAGGAGATTTCCGGCGAAGCGTTAACGCAGGTCGAGACTCTCAATCAGCAGATCGCCGCGTTACGTCAGCAACTCGCCGCGCTCAATTCCGCGCTCGACGTCTCGACGAAGAAGGAGACCGCGTCACAGCAACGGATTTCGGATCTTGGCCAGCGACTGAACGTGGCGCTTGCTCAGCACGTTCAAGAGCTCTCAAGGTATCGGTCCGACTTCTTCGGTAAACTGCGCGAAATCCTCGGCAACCGGCCGGACATGCGCATCGTCGGCGACCGATTCGTGTTGCAATCGGAAGTGTTCTTCGACACCGGCAGGGCTGACCTCAAGCCGGAGGGCCGCGTCGAACTTGACGCCGTCGC
>DATAQN010000060.1:0-78493 GCA_036264635.1 Xanthobacteraceae bacterium | reverse complement strand
TGTTCATGTCCGGCGAGGCCATCTGCAGATTTTCCATCATCTGCTGCAGCTGCTGCAGCAGCGCCTGCGCCGCGTCGCGCGCGCCGCTGCGCGACAGCTCCTCGAGCTTGTTGAGCATGTTCTGCAGATCGCGCTGGCTCAGGACCTTGGCATTGGGATCGAGCGGGCGCGACAGCTGCTGGTTCTTGCGCATCTGCTCGGCCATTGCCTGCATGAAGCGATCCATGGCGGCGCGCAGCTGATCCATCAATTGCTTGATCTCTTGATCGCTCGCGCCGCGGTCGAGCGCCTGCTGCAGCGCCTTCTCGGCATTGCGCAGCGCGTCCTGCGCGTTGGAAATGTCGCCGTCCTCGAGCCCGACCGCCATCTGCCACAGCCGCGCCACCACTTCGCGCAGGTCGTCGTCGCTCTTGGCGCGCACCAGCGACCAGAAGATCGAGCGCAGGCCGAGATAGGTCCCCGCCTCGGGCGTGAACTTTTCCGGCGCCAGCGACAGTGCATCGAGCGCGGTAATGACCAGCGGCCGCGCATTGGCATCGAGCGCGAGATTGCGCCGCTGCTCGATCAAGGCGCGCGCCAGCGGCTTGGTGAAGACGCGCTCGGGAAGGCGGAAGCTGAACGGCTCGCTCTTGCCGACATTGCCGCCCTCGTCATGCGCGACGAGCGTCATCGTCACTTCGGCGCCGGCCCAGGGATGATCGGTGAGATCCTTGATGGTCTGGCCGGTCGCGTTCCTGGTGCGCGCCTGCGGCAGGATCAGTGCGAAATCCGGCGGCCCGAACAGCGGGCGCGGGGCCTTACCCGTGATACTCCTGGGCGCGTCATTCTTCGCCGCGCCATCGCCGGATGGCTCGTCATTCGTCGCGCCATCGCCCTGTGCTTTCTGGGCAAAGGTCGCTTCCGCTTGCGTGACGCCGTAATCGTCTTCGAGCTTGTAGGACAGCAGCAGTGCGCCGCGGCTCTGTTGCTCGGGATCCTTGGTGAGCGAAATCGTCGGCGGCTTGTCGGGAATGGCGTTGAACGGCCAGACCAGATCCTCGCCGGCGCCGCGCAGCACGGCCTTGCCGGTCCCGGTGATCTTGAAGCGATGCTCTTCGGTGCCGGCGGGTGCATGCACTTCGCCGGTATCGGCAACGACGCCGCCGGTCGAGGAGACATCGAGGCTGAGCTTGCCGGTCGAGCGCACGATCAGCGCCGAGCCGACCGGCACGGAGAGTGGTCCTTCGGCCTGCGCGGACGTTTCGCCGGGATGAATGCCGGGCAGGACGACCGGCGGCCGGCCGGTATAAGGCGGCGGCGTGATCCAGGCATCGACCCGGAAATCGGCCGGCAGTGTCACGCCTTGCCAGTCGAAGGCGGCGGCCACCCGCTTCCAGCGCTCGCCGCCCGCGGCGATGAAGGTCGCGATGCAGGCGATCAGCACCAGCGCGCGCAGCGCATAAGGATCGCGGCGGGCAAGCCGCGGCTCGGGCATGCCGAACCTCAGCTCGCGCGCCGCATTGAGCGAGCGCTCGACATGAGCGTGCCACAGCGCCAGCGAATAGGGATCCTTGTTGCTCACCGCGAGCTCGTCGGCGATCGCAGTCGCCGGGCGATGGGTGAGCCCGCTGGCTCTGTCGAGCCGGCGCAGGCCGTCAGTGGCGGCAGGAACGCGCAGGTAACCGAGCGGAACCAGCGCGGCGATGGTGAGGGCGGCAAAGCCGATCAGCGCGACCGCGCGGCCAAGCGGCGGCAGCCACAGCCAGAGTCCGAGCCAAGAGACGGCGAGGAACAGCCCGATAGCGGTCGCGAACAGCGCCAGCGCCGGCCACAGGCGTTCCCAGAAGATCGCGAGCCGCGCCCGCCACAAGGCGGTCGCCAGCAGCGACTGGGCCGCGGGCTCGCCCGGCCGGCGAGCAATGGCTGGATCCTGTTCCGTCACAATAGGTTCCATCATGTCGTGTTGCCGCGGCGATATTGACGCATGCAAAAAGGGTAACACGGCGGCTGCTTCAAGGCACAGTTTCGGGCCTTAGAGCGCCGTGCAAAACAAGTTGATGCAAGATTGCCGCCAATTCTCCTGCCCGGGCCCGGCTCACAGCCGCCTATAGCCACCTATAGCCACTTGGGCAGACGGTCGAGCGCGATCAGCTCCTGGGCCGTGACGCGCGGCCGGACGATGGCCCATTCGTCTTCGCGAACAAGGACTTCGGGGATCAGCGGGCGGCTGTTATAGGTGCCGGACTGGGTTGCGCCGTAGGCGCCGGCGGTCATGACGGCGAGCAGGTCGCCGGCGCGCGGGGCGACCATGGACCGGTCAAGGGCGAGAAAGTCGCCGGACTCGCATACCGGCCCTACGACGTCTGCAGTGATTCGCGGCGCGCCGGCCGGCGCCTCCTGCACCGGGCGGATCGCGTGATAGGCCTCATAGAGGGTCGGCCGGATCAGATCGTTCATCCCGGCATCGACGATGACAAAGGTCTTGCCCTCGCCGTGCTTCACATACAGCACGCGCATCACCAAAATTCCGGCATTGCCCACGATGAGCCGGCCCGGTTCGAAAATGAGCTTGCAGCCAAGTCCCTTGGTGGCGTTCTTCACGATCGCAGCATAGGCGTCCGGATCGGGCGGCGGCTCATTGTCTTCGCGATAAGGAATGCCTAAGCCCCCGCCGAGATCGACATGCGAAATGGTGTGGCCGTCGGCGCGCAACTCGCTGACGAAATCCGCAAGCAGCGCGAAGGCGTCGCCAAACGGATCGAGCTCGATGATCTGGCTGCCGATATGCATGTCGACGCCGATGACGCGCACGCCCTCGAGCTTGGCGGCATGGGCATAGACTTCGCGGGCGCGGCTGATCGGAATGCCGAATTTGTTTTCCGACTTGCCGGTCGCGATCTTGGCATGGGTCTTCGGATCGACGTCGGGATTGACGCGGATCGAAATGTCGGCCGTGCGCCCCTTGGCCGAAGCGATGCTGGATAACAGCTCGAGCTCGGGCTCCGACTCGACATTGACGCAGAGGATGTTCTCGTCAACGGCCATTGCCAGTTCGTCGGCGGTCTTGCCGACGCCGGAAAACATGATCTTTTCCGGTGGCACGCCGGCCGCCCGCGCGCGCAGCAATTCGCCGCCGGAGACGACATCGGCGCCGGCGCCAAGCTTCGCCAAAGTGGCGATCACCGCCTGATTGGAATTCGCCTTCATGGCGTAGCAGACGAGCGCGTCGACATCGGCAAAGGCGCCGGCGAAGACCTTGTAGTGCCGCTCGATGGTCGCGCTCGAATAGCAATAGAACGGCGTGCCGACGGCATCCGCCAAAGCCGTGAGGTCGACCGCTTCGGCGTGCAGCACGCCTGCGCGATAATCGAAATGATGCATGGCGAGTGTTTAGCTTGAGAATGCGAAGTTCGCCATATCGGCGCCGCTACTGCAGCAGCGGGTCAAGGATGAAGGATTTCCTCTCGCCCTGCGCCGCCACCGGACGCCCATACTGATCAAAACCGGTTTTCACTCCGGTGTCCTGCTGTGAACCGGGAATGGGCGTGCCGTCCGGGTAGGTCGCCGGCGCTGCACTCGCCTGGGGCGCCGGCACTGCCGGCCCCGGCGGCAGTTCGAGCGGCCCGTTACGGCCACAGCCGGCGAGCGTCAGAACCACGATACCGGCGGCAGCGAGCATGACCTGCGGACGAAGACGCACCAAAACGAACTCCCCCAGAGAGGTCAAAAGGCCCCTAAAGCGCCAAGACAAGCGGCAAGTCCCCTGCCCTTCATAGTCAAACACTAGCACAACGCAATGCCGCGGCGACATTGTGTCCGCCGCCCCTTTCCGGGGCCTTTACGGCTTCTTTTTCAGCCGTTTAAGCCAGCGATTGGCCTCGCGGCGCACGTTGTTCGGCGCGGTGCCGCCATAGGCCGTCCGGCTCTTTACCGAATTGCCGACCGAGAGCACGCTGAACACCGCCTTGGTGATCTTGGGCTCGATCTCCTGCATCAGCGGCAGCGGCAGCTTGTCCAGCGGCACGCCGGCCTCCGCAGCCTTGGCCACGATCCGCCCGGTGCGGTGATGGGCTTCGCGGAAGGGAAGCTTCAGCGTCCGCACCAGCCAGTCGGCGAGATCGGTCGCGGTCGAATAGCCTTCGCCGGCGGCCTGCTCCATGCGCGCCACGTCCGGCTCCATGTCGCCCACCATGCCGGTCATGGCCTTGAGCGACATGGTCAGCGCGCCGATCGCATCGATCGCGCCTTCCTTGTCTTCCTGCAGATCCTTTTGATAGGCGAGCGGCAGGCCCTTGATCACCGTCATCAGGCCGGTCAGCGCGCCGAGAATGCGCCCGCTCTTGGCGCGGATGAGCTCGGCGGCATCGGGATTGCGCTTCTGCGGCATTATCGAGGAGCCGGTCGTAAACTTGTCAGAGAGCTTGATCAGACCGGTCAGCGGTGACGACCAGATCACGATCTCTTCGGCGAAGCGCGACAAGTGTACGGCCGTGATCGCGCAGGCCGACAGCGTCTCGAGCACGAAATCGCGGTCGGCGACGCCGTCAAGCGAATTGGCCATCGGCCGCGCGAAGCCGAGCGCCTTCGCCGTCGCGGAGCGATCGATGGGAAACGAGGTGCCGGCGAGCGCGGCGGAGCCGAGCGGGCTTTCATTGAGCCGTTCGCGCGCGTCGGCAAAACGGCCGCGGTCGCGCGCCGCCATTTCGACATAAGCGAGCAGATGATGACCGAAAGTCACCGGCTGGGCCGGCTGCAAATGCGTAAAGCCCGGCATCACGGTTGCGGCATGTTCCAGCGCCTTCTCGGCGAGCGCCCGCTGATAGGCGGCAAGACCTGCATCGATCGCATCGATCGCATCGCGCACCCAGAGCCGGAAATCGGTCGCCACCTGGTCGTTGCGCGAGCGCGCCGTGTGCAAGCGGCCGGCCGGCTCCCCGACCAGTTCCGCGAGCCGGCTCTCGATATTCATATGGATGTCTTCGAGCGCCCGTTTGAAGGCGAATTTGCCGCTCTCGATTTCTGACAGGATCGTGTCTAGACCGTGAGCGATCCGCTTCGCATCCTGCGCCGTGATGATGCCTTGTTTGGCCAACATTGCCGCATGGGCCTTGCTGGCGGCAATGTCCTGCCGGTAAAGGTGCCGGTCGAAATCGATCGAGACGTTGATGTCCTCCATGATCGGATCGGGACCGGAGCCGAACCGTCCGCCCCACATTTTGTTGCTCATAGAGAGACCACCAAGTTCAGGGTTAGCGAATTCAAGGTTGCGTTCATGACCGAGTTATCGACCGAGCCTGCTTATAGGCTCCGCCGCCGCCAGATGACCGCCCGCGCCCTGTTCGCGCTGTGCGGCGCTTTGGCCGTCTTGGCGGGGATATACGGGATTGGCCGTCTGCGAGGCAATCCGGCCGATACCGCCTGCCGGCCGGCGGTGAATATCGCAAGCCGCATTGCGCCTTTGGCGCAGGGCGAAGTCGCGGCTTTTGCGGTGGCGAAGACACCGTTTCGCGTACCCAATGTCGCCTTCAAAGACGCGCAGGGCCATGAGCGGAACCTCGCCGACTGGCACGGCCGCACCGTGCTTCTTAACCTGTGGGCCACCTGGTGCGTACCGTGCCGCCGCGAAATGCCGGCGCTCGATGCTTTGCAGGCCAAACTGGGCGGTGCCGGTTTCGACGTCGTCGCCGTCAATATCGATACCCGCGACCCGCAAAAGCCGCTCAAATTCTTGAAGGACGAGAACATCACTCACCTCGCCTATTATGCCGACGACAGCGCCCATGCCTTCGAGGACCTCAAAGCCGCCGGCAAGGCCTTCGGCATGCCGACCACGCTGATTATCGACCCCTCAGGTTGCGAGATCGGTAACATGGCCGGCCCCGCGGAATGGGCGAGCGCCGACGGCGTGAAACTGGTCAGCGCTGCGGAATCCGGGTCGTAATCTTTCTTTCGCACGTATCATCTAATCGGCCGGTTGTGCTGCGCGTATCCGCCGCACATCTTGCGCGCTCTGTTCCCAAGATTCGTGCCCAAGACTTGTCGCAAAGGCGCGTTCCACGTTCCGTTCCCAAATGCTGTCGCCAATGACCCGTACCCGTACTCGCGATCTTCGCATCATTCTCATTCTCGGCGCACTGTCGACGGTGAGCCCGTTTTCGATCGACATGTATCTGCCGGCGTTCCCGCAGATCGCGCAGGATCTCGGCACAACGCCGGCGGAGATTTCATTGTCGGTGGCGGGCTATTTCATCGGGCTCGCCGTGGGGCAGTTGTTCTATGGGCCGCTGCTCGACCGCTTCGGCCGCAAGCTGCCGATTTGCGCCGGGCTCGTCCTTTTCATTCTTGCTTCGCTCGCCTGCCTCACGGCGCGCTCGCCGAAATTCTTCATCGCTGCACGCCTTCTGCAGGCGCTCGGCGGCTGTGCCGCGCAAGTCGGCTCGACCGCCATGGTGCGCGATTATTTTCCGGTCGAGGAAAGCGCCAAGATCATCTCGCTTCTGATCCTGGTGCTGAGTGTATCGCCGCTATTTGCGCCGACCGTCGGCGGCTTTGTTGCGACCAGCGCGGGCTGGCAGTGGATATTTCTCATCCTTGCGGCCTTCGCCCTTCTCGTCATCGCACTCACGGCACTGTTGCCCGAGGGCCACAAGCCCGACCCGAGCATATCGCTACGTCCAAGCGCCATGCTCCGCGGTTTTGCCGAAGTGATCGGCGAGCCGCGGTTCTATACTTATGCCTTCGCGGGCGCGTTCTCGTTCGCCGGACTGTTTGTCTATGTGACCGGATCGCCAATCATCTTCCTCGACGGTTTCCATGTCGATCCGCGCACATACGGACTGATCTTTGCGGGCCTCGCCGCAAGCTGCATCGGCGCCGCTCAGCTGAACATCTGGCTGACGCGCCGTTATTCGGGCGACGCGATTTTCCGCGCCGCGGTGATCGGCCAGGCCCTTGTCATGGCTGTAACCTTCATCGGCACGGCGCTCGATTGGTTTGGACTCGCGGCGAACATCATCCTGTTGCTCCTCTATCTCGGGTTCTGCGGCCCGTCTTTCCCCAATGCCGCGGCGATGGCGCTCGCCCCGTTCAGCAAGAATGTCGGCAGCGCGTCCGCGCTTCTCGGCTTCATCCAGATGGGGATTGGGGCACTCGCTTCGACCGGCGTCGGGCTTCTGCATGCATCAACGAGCCTGCCGATCTATGCGGTGATGGCGGCGACGGCCGTCATTGGCCTTGTCATACTGCTCGCGAATCAAAAACGCATCGGCATGCGACCGGTGCCCCGTATGTCGGACATATGAGGCACCGCCGCCAGACTCTCGGATTTGATTGAAACAGATCCGTTGGGAGGACGGCGGGCCAATATCAGCTAGGCGCTGACGTTGAGCTGTCTGCCGATCCCGCCCGCAACGTTATTGAGCGACTTCATGTTCTGCTGCGCGGCGTCGACGAGATTGGCGATTGACGCGCCGCGATCGGCATTCATGCGTTCGAAAGTGGTCACGAGCTGAAGCTTGGTCAGCCCGGACTGGCTGCTCATGATCGCGGCGGCGAGACTTGCTGTACTCATGGCGGGACCAATATCGCTAATAAATTTAAGAACGTGTGAACGGCTGCACTCATCGGCACCATGAGGACCGAAATCCGCATTGCTTGATTGAGACTGGCATTGAGCCGGCTCAGCCCGGCGCATCGGGGCGTCACGGCGACGGAAATGCCTGTTGACTTCGTCGCGCACGCGCCTACACTTAACCACATGGTTAAGTTTTATACCGAACCCCTCGATCGCACATTCGCGGCTTTGTCCGATCCGACACGGCGCGCGCTGGTGATGCGGCTGGCACAGGAACCCGGCCTCTCGGTAAGCGAACTTGCGGCGCCGTTTAGCGTTTCACTGCCGGCGATCATGAAACATCTCGACGTGTTGTCGGAGGCCGGCCTGATCGCGCGCAGCAAGACCGGGCGCACCGTCGCCTGCCGGCTCGATGCCGAGCCGATGCGCGAAGCCTTCGAGTGGCTCAATCGCTATGAACAGTTCTGGTCCGAGCGGCTGTCCAGTCTCGCCGCCTTTTTAGAAGAGGAAGAGTCATGTCCGCCCAAGCAGCCACCAAGCCAAACGCCAAACCGAGCCTCACCCTCAAGCGGCGGCTCAAAGCGTCCCCCGACAAAGTCTTTGCGGCGTGGATCGACCCGGAAAAAATAAAGCGTTGGATGGGACCAGGCGAGGCCAAGGCGATCTCGGCCGAATGCGACGCGCGCACCGGCGGGCGTTACCACTGGGTCATGCAAACGCTGAGCGGCGAAATCCACGATGTCAGCGGCGTCTTCCGCGAAGTCATTCCGAACGAAAAGCTCGTCTTCACCTGGGCCTGGAAATCGACGCCGGAGCGGCAATCGCTGGTCACGGTCCTGATCACGCCCGACGGCGAAGGCTCGCTGCTGACGCTGACCCATGAGCAATTCTTCGACGAGGACGCCTGCGACCGTCATCAGGGCGGCTGGAACGGCGCACTCGACAAGATGGAAAAGCTGTTCATGTGAGGGACACAAAGCGAGCTAACAATGGCGGCCCCTCAACCAAAGTCCTGGAGTAGCCCAACATGAGCAACGCACACGGCACCTTTCACTGGAACGAATTGATGGCGCGCAACGTCGCGGCAGCGAAGAAGTTTTACGCCGACACAATCGGTTGGACCTATGACGGCATGCCGACTCCCGACGGCCAGACTTATTGGGTCGCCAAAATGGGTGACCAGCCGGTGGCCGGCATCTTCGATATCAGCGGGCCGGAATTTAAAGACGTGCCGGACAATTGGATGCCGTATCTGGCGGTCGACGATGTCGACGCACGCGTGAAAAAGGCGGTCGCCGCCGGTGCGCGGGTGATGAAGCCCGCTTTCGACGTGCCGGGCGTCGGCCGGATCGTGATCCTGATGGAGCCCAGTGGTGCCGCCGTCGGCTGGATCACGCCGGCGAATTGAGTTCGTAGTTCGTGGCCCGGATGGAGCGAAGCGTAATCCGGAAATCGTCTCCAAAGCTGATCAGCCGTTCCCGCATTGCGCTGCGCTCCATGCGGGCACGGATCAGAGGAGCATCCCATGCAGCCGCACAAAGTCGTGTCCCACGATGAATGGATTGCCGCCCGCAAGGCCTATCTCGTCGAGGAGAAGGCTTTCAGCAAAGCGCGCGACGCTTTGAGCAAAAGGCGCCGCGAACTGCCTTGGGAGAAAGTCGAAAAGACCTACGTCTTCGACACGCCGGCCGGCAAGCAGACGCTCGGCGATCTGTTCAGCGGCAAGAGCCAGCTCATCGTCTATCACTTCATGCTCGGCCCCGGCTGGGAAGCCGGCTGCCCGAGCTGTTCCTATCTCGCCGATCACTTCGACGGCGCGGTCATTCATCTTGCCCAGCGCGACGTCACCTTCGCCGTCGTCTCGCGCGCGCCGTTGTCGGAGATCGAAAAATTCAAGACGCGCATGGGCTGGAAGTTCAAATGGGTGTCGTCGTTCGGCAGTGATTTCAATCACGACTACCAGGTTTCGGCATCGCTTGAAGAGAAAGCGGCCGGCGAGGTTTATTATAATTACGAGCTCACGGCCTTCCCGAGCGAGGAGCGGCCCGGTCTCAGCGTGTTCTACAAGGACAACGCCGGGCAGGTCTCCCACACTTACTCGAGCTACGGGCGCGGCCTCGATATTCTGGTCGGCACCTACAATTTCCTCGATCTCGCGCCGAAGGGACGCGACGAGGACGGGCTTGCTTTTTCCATGGCCTGGGTACGTCACCACGATCGTTACGACGGCACCGCCGTCGATACGAAAGCGACATATCAGGAACCGAAATCCGCCTCGTGCTGCGATTAGCAGGGACGTAGAAGTCGGACGCCTAAAAATCAAACAGAGGAGGAAACCATGAAGCTCTACGGCTTTACTGCTTCGCCCAATACCTGGAAGGTGCGAGCGCTCGCAGCTCATCTTAAGCAACCACTCGACTACGAATTCGTCGATCTGCTCAAGGGTGAGCAACGCACGCCTGCTTATCTCGCGCTCAACCCCACAGGCCGCACGCCGACATTGGTCGACGGCGCGGCCACGTTGTGGGAATCGAATGCGATCATGCAATACGTCGCCTCGCAAACCGAGACGCCGCTATGGCCGAGCGACGCGAAGTCGCGCGCCGACATTAGCCGCTGGCAATGCTGGCAGCTGGCGCATTGGGATGCCCAGGCCTGCGGACCGCTGATTTTCGAGAATCTGATCAAGAAATTCGCCAATCTCGGCACCGCGGAGCAAACGGCCGTTGCCAAGGCGACGGAAGCTTTCAACAAGGAAGCGCAAATGCTGGATGGGCACCTGGCTAAGCACAAATATCTTGTCAACGACACGCTGACGCTCGCCGACTTCGCTGTCGCTGCGCCCCTCTTCCATGCCCAAAGCGCAGGCATGCCCATCGCGCCGCACGCCAACCTGCGCACCTGGTTCGAGCGCGTTTCGTCGCTGCCGTGCTGGAATGAAACCGCGCCGCAAATGCCGGCGGCCGCGTAACTTGAAATATCCACGTCATGGCCGGGCATAGCCGTTCGAAGAACGGCGTCGCTTCGCTCGTTATGTCCGGCCATGACGGCAACGCTCATCTGCGCCGCACAAGCAGAGACGCCGTCTCGCCCAAACAGGCCCATGCGCCCGATGCAACATCATTAACGGCCAGTGATTTCGTAGCGGTTACCCTCCCGACGTGTGGCTTCGCCGCCACACGTTCCGATATCTTGTTTGCCGGTTGTCCTGCCGGGCCCGCAAATTAAGACCTCTTTATTGGCTGCCATGCGTTGGTTCGCGCGGGCGAAAAATTTCCATTTGGGGGCGTCATGAAACGCATTCTTTGTTTGTTATCCACGACGGCTATCGCTGTTCTTACGAGCACGGCCGTGCACGCAGCCGATCTCGCCGCGAAGGCGTATATGCTGCCGCCTCCGCTGCCGGCTCCGAGCTGGACAGGCTTCTATCTCGGCATCAACGGCGGCTTCGGCGGCGACAAAAATAAATATCCGTTCTCGGTCGGCGGCGTTTCCGGCACATCAAGCTTGAACTCGAGCGGCTTCTTCGGCGGCGGCCAGATCGGCTACAATTGGCAATTCGCGCCGGCTTGGGTCGCGGGCGTCGAAACCGATATCGACGACGCCGACATCCAGGGCATGGCGTCGACGACAGCGCTGGGGGCGTCGGGAAGTATCGGCACCAGGCTCGATTGGTTCGGCACCGTGCGCGGCCGCGTCGGCTATCTGGTCACCCCCAATGCCCTGCTCTATGGCACCGGTGGCTTCGCCTATGGCCACACGACCAGCACCGCGAATGCTACGGCTGCTGGCCTTGTGGCCGGCACCTCTGTCGGCAAGGACATGAACGGGTGGACTGCCGGCGCCGGTCTCGAATATGCGCTCACGCAGTGGCTTACGTTCAAGACCGAATATCTGTTCGTCGATCTCGGCAGCGCCAACCTTGCCAGCGGCGTCGCCGCAGGCGTGCCGTTCTCGCTGAACGAGAAGACGACCGTTCACACCGTCAAGGCCGGCATCAACGTCAAGCTCGGCTCCTGGGGCGGTGGCTGGGGACTGTAAGCTAGAGCATGATCCGGAAAAGCATGCCCTTGGACTTGATCCGAGGGTGGAAACCGGTTTTCCGAAAAGATCATGCTCCAACAAAAGATTTAGACCTTGATCCAATTCAATCGAATTGGATCAAGGTCTAGGCGTCAACACGGCGAAGCAATCCAGAGAACAGCACTGCGGCCTGGATTGCTTCGTCGAGCCTATCATCGGGCCGCCCACTGCGGCGAAACCCGTTAGCTCGCAATGATGATGTTGATCTAACGCGTCGGAACCGGCTTTTCGCCGCGATAGTCGTAGAAGCCGCGTTTGGTCTTGCGGCCAAGCCAGCCGGCCTCGACATATTTCACCAAAAGCGGGCACGGCCGATATTTTGAATCGGCGAGGCCCTCGTGCAGCACCTGCATCACCGAGAGGCAGGTATCAAGGCCGATGAAGTCGGCGAGCTCTAGCGGCCCCATCGGATGATGCGCCCCGAGCCGCATCGCGGCGTCGATCGCTTCGACATTTCCGACACCTTCGTAGAGCGTGTAGATCGCCTCATTGATCATCGGCAGCAGGATGCGATTGACGATGAAAGCCGGAAAATCCTCGGCCACCGCGATCTGCTTGCCGAGCTTGAGCACGAATTGCTTGGTGGCCTCGAAGGTCGAGTCGTCGGTAACGATGCCACGGATCACTTCGACCAGCTCCATCAGCGGCACCGGATTCATGAAGTGAATGCCGATGAAGCGCTCCGGCCGGTCGGTCGCAGCCGCAAGCCGCGTGATCGAGATTGACGACGTGTTGGTGCCGACGATGGTGTCGGGCCTCAGCACCGGACACAGCGCGGTGAAGATCTTGCGCTTGGTCTCTTCATGCTCGGTGGCGGCCTCGATGACGAGGTCGCAATCGCCGAGATCTTCGAGCGTATTAGCCGCCGAGATACGTTTGATCGCGGCTTGGCGCTCCTCGTCGCTGATGCGCTGGCGGCTGACCTGCCGCGCCAGATTGCCATTGATGGTGGCGAGCGCCGCGGTGATGCGGTCCGGCGCGACGTCATTGAGCAAAACGTCATAGCCGGACAACGCACAGACATGGGCGATGCCGTTGCCCATCTGGCCGGCCCCAATGATCCCGACCTTGCGGATTGTATTCGCCATGGTGCTCGCCTGATGGCCGCGAGGTTCTGTTTTGGACCGTTCCCTGACCTCGACCATTTCGTCACCCTTCTACGACTATCCAGGCTTATGCGCCAGTTAGTGCTTGACCTTGTCGAGCTCGGCCGCGAGCTCCGGCAGCGCCTGATAGAGATCGGCCACCAGCCCGTAATCGGCGACCTGGAAGATCGGAGCCTCTTCGTCCTTATTGATCGCGACGATGACCTTGGAGTCCTTCATGCCGGCCAGATGCTGGATGGCGCCGGAAATGCCGACGGCGATATAGAGGTCGGGCGCCACGACTTTGCCAGTCTGGCCGACTTGCCAATCGTTGGGCGCATAGCCGGCATCAACTGCCGCGCGCGAGGCGCCGATAGCAGCGCCGAGCTTGTCGGCGACCGGCTCAATATATTTGGTGAAGTTCTCGCGGTTCTGCATCGCGCGGCCGCCGGAAATGATGATCTTGGCCGAGGTCAGCTCCGGCCGCTCCGACTTCGACAGTTCTTCGCCGACGAAGCCCGACAGGCCGGGATCGGCCACAACGTTGACCAGCTCGATTGGAGCCGAAGCACTGCCCGCGCCGGTTGCCTGAAAAGCCGCGGTGCGCACAGTGATGACCCGCTTGCTGTCCTTGGAGCGCACGGTCTGAATTGCATTGCCGGCATAGATCGGCCGCTCGAATGTATCGGGTGCGACAACCTTGCTGATCTCGGAAATCTGCATCACGTCGAGGAGCGCGGCGACGCGCGGCATGATGTTCTTTCCCGCCGTGGTCGCGGCCGCCATGATCGTCTCATAGGGCCCGGCCAGCGCCACGATCAACGCGGCGGTCGGCTCCGCCAGCATATGCGCATAGGCCTCGGCGTCGGCGAACAGCACCTTGGCCACGCCGTCGAGCTTGGCTGCGGCCTCGGCCGCCGCCTTACAATTGTGGCCGGCGACCAGAATGTGCACCTCAGCGCCAATCGCCTTGGCGGCGGTCAACGCTTTATTGGTTGCGTCCTTGAGCGTCGCATTGTCGTGCTCGGCCAGGAGAAGTGTCGGCATCAGATCGCTCCCGCCTCGTTCTTCAGCTTGTCGACGAGTTCGACGACGGATTTCACCTTGACGCCGGCCTTGCGCACCGGCGGCTCCGACGTCTTGACCACTTCGAGCCGCGGCGCGACGTCGACGCCGTAATCGGCGGCGGTCTTTTCCTCGATCGGCTTTTTCTTCGCCTTCATGATGTTAGGCAGCGAGGCGTAGCGCGGCTCGTTCAAGCGCAAATCAGTGGTGACGATCGCCGGCATTTTCAGCTTCACCGTCTGCAAGCCGCCATCGACTTCGCGCGTGACCAGCACGGCATCGCCCTCGATCGCGACCTTGGAGGCAAAGGTGCCTTGCGGCCAGCCAAGCAGCGCCGCCAGCATCTGACCGGTCTGATTGCAATCGTCGTCAATGGCCTGCTTGCCGAGGATGATCAGCCCGGGCTGCTCGGCGTCGGCGATGGCCTTGAGAATCTTGGCGACCGCAAGCGGCTCGACGGTGGCGCCGTCAGTCTTCACCAGCACGCCGCGGTCGGCACCCATGGCAAGCGCGGTGCGGATCGTCTCGGCGGCCTGCTGCGGCCCGATCGAGGCCGCGATGATCTCGGTCGCCTTGCCTGCTTCCTTCAGCCGGATGGCTTCCTCGACGGCAATCTCGTCGAACGGGTTCATCGACATTTTGACGTTGCCGAGCTCGACGCCGGAACCGTCAGCTTTGACACGGATTTTCACATCCTTGTCGATCGCCCGCTTCACGGGCACGAGAATCTTCATGATGGTCTAACTGGCTGCTTGATCGGAATTATTCTCTACCGCGCCCGGCCATTGTTGGGAAAGTTCCGATATTGTCAGTCTGGCGATGCTGCGGTGCGGGAAACGTACCGGCCAGGGCCGCTGCGGTCAACGAGCATGATCCACAAAGCGGCCGCCGGCTTCTCCGCTAAGATCATGCTCCAACTTACATTTCAGCGGTTCTCCCCGGGCTTCCAAAGCACGTCGCCGGCGCCCTTTTCGTTGGTGTAACGGCTTGCGACAAAAAGGAAATCGGACAGCCGGTTGACGTATTTGAGGACCGTCGCACTGACCGGCTCTCCGGGAATGTCGGACAGTTCGGCAATAAGCCGCTCGGCGCGTCGGCAGGTGGTGCGGGCGAGATGCAGATGTGCCGCCGCCGCACTGCCGCCCGGCAAAACAAAGGAGCGCAGCGGATTAAGCTCCTCATTCAGCCGATCGATCTCGGCTTCGAGCCAGTTCACCTGGTTGTCGGTGACGGTGAGCCTCACTCCGCGACGATCTTTGGTTTCTTGCCCTTTGCCGCCCTCTTTCGCCGGCGTGCAGAGATCGGCGCCAACGTCGAACAGATCGTTCTGGATGCGCGAGAGTACGGCATCGAGCGAGGGATCATCGCGCGTGTGCAGCCGGGCGATACCGATCGCCGCGTTGGTCTCGTCGATCGTGCCATAGGCTGAAATGCGCAGATCGTATTTCTTGCGCCGTTCGCCGGTGCCGAGCGCGGTCGTGCCGTCATCGCCGGTGCGGGTATAGATCTTGTTGAGGACGACCATGGCCCGTCTCGCCGTTCCGCGCTGGATGCGGCCCTATTTGCCCATGATCCAGAGCGCGAGCATGATCACGCCGATGGCGATGGCCTGCAACAGCACACGCAATCGCATCAGCTTTTGCGACGTGTTGCCCGAACCGCCCATCATCAGATTGATGAGGCCGAGCAACAGAACGATCGCTACCGCGATAATGGCGATCGGGACCGCAACATGAGACATGAACCCGGACATGACGGTTTAATGTAGCGCGCCTTGAGCGGGAGTGAAACCCGCAGATTCATCATGTGGACGATGCGAGATCACGCCGCCAGGGATCACGTCGCCCCGGCGCATCGGTGCCAAGCTTGCTGGTCTTGAGATCCGGCTGCTCAAAGACGTCCCGCGCCTGCAATTTGAGCGACATCACATTTCCGGCATTATGCAACACCAGCGCTTTTGCGCCGTCGCACACCACGACCCAGTCGCCGCGTCGGATCAACGGATTCGTCATCATCGCATCCTCGTTGTCGAGGACCAACGCGAAACCGTGCCGGTCAGTTGCTGCCGTCGAGCAGCCGCCGCGCGATCACCTGCGCCTGGATTTCCGCGGCGCCCTCGAAAATATTAAGGATGCGCGCGTCGCACAGGATGCGCGAGACCGGAAATTCGATGGCGAAGCCGTTGCCGCCGTGCACCTGCACGGCATTGTCGGCAGCCGCCCAGGCGACGCGCGCGGCGAGAAGTTTCGCCATGCCGGCTTCGAGATCGCAGCGCCGGCCGGAATCCTTCTGTCGCGCCGCATGATATGCGAGCTGGCGGGCGATCATGATCTCGACCGCCATCAGCGCGATCTTGTCGGAGACGCGCGGGAAATTGGCGATCGGCTCGCCGAACTGGACGCGCTGCGTGGTATAGGTCAGTGCCTGCTCCATGGCGGCCTGCGCGACGCCGATGGCGCGCGCGGCGGTCTGGATGCGCGCCGCCTCGAAGGTCGCCATCAATTGCTTAAAGCCAAGACCCTCGACGCCGCCAAGCAGATTTTCCGCCTTCACCACAAACCCATCGAAGGCGATTTCGTATTCCTTCATGCCGCGATAGCCCAAGACCTCGATCTCGGTGCCGGACATGCCCGTGGCCGGGAACGGATTGCCGTCATCGCCACGCGGCTTTTCGGCGAGCAGCATGGAAAGGCCGCGATAACCGCTCTCGGCCGGATTGGTGCGCACCAAAAGCGTCATCAGATCGGCGCGCACCGGATGGGTGATCCAGGTCTTGTTGCCATAGACCTTGTAGACGTCGCCCTGCCGCACGGCGCGCGTCTTCAGCGATGCCAGGTCCGAGCCGGTATTCGGTTCGGTGAACACCGCCGTCGGCAGCACTTCGCCGGAGCCGATCTTGGGCAGCCATTTGCGTTTCTGATCTTCGGTGCCGCCGTTCAAGATCAATTCGGCCGCGATCTCCGACCGCGTGCCGAGCGAGCCGACGCCGATATAGCCGCGCGACAATTCCTCCGACACGACGCACATGGATTCCTTGCCAAGCCCCATGCCGCCGTAATCCTCGGGGATCGTCAGGTTGAACACGCCGAGCTCCGACATTTGTCCAAGAACGTCGAGCGGGATGTAAGCGTTTTTCAGATGCCACTGCTGCGCAAAGGGCACCACGCGGTCTTCCGCGAATTTCCGCATCTCCTCGCGGATCGAGTCCAGCGTGTCTTCGAGCCCGCAGGCGCCGACCGTCGCGTCGTGCTGCTGGCGCATCAATTCGACAAGACGCGCACGGCGCTGCGCGGTATTGCCGGTTGCGATCAGGTGCTCGACGGCGGGCGTGATGCGCGGGGCAACCGCGCTCATGCCGAGTCCGAGATCGGAGAGCCGCACGATCTCGTTCTGGCTCATCGGAATACCGCCGATGATCTGGGCGAGATATTCGCCGGCGCCGATGCGCACCAGCAATTCCTCGGTTTCGCCAAAAGCCCCCATCTCCGCCATGCGCTGTGCATAGGCAGCGAGCTGACGTATTGCTTCGACATAAGTCGCGAGCCAGGCGAGGCCGTGGGTCGCGCGCTGCTCACGGTCGAAGACGCGCGAAACCGTGCGCCCTTCGATCGTTACGCGTTCGGCGACGGCGCGGCGCGCATCGTCAAACAGGGATTCCACGGCCGATACCACGTCATCGAGCATCGGGAGGACATCGTGGCCGGCAGACGTCTGCGAGGCGAGAATCGGCATGACTGGCTCCGGTGAGCGGCAAAAGCGAGGAGAGACGGCCCGGCCTGATCACAAACCTTACGCGTGCGGTGCACAAAAGCAATCACTCCCATTAGAAGCGATGCCCACCTTCAGTCTCTTCGCGCCCGGTTTCGCTCAGCCTGGGGTCGCATCCGTCCAGCGCGGAGGCGGGAATGCGCGCCTGGCCGGCAACAAAGAGCGGCAAAGCAGCACAACTCCTGCGCATTCTTGCCAAATCTTAACCATTTTGCGGTGTCCTGGCGCGGGGTGGCGCGGCGGCGCGCCACGGCAAAAAACATCGCGATTTTTCCTCCAATCGGGGCCTCGATGTCCTTCGCGCGGATGTTCTCGAAACTGTCGGTGCGCGCCCGCATCATCGGGCTTGGCGTCATTCCGGTCATCGGCTTCCTCGCCAGCGGTATCGCCTTCCTCTCCGGCGACGCCGAGGTCGGCCGGGCCTTCGACAGCGTGCATCGCAACACGGTGGTGTCCGATGCCAGCCGGGACCTCAAAACCGGCCTGCTCATGATGCGAGGGGCAACCATCGAATTCGTCGCCCATCCGTCCGATAACGAGGTCAAGGATTTCGAAGAAGGCCAGGATATTGCCCTTCGCTCTCTCGACCACATCGAAAAGACGCTGGGCTCGTCGCAACAGGACACGATCACACCGCTGCGCATTACGGTGCGCGACCTCAAGAACAGCTTCGCCAGTCTGGTGCAGGAACAGCGGTCGCTCGGCTTCACCGACAGACAGGGCTTTACCGCCGATCTGATTGCCGCAAGCAATGCCATTGAGAAGATCATCCAGGACGATTTGAGCTGGGTCGCCGAGGTCGACAGAGGCAACCTCCTGGCATCGCTCCTGACCATGCAGCGCTACGAGATCGAATACCGGCTCACGCGCGACCACGCCGCCGAACGCCGCTTCCTCGACGAGATCAAGCATTTCAACGAGATTTTCGAATCCGTCGACGGCGCGCCGTCGATGAAGGAAAAGCTCAATCAGGAAGTTCAGCATTACAGCTACGTCTTCGCGCAATGGGTCGCGAGCACGGACAATATCGTCCCTGTCGTCTCGCTGATCAGCCACGACACCGAAAACGTGCTGCCGGAAGCCAACAAGATCATTTCCGCCGCGCGCGACGATGCCAGCGCCGCAGCCGCGGGACTTGCCGCCTCACGCGCCCGCACCCGACAATTCATCATCGGGGTCGACATCGCCGTCATCCTCGTCGTCCTGGGTTTCAGCTGGCGCATCGGGCGCTCCATCACCAATCCGCTGGAGAAGCTGGCCGGCGTCATGAAGCGGCTCGCCGATGGCGACACCTCGGCGCAGATTCCTTCGCCTTTGAGCCAATCGCGTGACGAGATTGGTGCCATGGCGCGCACGGTTGTCGTGTTCCGCGACAATATGATCGAGCGTGAACGTCTGGCCGCGATCCAGCACGAGACCACCGCGGCCCGCGAGCAGCGCGGCGAGGCCATTGCCGCGTCGATCCACCGGTTTCGCGCCTCGATCGAACAGGCGCTCGCCCGTCTGCGCGAGGCTTCCGGGCGGCTGGAAAGCACCTCCAGCGGACTCAACACCGCTGCCGACGCCGTATCGTCTGAGGCGAAGGCAGCGGAGAATTCGGTCGGCGCCGCGTCCGTCAATGTCACCACGGTCGCCAGCTCGATCGAGGAGCTCGCGGTTTCAATCAGTGAGATCGCAGCGCACGCGACCAAATCGACCGACGTGGCCCGACGCGCGGTCGCCGAATCCAAGCGCACCGTCACGACGATGTCGGAACTCGGCAATGCCGCCAACCGCATCGGCGAGGTGATCGGCCTCATTCAAGCCATTGCCGGCCAGACCAACCTGTTGGCGCTGAACGCCACGATCGAAGCGGCGCGCGCTGGCGAGTCCGGCCGCGGCTTTGCCGTCGTGGCGTCGGAAGTGAAATCGCTCGCCGCCCAGACAGCGCGCGCCACCGAAGATGTCGCCGCCCAGATCGGTTCGATCCAATCGGCGACCGCCGATGCCGCGCAGGCAATCGAGCAAGTCTCATCGATCATCGACGACATGTCGGAGATTGCCACGGTGGTCGCCTCCACCGTCGAGGAGCAGAACAATGCCGTGGCCTCGATCGCCGAAGGCGTCAACCGCGCCTCGAACGAGGCGCGCAAGGGCTCGGACGCCATGAGCCGCGTCGCCGGCGCTTCGAGCGGCGCGCGCACCACAGCCGCCGACGTCAAAGCGCTCGCGGCCGTGCTCGCCACCGAGGCGGAGAACTTGCAGGGCGAAGTGCGCCGCTTCCTCGACGACGTCCAAGCCGCTTAACTGATCAAGCCGCGTAGCTGGGCCTTGATTCAATTCAATTTGAATCAGATCAAGGTCCAGATTCTTCGTTGGAGCATGATCTCTTCCGAAAACCGGTTCCCACCCTCGGATCAAGTCCAAGGGCATGCTTTTCGGGATCATGCTCTAATCCAAGATATAATCGGCGGTATCGAGATTGACGCGCGCCTCGAGGCGCTGGATGTCCTGCCTCTCGATGAAGCGCACGGCAAAGCCGCCCTCGAAATGCCGCACCACCCGCGCCACCACGGTAGCGAGCGCGAGAACGCTGCCGATGGCGGGGATGGTCTGCGCCGATAGGGCCGCGCCCGACGCCGACAGATCGAGAATGAAGCATTCCTCGGAACGCGCGTCGGCGAACACGATGCGCGAGCGCGGATTCTCGGGCACGAAGCGGGCATCGGCGCGCTGATCGGCAACGTCGAAGTTCTTGAACTGATCGAACCAGTCGATCTTGGCGGCGAGGTTGTCGCGCTCCTTGTCGGTGGCGACGATGCTCATGACAAAGCCGCCATCGAGCAAGCGGACGATCGAGCCTTTGAACTTGCCGAGTTGGTCGACGGTGGCAAAGGTGCGTTCGCCAAGATACCCGCGCACCGGCGCAGCAAGCGCAATCGCTTCCGGCGAAAGATTGACGGCACGGCAGGGATAGGTGCGGCGCTCACCGCGCGCATTGCGGTGATCCGCCAGGATGTAGGTTCCGGGAACGCTGACAATAATGCGACTGTTTCGCCGGCGTTCGACGATCACCAGTTCTTCGCTTTCGTCATCTTCGCGCGGCAGGCACACAGCTTCGAGAGCAGCCATCTCTAATCTCCCCCAAGCGGGAATACCTACCGGGCATTGACAATTTGCATCATCGCGTAAACCCGGTTGGGCGAAATTACGTAACACTTGATCAACGAGTCCGGATTTAGCGTTTTCTGCCTGTATTTATAAGGCGATGACGCAAAACTTTCGGCGATTTCCGGAGCAAACAAAGAAGAACCAAGAGAGACCACGCAAGCAACATCCCAGAACAAACAGCGGCTCGAGAATTAACGATTGCCACGCCGCCTCCGCTGGCGGCGGTTTATTTGCTCCGGCTAACGAGATGACGCCGCAATGAGCCAAGCCAGCGCGCAAGGCCGCCCTGAAAGCAAGCCTGCCCTGAAAGAACAAGGCCCACTTCTCGTGCCGCTCGGGCGAGCAATCGAAGGCCGCGGTCCATTCGACGAAGAACGAGCCGCCTCGACCAGCGGAGCGAGGCGCGAAAATGCCGTCCCTCAGGTGAGGCAAAGGTCGAACCGCTCGGCATGACAATACCGCCCGGCCCAGGCCGGCCCGAGACCTATGTCGCCCATATGACCAGCGAAGCCGCGCACCAAGCGGAATTGACCGGGCTTGCCGGGGCAAGGTGTCGAAATCGCATGAGATCCATTACCTCTGTTGGCATCTCGCTTGGCCCGGGCGGAGCTCGAGGCCAAGTCACGCGGGAATCGCGGACACTGTGCTATGTAGGTTGCACGTGCGCCACGGAGAGTTGGCTCCATTGAAAACGATCCGCACATGCTACAGCATCGCGATGGACGCCTTCTATCGCTTCAATGCCGACGACGGCTGGGCGATCGCGAGCCACATCGCCCTCTCGGTGCTGATGTCGATGTTTCCATTTCTGATTCTGGTGACCGCGATCGCGGGCTTTATCGGCTCGAAAAATCTCGCCGACGAAGTGGCGCAGCTCATCATCGCCGCTTGGCCGCATGAAGTATCGGGCGGGATTGCCGGCGAAATCCACCACGTGCTGACAACCGCGCGCGGCGACATCCTTACTGTTGGCGCCTTGTTCGCGATCTATTTCTCCTCGAGCGGCGTCGAGAGCCTGCGCATCGGGCTTAATCGTGCTTACGGGCTGATCGAGAAGCGGCCATGGTGGCTGCTGCGTCTGGAATCGATCGGCTATGTGATCGTCAGCGCGCTCGGACTTTTGGCGCTGGCTTTCCTGGTCGTGCTCGGCCCTCTGGTGTTTCGCACCGCGGTCGCATATGCGCCATGGCTCGAGCCGTTGGAACGGCACTACGATATCGGACGCTTCAGCGTCGCGGCCTTTATTCTGATGATCGCACTGATGATCCTGCATATGTGGCTGCCGGCCGGCCGGCGGCAGATCGAAGACGTCTGGCCTGGCATCATTGCAACACTTGTGCTCTGGCTCGCCTGCGGCATCATCTTCGGCCAATATCTGTCCGATTTTTCCTATGCCTATGTGCGCTATTACGCCGGCCTCGCTTCGGCGATGACCGCACTCGTGTTTCTCTATTTCACCGCCTGGATCTTCATCTATGGCGGCGAGCTCAACGCCGCGATCAGGCGCCATTTTCCGCGGCGCCGCGCCAAGACCCGCAACAGTCGATCGAGCCGCAGCCGGACGGCGGGCCTTAGACCATGATCCGATCAAGTTGAATCGGATCACGGTCTAGCTTTTTCATTGGAGCATGATCTTTTCGGAAAACCGGTCTCCACTTTTCCGGATCATGCTCTGGAGCTAAGCAATCGTCTCAGCGGGCGCCGGATTCGTCGTCGTCAGCGTCTTGACCTTGCGGGCATGATCGACCGCCTCGCGCGCCGACTGGTTGTGTGTGAACAGTTCGAGCGTCTGCGTGTCGTCCTCGGACACCGGCATCATCGCCTGATCCATGTAAGGAACATGCGCGTTCTTCGCGACGCGACGATAGATGCGGTAAAGGCCGAAAGCCGCGGCCGCGACGCGCACGTGCTTGACCATAAACTCTGCGGCATAGGCCGGATAGAATTTCCATGCCGGCTCACGCGGCAGTTCCGGCCGGCGTTCGTGCCGGGTCTTGAGTCGAATAAACCCGCCTTGCAGCGGATGCACCCTCTCGATGCTCAGCGATTGCGCGAACCAAAGAATGATCTGCGCGAGACGAAGGATATTGATGCCATAGGCCTGGGCGCGGCGGAGGATAACCTCGATGTGCTCCGGCGTGTAATAGATCGACCAGGCGTCGCGATAGAGCTTCTCCCACTCCGCCTTGCTCATATTGGGATGCGGCATGAGCGCGTGTTCGAGATCGTATTTGTTGAGATCAGGATCGAGCGGCACGCCCTTGGTGCGCAGCACTTTGTGATCCTCGGAGCCCGGCAGCGGCGTGAGGAAAAAGAACTCCAGCACGTCGAGCGGCATTTCCTTCTTGATGATCTCGATGTCGCGCCGCGCCGATTCCGGCGTGTCGTTCGGGAAGCCCAGAATGTAGCCGGCATAGGTCCAGATGCCGACCGCCTTCCAGGCGAGCAACATGTTGCGATATTCAGTGATCTTGTTCTGCCGCTTCTTGGCCGCGAGCAGATTATCCGGATTGATGTTTTCCAGCCCGATGAAGATGCGGGTGACGCCGGCGCGTTTCGCCTTGGCGACGAAATTCGGAATCTTGTGGCACAGCGTGTCGACCTGGATGAGGAAACGCACGTCCATGCCGTCTTCTTCACGCAGCTTGATGATGCGGTCGAAGATCAGTTCCCAGTCCTTGTTGCGGGCGAAATTGTCATCGGTGATGAAGAAGCGGTCGATGCCGTGCTCGTAATTCTTGCGCAGGATGCGCTCGACATCGTCGGCGCTGCGGCGGCGCGATTTGCGGCCTTGCACATTGATGATGGTACAGAACGAGCATTGGAACGGGCAACCGCGCCCGGCATCGAAAGTGGTGACATTGCCGATGGTCTTGCGCACCGAGTTGCCGGGCAAGAACGGCGTCACCGAGTCTTCAAGGGCGGGCAGATCATTGATGTGATTGTAGATCGGCTTGAGCGTGCCCGACGCGGCGTCGCGCATCACCTCGTCCATGCGGCCTTCGGCTTCGCCGGCGAACAGCGTGATGCCCATGTCGAGGGCTTCCTGCAAGTCGGGTCCGATTTTGTCGAACATCGCCAGCATGCCGGAGACATGAAAGCCGCCGATAATGACGGGGATGTTCGCGGCGCGCAGCGGCTTGGCGAGATGCAGTGAGCGCGGATACTGATTGGACTGCACGCCGACCAGGCCGACGAAACCGAAATTATCGTTGGCGCGCATCTCGGCGATGATACGGTCGACGCGCACACGGGCATTCGTTTCGTCGATGGCGACGATTTCGATGGCGACGTCGGGACCTAAAATCTTGCGCTGGGCACAATCATCGATGAGGCCATAGACGCTGGCGAGCGAATTCGCCGGCATCGGCGAGCGGTACCAGCGGATGACATAGCCGTCGTCGTCGTAATGCGACGGCTTCACCAGAACGACGCGGAATTTGCGCGCTTCGCCCGCTTCGGCTCGCTGCTCAGCCAGCATGCCTCACCCCGTACCCCGAAGCCTGAAGTGTAGCTGAAACAACGCAACGAGACCAGCCGTGTTCAGGGCGGCTGATCGACGCAAGTTCCCTGCCGGATGTCCGGACCGGCCTGCAAAATATCCTACGTCTTCGTGTCGTTTGAGATGACGGCGCCGAACAGCAGAAAACAAACAACAACTTATATCCAATAATGATCCGGAGCGCGCTGCCTCGGTGCCGGACAATATTACCTTCTTTTTGCGAAGCAATTCATGTCCAAGAAGTATGTTCTGCTCTCAGCAATTACGGCATTCTGCATTTTCGCCGGGGCGCTTACACTCAATCAGCCGACACCGGCGAGCGCACAGCAACTCTTACTGCCCTATCCCTGGTGTTCGGTCGGCGAGCGGCTGCACTGCGATTTCATGACTCGTGAGCAGTGCGAGGAATCCGTGGACTATCACGGGTTCTGCCAGCCCAATCCGGAAATGCCGCAGAACGGGCAAGGCAATTCGCGCAGCCGGGCTAGATAATCAGTTGCCAGCCGCCTCGACCACGTCCTCGAAATTCCGCAGGCCCGCCTTCGGTGTATTGACCAGAACCGCCATATTGCCCGGCTTGTGCCGGTTGGTGCGCATCAGCTCGTGTGCATAGGGAATCTTGTCCCAGGGGAACACATCGCTCATGCACGGATCGACGCGGCGGTCGATCACGAACTGATTGGCGGAACTCGCTTGCTTCAAATGTGCGAAATGCGAGCCCTGCACTCGCTTCTGCCGCATCCAGACATAGCGTGCGTCGAAGGTGATGTTGTAGCCGGTGGTGCCGGCGCAGAACACCACCATGCCGCCGCGCTTGACCACGAGGCAGGAGACCGGGAACGTGGCTTCGCCCGGATGCTCGAAGACGATATCGACATCGCGCTTGCCGGTGATGTCCCAAATCGCCTTGCCGAAGCGACGCGCTTCCTTAACCCAGGCGTCGTATTCCGGCGTACCGACTTTGGGCATTTGGCCCCAGCATTTGAAGTCGTTACGGTTGATCACGCCCTTGGCGCCGAGATCCATCACGTATTGAACTTTCGAGGCATCCGACACGATGCCGATGGCATTGGCGCCGGACGCCGCGACCAGTTGCACGCCGAACACGCCAAGCCCGCCGGACGCGCCCCACACCAGCACATTGTCGCCGGGCTTGAGCGTATGCGGCGGATGACCGAACAACATGCGATAGGCGGTAGCGAGCGTGAGCGTGTAGCAGGCCGCCTCCTCCCAGGTCAGATGCTGCGGCTTGTGCATGAGCTGGCGCGACTGCACGCGACAGAATTGCGCGAAGGAGCCGTCGGGCGTCTCATAGCCCCAGATGCGCTGCGACGGCGACAGTAACGGGTCGCCGCCATTGCATTCTTCGTCATCGCCGTCGTCCTGATTGCAATGGACGATGACTTCATCGCCGACCTTCCAGCGCCGCACTTTGGAACCAACTGCCCAGACCACGCCCGAAGCGTCCGAGCCGGCAACATGGAACGGATGCTTGTGGCCATCGAGAGGAGAAACCGGAATACCCAAGCCCGCCCAGACGCCATTGTAATTGACGCCGCCGGCCATGACGTAAACCAGCACTTCATCTTCGGCGATCGGCCAGGTCGGAACCACTTCGCACTGCATCGCCTGTTCCGGCGGGCCATGGCGCTCCTTGCGGATCGCCCAGGCGTACATTTTTTCAGGAACATGTCCGAGCGGCGGGACCTCGCCGATCTCATAGAGATTCTTGAGCGGGGCTGCGGACGGCTTGATCTGCGCGACGGCCATGAAAGGCTCCAGATGACAGGCTCTAGATCAGAAACTTGAGGCTGCACCGGTACGGCGACGCGAGGTTCCCAGAACCTCCGTCGCACAGCTGTAGTCTGCCGCAGCTAATGTTGCAGCGCAATAAATAACTGAAAAAATAGTTGTAGGGGGCGGATCCTGAAAACCGCTGCCACGAAACGGTGGATGCTGCCGGTAAGGCCAACCCAGTTTTGCTGACAGGTCGCAGGCAAAGTCCTAAGCTTTAAAGCGGCGCGGCGAGGAATGCGCTCAGGGGTCTTTCCGTGCTTTGGCCTTGCGCTTGGTGGCTTCGGCTTCCTTGTGAGTGGGCGGTTTTGCCCCTGCCGGGATCGCAATGAAGGGGGATATCATGGACGCTGAAGGCATTATTATTTGGCTTATCGTCGGCGCTATTGCCGGCTGGCTGGCCGGAA
Source organism: Xanthobacteraceae bacterium (assembly GCA_036264635.1). GTDB lineage: Bacteria > Pseudomonadota > Alphaproteobacteria > Rhizobiales > Xanthobacteraceae > BOG-931. Next base: position 52,087 of record DATAQN010000060.1, on the reverse strand, counting down.
TGGTCGTTAAAGGCGGCGGCTTCGGGCTGATCGGCGACATCATCGTCGGCATCATCGGCGCTTTGATCGCCGGCTGGCTGCTGCCGCAGATCGGTATCGTCATCGGCGGCGGCATTATCAGCTCTATCATCAACGCCTTCATCGGCGCCGTGATCTTGCTGATCATATTGCGGCTGATCAAACGTTAGGCCTGCGGTAAGGTAACGCGAAGGGCGCACAGCCCTTCGCGCTTTTACCTTCGTCATTCAGCCGGCGCGACGGCGGCTGCGGGCGCGATTGCAGCTGTGGGCGGCACGGTGATGGTACGCGTGCTGTAACCCATGGCCGCGCGTCCGACTTTGCGTGCCGCGACGATCGCGATCACGGCGACAGCGATGCCGGCGAAAAGGTCAATGAAATAATGGCCGCCAATGATCGGCGTTGCCGCCAGCATTGCGCCGTTGGCCAACACCACAATCGGGCGCGCCCATTTCACCGGCCACAGCGCCCAGGCATAAAGCGCAGCCGACGCAGCGTGGAAGCTGGGGAAAGTTACGATGCCGGCTAGTCCCGTCAGATCGAGATGACGCAATGCCCCCGACCGTGTCGGCGGGAGGTCGCGAAGCTGCTGCAAATAGGCTTGCGGATCGAGGTTGTGCAGCGTGGACGGCTCGAGGCCGATCTGCTGATAGACGCCAATAGCCGGGACCAGCGCGGAAATGATCGCGGTCGCGATCAGGGCCGCGCCGAAGGCAAAGATGAATTCCTCGATACGCCGATAGCGGTGCGTCGCCGCCAATATGACCGGGATCGCGAAGATCGGCCAACGGATCATCGTGTAACCGTAGCCGAGCCAAGCGGCGAGCACTGGATGAGCATCAACAAAGCGCACATAGGCTGCCCAGTCGATCTGAAAGAACCGATCGATCGCGAGCAGGTTGGCGTCTTGCAGCGGCCAGTTGATCGATGCGGCGATGTAAGTGAGCGGCGTCATCAACGCGGTGATGGTGACGACCTGCGCGATGCCGGCCAGAACGAAAATCACCTGCGGATCGCGCCGCTTTGGCGAGCGCGCATTGGCGTGCGCGAAGCCCGCGTAGAGGCCGACATAGCCTATTCCGATGGCTAGCCCTGACAGCGCAATTGAGAAATCCGTAACCATGAGGCTGAGCGCGAGTGCTGCGCCCATGCCGGCAATCATGGTCCAATTGAGCAGGAGAAGCCGCCAAGCGGCTTCCACCTCCAGGGAAACTGTACCTTCCGTCGCTCGCATGCCGGCTGTTTTGTCCCAGCGGCCGTTAAAAGTGCGAGAATGCGAGCGGTTAAAATCAGGTTTTGCTCACAAATTCTGTTGCTAGGCACCGACGATCAGCGGCATCTGAGGGCGATCGCGACAGTTTTAGTTAAGTCCGGCGCAGTTTAATTTGTTGCATTGCAACAAATTTGCCGTCACACTGTTAATGTCGGAATACGCACCACAGCGAGACGCGACCAGCCCGTGACCGACAAACCCTGGATATTCCGCACCTATGCGGGGCACTCGACCGCCACGGCGTCCAATGCGCTCTACCGCAAGAATCTGAGCAAAGGGCAGACTGGGCTTTCCGTCGCCTTCGATCTGCCGACGCAGACCGGCTACGACAGCGACCATCCGCAGGCCAAGGGCGAAGTCGGCAAAGTCGGTGTGCCGATCTGCCATCTCGGCGACATGCGCGCGCTGTTCGAAGCGATCCCGCTCGGCGAGATGAACACGTCGATGACGATCAATGCGACAGCGGCCTGGCTGCTCGCGCTCTATATCGCCGTGGCCGACGAACAAGCCGTGCCGCGGGTGAAGCTGCAAGGCACAACGCAGAACGACATCATCAAGGAATATCTATCGCGCGGCACTTATGTATTTCCGCCGGCGCCGTCGATGCGGCTGATCAAGGACACGATCCTGTTCACCACGCGCGAGATGCCGAAGTGGAATCCGATGAATGTCTGCTCCTATCATCTGCAGGAGGCAGGCGCGACGCCGCAGCAGGAGCTCGCCTTCGCGCTGGCGACGGCGATGGCTGTGCTCGATACGGTGAAGACCGCCGGTGCGGTGGACGATTTCGGCGAAGTGGTCGGGCGCATTTCCTTCTTCGTCAACGCGTCGGTGCGTTTCATCACTGAAATGTGCAAGATGCGCGCCTTTGCCGAATTGTGGGACAAGATCACACGCGAACGCTATGGCGTGACCGATCCCAAGCAGCGGCTGTTCCGCTATGGCGTGCAGGTGAATTCGCTCGGGCTGACCGAGCAGCAGCCTGAGAACAATGTCTATCGCATCCTGCTGTCGATGCTAGCCGTCACCCTGTCGAAGAAGGCGCGCGCCCGCGCCGTGCAGTTGCCGGCCTGGAACGAGGCGCTCGGCCTGCCGCGGCCGTGGGACCAGCAGTGGTCGCTGCGCATGCAGCAGATTCTCGCCTATGAATCCGACCTGCTCGATTACGGCGACATATTCGACGGCTCGGCGGAGGTCGAAAGCAAGGTCGAGGAGCTCAAGCGCGCGGCACTTGAAGAGCTCGACCATATCGAGAAGCTCGGTGGCGCCATTGTCGCGGTCGAGATGGGCTATATGAAAGGCCAGCTCGTCGCCAGCAATACCGCGCGGCTCGAAGCCATCGAACGCAACGATCAGGTCGCCGTCGGCGTCAACCGCTATGTCGAAACCGAAGCATCGCCACTGACCACCGGAGACGACACGATCATGACCGTGCCGCATGAAGTGGAAGCCGAACAGATCGCCCGGCTGAATGCCTGGCGCGACGCGCGTGATGCTGGCGCGGTTGCCGCGGCGCTCGAGGATCTGCGCGCCGCCGCGCGCGACGGACGCAATATCATGCCGCCGTCGATCGCCTGTGCCAAAGCCGGCGTCACCACCGGCGAATGGGGCTTTGCGCTGCGCTCGGCCTTCGGCGAATACCGTGCCCCGACCGGCATCGGCCGCGCCGCGCGCAACGATACGACCGGCCTCGACGACATCCGCGCCGAGGTCGACCGCGTCTCCAAGAAGCTCGGCCGGCGTCTGAAGTTTTTGGTCGGCAAGCCCGGTCTCGATGGCCATTCCAATGGCGCCGAGCAGATCGCGGTGCGCGCCCGCGATGCCGGTATGGATGTCGTCTACGAGGGCATCCGCCTGACGCCCGAGGCCATCGTCGAAGCCGCCGCCAAAGGCGATGTGCATGTCGTCGGACTATCGATCCTGTCCGGTTCGCACATGCCGCTGGTGCAGGACGTGATGTCGCGCATGAAGGAAGCCGGCCTTGATTCTGTGCCGGTTGTCGTCGGCGGCATCATCCCGCCACAGGACGCCAACGCCTTGAAAGATGCGGGCGTCGCCGAAGTCTATACGCCGAAGGATTTTGAATTGAACCGCATCATGAGCGATCTGGTGCGGATCGTGGAGCATTCGGCCGAGACCAAAGAACCGGCCGACGCGGCAGAGTAGTTCGCCCGCCCGCTTGGGCAGGAATTCGCGGGATCCATCAGTTTCGATCTGACGAAGAGGCCGCCGCCCCCAGCGCCTTGCTCAGTGCGCTTGGGCTCAAAGGCTTGTGCAGATAGAAACTCATCCCTGCCTTGCCGGCCGCTTCCTCGTCGCCGGCCTCGGTGCGGCCGGACACGCCGATGACCGGTGTCGCGCCGATCTTGCCGGGCAGCGTGCGAATGCGGCGTGTGGTTTCGAGCCCATCGATGCCTGGCAGCGTGACATCCATCAGCACAACGTCGTACCCGCGCACGACCGCCGCGATGGCTTCTTCGCCGGAGGCCGCGAAGTCGGCATGATGGCCCAACTCGGTGAGGATCGTGTTGAGAATGACCCGGCCGTAAGGATTGTCTTCAACGCAGAGAATCTTCAGGCCTCGCCCCGGTGATGTAGCGGCTCGGGACGATGTGGTCTCCACGGCATCGGCGCGGGCCATCGGCAGCAGTGTGGAAAAGCAAAAACGTGAGCCGCGACCGGGCGCGCTGGTCACGGTCAAATCGCCATCCATCAGCTTGGCCAGATGCTTGACGATGGAAAGACCGAGACCGGCGCCGCCGTAGCGGCGCGCGATCTCGGCGCTCGCCTGCGTGAACGGGCGAAACAGCCGCCGGATCTCGTCCGGCTTGAGCCCGATGCCGCTATCGGTGACGCAGACTGTGAGCTCGGCGCGATCACGCCCGGCACGCTTTGACCTTACGTCGAGCCGCACCGTGCCTTTGTCGGTGAATTTCACCGCATTATCGATCAGATTTTCCACCGCCGCGCGCAGCCGCACCGGGTCGCCAACAACCGTCTCGGGCAGGTCATCAGCGATCGTCGTTTCGACCTGAAGGCCCTTGGACTGCGCACGCGCAATCAGCGATTCCACGAGCGCTTCGGCGACACGGCGGGGCCGAAAGATCTGCCGCTGCAAGGTCAGCGAACCTGAGCCGACTTTGGCCGCATCGATGACCAGCGTCGTCAACGCTGCGAGATGCTCGGCACCGGCCTTGATGCCCACCGCCCAGCGCCGCTCGGGTTCATCGAGATTGGAGCTTGAAAGCAATTCGCCCAGCGCCAGGATGCTCGTCAGCGCAGTGCGAATGTCATGGGCAAAGACCGCCAGCGCCGCGTCGTCAGGGCCCGCACGCACCGGCCGCTTCTTTGGCGGCGCTTTGGCCCGCGTTTTGGCTCGCGCGCGCATGGTCACAGCCTTCGCGGCCGTCTTTTGCTTTGCTCTCGATCGCACCATACCGGCCGCCCCCCGGCGCCAATCTCCCGGTGCATGATCTTATCGGAAATCCGGAACCGTCCCGGATCACATCCGGGATATGCTTTCCGGATCATGCAAGTTTCCCCCATATCATGACACGGCGGCCCCGACCGAACAAAACAAGATCGGAAACGGGCCTTTTGCCCGCTCATCCGGCCGGAATTCCTACCGTCCCAGCCCGACCATGCGCCGGACATCGCGCGGCGTGGCGCCGCTCGCGCGCAATTCGCGCAAACCCGTGGCCTGCGTCGATTTTGAGAGCTTATGGCCCTCCTGGTCGAGGATGAGCCGGTGATGGCGATAGCTGGGTTCCGGCAGCCCGAGCAGTGCTTGCAACAGGCGATGAATGCTGGTCGACCAGAACAAGTCCTCCCCACGCACCACGTCCGTGACGCCCTGCAGGGCGTCATCGACCACAGCCGAGATGTGATAGCTGGTCGGCACGTCCTTGCGCGCCAGAACGACATCGCCCCAGCGTTGCGGCGCGGCGGTGATTGTGCCGGTCTGGCCATGCGGCCCGGCGCCGATCTCGGTCCAGGTCAAAACGCCGGCCCGCGCCACCGCGGCGTCCATGGCCAGCCGCAACGCAAAAGGTTCCCCGGCGTCGCGCCGGCGCTTGCGCTCGACTGCGGAGAGCTTGCGCGCACGCCCCGGATAGATCGGCGCCCCGTCGGGATCGCGCGGCCAGCCGCCGTGCCGATCCAGGTTTTCCACCATCGCCGCGATCTCAGCGCGGCTTTCAAAGCTTGGATAGACGAGACCCTGAGCCTCGAGCCTCGCCAAGGCGGCTTCATAATCGGCAAAATGCTCGCTCTGCCGCCGCACCGGTTCCTGCCAGGAAATGCCGAGCCAGCGTAGATCCTCGTAGATCGCTTCCTCGTAGTCCGGACGGCAACGCTCAGTGTCGATATCCTCGATGCGCGGCAGAAGACGCCCGCCCAGGTCGCGCGCTATGTCGTGATTCAGCAATGCGGAATAGGCATGGCCCAGATGAAGGTAACCGTTCGGACTTGGCGCAAAACGCAAAATGCGGCTGAACATCAACGCGAACTTCTCGACATCGGCACGCTTCGCTGCACAATTGTGTGCGCGCAACTATATGCGAATGTGCTTCTCCTGCTTCCAATTGATCGCATGACCTCCGCATAAATATGACAAGGATCACCCATATCCGCACCGAGTCCGATCTCGACGCTGCGCTCGCGGCGCTTGTGGCCGCCGATCCGCGCTTCGACGCGATCATCGTGAAAGGCGGGCGGCCGCCGCTGCGGCGCCGCGCTGACGGCTATGTCGGCCTTGCCACGACGGTTGTGTCGCAACAATTATCGACCGCAAGTGCTGGCGCGATCTGGGCGCGGCTCGCGGCCGCTTTCGATCCGTTCGAGCCGCAAGCCATCATCAAGGCGCGCCCGGAAAAGCTCGCGCGGCTCGGCCTGTCGAAACCGAAAATCCGGGCGCTGAAGGAAATCGCCCGCGCCGTAGCACGCGGCCAACCCGACCTGGCGACGCTTGCCGATCTTGCCGCTGAGGAGGCGCATGCGGCACTGACCGCAGTTCATGGCATCGGTCCATGGACGGCCGACATTTATCTGCTGTCCTGTCTCGGCCATGCCGATGCGTGGCCGGCCGGCGACCTCGCGCTGCAAGAAGCGGCGCGCCTTGCCTTCGGACTTGCCGAGCGGCCGACTACCAAAGACATGGGACCACTGGCTGAAACCTGGCGGCCGCACCGCGCCGTAGCGGCGCGCGTGTTGTGGACCTATTATCGCGCCGTCAAAGGCCGCGAGGGCGCACCGGCCGCGCCAACGACATCACCCGCGACCGCGCCCGCGGCGAAAAAATCCGCCATCGCAAAAAAGCCCGCCCGGCAAAGCAAAACGCCGACGCGATCCAACAAGACCACAAACAAGAAAATCATCAGAACAAAAATCGTAACACAACGACGCGAGAAGACAGATGCCCGTTGAACTTGACGGCCCGCGGCTTGCGCCGCGTTCCGGCCCCGCCCGACAACTCGTGGTGTTTCTGCACGGCTATGGCGCCGACGGCAACGACCTGATCGATATCGGCCGCGCCTGGCAGCAATATCTGCCGCAAGCAGCATTCGTCTCGCCGCATGCGCCGGAGCCTTGCGGACAAGCGCCGGTCGGCCGGCAATGGTTTCCGCTCACCTTCCGCGATCCGAACGAGCGCTGGACCGGCGTCCACAAGGCCGCTCCTTTGCTTAATCAATTTCTCGACGCCGAGCTTGCTCGTCACAAGCTGCCGGCGAGCGCGCTGGCGCTGGTCGGCTTCAGCCAGGGCACGATGATGTCGCTGCATGTCGGATTACGGCGCGCTACGCCGCCCGCGGCCATCGTCGGCTATTCTGGCCTGCTGGTGGAGCCGCCCGATGGCAACCTCGATGCCTTCGCGGCGGAGATCAAAGCGCGGCCGCCTATCCTGCTTGTCCACGGCGACCGCGACGACCTGATCCCGCCGCAGGCTCTGTTCCAGGCCACCCAGACGCTGGCCGCTCTTGAGGCGCCGGTCGAATGGCACATTTCGCCGGGCGTCGGCCACGGCATTGATGCCGAAGGCCTGCGTCATGGCGGCGAATTTCTGGCACGGCGGTTTAGGGGCGGCCTGGCAGCCTAAGCCCCGAGGAGGCCGGCCAGGGCGGCCGAAACCGGCCGATCAAGGTCTAGGTGGATTAACCGTAACCCTTTGTATTTTGTAACGATTTCCTAGCAAATTGGGCCTAGAAGCGCAGGCAATGCTGGGAGCGCTGCGCGATGTTTGCACCCTATTTCGGTAAACTCTTCAGTAAATTCATCCGACATGCCGTTGATCTTCGCCGCAACACGCGCGGCAATGTCGCGATCATTACTGCGCTCGCGACCATACCCATGATCGCCGCCGTCGGCTGTGTTATCGACTATACGACAGCGTCAATGATCAAGACCAAGCTGCAGGCCTCAGCCGATGCAGCGGCCCTTGCCGCAATTTCCAACAATTCTCCTCTCATCGCCGTTGCCAAGAACATGAACGGCGATGGCACTGTCACCGACACGGGGAGTTACACGCAAAATTTCTTCAACGCTAACCTATCCGGTGCACCTGAGAACACCGGATATGCAGGTCTGAGCTCGAGTGCGAGCGTCACAAAAACCGGCATGATACTGACGTCGAGGGTGACCTTCAGCGCCAATGTGCCGACCACGTTCATGGGTATCGCGGGCTTTAACAACGTCCAAGTTTCGGGTTCGTCGACGGCGAGCTACACATTGCTGACCTACATCGATTTCTATCTGATGCTGGACGTGTCCGGATCGATGTCGTTCCCGTCAACGGCTGACGAGCAAGCGCGACTAATGGCCGTCAACCCGGACAATCTGCATGGCAGCAACGGCTACCCGGGCGGTTGCACGTTCGCGTGTCATTTCAGCAAGCAAGGCACTTGCGGACAAACTTCATCGTCGAATCCTTATCAGGGAACGTATCCGCTGGCAGGGACGACAACGAACCCGGGTTCGGGCGGCTATTGCCAGGGCTTTATCATTTCGCGCTTGGGCACGACACCGACTTCCTTCGCGTCAGGCACCAGTAATGACAGCCCGAACAATAAGCCAACCAAGCCTTGCAATACTACCACTAACATATGCGGCAATGGCATGAACGTTAACTGGAACAATACCCAGGTCAGCTCCTGCCCAAATCCCGGAACGACGTCCTGCATTCAGTTGCGTGCCGATGCCGTCGGTTACGCCGTCAATGCGTTGCTGTCAGAGGCCAACACAGAAGAGCAGAAGACAGGCGTCGCAAATGAATTTCGGGTCGGGCTGTATCCCTTCATCGTCAATCTCTACTCCTATTTTCCGCTGACGACCAACGTGACCGCCACAGGGCCCGGTACAATCAATAACGCGGCATCGAACTTGGCAACCCTGCTGGATACTGGCGCCAATACCAATCTGGGCTCGGGCGGAACGCATTTTGAAAATGCGTTTCCCAGCATGAACAGTTTGATCACGTCGGTCGGAACCGGCACCAGCTCGACCAACACGATTCCCTATGTCTTCCTTGTCACCGACGGCTCACAGGATTGCCAAGTCCAGTCGAATGGAAACTGGAGCAACGGTGGGGGAGGATGTAGCCCCTATCAAAATTCGGCGACGACGATCAATACTTCGCTTTGCACGACGCTGAAGAACCGCGGCATAACCATTGCAGTGCTCTATATCCCCTATCAAACAATCCAGAATCCCAATGCGAACTTCGCCAGCAATGAAGACGGCTACGCCAACAGCAACATCCCGAACATTCCTGGGAAGCTTCAAGCCTGCGCGTCGCCGAACTTCTACTATACGGCGAATACGCCAACCGACATTACGAACGCGCTTGTCGAGATGTTCCATCAAGCCGTCAACACGGCGCACGTGACAAACTGAACGACCGGCAACTTTTGATGCGGCTTCAGACTCCTGCCCGCTGCCAGGGAACGAAGCGGTTATAGTAAGTGGCGTACAAGGCGGTCGCGCCGGGGCGCCCCCGATCTCAGGATCGAGAACCGCTCTTGAGTACACGGCCATCGTTTACCCAGGGGACCCAACGCGGCGTATTGGGGAGCGTCTTTTTTGGCGTCGATCATCCGGGGGACAAATGCCGGCGAGTGCGCCGCGCCAACCGCCTATTTGTGTCGGACAGCGCTGGTGGCCATGCTGATTTCTACGACAATGTGCGCCGCAGCCGATTCCAAACAAGCGTCGTGGAACAGGCGCGCAGAACTAAAGAAGGCCGGGTACGTCGAGCTCATTGGCGCAGATGCCGCCCACTTCCTGGTCGGCAATTCCGTGTTGATTCAGAAATCAAGCCCGCTAGACAGCGAAAAGTATGGGATCGAAATATACCCCGCGGTTTACTATTTCCTGAGCGATCACACCATGTACGAATGTGGAGTGGGGAAAGAGGCCGATTGTTCCGTTCGTCCCTGGGGCGTTGTAAACAATCAAATTTGCCTCGACACCGTTGCATCGTGCAACGAGCCGACTGGAATTGCGATCATGAAGTCGCCGTTCCCCGAGAAGCGAGCCAAAAGCGGCGGCAAAATCGGTGTCTATGTTTCGTTCGGCCATTATGTGTATGACATCGTTAAAGGCGATCGGGTCGATGGGCCATTTTTCGATAGTCATGTTTCCGGCCAACCGATTGAACTCAAACGCGCGGATTTCGCCAAGGAAGTCGAAGACGCAAGTCAGCGTGGCGCGCCAGACAAAGCGGTACCTATCTCCGGACCGCGAGCGATTTCACTGCTGATCGGAAACACGTTTTTGTCCGATGACGCCGTAAAGCCCTCTGAAGATCAGGCCACAAATGCCTGCCCAGAGGAGGGCACTTACTATTCTCCGGACGGCAGGGTCATACGCTTCACTTGCCACGAGCAAATGTGGTCGATCTCCATTTTACATTGGAAAATCAGATCGGGCCTCATTTGTCGGGACGGTCCCGATCCGCGGGATATTGGCGTATTTGATTTTTGCAAGCCCGCGACGGTGAAGGTGATCTTTGCTGCGCAAGGCTCCGGCGCGGGCGACACAATGCTGGTGCAGGACCTCGAGAGCGGGAACGCCTTAACGGGCTACGCCGGCAATGTGCTGAAATTCAGAGTCGAGAGGCATCTGGAAGTCGACAAGTCCGATTCGAAATGACCTCGAAGCCGCATTCGCGGCCGGTCAGCCTGCCGTCGGCAATATCAGGGCGACGTCCGCGTAATCGAAGGGGTGCTTCGCGGGGCAACATGCAAGTAGTCGGAAAGGTTTATGGCCGTGCCGCTACCGAAAAACCCGAACAGCGGCGTGTATTGATAGCTTACTGAGCTCAAGACGAGGAAGGTGTTGGGAATGTCGAGACTTGCCGGCACGGTGACGGTCGACGGGACAGCCATTGCGGCGCCGCCTTGCGTACTGCTCCAGTTCACTGTGGCCCTGCCCGTGGCGTCGATGGCGATTCCCGAGACGGTCAGCCCGAGCGATGCGGTCGGATACGGCGCCAGCACGTCGGTCGTCGCGGTGAAAATTTGGCTCATGGTAGCGTCGCTGATGACCGGATATTGGTTGCTGATGGCAGCCAAAGTGTAGCTTGCCGCGCGGACCTTCATGTAGACCGCGATGGCGCGACCGCCGTCCAACGACGCGAGGAACAGCACGCTAAGAACCGGCGCAACCATGGCGAATTCGACGGCCGCAATGCCGCGCGTCGATTTGGCAAAACGCCGCCAGATCCGTCGTTGCAAGCGCATCATGAGGCGTAGGGCTCCACGCGGAAAGCGGCGACGCCCCACACTGCCGCGGTCCCGTTCGACAGATTGGAGAGCGCAAAACCGAGCGGGCCGGTTACGACAGGCAGCGGATAGCCGATTTGCACGACCATGAGATCGCCGGGGGTCCCCGCACTGTAACTGCCGGAGTTGAGCACGCCGCCGTTATACATTTGCGGCGCCGACGTATTGACGCCGCTGGACGACGAAGCGCTTTGCACGATGACGACCAGATTGCTGCAACTGAACATGGAATCGAGCATCGGGCAGACGGCGCTCTTGAATTGCGCTGCAGTCATGTTGCTGTTCTGAGCCTGTCCGGTCATGAGCAGCCGCCCTGCCTGGTTTGCCGCTGCCTGCAGATTTGCCTGTGCAAACAGGAACAGCGTCGTCTCAAAAATGGCGATGAGAAGCGCAATGAAAGCCGGCGCAATGAGAGCGAATTCGACCGCGGTCGCGCCTTGCTGCGCACGGCGGAATTCCGACGTGTTGCGCTGGAACAGCTTTGCCAGATTTCGCAACATCCCTCGCATGCCCCGATCGACAATATTGCTCGTAAGAGAGAAATCTCAGCCGCCAATATGGGCTCTTGGCGCTCATCAATATCGAAGGCGCCTTGATTATTCGTTGCGCAAAAAGAATAAATCCGGCCCTGCAGCGATGGCGCAAGGCTTCCTTAACGTTACCGTTCGGCTGCCGAGACCGCGGCCAGAAATCACAAAGCGGCAAAATCGATCGGCTTGTGACGATCGAGCGAACGGTGAATGGGCGGCAGCGGATATTTCAGACCCGTCGCGCAATTGAACAAGACAGCCTGTTCGCCGGCGCCGACCCGTCCGTCGGCGAGGCTTTGCTTGTAGGCCGCGTAAGTCGCCGCGCCCTCCGGACACATCAAGAAGCCCTCCTCGCGCGCCACTTCCTCGAGCGCCGAGGAGATCGCTTCATCGGAGACGGCAATGGCAAAGCCCTTGCTCTCGCGCACCGCACGCAAGATCAGAAAATCGCCGACCGCCTGCGGCACGCGAATGCCCGACGCGATGGTGTGCGCATTCTCCCAGCGCGGCGCATGCTCGACGCCTTCTTCATAGGCGCGCACCATGGGCGCGCAGCCCGCCGCCTGGACCGCAACCATGCGCGGGCGCTTGCTGCCGATGAAGCCGATCGCTTCGAGCTCTGCGAACGCCTTCCACATGCCAATAAGGCCGGTGCCGCCGCCGGTCGGGTAGAAGATCACGTCCGGGACCTGCCAGCCGAGCTGTTCGGCAAGCTCGAGCCCCATCGTCTTCTTGCCTTCGATGCGATATGGCTCTTTGAGCGTCGAGACGTCGAACCAGCCGACCTTGGCTTTGCCTTCGGCGACGATCTTGCCGCAATCGTCGATCAGGCCGTTGACGCGATAGACCGTCGCGCCTTGCAGGCCGATCTCGCTGACATTCACTTCCGGCGTATCCTCGGGGCAGAAGATCGTGGTCTTGATCCCGGCATGGCTTGCATAAGCCGCAAGCGCCGCGCCGGCATTGCCGTTGGTCGGCATCGCCATGTGCTTGATGCCGAGCGCCTTGGCCATCGACACCGCCATGACCAGCCCGCGCGCTTTGAACGAGCCGGTCGGCAGGCGGCCCTCGTCTTTGACGAGGAGTTCACCGCCGCCGAGCTTTGCCGCAAGCTTCGGCAGCGGCACCAGCGGCGTTATCGCCTCGCCGAGGCTCACGATATCGTCCTTACGCCGCACCGGGAGCATTTCGCGATAGCGCCACAGATCCGGCGGACGCTTTGCCAGCTCGTCTTTGCTGAGCGCCTGTTTCACGCCATCGAGATCGTAACGGACCAGCAGCGGTTTGCCGGCCTTGGAGAGATTGTGAATCTCGTCGGCGGCGTAACGCTCAGCGGTCGCCGAGCAGTCAAGGTGGGTGACAAAGGTCTTTCGTTCGGTGGTGAGATTGTCGTTGGTGTGCAAAATCATTGCTCCGACCGCATAGCGAGGTTTGCTTGCGCATGATTGTGACCGCAACTGCCGCAGTTCTCAATGCCATGCTAGGGTTCGCTGCGGGGCCCAGCCGTGGGGCAGTTGGGACAAATTCATAAAGCAGCGGGCATTTATCGGCCGCGGCCAGATTCGTGCCGGCCGCGGCAAGCTGGAGTCGCAACGTGGACAGTGTCGATTTTGATGCTTTGGAAGAACAGGCGCGAGCGAAAATGCCGTCGGCCTCGTTCGCGTTTTGCGCGGCCGGCGCTGACGACGAAATCAGCGCGGTCGAGAACATCACGGCCTGGCGCAATATCCGTCTGCGGCCGCGCATGCTAAACGACATTGAAAACATCGACACGCGGACCACGCTGCTAGGCGCCGCAGTGCCTCACCCGATCCTGGTAGCGCCGACCGGGCGGCACAAATTGTTCCATGCCGAAGGCGAGCGCGCGACCGCGCGTGGCGCTGCTGCCGCAAGCGCCGCCTATGTGATGGCGTGCTTTTCCAACGTCCTCCTCGAGGAGGCCGCCGCCGAACGGCGCACGGCGCCGCAATGGTTTCAGCTTTACTATTGGCCCAACCGCGCCGAGGTCGAAGCCTTGATCGACCGCATCGCGGCCGCTGGCTTCACTGCTCTGGTGCTGACGGTCGATGCGCCGGTCGGCGGCTGGAGCCCGCGCGCCGCGCGTGACCAGCACGAGCCCTCGCCCGATATTCTCAGCATCAACATGCCCGGCTCGCCGATGGCACGCACCGCCTATCATCCCGATTTCGCCGGTAAGGTGGTCTATCCCGCGACCTGGCGCGAGCTGGAATGGCTGGTGAAACGCTCGCCGCTGCCGGTGATCGTCAAAGGCGTGCTGCGCGCCGACGATGCTGTACGTTGCGTCGATTGCGGCGCGCGGGCGATCATGGTCTCCAATCACGGCGGCCGCCATCTCGACACGACCGTGACGACCGCGGCTGCGATCGGCGAAGTGGCTGCGGCGCTCTCCGGCAAGGCCGAAGTCTATGTCGACGGCGGCATCCGGCGCGGCACCGACATTTTCAAGGCGCTGGCGCTTGGCGCGCGCGCCGTGATGATCGGCCGGCCGGTCATCTGGGGCCTGACATTGCGCGGCGCGGAGGGCGTTGCCCAGGTGCTCGAGCACCTGCGCGTGGAACTCGTACGCGCCATGCAACTTTGCGGCACGGCAACGCTGAAAGACATCACGCAAGATCTCGTTGCCCCATCGTCCGCCCGCTAAGTGCGGGTTTCTTGCCGCCATCGGCCGGACCGTTTTTCGCGATGGACAGCGCCGCGTCGCACTGGCTAAGCTTCCGGCTGCGAGTACAAGAAAATGCCCAACAGCCAGCCGCACAATCGGAACTACGACGTCATCATCATCGGGGCGGGGTCCGCCGGCTGCACTTTGGCCGGCCGCCTCTCCGAGGATAAAGGCCGCCGTGTGTTGCTGGTCGAGGCCGGCGGCTGGGACACGGATCCCTGGATCAAGATTCCGCTCGGCTGGCCGCACATCCTGCTCAAACGCAAGCACGACTGGATGTATTTCGCCGAGCCCGAAGCGACGACCGGCGGGCGTGGGCTTGAATGCGCGCGCGGCCGTGTCATCGGCGGCTCGTCCTCGATCAACGCTATGGCCTATGTGCGCGGCCATCAGGGCGATTATGAGCGCTGGGCGGCGTCCGGACTGGATACATGGTCCTATGCGCATGTGCTGCCCTATTTCCGCCGCCAGGAATCCTGGAAAGGCGGGCCGAGCTTTTACCGCGGCGGCGAGGGGCCGCTGGCGACGCGCATGGCGGCATTCTCCGATCCGCTGATCGAGGCCTATGCGGCCTCCGGCCGCACCGCCGGATACAAGGCGACGCCCGACTATAACGGCGCGCAGCAGGAAGGTTTTGGCGTCTGGCAAGTGACGTCGAAGGATGGCCGCCGCTGCAGCGCCGCCGACGCCTATCTGCGCCCTGCGCTCGAGCGCAAGAACCTCACCGTCGAGACCGACGCGCTGACGACAAGGATTATTTTCGATGGCCGCCGCGCCGCCGGCATCGAGTACATCAAAAACGGCGAAACCGTCAGAGCGCATGCCGAACGCGAAGTGATCTTGTGTGGCGGCGTCATCAACTCGCCGCAGCTGTTAATGCTCTCGGGCATCGGCGATCCGGCCGAGCTCGCGCAACACGACATCGCAGTGAAGGTGGCGCTGCCCGGCGTCGGCAAGAACCTGCAAGACCATATTTCGGCAAGCATCGCCTATCAGCGCAAGACGCCCGGCCCGCTCCATCGCGCCATGCGCATTGACCGGATCGTGCCGGCTTTGGCGCGCGCTTATTTCTACGGCGAAGGCATCGCCACCGACCTGCCCGGCGGCTACATGGCGTTCTTGAAAAGCCGCCCGGAGGCGCCGCTGCCCGACGTGCAGCTGATTTTCAACGCCGGCCCGATGACGGCGCATCCCTATCTTTGGCCGTTCCGGCGTCCTTATCTGGATGGCTATGCCTGCCGCGCCGTCGTGCTTCGTCCGGAAAGCCGCGGCCGGGTCGAGCTCGCATCGGCCGATCCGAGAAAACCCGTCCGCATCCGCCAGAATTTTCTTGCCACCGACAATGACTGGAAGACGCTTCGCGCCGGACTGCGCATCGCCCGCGACGTCTGCGGGCAGGCGCCGATGCGGCCGTTTATGGATCGCGAGATCGCACCGGGCGAAAGCGCCCCCGACGACGCCAGTCTCGATGCCCATATCCGGGCCAATTCGATCACCGTTCACCACCCCCTCGGCACTTGCAAAATGGGACTCGCCGCCGATCCGCAGGCAGTGGTCGATCCGGAGCTGAAAGTACTCGGCATCGATGGGCTTCGGGTCGTCGACGGCTCGGTCATGCCGGATTTGGTCGGCGCCAATATCAATGCTCCGATCATCATGATCGCGGAAAAGGCCGCCGACCTGATCCGGGGCCGGGTGCCGCTGGAAGCGGCGCGAATCACCGGCGCCACCGAATTGTCGCGGCAGTGACCGGCCACGGCCCCTGCCCCGGCGCATTGGGGCCGCAAAAGAGCACCAAAGAGCGCCAACAAGTCCCCATAAATCCGCTTGTCGCATAACCCCCGGTACAGGCTTCACAATCCTGTCACTCCCCCCTATAAACTAGCCGCCATCGCCGCACTGCGGCATTGAGTTGAGGTGGGAGCGTCAGCTTGAACGCTCATGTATCGCCCTCTGGCTGGCCCGCGCTGGTTCTGAACGCGGACTTTCGGCCGCTCAGCTACTACCCACTGTCACTGTGGTCCTGGCAGGATGCCATCAAGGCTGTCTTTCTCGACCGGGTGAACATCGTCGCCAATTACGACCGCGCCGTGCACTCCCCGAGCTTCGAGATGAAGCTGCCGAGCGTGGTGTCGCTGAAGACCTATGTGAAGCCCTCGACGCATCCGGCCTTCACCCGGTTCAACGTTTTCCTGCGCGACCGCTTCGTCTGCCAATATTGCGGCGCCCGCGACGACCTCACCTTCGATCATCTATTGCCGCGCTCACGCGGCGGCCACACGACGTGGGACAACGTGGTCGCGGCCTGCTCGCCGTGCAATCTGCGCAAGGGCAATCTGACGCCAGAAGAATGCAAGATGTGGCCCTCGCAGCGCCCATTCCAGCCGACGGTGCAGCACCTGCACCGCAACGGCCGGCTGTTCCCGCCGAACTATCTGCACGATAGCTGGCTCGACTATCTGTATTGGGATACAGAACTCGATCCGTGATCGGATCGTCGCGCTTTGGGAAGACCGCGGAGAAGTCTGCCGCATCTGCATCGGAAATCAGATGCGGCCGTTCTCAGGCGCCGGGGGTCAATCTGAAGGACTGATCCGTCGGCAATTCCGATCCTTCCGCAACCGCCCAGCCGACGCCGCGAAAGCTGCCGAAGAAACCGCTGGCTTCTATGCTGCGCTCGCTGATACTGGTCATCTCCGCCACTTCCGGCGCCACGTAGAGCGCATCGACCGGGCAATACAGCTCGCACATGAAACAGGTCTGGCAATCGGACTGGCGTGCGATGACCGGCGGCGCTTTCTTGACCGCGTCGAAAACGTTCATCGGGCAAATCTGAACGCACCTGTTGCACAATATGCAGCGCGTCTCGCTGACGACCTCGATCATGCCGCGGCCTCCAATGCCGGATGTTCCGGAGCTGCATTGACCGAGACGTTGACTTCATCCAATCCCGCGCTGACGAGGTAATGGCGCTGCGTACTATCGAGCTGTGGAAAATCATCGCGCTTATGCATGCCGCGGCTTTCGGCGCGGGCGAGCGCGCTGCGATACATCCAGCGCGCCGTCGCCAGCATGGCCGCAGCTTCACGAGCTTTGACCACGCGCGCCACGGCGCTTGGCCCCGCCTTGCGGACCTGGCCCCACAGGCCATCGAGATTTTCCAGCGCCGCCGTCAGACCATCCGCGGTGCGAAAATAATTCTTATCGTAAGGCAGAACTTCGGCCTGCACCGCTTGAACCACCCGTGACGGATCGAATTCGGCGGCGTTGTTCTCGCCGAGCGCGACGCGACCGGCGCTGTGCAGCCGGCGTTGACCGGATGCGTGCCGGGATTGCCGGGCATAGTCGGCGGCGCCGGCGCCGGCCCAAAATCCTGAAGACAGGGCCCAGGCCGCATTGTGGCTGCCGCCGCCAGTGAAACCGCCGCAAACCAATTGCCGCGTGGCGGCGTCGCCAGCGGCATAGAGACCGGCAACGGTTGTGGCGCAGCTATCGTCAACAAGCTGAAGTCCGCCGGTCCCGCGCACAGTGCCTTCCAGCCGCAGCGTTACCGGAAAACGCTGACGGAACGGATCGATTCCCGCGCGGTCAAGCGGCACGAAAAAATTTGGCTGTGAGGCGCGCATCAGCCCCTGTGTCTGTTCGTCAGCTCTATCGATCTGGCAATAGACCGGCTGGGTGAGCAATGTGCGCGCAATTGCCGAACGGCCGCCGTGCGAACCCGCGCCGGGTATAGGTGTGCCGTCCTCGTAGGTGAAGGTCGCCCAGCTATAGAACAAAGTCTTGGTCACCGAGGCAAACGCCGGTGAAATGGCATAAGCGTTGGAGAATTCCATGCCGGTGAATTCGGCACCGAGCTCCGCCGCCATCAGATAGCCGTCCCCGGTCAAGACATTGCAGCCGAGGCCGCCGCTCAGGAATGCGCAGCCGCCGGTGGCGATCACGACTGATTTTGCGCGCACCGCCCAGGTGCCGCCCTTCTGCCGCAGCACGCCATGCGCGCCGGCGACCGCGCCGCCTTCGTCGACGAGAAGGGCAAGCGCTGGACTGTGATCGTAGATCGTGACACCGGCTTTGCGCACCTGATGGCGCATCAGCTTCATGTAATCCGGCCCGCGTAGCGTCGTCCGCCGCTCTTGACCGTCGTCATCCAGCGGAAATGGGTAGCCCCATTCGGCGAGAAGATTGACCGATTCATAGGTACGATCGAGCACGCGCGTCATCCAATTGCGGTCTTGCAGATAGCCGCCAAGTTTTTCGCGTTTTTCCATCGCCGCGAGACGTTTTGCAGGATCCGGCGCCACATACCAGACGCCTGTGCCAGCTGAGGCCGTTGCGCCCGAACTGCCGCAGCATCCTTTATCGACCAGCACGACCTTGGCGCCCTGCCCCGCGGCCGCGCATGCCGCCCAGGCGCCGGCCGGCCCACCGCCGATCACCAGCACATCGGCATTGCGCGAAAGATTGGCCGCATCGACGTCGAACACTTCTTCACCACTCTGCGACATCTGCTGTCTCCAAAACCGTCGTTGTAAGTTTGTCAGTCATCACATCTCGAGCACGCTGAGCTCGCCGAGAATCTCGTCCTTGATGGCGGTAAAAACCGGCGCCGAGCGCCGGCGCGGCCGATCGAGCGGAATGTCGAAGGTACGGCGAATGCGGCCCGGCCTTGGATCGACCACCACCACACGATCCGACAGGAACACGGCCTCCTCCACATCATGCGTCACCATGAGCATGGTGATGCCCTCGTGTTTCCAGATCCGCAGGAATTCGATCTGCAGGCGGGTTCGCGTCAGTGAGTCGAGTGCGCCAAACGGCTCATCGAGAAGTAAAATATCCGGACGAGGCGCCAAAGCCCGCGCGATCGCGGCGCGCTGCGACATGCCGCCCGAAAGCTGATGCGGTTGCGCCTGTTCGAAACCAGCGAGTCCGACAAGCGCGATGAGGTCGCGAACGATGCTTTGCTTCTGCTCATGGGAATAGCCGGTACGGCGCAGGCTCAACAGGATATTGCGCTCGACCGTCAGCCAGGGGAACAGGCGATGATCCTGAAACACCATGCCGCGATCCAAGCCCGGTCCCCGGACCGGCCGGCCGGCAATGCTGATCGTGCCGTTGTCGGCCGTATCAAGTCCGGCAATCAGGCGCAGCAAGGTCGATTTTCCGCAGCCGCTCGGGCCGACCAGCGAGACAAAGGCGCCGGGTTCGACGCTCAACGTGATGTCGCGAAGAGCATCTATCCGCGCGCCGCCGACCTGAAACGATTTCGAAACATGACTGATGTCGATGGCCGATGAGGCCGGCGCCAAGGCAGCTATCTGCGCCATGCGACGGCCCTCCTCGAGGCCAGAACCACCAAACGGTCAAGCGTCAATCCGATCGCCCCTAGCGACAGAATGCCGACAATGACCAGGTCCATTCGCGCGTTTTCGCGCGCGCCCGCAAGAAACGCGCCGAGACCGTCGGGGCTTGCGTTCATGTAGCCGGTGCCGATCAAATACTCCGCGCCGATCGTGCCGATCCAGGCGATGGCGAAGGCAAGCTCGAGGCCTGAAATGATCATCGGGGCCGCGGCCGGCAGAACAACAAAAAGGATTTCACTGAGCCGGTCGAAGCCGAAGAGCCGCCCGACCTCGCGATAGGGAACAGGCACGTCGCGGCAGCCGGCTTCGACGTGAAGCAACACGGGAAAGAATGCGCTCAACGCAATCAGGGCAAGCTTCATCGCCTCGCCATTGCCGAGCCACGCGCTCAGCAGAGGGATCCAGGCAAACAAGGCAATCTGGCGCGCGCTGTGCAGCGTCGGCGCGACGAGGCGCCGGCTCCAGTTCGAGAGGCCGAGCACAAGCCCGAGCACAAAACCGGCCGCGGAACCGATCGTCCAGCCAAGAAAAGCCCGCAGCACCGTTGCGCCGATCGCAGCGAGCAGACCGTCGCTCCAAACCGACTCGAGAAACGCCGTTTTCACTGTCCCGACTGAAACGAAGAGCGGCGATCTGCCCATCCCGAATTTGCCGACGATGATCCAGGCGAGAACAAACAGCGCCGGCAGAACCAGGCCGCGCCAATTGCCGCGACGTGAGGCGTTTGTCATGGCGACCGAAATGGCGCCCCGCGACACCCAGCCTGCGGCGCGCGTTTGCAGAGCGGCGGCCGCGCGATCGAGCAGCCAGCCAATGACGCCGATGACCACGATCGTCACCAGAACCACGTCGAGCTGGAACGACTTGCGGCCCCAGGTCATCAGGTAACCGATGCCCGCGGCGGACGCGATCATCTCCACGAGAACGAGCACTTGCCAGCCTTTGCTCAAGGACAGGCGAAAGCCGGTCAGCACGCGCGGCAGAATCGAGGGCAGCACGACAAAGCGCAGTGTCTCGACCGGCCCGAGGTTGAGCGTGCGCGCGACCTCGCGATATTTTTGCGGCACGTTGCGCACGCCGTCGAAGCCGTTCACCATCATCGGCAGAAAGCATGCCTTGGCGATGATCACGATCTTCAGCGCCTCGCCAATGCCGAAGAGAAGCATGAACAATGGCAGCCAGCCGAGTGACGGCACCAGCCAGATCGCGCGGACCATCGGGCCTAGATAGCTCTCAAGGCGCGCCGACAAACCCATGGCGATACCGATCGCCAGGCCGGCTGCACCACCGAGCACAAGACCTGCCGCCAGCCGGCAGAGACTGACTAAAAGCTCCGACTGCAACTGACCGGAGCGAAACAAGTCGACCGCGGTGCTCCAGACGATGGCGGGCGCGGGCAGAATCTGCGCGGCAACAAGCTCGTACCGCGCAGCAAGCCACCAGGCCGCGAGCAAAATAATGGGTGCCGCAAGCGCCGCAATCGCAATGGCCGCACGTCGCAATGCCGCAATCGCGGTCTCGGCGACCGTGGCGACGCGCAACGGCGGCGCGAACGAACGAGCGACGCTTCGGTATTCAACGGGAGTGACGGTCATTCGACAAACCTTATTGCGTCTTTCGTCGTGCCACGGATTTTTCGGCGCCTCGCTGTCTCAGCCTTGCGGCGCGCCTTTGGCATCGTGAGGCTGCCAGTACTTGTCGTAACCAAGCGCCTTGAGCGCGGCGGCGAGACCATCGCGGTCAAGCCAGGACTCCACGTCGAAGCTGCTCTTGATCAGCTTGTCGTCAACCGCGAACTTTACGCCGCGCTTCACATTGGCGACGTAGAACTCATCCAGGAGCGGAGCAGCGCGGGCGCGCAATGAATCGCCGTCGTAATCAAGAGCGACCGAAGCGCGGGATTGGCCGGCCTTTGCCCAGATGTCGTAGAGCTCGGCGCGATTGTCTTCCTGCGCCGAAAAATATGCGGCGCGGAGAAATGCCTGCAGTACGTGCCGTGTGGTTTCCGGATATTTGCGCGCGAAATCGTCGGCGACAATGAACGAACCGAAATTGCTCGCCGGATCCACCTTGCCTTTGGTCGTGAAGATCACCTTGCCGAAACCACGCTCCACGATCGACAGCGAACTTGATGTTCCAACGACGGCGTCCACGTCGCCCGATTGAATGGCAGAAATCTGATCTGCCGTGATCAAATCGAAGATCTGAACGTCTTTCTCGCTTAAGCCAAGGCGATCGAGAACGGAGGCCAGCGAAAGCTGCAGGATCGTACCGCGCGACAGGGCGATTTTTTTGCCTTTGAGGTCAGCGATGCTTTCTATACCCGAGCCGTTGCGCGCCACGATATAGGTCGGGGACGTGCCATAGGCGGCGATGACCTTGGTGTGCAGACCGGCACCGCGGCCGACGATATTGGGCAACCCGCCATAGCTGGCAAAATCGAGTTGCCCGTTGGCGAAGGCTTCATTGATTGCTGGCCCTGTCCCGCGCGGGAACTGCCAATCGATCGCAACGCCATCGTTCTTGAATTCCTGGTCCAGATAGCCTTTGTCCTTGAGGACGCCGAGCGTGCCCGCGCCGAACGGCTTGCCTTCGGCATTGCCCGGGCCGGCGAGACGAATGGCCTTTGGCGGTGCTTCTTCCGCCCTGGCCGGAGCAACGGCCAGCAAGCTGAAAGCAAGAACCGACAACGCGGCGGCTGCTACACCGCGCCGATACGAGCGCTTCATCACTGCATACCCAAGCGGAACAGTTCAGGTCGCTAAAGCATCGTCCACCATTCGCTTCTTTGTCTATCGTTTTTATAGACAATTAAACGGAAATTCGTTCCACGGCTTTGGATGGTGGCAGTACGCGCCTTCCATCGGCCCTCAGCCCGTGCGGGTCCAAGACCTTTGCTGGTGCGCCAGATGAAGGTGCCGAGCATGGCGTCGCTGAGGCCCACGTGAGGCCTACGCGAAGCCCTCGACGCATCCGGCCTTCATCCGGTTCAATGCTTCGCTTCGGATGCGCGATCAGCGCCGCCAGTCCACGACTGCGCGTTCCAAAATCTCGACCGCATAGAACAGCACGACGCTGATCACGGTGAGAAGAATAATGGCGGCGAAGGCGAGCGGTGTCTGCGACTGGGCCGTGGACATCAGAATCATGTAGCCAAGCCCCTCCTGGGCCGCCACGAATTCTCCGATCACAGCGCCGATGACCGCAAATGTGATGGCGATTTTGCACCCCGTGAACAGATAAGGGAGTGCGACGCGCACGCGGAGAAGTCGGAATGTCGCGTATTTCGAGGCCCGAAGCGAGTGCATGAGATCAAGCATGGAGCTCGGCACCGCCTCGAATCCCGCCACCACGTTCACCAGGATCGGGAAGAAGCACACCAATACGACGATGACGACTTTGGGCCAGCTGCCGATGCCAAGCCACAGAATGACGAGAGGCGCGAGCGCAACTTTCGGAACCGATTGCAGCCCGAGCAAGATCGGATAGAGCAGCCGCCGCAGCGTGCTGGTAAAGGCGATCACGATGGCAAGCGGTATGGATAGAACGAGAGCGAGAACAAATCCGACGACTGTTTCCCTGACGGTAACGTAAGTGTTCACCGCCAGCTCCGGCGCCCAATCGCTGCTGGCCGCAGCGATTGCGGTGGGCGCCGGCAAAATCCAGCCCGGTATGTGGAACAGCCGGGTGCAGGCCTCCCACAGCACGAGCAGCACGAGATAAATGACCGGGGTCGTGCTTCTCGCCGCGATGGCTCTGAGGCTGCCGACCTTCATCGCACTAGCCCTGATCGCGCGAGAAGATGAGATCACGCGCGATCTGCTTGATTTCCATGAAGCGCGGATGCTTGGCCGTATTGACGTCTCTGGGCCGCGGCAGGTCGACTTCGATATCGAGTCGTATGCGTCCGGGCCTGCTCGACAAGACGACTATTCTGTCGCCGAGTAAAATCGCTTCTTCAATATCATGGGTAATGAGAAGGGCCGTGCGTCCCAAAGATTGCCAGAGCCGCGAGAGCTCGAGCGAAAGCTCCTCCCGGGTCAGCGCATCGAGGGCGCCGAACGGCTCATCCAATAACAGAATTTCCGGATCGGCCAACAGGGCTCGGCAAAAGGCCGCCCGCTGTCTCATGCCGCCGGAAAGCATGTGCGGCTTATGATCGGCGAAATCGGTCAGCCCAGTGAGGCCGAGAAGCCAACGGGCCCGCTCCAGCGCCGGCTCTCTTGGCAGCGCAAGCACCTTCGCTGGAAGAAGGACGTTCTCCAGAACTGTCGCCCATGGAAAGAGCACGTGGTCCTGGAAAACGATCCCGACCTCGCGCGAGGGTCCGTCGAGCGCCGCACCGTTGCGCCACAGCTGCCCGTCCGATGGGCCGTCCAACCCTGCAATGAGCCGCAATAGCGTCGATTTTCCGCACCCGGAAGGGCCCACCACCGAGACGAAACTGCCCTTCGTGATCGAGAAATCGATCGGCCCCAAAGCTCGGACAAGCTTGTCGCCCTGTCCGAAACACTTTGAAACGTCGCGAAGCTCGATCGCGGGCATATCGGTCGGCCGTTGATCCCCCAATCGCTCGCCGAGTTCGACACGCGCTTGCGCAAGCGTCATTCAATAAAGCCTGGGACGAACATGTCCTTCGGATCAACCGGCGTTTTCATCGGGTAGGATTCCTTCATCACTTCGATCGTCCGGTCGACGCGCTTGGGATCGATGACGCCCAAAGGCTGGCCCGGAACCTCGGCCAGCTCCTTGACCAAAGCCGTCTCGCCCTGGCCAACCTCCGGTGTGATTTCCTTGTGGTATTTGTGCAGGATCTCCCCGGCTTGCGCTGGATCGGCGAATGCATCGCGCATCCCTTTGAGCGTCGCGCGCACGAATTTCTTCAACGTATCGGGGTCGTCCTTGATTGTCTGTTCGGTCGCGACCAGGCCGTTTCCGTAGTAATCGAGGCCTGCGTCCTTGTAGGCAAAGCGCACCAGCTCCTTGGGTTTGACCGCGGCCTCCAGAAGCGGCTGCCCAACCGTGAATTGCCCAATGGCATCGACCCGACCGGTGGCCAGCAAGGAAGGAAGCGACGAGCTCTCTGCCGATATCCACTTGACCTTCTGCGGGTCGACACCCGTTGCCTTGGCGTAAGCTTTGAAGATCAGTGGAATCGCGCTGAACGCAGAATCGGCGACGGTCTTTCCTTCAAGATCCTTGGGTGTCTTGATCCCGCTGTCGGCCGTCGCAAAGATTCCGTGAGGCGGACTGGCATAGACGATCATCAATAGCTTCACGGGGATGCCGTCATTGCTGCGGGCGAGCGCGAGCGCGCCGGCATCAGCGAATCCAATGGTCGCCGCTCCTGAAGCGACCTTTTTGATGGCGTCGATCGAGCCCTGACCACGCAGGATCGTGACGTTCAGTCCTTCCGCTTGATAATAGCCCTTGTCCAAGGCGACGTAGAAATACGCGTGGCGCCCATTGAAGCCGAAATCGGTGATGAAATTGACGTCTGTCGCGCGGGCTGTGGCAGATCCGAAGACGGCCACGCCGAATACCAGCGCGGTCGAGGCCAGGCGGAGGAACAATTTCAACATTGGCTGCTCCCATCAGGATGCCAAGCGCGGTCGTTCCGGAAGTCGGTTATGCCGAGCGCAAGCATCGGAGACAATCTTTCGACGTCGAATGAATGACGCTAATTAAAGGGCGATGCGCGGTCAATCCGAGACGGTGCTCAACATTCAAGCTTTGCCGGCCCGGATATGCCGATTTTCGCGGCATATTGCGAGGGACTATCCTCTGAAGGCGGACCAACCCAGCCTTGCCAAGCTGCGAGGCAACGGCCAGATTGAGGCCATGAAAAAACGTACGCTATCGAAAGAAAAGCTGCGAGGAGCCAAACTCGCTCGTTCGCGCACGGCATCTTGGGTGGATGCTGGCGCGGGCCGAACGGCAAGCGCCAAGGTGGACGATATCTTCCAGCAATGGCGCGCCGAGCGGCCCGACATAGATCCCAGCCCGGTGCAGATTTACGGCCTGATCTGCCAGCTCTATTTGCAAACAACGGCGTTCATCAATGCGGCGCTCGAGCCCTATGGGCTGTACCGCGGCACGTTCGACGTCTTGACTGCACTGCGCCGCGCCGGTGCGCCCTATCTCCTGACGCCCAAGCAACTTTCGGCGGAATTATTGCTGAGCGCGGCGGGGCTGACGAGCCGTCTGAACGCCTTGGAAGAGCGCCATTTGATCGCGCGATTGCCTGAGCCGAACGACCGGCGCACGGTCAGGATTCAGCTGACGGTCGCCGGCGAGGCGCTGGTCAACAAGGTCATCCCGATCGTTTTCGACGCACAGTGGGCGCGCCTGCATCGTCTCGGCGAACCTTCGCGGCAACGGCTTGCGGTTGAATTGAAACGCTTCGCTGACGTTGTCAGTGAAAGTAATGCCAGTGATGCAGAGCAGCAGGTCACCGCCAAGCAGTTGACCGGTTGACACTCCCGAACGCTGTTCGTAGCGTAAGATCATTCGACGTCGAACGATCTTTGGAGCGGTCACTTGCATTTCTCTGCTTCTGACGAAGATAACTGGACGCGACCTGCTCTGCGTTTTTCAGGGCATCGGCATGGAGCGTAAGCAGCGCGTCGCCGTCATCGGCGCCGGACTTGGCGGGCTGTCTGCGGCCGGGTTTCTGCAGCGCGCCGGCTTTCCGGTCACAGTCTATGAGCAGGCGCCGACATTCTCTCGCATCGGTGCGGGAATTATTTTGAGCGCCAACGTGATGAAAGCGCTCAGAAGGCTCGGCATCGAGGACGCCCTCGTCACAGCCGGGATCAAGCCGCACTGCTATATCAGCCGGTCATGGGACACCGGCGCGACGATGTACAAGATCGTATTCGATGCCGAGACCGAAAGGCGCTATGGCGGGCCGTACCTCAATATCCATCGCGGCGATCTACATTCCGTGCTCGAACGCGTCGTGACGCCCGGAACCATTCGCTTTGATCATCACCTCGTCGCTATCGAGGAGGCGAAAGGCTCTATGCGCTTGGCCTTCGAAAACGGCGAAGCCGCCGACGCGGAGATCGTGATCGGCGCGGACGGAATTCGCTCGAAGGTGAGAGAGCATCTCCTTGGCGAAGCGCCGCCGCGCTTCGTCGGCGCGGCAGCCTATCGGGCGATTTTTCCGACCGAACAGCTCCGCGGCTTCGACATTCCCGACTGTACCAAATGGTGGGGGCCAGATCGTCATGCTCTGCCCTATTTCATGACAAGCCAGCGCAATGAGATCTATGTCATCGGAGTGGTCCCTTGGCAGCGCTGGGACAGCGAGGCCGCCTCGCTCCCATCGTCGCGCGACGAGTTGATCGCGGCCTTCGCCGGATTCCATCAGGACCTGCAGCGCGTGCTCGAAGCCGCGCAGGACGTCAGCATCTGGCCGATTTACGACCGGGAGCGCGACGACCGCTGGACGGGCGGCCGGATCGCTCTTCTCGGAGATGCCTGCCACCCGATGCGGCCCTATATGGCGGCCGGCGGCGCGATGGCCGTCGAGGACGCCGCAGTCCTCAGCCGCTGTATCTTGCAATTCGAGGATCTCAAGCTCGCGTTCCAGACCTATGAGGCGACACGGATCTCAAGGGTCGCCGATGTTCAGCGCATTTCCATCGAAAACAGTTGGATGCGCGGCCCGACCGATGTCGATTGGTTCTACCGCTATGATCCATGCACCGCGCCACTAGCACAGGCAGCGTCGCAGGTAGCGTCCCAGAGGACCGCATGACTATCCCCAAACCGGACCCGATGATTGCCCGTGATCTGGTCGGATACGGCGAGTTTCCGCCGGACCCGCAATGGCCCGGCGGCGCCGCGATCGCCGTCAACTTCAATTTGAACGTGGAGGGCGGCGGTGAGGCCACTATGGCGAACGGAGATCCGATCTCCGAGGGCATGCTGAACGATATCGGCGTGCCGACCTATACCGGCGTGCGCGTTCCGCTCGTTGAATCGGTTTTTGAGTATGGCAGCCGGCGCGGCGTCTGGCGCGTATTGGACGCCTTTCGCGATTTTGACATCAAAATGAGCATCCTCGGCGTCGTACGAGCGCTCGAGCAAAATCCGAAACTTGCCAGGGCCTTTGTCGAGCGCGGCCATGAAGTCGTGAGTCACGGCTATCGCTGGATTGACTATGCCGTGGTCCCGGAAGACCTCGAGCGTGAACACATCGGCAAAGCCGTGGATACACTGACCGCGCTCACCGGCGTCCGCCCCGTCGGTTGGATGACGGGACGACCCGGCCCAAATACGCGGCGGCTCCTCGTCGAGCTCGGCGGGTTTTTATATGACCGCGATTCCTTGGCCGATGAATTGCCGTATTGGCTGTCGGTCAATGGTCTGCCGCATTTGGTGATCCCCTATTCCTATGAGGCGAACGACAATCGCTTCAACGAGAACAGCGGATTCGCCACGGGCGATCACTTTTTCACCTATATGCGCGATGCCTTTGATCTACTGCGCCGAGAAGGCCAAAAGGGCTCGCCGAAACTGCTGTCGATTGGACTTCATGACCGATTGATCGGCCGCCCGGGGCGCTGCGTCGGCCTGATCAAGTTGCTCGACTATATGCGCCGTTGCGACGATGTGTGGTTTTGTACCGGCCTTCAAGTTGCCGAGCATTGGCACAAGACCTTTGCGCCACGCGCGGCAGACGCGTGAAGCGGCCGGGGATCGGTGACAAATATCGACGCCGATCCAGTGCTGCTCCCGCTTACGTCGTCTTTGTCGCCAGTAGCGCCTGCAGCCGCGACGGCTGTGCCGCGGAATCCCGATCCAGCCATCTGCTCAAGCGGTCGAGATAGAGATAGACGACCGGCGTGGTGTAGAGCGTCAGAAACTGGCTGACGACCAAGCCGCCGACGATGGCGAAGCCGAGCGGCCGGCGGATTTCGGCGCCGGTGCCGCCACCGAGCATCAGCGGCAAGCCGCCGAGCAGGGCAGCCATCGTCGTCATCATGATGGGCCGGAAGCGCAAAAGGCAGGCCTGATAGATCGCCTTCTCGGCGCTCATGCCCTCCTCGCGTTCGGCGACCAGCGCAAAATCGATCATCATGATCGCGTTTTTCTTCACGATCCCGATCAAGAGGACGATGCCGATGATGGCGATGATGGAAAGCTCATAACCGCCGGCGCGCAGGACGATCAGCGCGCCGAGCCCCGCCGAAGGCAGAGTCGAGAGGATCGTGATCGGATGGATATAGCTTTCGTACAACATGCCGAGGATCAGATAGACGGCGACGATCGCCGCCAGGATCAGAAGCGGCTGGCTCGCGAGCGAATCCTGGAACGCTTGCGCGGTGCCTTGGAACGTCGCCTGCAGCGCCGCGGGCTTGTGCACATCGCGCTCCGCGTTCTGGATCGCGATCAACGCATCGCTGAGCGCCACGCCGGTCGCGAGATTGAACGAAATCGTCACCGCAGGAAACTGGCCTTGGTGGCTGATGGTAAGATAATTCGTCTTGCCGGTATCGACCTTGACCAGGAGCGAGAGCGGGATGGGCTGCCCCGTGGTCGGCGAGCGGATGTAGATGCGGTCAAGCGCCGACGGATCGGTTTGCAGCTTCGGATCGATCTCCATCACCACATGATACTGGTTGAGCTGCGTGAAATATTGCGTCACCCAGCGCTGGCCGAAGGCGTCATAGAGCGTGTCATCGATGGCCTGTGGCTGGATGCCGAAGCGGCCCGCGGTGTCGCGATCGATGGTAAGCACCGCCGTGGTCGCGTTCGACTGCTGGTCGGTCGCGACATCGCGCAACTGCGGCAGGCTGCGCAGCTTGTCGAGCATGACCGGCGCCCAGGCGCCGAGCTCGTCGAGATTGGCGTCCTGCAGCGTATATTGAAACTGCGATCGCGCCGGACGGCCGCCCATGGTCACGTCCTGCTGCGCCTGCAGATAAGTCGCGATGCCGGGCACTTTGGCGAGCTGTGGCCGCAGCCGATTGATGATCTGATCGGCCGACGCGTCGCGCTCGTCGCGCGGCTTCAGATTGATCCAGAAGCGGCCGTTATTGTTGGATTGCGAGCCGCCGGTCACGCCGACGACGAACGCGACGTCCGCCACACCCGGATCGCGCCCGATGATATCGGCGACGACCTTCTGATGTCGCGTCATGGCATCGAATGAAATATCCTGCGCCGCTTCCGAGATGCCTTGAACATAGCCGGTATCCTCCTGCGGGAAGAAACCCTTGGGCATCACGACGTAGAGGTAGCCGGTCGCCGCCACGGTGAGGAAGAGAACGCCGATCATGATCGGCCGATGCGCAAGCGCCCGTTTCAGGCCGCGGTCATAGGCGCGCAGCAGCCAATCGAAGAACGCCTCGGCCTTCATGTACCAGAAGCCGTGCGCGGCGTGTTTCTGATCGGAAAGGTAACGCGAGCACATCATCGGCGTCAGCGTCAGCGAGACGAAAGCCGAGACGGCGATCGTCATCGTCACGACCACGGCGAATTCACGCAGCAGGCGGCCGATGATGCCGGACATGAACAGGATCGGAATGAACACCGCGATCAGCGATACGCTGATCGAGATGATAGTGAAGCCAATTTCGCCTGCGCCTTTCAGCGCCGCCTGGAATCGATCCATACCGCCTTCCATGTGACGATAGATGTTTTCCAGCATGACGATGGCGTCATCGACGACAAAGCCGACCGCGATGGTCAAACCCATCAACGATAGATTGTCGATGGAATACCCGAACGCATACATCAGCGCCAACGTGCCGACGATCGACAGCGGAACCGTGACGGCCGGGATCGCCGTCGCCCACACATCGCGCAGGAATAAAAAGATCACGCCAACCACCAGCGCGATCGTCAGCAGCATGGTGAATTTGACGTCGGCGATGGACGCCCGGATCGGTCCGGTGCGGTCGATCAGAACCGAAACGTCGATTCCCGGCGGCAGTGCGGCTTGCAATCTCGGCAGCGCCTTGCGCACCGCGTCCACGGTCTGAACGATGTTGGCGCTGGGTTGTTTGAAGACGACGAGAAGCACGCCCTGCTTGCCATAGTGCCACGCGGAAATCTTGTTGTTCTCCGCCGCATCGACCGCAATGCCGATGTCGCTGACCTTGATCGGCGACCCATTGCGATAAGCCAGGATGAGGTCGTTGTACGGCGCCGCATGCAAGAGCTGGTCGTTGTCGTAAATCGCGAAACTTTGCTTCGGCCCGTCGAAATAGCCCTTCGGCGAATCGTCGGTCGCGGTCGCCAGCATGGCGCGGACATCTTCAAGACTGAGACCCAAGGAGGCTATCTTGGCAGGATCGACCTCCACCCGCACCGACGGCTTCTGCTCGCCGTCAATATTGACCAGCGCGATGCCCGGTATCTGCGAAATCTGCTGCGCCAGGATGGTGTCGGTAAAGTCGTCGACGACGGTCAGCGGGTAGTCGTCGGACTGCACGAAAAGATTCATGATCGGCGAATCCGCGGGATTGACCTTGCGGAAGGTAGGCGGCGTCGGCAGGTTCTTGGGCAGCACCCCTGCCGCCGCATCGATCGCGGTCTGCACATCCTGCGCCGCGGCATCGATGTTGCGGTTGAGATCGAACTGCAGGACGATCGAGGTGTTGCCGAGACCGCTCGACGACGTCATCTGAGTGACGCCCGGAATCTGGGCGAACTGCCGCTCGAGCGGCGTCGCCACGGCAGAGGCCATGGTTTCGGGGCTCGCGCCCGTGAACGAAGTCGTGACCTGAATGGTCGGAAAATCGACCTGAGGCAGCGCGCCGACCGGCAGCAGCGGATAGGCGATAGCTCCCATGATGACGATGCCCGCCATCAGCAGATAAGTGGCAACCGGCCGGCGGATGAAGCGCTCGGAAATATTCATGGCGCGCTCCGCTCGCGCGCTGCGGTCCGCTCCGGAACCGAAGCCTTCTGCTCGGTTCGGGGATTGCTCACCACGACCGTCATGCCCGGCTTCAGCTTGAATTGACCGTCGAGGACGACTTCGTCGCCTATGTCGAGACCCTTCTCGATCACCGCCACGCCGTCTTGCACCGGTCCGACCGT
Organism: Xanthobacteraceae bacterium; assembly: GCA_036264635.1. Taxonomy (GTDB): domain Bacteria; phylum Pseudomonadota; class Alphaproteobacteria; order Rhizobiales; family Xanthobacteraceae; genus BOG-931. The sequence continues at coordinate 20,381 of DATAQN010000060.1, read as the reverse complement.
GACGCGCCGGCGCTCGACGGTTGAATCCGGCCGGACCACGTAGACGTAAAGCTCGTTGGGGCCGCGCTGCACGACTTCGGCGGGGATCGTCACCGCCGCGGGCAGATCTTCGATTTCCAGATGTGCCTGGACAAATTCGCCGGGCCACAAGGCATCGTCGTTGTTCGGGAATACGGCCTTCAATCGGATGGTGCCGGTCGACGCGTCGATCTGATTATCGATAAGCGTGAGATTGCCTTCGGCGATTTTTGTCTTCTCGTCTCGGCTGTAGGCAAGGACTTTCAGCGCGCCCGCTTTCATGGCGGCGGTGATGTCCTGCAAATGATCCTGCGGCAGCGAGAACACGACCGCGATCGGATGCACTTGCGTAATCACAACAAGGCCGCCGGGATCGCTGGCGTGCACGATATTGCCGCGATCGATCAGACGCATGCCGGTGCGGCCGTCGAGCGGCGAGACGATCGACGTGTAGCTGAGCTGCGTCTGGGCGTTCTCGATCGCCGCCTGATCGCCACGGATGGTCGCCTGTAATTGCGCGATCAGAGCCTGCTGGGTATCGACGCTTTGGCGGGTCGCATAGTCCTTGGCGACGAGGGACGTGTAACGTTCAAGATCGAGCCTCGCATTCGCCAATTGCGCTTCGTCACGCGCCTTTGCCGCTTCCGCCTGATCGAGCTGCGCCTGGAACGGCCGCGGATCGATCAGCGCCAGCTGGTCACCTTGCTTGACGTCCTGGCCTTCGACGAAATCGACCGCCTGGAGCTCACCATCGACGCGCACATGAACCGTCACCCGGTTGAAGGCGACGACATTGCCGAGGCCGTTGAGATATACGCTGACGTGCTGCCGCTGCGCGGTCGTAGCTGTAACCGGGAGCGCGGGAGCAGAAACCGCCTTCGCCGAGCTCGTTTCGCCACGCGTCAAGTAAAGGAAGCCGGCCGCGCCGAGCATTAAGAGCACCGGCAAACCGAGCCAATATCGCTTGCGAATCATTCATAGGCCCCGACTGCGAATCAGAGGAACCGCCGCGAGCCGAGTGACCCTCCGGCGGCCACTCGCGACATTGCGGCGTGTGATGCAGAAAAAGCGGAGCTAGATGGAAGGCGGACCGCGGGCCTGGAATGACAGCGCGAGTCTTACACTCGCGCCGCGCACGATCGTTTGTGCCGGCCAGACATAGCGGACAGGCACCGGTACGATCAGCGCAGGCGGCAATGATGGGATAGCCGTCGCGACCAGCGCCATGCTGGCGCAGATCGCGCAATAATCGTCCGGCACGTCCGGAGGCGAATGGCGATCTTGCTCAGCCGGGGCGGACGGCACGAAGCCCGCGTTCGCGGCAAGATGATCGTGATTCAACGCAGGCAGCGCCGACAGCCCGAGATCTTCCCGGTGCATATGGCCGAACGACAGCACGATCTGCAGCGCAAGTGCTGCTAGTCCGGCCCACGCCCCCCATCGCCTCTGGGATCGGACAAAACCCATAACCCCGATCATGTCAGCATCTAGCGTTACAGTGTAACACTTAGCAAGAGGCAACTTGCGACCGGCGAACGAATCCTGCTTCGTTTTCGCGAAGTTTACACGCGGTCATCCGCTGGAATGATTTGCTTAGAGCATGATCCGGAAAAGTGGAAACCGGTTTTCCGAAAAGAGCATGCTCCAACGAACAAACTAGACCATGATCCGATTCGACTTGGCCGGATCATGGTCTAGGTGACGCGCACCGGCTTTCCGAGAACAGCGTCCAAAAAACCGCCCGCGATTTGGCGCAGGCGGTTTGAGTTTAACTTGATGTATTTGTTTGTTCAGTTTTTCTGGGTGTCTTGCGGCGCGGCAGCTTGCGGCTGCGCGAGCTGCGGATTGGCCGCGAGATAATCGTCGTAGGTGCGGCCGGCGTAATCCGGCGAAGTCGGCACAACCGACATCGGCACTGCAGTTGCTGCGACCGGCGAGGTCGGGACTTGCGTCGCCTCGGCGCTCGTATTGCCGTAGACCGAAGCGCTGGCGGATTCCTTGGTGCACACGTCGGCGAAGACCACGAGGCCGGACGGCGTATAGGTCTTGGTCAGACAGGTGCACGGGCCGGGCGCGGAACCATCTTCGGGATCAGCGGGCACCACTTCATTGGTCACGTCATCGATCACGACCCACGCGCCGCCAATGAACACCCAGTGGTGATGATGATGGTGGTGATGATCGTGATCTCCCGGGCCGGGGCCAGGAACCGGCGGTGGGAGATGGATCGGGATCGGAATGATCGGGTGGCTAGGCGAGCCCGGTCCCGGCACTGGGGGCGGCAGGTGGATCGGGATCGGGATGATCGGGTGACGGGGAGGCAGGCCAGGAATAACCGGGTGCGGCGGAATGATCGGGCCAATGCGGCCGCCATGGCCGGTGAAGCTCGCGAAATGGCCGCCGAATACTCGGCCGCCACCCATGCCGCCACCGACACCGCCGACACGGCCGATGCCGCCCATACGGGCGAAACCGCCGCCGCCAAAGCCGCCGAAAGCGCGCGCGTCGGCCGATTGCGCGGCGAAGGAGGCGACGACGATACTCGCCGCGGCAGCGAAATTAAGTGCCTTTCTGCGTGATGAAGTTGTGCGTGACATGGTCGTTCTCCGGGGTTGGGAATTCCCGTGGGGGATCGGGTTCCACTAACCGTGGGACAGCCACGCCGGAGAAAGGTTCAGCGCGATTGCGCCGGACAAAATCCGCACGATTTTACCCGCTGGGTAAATGCGGCCTTGGCCAAATCTCACAAAAAATCATCAAAACACATGCAATCGCCGACGCTTGCCTGAACGCCCCCGAAGGCGGACACTCGCGCGCCGGATCCCTGTACAGGCGGGACAAATCTTTTTTGTTTTTCTTTGAACCTGCGCCAAAGCCGGCTGCCTAATGGACAGAGCTGGTCACTTTGGCCGGTCATCCTGCGATGCAGACGATTGCCGACGAAGTCCTGATCGCAAACATCGCCAAGGGCGACCGGTCCGCCATGGAGGCCCTGTTCGCGCGCTATCGTGTGCGGGTCTTCAAGTTCGTATTGCGCATGGTGCGCAACGAGGCCGTCGCGGAGGAATTGAACAGCGACGTGTTCCTTGACGTCTGGCGGCAAGCCGGAACCTTCGAGGGACGCGCGGCGGTCTCGACATGGATTTTCAGCATCGCCCGCTTCAAGGCGCTGAACGCGCTGCAGCGGCGGACGGAAGACGAGCTTGACGACGAGCGGGCGGAAACGATCGAGGACGATGCCGATGACCCCGAGACCGCACTTGCCAAAAAGGACAAGGCCGCAGTCCTGCGGCAGTGCCTGGCTGAGCTCTCGGCGGAGCATCGGGAGATCGTCAACCTTGTCTATTATCAGCATAAATCTGTGGAGGAGGTTTCTGGAATTGTCGGCATCCCGGAGGCAACCGTGAAAACGCGAATGTTTTACGCGCGCAAGAAGTTGTCGGAGCTGCTGGCGGAACGCGGCATCGAACGAGGCTGGCCATGAATGCCGCGAACAACAATGCCGCGAACAATTCCGCGAGGGGCCCGAGCATGCGCGAGCCGAGTGAGGTCGAGCTGCTGTTGCCCTGGTATGCCGCCGGCACCCTCAACCGCCGCGAAGCCGCGCAAGTAGAAGCCGCCCTCGCCGCGGATCCCACGCTCGCCGAACGGCTCGAATGGGTGCGCGCGGAGTTCGCGCAGGAAATCTATATCAACGAGGAAGCAGCTTCGCCGCCCGACAACGATGTGAAGGCGCTGTTCGCCAAGATCGACGCTCTGCCGGCGCGCCGGCCCGCTGTATCGCCATCAACGCCAACACTCGCCGACCGTATCGCCGAGTTTTTTGCGAGCCTGTCGCCGCGGACGCTCGCGTGGTCGTCTGCGGCAGCCGCGCTCGTTATCGCGCTGCAGGCGGGCGTGATCGCCGGCATCATGTTCAAAGATAAAGGCGCAGGCGGCTATGAGACGACTTCGGTGCAGCCGACCGCTCCGGGCGACGGCACCTATGTGCTCATTCGCTTCCAACAGCAGGCGACCGCCGCCGATATCGCAAGCTTCCTCGCAGCGAACAAACTCAGCATTGTCGAAGGCCCCTTGGGCGGCGGGCTTTACCGCGTGCGCGTCGCGCCGACAAAGCTTGCCAAACCGGCGCTCACCGACATTGTGCAGCAACTGCAGAACGACAAGGTCATAGGCTTCATCGCCGCAACAGAGTGAACCGCGCGCAACGCCCGTGGGCCCGGTCGGCCGGCCAACCAGTAGGAGCTTGCCATGCGTAGCACCTCGGTGCACTTGCGTTCCGCTCTGGCTTTGTTGCTCGGCGGCGTGCTGATCGCGGCGTGCTGCATCGGCGGGTCGATCTCGGCGCAAGCCTTCGGCCTGTTCGGCTTCGGGCGTGGCGGTTTCGCAAGGCCGATGGGTCCCCGCTTTGGTCCACCGATGGGCCCGCCGATCGGACGGCATCTGCCACCGCCGCGCTTTGGTGGTGGCTATCCGGGCAGGCCCCCGGGCTGGCGCGGTCCGCCGCGCGGACCGATCGTAGGGGGCGGTGTGGTCGTCGGCGGCGTGGTGGGTGGCGGCGCTGTCGGCATTGGCGTGGCGAAAGGCAGCGGCAGTTCCGCCGGTGGAAGTTCGAGTGGCGGCAAGAATGGAAGCTCGAGTGCAGGCAAAGGTGGAAGTTCGGGCGGCGGCAAGGGTGGAAGTTCAGGCGGCAATACAAGCGCCGGCAATAATCGCGGCAACAACAACAATGGCCGCGGGGCGGCGCCGGTGGCGCAGGGCGATCAGCCCTTCGTTCCCAACGAGGTCATCATCGCCTTTGCGCCCAACACGACATCGCAGGCAATCGATCAATTCGCGCGCCGTTACGATCTGACTCAAGTCGAGACGCAAAACTTTGCGCTGATCGGCACGAGCCTCTATCGCTGGCGCATCGCCGGCTCGCGTTCGGTCGCAAGCGTGATCAGCGCGGCCGGCAGCGAGAATATCGTCGCCGGCATCCAGCCGAATTACGTCTTCACACTGCAGGATGCTGCCGTCGCCACGCGGGGCGATGCCTCACAATATGTCTTGCGCGAATTGCAGATCGACAAGGCGCATGAGATCTCGACCGGGAAGGACATTCTCGTCGCCGTCATCGATTCGGAAATCGACACCAAACATCCCGATCTTGGCGGCAGCGTTGTCAAAAGCTTCGATGCGCTCGGCGGCGGCGAAGCTCCGCACGCGCATGGCACCGAGATGGCCGGCGCCATCGGCGCGCACGGCAAGCTTCTCGGCATCGCGCCGGACGCACAGATCCTGGCAGCGCACGCTTTCGACGACACCGCAGGCGTCGCCAAGGGCACGTCATTTGCGATCTACAAAAGCCTGCAATGGGCGACGGATAACAGCGCGCGCGTGGTCAATATGAGCTTTGCCGGGCCCTCCGATCCGACGCTCCGGCGCTTGCTCGCTGCAGCCTATGACAAGGGCATCGTGCTGATCGCGGCTGCCGGCAATGCCGGTCCGCAATCCGACCCGCTCTACCCGGCCGCCGATCCGAACGTGATTGCCGTGACCGCAACCGACGGCGACGACCACATTTTCAAGATGGCCAATCGCGGCCGCCATATCGCCGTCGCCGCTCCCGGTGTCGACATTATCGCGCTGGCGCCGGGCGGCACCTATGAAGTCACCACAGGAACTTCGATCGCCGCCGCCCATGTCAGCGGCATTGCGGCTTTGCTGCTCGAGCACAAGCCGTCGCTTGCGCCGGGCGATGTCCGCGCCGTCTTGATCGCGACCGCAAAGCCGCCCGGCCCGCCGGCTCCGGATTCGGATTTCGGCGCCGGCCTGGTCAACGCCTATCGTGCACTCGCCGCGCTCGATCGCAACACGCCAAGTGTCAACGACGAAAACGCGCAGGCGAAGCAATAAGGCCGCGAGGCTCCCGAACCTTTATTAGCGATGATTGTCTAACCTTGTGCAGGTTGAGCCAAGCGGCTCACGGCATTCGGCGGAAAGAAAATGTCGAACGATTATCAACACACGCAACCCGGCACACTGATGATCGCGACATTGATCCTCGGCAGCCTTGTCTGCGCAACTATCGCTTACAGCGATGCCGGAGTTTCGCGTTGGCTCGCGAGTGCCGTGGCGGTCGGTTTGCTGATCCTGGCCTGGCTGTTCTCGTCACTTACGGTCATCGTCAATGACGACGAAGTGCGCTGGTACTTCGGCCCAGGCGCATGGAGCTATCGCGCGGCGCTCGCCGACATCGAAACCGCCCGCGTGGTGCGCAACAGCTGGCTCAACGGCTTCGGGATTCGCGTAGGGCCGGGCTTTCGCCTCTACAACGTTTCGGGCCTTGATGCCGTCGAGCTGAAACTGAAGAGCGGCGAAGTCCGCCGTATCGGGACCGACGACGCACCGGGCCTCGCCGCGGCATTGCGGCGAAACTGAAAACCAGCCGGCTCAATTGCATGCGCCGGAAAATTGTTGACGTCGCTCGTTGGCGCTTACGCCGCCGGATGCGCCGCAGTATCGGGCGAACCGTTCACCTTTGCGCCGTCCACCAACGTCGGATGGGCCGGAGCCTTGACCTGCGACGCGGCACGGCCGAGCGGAATGCGCGGCGTGTCGAGAACGGCGTCTTCGCGGCGCGACGAGCCTTCAAAGCGCGCATTCTCCTCGATCGACAGCGAGCGATGGAAAATGTCGCCCTCGACGGCGGCGGAGCTGTTGAGCTTCACGCGATTGGCGTGGATCGTGCCCTTGACCCGGCCGCCGACGCTCAAGTCGTCCGCGATGATGTCGCCCTCGACCTCGGCCCCCTCGGCGATCAGGACCGTCGAAGCGCGCAGCTCGCCCTCGACGCGACCGAATACTTGAACGGTTCCCTCACCGGAAATCTTTCCGATGACCGTCATGCCGGCACTGATCGACGACGTCTCATCCGTCCCGGGCTTCTGCGCCGGCGGGATCGGTGGTAACGGACGCTGAGGTTGCGGAATCGGCGTGACAACACGATCGCCGCCGTCAGGTGAACCGTCTTTGGATTTGCCAAACATGTCCTGCTCCTTCTGTGCCATCGTTGGCGTTACCTGTCAGATTGCGTAATAGATGCGGTGGAAGCGATTGCCGAGGCCGCCAGTCAGGACTTCGCGCCCGGTCGATTTGCTCGCCGCTGCGAGCTCGTCGATGCCGACTTCGGCGCCGATCAGCGTCACCATCTCGCCGTAGCGCGCCGCAGTTGGATCCGGCAGATCGGTGACGTCGATCGGCAAGAGGTCCATGGACGGGCGCCCGACAACGGGGCAGCGGCGGCCGCCGACAATGGCCCCAAGCTTGGTCTCACCTGCATATGCGGTGCACGGATAGCCGTCGGCATAGCCGGCAGATACCAGGGCGACACGCGTGCGCCGCCTTGCCGTCCAGCCGAAACAATCGGCGATGCTCTCGCCTTGCGCCAAAGTGCGTACCTGAGCGATCCGCGCCTTGAGCTCGATCACCGACAGCATCGGATTGGGCTGCCCAGGCGTCGGGTTGACGCCATAAAGGGCAGATCCGACACGCACCAAATCGAAATGCGTCTTGGAACCGACGAAGATGCCTGACGAGTTGGCGAGCGACATCGGCACGCCGTCATAGAGGCGGCGAAGATCGCGAAACCGGCCGATCTGGCGCTCAGTGAGCGGGTGATTGGGCTTTTCCGGATGATCGAGACGGCTGATCACGAGATTGATGCCGTGGTTAAGCGTTTGCACCCGGCTCGAAAACGCCGTCGCCTCTTCCATCGACAGGCCAAGCCTGGTCTCGCCGGTATCGACATTGAGCGCACAGCCGCCACCCCATGGCTGGCTCGTCACGAAGACATCCCACTCGGCCATCTCGATGGAGCTGTTGATGACGGGACAGGCATTGATGTCGGCAAAGGCCGGGCCCGATCCCGGATAAAAGCCATTGAGCACGTAGATTGTCGCGTTGGGCGCCACTGCACGGGCGCGCCGCGCTTCCGGAATGTTGGATACGAAGAAAGTCTTGCAGCCGGACCGGGCAAGCCCGCCCGCAACGGGTTCCAGGCCGCAGCCATAGGCATTGCCTTTCACCACGGCAGCGCATTCGGCATCGCAGCGCTTCACCAGCGCGTCCCAATTCGCCGCGAGCGACGTCAGATCGATTTTCAGAATGCCGCAGGCCTCGGTCTCATCAGGCCCTTCGCGGCAGACATAGGCGGCAATCCCTTTATTATTGACGACGAGACGGCCGCCTTTATTGAGGATTTTGCCGTCGACCGAGCCCTCGACAATAACGCTTGCGCCTTGCTCGATAGTCAGACTGCCGAGCAGATTGCCACGCACATGGAGCGTGCAATTCCTTTGCACGACCGTATCGTTGACGATCGAGCCTTGGATGTCGGACGGGCTACTGATTAGCAGCGGCCCATCCTCGGCCTTTTGTGCTGCCAGCATGTCGCAATCACTGCGATGGTGCCGGGTCCCCCCAGAAGCCCAGCCGCACCAGCGTATGTTTGCCGCGATGACACCGCAATGACGAAAGTTGCCGTTATTCACGGTCTATCGCGACAAATCCTGCAGCGATCTTAGAGCATGATTCGGAAAAGGTGGAAGCGGTTTTCCGGATCATACTCAAACAAAAGTTAGAGCCGGAGCGGTGATTCAACCAAAGACCATCCCGCTCTACAGCATGATCCGGAAAAGTGTGTAGCGGTTTTCCGAAAAGATCATGCTCAATCAGAGACCTAAAGCGCGCCGACGATTCAACCCAATCTCATCGCGCTTTAGGCTGCCGCGACCTTGTGCACGCCGGCAAAATTCGGCGCCACCTCCGCCATGAAGCGTGACAGCTCGTCCTTGACCTGCTCGTGCGGCTTCATGCCGACGTTGAAATACAGGATCACTTCGTCGTAGCCGGCCGCCTCGACCTTTTTCAGGATTTCGGTGATGCGGGCGTCGGAACCGAGCAGCACCGAATTCTCTGTCAGGTCTTCCGGCCTCACCTTCTGCAGCCGCTCCACCATGTCGATGAAATAGCGATAGCTCGGCGGCGCGGTTTTCGGATCGCTCGGGAAGGCCGGAATCACGCATTCCTTGTAATAGCGAATCTGCCTCGCGCGCTGCGCGTCTTCCTCGGCCTTGGTGTCGGCGAAGTGGGTGAAATAGCTGCACATCATGCGGCCGGGCTTGGTCCCATATTTGGCGCAGGTCTCGCGATAGAGGTCGGAGACTTGTTTGAGCCCGCCGTAGCTCATGGCGGCGGCGAACGGCGCCACGATCAGGCCGCAACCGAGTCGGGCCGCCAGCTCGATCGAGGGCTTGGAGAACGAGCCGACATAGGTCGGCAACGGGCGCTGCACCGGCTTGGGCGTGATGCGCACGTCGTCGAAAGAATAATGCTTGCCGTGGTGCGAGATGCGGTCATCCGCCGCCCACAGCCGCCGCACCAGTTCGAGCCCCTCCTCGAAAATGCTCTGGTTGTCGTCGAACGAGACGCGGAACGGCTCATATTCGCGCTTGTCGTAGCCGCGGCCGCAGGCGAAATCGACCCGGCCGTTCGACAAAAGGTCGAGCGTCGCCCATTGCTCGGCGACACGGATCGGATGATGCAGCGGCAGCACCGTCACCGCCGGCGCCAGACGGATGCGCTTGGTTTGCGCTGCAACATAGGTGAGCACCATGTCGGGACAGGACAGGACGCCGAGTGAATTGAAATGATGCTCGCCGATCCAGGCCGAATGCATGCCGAGCTTCTCGGCGAGCAGCGCTTCCGTGGTGATGTCCGCGACGAACTGGTTCGATGAGCGCGTATTGTTTTCGTAGTGATTGTCGCTCAGCGTGAAGTAGCCGAAGTCCATGATGTCCTCCCTGGTCTTTAGCTTTTGTCCGGTTCGGCTGCGCGATCTTACAATGCCGCGCGTGCCTGAGATAATGATTGAATTTGCATCAGTTGTAAATGCAATAATTAGGTCAGCATCGCTGCCCGATCCGGAACTACGTCGCAGCTGCGGTAAGCCTTTGACCAGAGCGAGAGATTCAATATAGATGGGCCGCATTCCACTTAGGATTAGCGGCACCGTGACGCGCCCGACCAAGCTCGATCTCGGCGATTACTTGCCTTACCTCGCCAACAGGGTCGGCAACATCATCGCCGATCACTTTGGCGCTCACGCGCTGGCGCCGCATGGGCTTTCGATCGCGATGTGGCGCGTGATGGCGGTGCTCGCCGCCAATGGCAGCCAGCGCCAGATCGATCTTGCCGATCTGACCAGCATCGATTCGTCCACGCTGTCGCGAATGGTGACGCGGCTGGTGCGCATGCGGCTGGTCACCCGCACCCGCTCGGCCAAGAGCAACCGCGAGGTCGCCGTCGAATTGTCGCCAAAGGGCAAGGCGCTCGTCGCCGAACTGATCCCGATCGCGCGGGACTATGAGGCCATCGCCATTGCTGGCCTGTCGCGCGAAGAGCTGGACGTGCTCAAGCGCTGCCTCCGGCAGATCTATGCCAATATGAAAACCCGGGTAGCGCCGGACTCCCTCTAAGGCGCGGCGCCGCGTGACGCGGTGTAATGGGCGCGCGCCCGCATGCGCCGCCCTTCGCCGCGCCGTCATATCCTGCGCTACGATGCCACTTTCCTTTGCCCGGGCGCTGACTTACGCTTTCGTCAGGCAAGGCGCCGTCAGTGCGCCGCTTGGGGAAATGCCGGGAGGAAACGATGGCGGCGGCGACCGAGGTTCACGTTTCGCAATTTCTCGACGAGCATGGCGTCGGCTCATTTCAGATCAAGCTGATCTTCTGGACGATCGCGATCGCGATCATCGACGGCTATGACATCGGCGCAGTCGCCTTTGCCGCGCCGCGGCTGATCGCGGAGTGGCATGTGGCCCCGAAGGATCTCGGGCTGGTGCTCAGCGCCAGCAATATCGGCGTCCTGTTCGGCTCGCAGATTTTCGGCTGGGTCGGCGACCGCTACGGCCGCAAGACCGCGCTTATTCTCTGCAACCTGCTGTTCGGCATTTTCACTTTCATAGCCGCCTATTCGACCAATCTGACCGAGTTGACATGGCTGCGGCTGATCGCTGGCCTCGGCATCGGTGGCATCATCCCGAACGTGGTGGCGATCAATGCTGAATCCGCCCCGCGCGATAAGCGTGCCACGCTCGCCATCATCGCCGCCGGCACGGTGCCACTCGGTGGCGCGCTCGCTGGCTTTGTCAGCGCGGCTCTGGTGCCGAGCCACGGCTGGCAGATCCTGTTTTATATCGGCGGTATTGTGCCGATCGTTGCCGCGCTGGCGGCGATCATGGGCTTGCCGGAGTCGGTCAAATACATGGCGCTGCACGAGAGCCAGCGTGGCAAGATGGAAGCGCTGCTCGCTAAGATCCGGCCCGACTACAAGGTGCCGCCCGACGCGCGCTTTGTGATCGAAGACGAGCAGCAGTCGCCGAGTTCGAATCCGATCCATCTGTTCAGCAATGGGCTGGCGCTGATTACGCCGCTGACCTGGCTGATGTTCGCCCTGAACCTGATGGGCTATTTCTTCCTCATCAGCTGGACGCCGACCCTGATGACGGCAGCGCATGCGACGCCGCAGGTCGCGGCCCTGTCGGGCGCCTCGCTTCAGGTGGGCGGCACCGTCGGCGCGTTGGCTTTGTGCTGGTGGATGCAGCGCCACCGCTTCCTCGCCATCGCAATCCTGTTCTTGATCGCAGTGCCGGTGGTTGGATCGATCGGCTATGCCGGTCTCACCTCAACCACGGCGCTGCTCACGGCGACCTTCCTCGCCGGCGCCATCGTGCTCGGCATCCAGTCCGGCATCAATGTCTGTGGCGCGCTGATCTATCCGACCTCGCTGCGCGCAAACGGCTCCGGCTGGCAGCTCGGCATCGGCCGCATCGGCGCCATCATCGGCCCATTTGTCGGCGCGCAATTCGCGACCCTTCCGGTCGACCAGCTCTACACTTGGTCGGCCGTGCCCTTTGCCGCCGGCGCTGTCGTGGCCTTCATCATCTATCTGCTCAACGCGGCGCGCTTGCGGGAGCGGCCGGAATTGGTGAAGGCGCAGTGAACCAACTTTCCCCGCCCGTGTGAGGAGAGTGGTTCAAAACGGCTCAAAATCCCGCAACGCCGGGATCACCTTCTCGCCGAACAGCCGGATCGAGCGCAACATCGCGTCTTCTGGTAGATCGGCGAAGTTGAATTCGCCGAGAAAGACGTTGAACATTCCGGCTTCCGCCGCGGCACGGATCTTCGCCGCGACCGTTTCCGGCGAGCCGATAAACACGAGATCGTTCTTCAGCAGGTAATCGGTGTTGAACAGATTCTGCATGATCTCCGAGGCGCCCGGCTCGCCGCGGCCGACGAACATTTTGGCGTGCTCGCGTGCGCGCTCCTCGAATGTCTCGCCCGGCTTGGCGGGCGCAAGAAATCCCTCATAGGCGCGGCTTGCACGGAACGATCCGTTCTCCATCGCCTTTTCGTCGGTTTCGTCAACATAGACGACCGTGCAATAGGCAATGTTCGGCTTCCTGGCATGGCCAATCGTTTTCCAATCGGCCAGAAATTTGCGATAGCGCGGCGCCGCGTCGGCCCGCGGATAAACCAGAAAATAGCCGGGATTGATGCCGTTCTTGGCGCAGAATTCGAGCGTCTGCGGGTCGCGGCTCATCATCCACAGCGGCGGATGCGGGCGCTGCACGGGCGACACCGCAAGCTGCGCGCTGTCGGTGTGAAAGTCGTGGCCGTGGAACGAGAACGGCTGCGTCTCACCGAACGCCGCGCGCAGATAGTCGACGAATTCGAGCGTCGGTGATTTGCGCTGGCCGTAGTCCAAGCCGAAAGGCCGGAAATAATCTGGATTGATGCCGGGAACGAGACCAAGCTCCATGCGGCCGCCGAGCATTTGATCAACGATCGCGATCTCTTCAGCGAGCCGCAGTGGATGATAGAGCGGCACGATATAGCCCATTGGCCCGATGCGCAGCCTCTTGGTGCGCGCGCCGGCGCCGACCGCATAAAGGCTCGGCGACGACATCCAGCTCTCGTCAGGGCGAAAATGATGTTCGACACAGAACGAATGATCGAAGCCGAGCGCATCGCACAATTGCAATTCGCGCCACAGCTGCTCATAGCGCTCATGCGGCGTCATGCCGGGCTTGGCCCAGATGTGAGAGAAGTGCGCGAATTTCATGAAAACACCGGCCGTGGCACACAAAGCATGAATCGCCCCCGTATTGATCCCAAGCCCAGTCGGACCGACATATCCTACAGCAAGCAACCGTCCTGCGTCCTTGAATTCCCTTGCTGTGGAGGAGTGTCGATATGACAAAAGCCTTCAAGGTCGGCGATCATGTGAGCTGGAATTCCGAAGCCGGCCGCGTCAGCGGCCATATTGTCCGGGTGCACACGAAGGACACCGACTATAAAGGCTACACTCATCACGCCACGGCCGACGATCCGCAATACGAGATCAAAAGCGACAAGACCGATCATATCGCCATACATAAGGGGCGCGCTTTGTCGCATCTTCGCCGCTGAAGGCGAAGCCGTTATAAACAAGCCATTATGATTCCACTGTCCGGCATGTGAGCGTGCGAGAGCTTTCAGATCTATTGACCAGGTCGTTGTTGTCGACCCGTTCGGACGCGATCGTCGCCGCCGACCGCGACGGCGTCATTTGTTTCTGGAATCCGGGAGCCGAGCGGATCTTCGGCCACACGCCGGACGAGGCCATCGGCCGCTCGCTTGATCTGATCATCCCCGAACGGCTGCGCGAACGTCATTGGCACGGCTACCGGCAGACCATGGCGACGGGACAGAGCCGCTATGGCGAGAGCGATGTGCTTTCGGTTCCGGCGCAGCACAAGAACGGCAGCACCATCTCGGTGGAGTTCACCATTATCCTTTTGCAGGACGAGTCGGGCGCGGTGCTCGGCATCGCGGCGATCATGCGCGACGTGACCAAACGCTTTGAAGAAATCCGCAAGCTGAGGCAGCAACTGGCCGCGGCGACAAAAGCGTCCGCATAAAATCGACGGGCCCCCAGCGAGACTCCACCTTCACATGATTCATCCGCGCAAAGAATTCGGCCTCGCGCTCGGCGTTTTGGGCGTCGTCCTGTTCGGCGGCACGCTGCCGGCGACCCGGCTTGCGGTTGGTGCCGTCGATCCGCTGTTCCTAACGGCGGCGCGCGCGGTCATTGCCGGTCTCGCCGGCATCGTGGGCCTCACCGCGTTGCGCCGGCCCATTCCGCCGCGCGGGCTGTGGGGCGAGTTGCTGCTGACCGGCCTGTGCACCATCGTCGGCTTTCCGGTCCTGACTGCACTCGCCATGTTCAGCGTGCCGGCGGCGCATGGCGGTGTCGTGCTCGGCATTCTTCCGCTCGCGACCGCAGCGGCTGCAGCGCTTGTGGCGCATGAGCGGCCGAGCCTTGGCTTCTGGCTCGCAAGCTTGGCTGGCGCAGCGATTGTGTTCGCCTTCGTCTTGAGCCGATCGGAGGCGCGCGCCTTTGCGCTCGGCGATCTATTTCTGCTCGGCACAGTGCTCTCAGGCGCCTTCGGCTACGCGCTGTCGGGGCGCCTGAGCTTGCGCATGCCGGGCTGGGAAGTCGTGTCATGGCAAGTCGTCGGCTTCTTGCCGTTCTCGGCATTGGCGGCGCTGGCGCTATGGCCGCGCGATCTTGCCGCGATCCCGCCGCAGGCCTGGGCCGGCCTCGCTTATGTGGGTCTCGTCAGCCAGTACCTCGCCTTCTTTGTTTTCAATGCCGCGATGGCAGCGGCCGGCGTCGCGCGCGTCGGCCAGTTGATGCTGCTGCAGCCGTTCGTCATCGTCCTGCTCGCGGCGCTGGTCAACGGCGAGCCGATCCGCGCCTCGACCTTGGCCTACGCCGTGGCGGTGGTCGCGACCGTGCTGATCGGCCAGCGCATGTCGGTGAAGCGACGATGATTGTGCCTAGTCCTGAGACTCCGCTCAGTTCGCATTAACGGCCGATCACTACGATGCGTGTTAGAATAACCATCGATTCGTAAGCTCGCCGGCAAATATCGACGCGCCGCCCGCGATCCGAGCCTCCATTCGCAGCCGCTGCCAACCTCCGTCGCGCCGGTGCAACAGACACAAAAGACCCAGACAAGAAGTCCGTTATTCGCCGAAGCCCTGGCGCTGCACCAAGCCGGGCGGTTGGTTGATGCGGAAAAGATCTATCGGCAAATCCTCGCGCGGGAACCTGATCATTTTGATTGCCTGCACCTGCTTGGCGTCATCTTCGCCCAGCGCGGAAACCATGCCGAAGCCGTCTCTCAAATAGACTGTGCGCTCAAGATAGACCCAAACAGCGTCGTCGCCTTGGGCAATCGCGGCAATGCACTTCTCGCGTTACGCCGCTTCGACGAGGCGCTGGCGAGTTACGATCGCGCAATCGAGCTGCGGCTCGACTCGAGCGAGATCCACACCAATCGCGGCAACGCGCTGCATGAGTTGAAGCG
The DNA here is from genome assembly GCA_036264635.1 of Xanthobacteraceae bacterium. Lineage (GTDB taxonomy): Bacteria > Pseudomonadota > Alphaproteobacteria > Rhizobiales > Xanthobacteraceae > BOG-931. The sequence continues at coordinate 4,902 of DATAQN010000060.1, read as the reverse complement.
GCACCAAGAGGCCCTCGCGAGCTACGACCGCGCGCTGGCGCTGCGGCCGGATCATATCGAGGCGCTCGCCAATCGCGGTGTCGCGCTGCTTGCACTTGAGCGCTTCGAAGAGGCGCTCGCAGGCTGCGATCGCGCGCTGGCCTTGCAGCCGGACTTCGCCGAAGCGCTCTGCAATCGCGGTCTTGCCCAATATAGGCTGACGCGCTTTGCCGAAGCGCTGGCGAGCCACGAACGCGCGCTTGCGCTGCGGCCCGACTATGCCGAAGCGCACTACAATCGCGCCAATGCGCTGCTGGCGCTGGAACGGCTCGAAGAGGCGCTGGCGGCCTACGACCACGTGCTCACATTGCGTGCGAACTATCCGGAAGCGTTGTTGAACAGGGGCAGCGTTCTCGAGAAGCTGAAACGGTTCGAGGACGCGCTGGCGAGCTACGATCGCGCCATCGCACTACGGCCAAACTATGCCGAAGTGCATGCCAACCGGGGCATCGTCCTGGAGAAAATCGACCGGTTCGAAGAATCGCTCGCGAGCTACGGCCGTGCGCTCGCGCTGCAGCCGGACAATGCCGGGGCGCATTATCGTCAAGGCGTTGCGCTCGAAAAGGTGAAGCGGTTCGCGGAGGCGCTGGCCCACTACGGGCGCGCAATAACGTTGCGGCCGGACTACGCCGACGCCCATCATAACGAGGCACTATGCCGGCTGCTGACCGGCGATCTGCGCCGCGGCTTTGCGCAATATGAATGGCGATGGCAGACCGAGCAGCTCGAAAGGGTAAAACGGCGATTTCCCCAGAAACTGTGGCGTGGATCGGATGAGATAACCGGCAAGACCATCCTGCTCCATGCCGAGCAGGGTTTCGGCGACACGATCCAGTTCTGCCGCTATGTACCGCGCGTCGCCGAGCGCGCGGCGCATGTCATTCTCGAGGTCCAAAAACCACTGCAAGATCTGATGCGCTCGCTTCCAGGCGCGGCCAGGATCGTATCGAAGGGCGAGCCCTTACCTGACTTCGACTTGCATTGTCCGTTCCTCAATCTGCCGGTCGCGTTCGGCACCGAGCTTGCGACGATCCCGTCAGCGACGCCCTATCTGCAGGCACATCCCAGCGCCGTGGCGCATTGGGACGCGAGATTGGGCCCAAAATTCCGCCGCCGAATCGGCCTCGCCTGGGCCGGCCATCCGACGCATCTGAACGATCATAACCGCTCGATGCGGCTCGACGCTTTATTGTCGGCAACCGACGGCATTGATGCCACCTTCGTGAGCTTGCAGCGGCAGATTCGCGACGCCGACACCGCGATCCTGCAAGACCGCAGTGATATCTTCCATTTCGGCGAGGAGTTGCATAGCTTCTCCGACACGACCGCGCTGATCGCCAGCCTCGATCTTGTCATTTCGGTTGATACCAGTGTCGCCCATCTGGCCGGCGCGTTGGCAAAACCGGTCTGGGTCTTGCTCCCCTTCATTCCCGACTGGCGCTGGCTGCTCGATCAGGAGGATAGCCCTTGGTATCCGACAGCCAGGCTGTTCCAGCAGGACGAGACTCGCGCATGGGGCAACGTCATGAAGCGCGTTCACGCGGCGCTGCAGGACCAGTTCCCCGGGACGTAGATTTCGCCAGTGATTGCGGGCTCTGCGGCCGGCCGATTTTGCGGCCGCTGAACCGCGGGAGCACCACTTGATTTCCGCACGCGCTGTCGGGGTGCGGGCTCGCGGTGCTGAGTTCCAATTGTGACAGTCTTGCAACAACTCGTGACAAAACGATCTGACAAGTCAACTTCAACCTGCCGCCCGGCCGCAAAGGCTGCAACAATAAGCACAGAAGAAAAACACGCATAGAGCAGTGAACTGCCTTCAGGGGGGCAACCATGAAGCGCGCTTCGCTTGGCATTGTTGGCGTTACTGCGCTCCTCTTCATCGCGGCGCCGATGAGCACCGCTGCCGCAGCCGACATGGCGACGAAAGCTCCGCCGCCCGCTGCGACCAAGACGTCCACCCCTGCGCCATGCGGCAGCCTTTGGGACTTTGTCGCCACGGCCTGTCCGCTGACCTGGTACGGCGTCACGCTTTACGGCACGATCGATGCCGGCGGCGGCTGGCAGAGTCACGGGGCGCCGTTCAGCCCCGTCTCCAGCGTCAGCGCCTCTTATCTCATTTCGAAAGAAGGCCGCGCGTCGCTATGGGGTCTTGCGGCCAATGGGCTGAGCCAATCGACCATTGGCTTCAAGGTAACCGAGCCGATCGGCGGCGGCTGGTCTTTCGTGTCTGCTCTCGACGCCGGGTTTGATCCTTATTCGTTGCAACTCGCCAATGGACCAGGGTCGCAATACGCCAACACCAATGTGCCGCTCAACCAGCAAAACGCCAATGCCGGGTCGAGCCGGGCGGGTCAGTGGTGGAACGGCGTCGGCTATGTCGGTGTCAGTTCGCCGACTTACGGCACGCTGACCGTTTTCAGACAAAATACTCTCACACTGGACGGCGTGCTTGCCTACGATCCGATGGGTGGTTCGTACGCTTTCTCGCCGATCGGCTGGTCGGGAACGACGTGCGGCGTCGGCAATACCGAAGACTGCCGGTTCAGCACGGCTTTGAAATATCGCCTCAACGTCGGCATGTTCCGCGTTGCCGGCCTGTGGCAGTTCGGCGGCTACGCGCAAAACAATGCCGCAGACGGCGCCTACCAGGCTCAGGTCGGCGCCGACGTTCCGCATCTGTGGGGTGGTACACTTTCGCTCGATGCCATTTACAGCTTCGTCAGGGACGCCACGGCATTCTCGCTGACCGGCAATCCATTGAACGCCAACGGCCTGCCGATCGCGCCGTTCACGCCGCAATTTATCACCGCGACGATCTCCAACAACACCAGCGTGATGGCGCTTGCCAAATACACCAACGGACCGCTGAATCTGTATGGCGGTTACGAATGGATTCAATACGCGCCGCCGAGCGACCCGCAGACGTCGTTCACCAATATCGCCGGAGATTTTATTACCGGCTTCGCCGCCAGCGCTGGTAGTCCGAACGGCAGTACGGCGATCAACAATATCGCGTTCACGGCCTTGTGTGCGGCAGGCTCGACTTGCAATGACAAGATATTGCAAGTCATGTGGGGCGGAGCGAAATACGCCGTCACCGACAACGTCGATGTGATGGTCGGCTATTATCATTACATTCAAAACAACTTCTTCGCCACCGGACCAAATATCGGTTGCTCGAGCAGCGCGCACTCGCAATGCTCCGGAACGTTCGACGCGGTATCCGGGGTTATCGATTGGCGATTTGCAGCGAAGTGGGACGCCTATATCGGCTGCATGTTCTCGCAGAATAACGGCGGACTGGCCAACGGCTATCTGCAGCGCAACAACATCGACCCCACCGTCGGGCTCCGCTTCCGCTTTTGATTGAAGGTGGAATTTGGGAGATGGCTGTTGCGCCAGTCCGTCTTCGCCCTCCGGGTTACGACGGGAATCCTCATTGAGCTTTCTAAGCAACGCCGAAAAACCAGGCCGCCGTTCGGTGCCCCGATCTCATTTCGGAAAGACGGCCAGCACGACGGGCATTTCGATTGTGCCGTAGGGCCACGTGAACAGCTGACCGCGGTCCCCATCGACTTGAAGCTCCCATCGGCCATAGGTCTTGCGCTCATAGCCGTTCAGCGAAATGCCTTGGCACGCAATCGGACCGCCATCGAGATTAAGAGCGATCGCCAAATCCAAATGTGCATCCAGAAGAAAATTCGCGAGCCGATCGAGCGAGAAATAGCCGTCCTTCGTCGTTCCGATAATGATACGGCCGGCCTTGTCTTGCCCCACGAAACTCCTGTTCGCCAGCCATCGGCTGGGGCGGGTCACGCGTGATGATCCGTTGGCCAGCAAAAGCGGATAAGACACCATGGCGTTGTTGACGTCATGAAACGCCGCCCGCCAATCCTGCTGCGCCAGATCGCGAACGCCGACGAACGCAGCAGAGGCGACAAACGCGCCTGATTTGGCATCGTAAGCTTTTGGCCCGAGCGGCGTGCCGTCGCTCAGCAGCGGCGTTGCCGGCTCGCCATCGACTCCGAAGAAACTGCCGTTGACTACAAGAGCAGCGCCTAGTTGCGCCATCCATTGATCGAGGTTCTTGTCACCCGCTGCAGCATTGCGGACCGTGAAGCGAAAGCGATCTGGATCGATGCGCGCGAGGAAAATGTGATCGACCGCTTGGCCCTCGACCAAAGCCGGCAAATCGGCGACTTCGAAGCCTTGACCGATCGTGCGCCATTCGAATTCTCCGGGAACGGCCGCCGGCGCGGCGCTCAGCGCAAGCCGCATCGCCGGCGAAAGCCGTGGACTGTCAGTGCTGACCGGCAACCAAATATAGCCGCCATGGCGCGCAAGACCGCGAAATCCGAGTTGCCCCATATAGGCCCACAGGCCCACGCTTGCGATGGACACGACAAGGACGACCGCAAGCAAAACGTAGCGCAATCTCTTCATGCCAGCCCCGGCAAATCAAGGTGGCAAAAAACACCGCTGCAATACGTCGCCAATAAGGCCGGGAATTCAGTCTCTATGCGAACTGAAACAGCGTTTGATCAATTCAGAGCCGCGCGCTCGTTTGCTTTCGCTGAAAACCATCACCGAAGCTGGCTCGCCAGCCGTAGCTGCAAAGCCGCGAAGGCTCTTGGCTTGCCGAGCCGTAGCTCGCGTCCGCCAGCCCGCCTTCGCCCTTTGGGCTTCGGCGCGGCAGCCTTCACTCGCTGCGCGAGCGAAGGCTGGTGCCCGTGGAGGGAATCGAACCCCCATGCCTTGCGGCGCACGATTTTGAGTCGTGTGCGTCTACCAGTTCCGCCACACGGGCTTAGGGCGGGATGTATATAGTCGGCCGCGGCTCGCGTCCATGGTTTGCTAGGGATG
>DATAQN010000055.1:0-19076 GCA_036264635.1 Xanthobacteraceae bacterium | reverse complement strand
AAATCAAAGGCTCCGACATTGAGCGCAATCGGCAAATGGCCGAAATCGAGCGTCGGTCGCGAGGTCGCGCGTGAGGTCAGCACGAGACCGGTGACCCCGCTCTCCCTGACATCGCGCCAGAACGCGGCGGTATCGCGCGCCGACGTTTCTTCCAGTCCCCGCGTCGCCGCCATCATTCGCGCGCCGTCAATCATCAGGTGGCGACGGGAGAGAACGCTTTGGGTCAGTCCGGCGGCCACGACAACGAGTGCCGCGACAGGGAGTGCCCGGCCAATCCACGCCGCCGCATCTGTTGTCCGCTCGCGTACCGCCTGGCCAATGGCATAGAGCGCAAGCCCGAGCGCCATCGGCGTGCTGAGAAAGGCTTGCACATTCAAGAGCCGTCCGGGCGCGGCGCGCACAAAAATGGCGGGCAAGAGGTCCGGCGTCAGATGCAGGGCGAAATAGGCAATCGTCGAGACGATCACCGCAAGCATCACCAGTCCGGACGTCAGGAGAGGGGCGTCGCGACGCGGACGAGCAAATACGATGAACGCAACCAATACGGCGACCGCAATCGCTCCCGCGACGGCAATACGCGTTGCTATGCCGGGCGTCATCAGATGACTGCGGTGGGTGTCCCACACGTTCATGTAGGCGTCGTAAGCCGCCTGATCGATGGCGGCGGATAAATCCGGCCGCGTCGTCAAGTAGAAGGCAAAGCTGACAACGACGATGGCGGAGCCGAATACTGCGCCTTTGGCGACGCCGTCCATGCTCGTCGCAAATAAAAGCCTCCCCGTCAGCAGCGCGGCTGTCAGAAGGACAGTCATATAGACGCCAAGCACAGGATGAACGGCGATCAGGCACAGAGCCGAAAAGATCGCGAGGGCTTTGCGGCCCGCAGCGACGCAGCCGACGACCCAGGCGGCGCCAGCATGGGCCCAAAACCCGAAGGTCTGGACGGGAGGCTGGCTCCACAGCAAACCCACTGGCATGTAGTCGGGCGAAGCGAAGAATTTCGCCAGCGGATTTGTCAGAAAGCAAAGCGCAGCCGCGAGAAGGCTAAAAACGAACTGGCCGCTGAAGCAGTAGACGACGGCAGCATAGGCGCAAACCAGAAGCGCGCAGGGAACGAGAAAAAGCAGCTCGCTGACATAGGCCTGATCAAGCCCCGCGCGCAGCAGGAGCGCACCGAGCTGATGAATGATCGTCCAGCTGCCGAAGAAATACCGAGACATCGGCGACTGCGGCGGATAGTGGACAATCCCCGCCAGCACCAGCGAGCCATCGACGCCTTCCTGATTTGTCGGTGGCGCCAGAAGACCGAGCAACAAACCGATGACGAGCGCGCAGGCGAGCAAGGACAGCGGCGCCAGCTCCCGCTGCGCGGCTGGCGGTGTCCAGAGCAGCCGAGTTTCGGCTGCGCGCTCCTTGTTCTGCAAGGCGTAACCTTCGACGGTCGACGCGATGCTGCTCTTCGCGGCACTTCCGATGCGGAAGCGAGGCCGCATCATTTAGGCGGCGCCGCCGATTTAAGATACCAGTCCAGAATCTGTTCGCCGGTCCAATACAGCACGCCTTCGAATTTGCGCGTGTAGTCGTAGATTGCTTCGAGATGTTTGATGCGGTGCGGCTGGCCGCTCAGATAAGGATGGATCGCGAGCGAGATGATCTTGGCGCGATTCCCGCCCTCGGCATAAAGGCGATCGAACTGATCGATGAAGCGCATGAGCAGGTAGTCCGCTTCGTGGTGCTGCACCGCCATCATCGGGATGTCATTGAGTTCCATCGTATAGGGCAGCGTGGTCAGCGGGCCGTTTTTGGTGCGGATGGTCGTCGGCTCGTCGTCATAGACCCAGTCGCCGATATATTTGATGCCGGCCGCCGACAGGAGATCAGGCGTCTCGAGTGTCTCGGTGAGGCCCGGGCCGAGCCAGCCGATCGGACGCTTGCCACAAAAGTCTTCGAGCGTGTCCAGCGACCGCGCGATCATCGCCTTCTGGTTTGGCTCTTTGTGGATCGGGCCTTGCTGATAGGAATGGCCCATGAATTCCCAGGCGTCGTTTTTGGCCTCTTGTGCCACGCGTGCGTAGTCCTCGCAGACGCGCGCATTGATCGCCAATGTCGGGCGGATTTTCCGGCGCTTGAACAGATCGAAGAAACGCCACACCCCGACCCGCATGCCGTATTCGTGCCAGCTCCAATTGGGCACGTCGGGAACAAGCGTCTCCCCGGTGGGCGGCGCCAGCACCTGGCGCGCCATCGGCTTGCCGATATCCCACACTTCGAGATTGACGATGGTCCAGAAGACGATACGCGCCCCGTCGGGCAGTTTCAGCGGCGGCCGATCGACAATGGCCGAATAGTCGACCCGCTCGCGCGGCAGCATGGTGGCAACAGGTTTGGTTGCAATAGTTTTGGTCGCGGCGGATTTCCGCTTCTTTGTCACACGCTTAGCCATCATTTTCCTTTTCGTAGAGCCCCACTTGTCAAAGGCCGGGCGAGACCATACTTGGGCTGTCTGAGTTTCGCCATCCGGCCGCCATGATGGGGCGGCCGTAGTTCTGTGATCAAAAGCGCGTTAAATGGGTTGAATTCGCGTTGCGGTCGTCGGCAGGTCGCTCATTTATGGAACCAACCGGGCGGCGACCGATTATCTCCAGAAATTGAAATTCAGCCGTTAGTCCCATTATTGCGGACTTTGTCATGTCACAATCGAGCGTTTCGGCGCGTATTGCGCGCAATTCTACCGCTCATCCCGTATCGGAAAATGTGGTCGTCGCGGCGGACCGTGTCAGGCATGCACGGCACGACGCCCGCCGGGATCCGCGTCAGGATTGGCTTTTGGCCTTTCGCACGGTACGGGCCGAGACGGAGCGTCGCGCGGCACGTCTGTCGGCGGAAGATCAGGTCATACAGTCGATGCCGGATGCCAGCCCCACCAAGTGGCACCGCGCGCATGTGACGTGGTTTTTCGAGCAATTCCTGCTGCGGCCGCACGCCAAGACCTATCGCGTTTTCGATGAGCGCTTCGCCTATCTCTATAATTCGTACTACGTCTCTGCCGGACCGCGTCAGGCTCGCCCGCAGCGAGGCATGATCACCCGGCCGAACTTCGCCGAAGTCGCTGCCTATCGCGCGCATGTCGACGCCGCAGTCGCGGAATTGATCGAGACGGCGCAGAACTTCGACGAGATTGCTCCGATCATCGAGATCGGACTCAATCACGAACAGCAGCACCAGGAACTGCTGCTGACCGACATTCTGCACGCCTTTTCACTCAACGAGACGCACCCTGTCTATGATGCGGATTGGCAGTGGCCGCGGATCGGCGAAGCCTCCGGCGACGGTACGACGATCGACGGCGTGCATCGCATCGGCCATGGCGGCGACGGTTTTTGCTTCGACAACGAGCAGCCGGCGCATGACGTCTTGCTGCAACCAGTGCGGCTTGCGCCTAGTCTCGTCACCAATGGCGAGTGGCTCGAATTCATGGCCGATGGCGGCTACAAGACCCCGACGCTGTGGCTTTCAGACGGCTGGGCAACAGTGGAAGCGCAAGGCTGGGAGGCGCCCGGCTACTGGCGCAACGTTGACGGGATCTTTTTTTCACTGACGCTTGGTGGCTTGCGTCCGGTCGAGCCGGAACGTCCGGTCTGTCACATCAGCTACTACGAGGCCGATGCATTTGCGCGCTGGGCCGGCAAAGATCTGCCAACAGAGGCCGAATGGGAAATTGCGGCCAATACCGGCGCGCTTGCTGATGCTTTTGGTGTCGTATGGCAATGGACACGCAGCGCCTATGCGCCATATCCGGGTTATCGGCCGACGCCCGGTGCGCTCGGCGAATACAACGGCAAGTTCATGATCAACCAAATGGTTTTGCGCGGCTCGTCGCTCGCGACGCCGGACGGTCACTCGCGTCTATCTTATCGCAATTTCTTTTACCCGTCCGCGCGCTGGCAATTTTCCGGTTTGCGCCTTGCCCAATATGAAAGCTGAGTAGCTATCGCCAGCTCCGGACAACCCCCAACAAGCACCCCTACAAATCTCCCACGAGAGAAAAATGGCAACAGCAGTACAGACCGTGCAACGCGCGGCGGCGTCAATTGCAACGGACGAATCCTTCACGACCGATGTACTCGAGGGTCTCTCGGCAAAGCCGAAGCGGCTGCCGCCGAAATATTTCTATGATCTCGCCGGCTCTGCGCTGTTCGAGCGGATCACGCACTTGCCGGAATATTATCCGACGCGTTGCGAGATCGCGCTGTTGCGCCAACACGCGCCGGCGATCGCTTCATTATTTCCGCCAAATTGCGCGCTGATCGAGTTCGGCGCCGGATCGAGCCGCAAGGCGCGCATCCTCTTGGGCGCCGCGGCTACGATCGAAGCCTATGTGCCGGTCGATATTTCCGGCGACTTTTTGCAGAACGAAGCCGTGCAGTTGCGGCGCGATTTTCCGCGTCTTGCCGTGCATCCGGTGGTCGCCGATTTCACCAAGAGCTTTGAGCTGCCTGCGTCGATCGCCGCGCTGCCGCGGGTCGGTTTCTTTCCGGGCTCGACCATCGGCAATTTCGAGCCGCATGAGGCGGCGAAATTCCTCCGCCACGCCGGCGACACGCTGGGCCATGACGCGATTCTCGTCATTGGCGTAGACCTCATCAAGGACATAAAGATTCTCTGTCCTGCCTACAACGATGCCGAAGGCGTGACGGCGAAATTCAATCTCAACCTCTTGGCGCGCATCAATCGCGAACTCGGCGCCAATTTCGATCTCTCGGCCTTCGAGCATCACGCCTGCTATAACGGCGAGCAGAAGCGCATCGAGATGCATCTCGCCAGCACCAGGCGGCAGAAAGTGAAGGTGGGCGGCAAGGCGTTTACGTTTCGCGCCGGCGAGACGATCCACACCGAGAATAGCTACAAGTATACGATCGAATCGTTTCAGGCGATGGCGCGCGGCACCGGCTGGGTGCCGCTTAATGCCTGGACCGACGGCTTGTTCGGCGTGCTGGCGTTTCGGCGGGACAGCGAATGATCGACATCGGCAAAATGACGTAGGCATGTCGGCTCAACGCTGGCGGCTTCGACGTTATCTCTGATTCGACTGATCGATGGCCTGCGCAAGAAACTCGGCCGCCTGAAAGGGCGTAGCCTTGTCCTTGTCGCGATCGACCATTGAATTTGCCTCTCGCATTTTTTCCAGAGAGATATGTCCGATCAGCGGCGTGAGCGCCTTGATGAGCAGGCTGTCTTTTGACTTGCGAGGAGAGAGCAGGAGCACCGCGTTGTAAGAAGGAGTCGCGTGTTTTGAATCGACGAGCGTCACGAGGTTCTGGGTGGCAATCCGGCCGTCGCTCGAAAAGGCCGAGATGACATCGACGGTGCCATCCTGAATGGCCCTATACATGAACGTCGGACTGAATTGGCGCGTTGCGGCAAACTTCAAGTCGTAAGCGTTTTTGATCATGGTCCAATCCGGCCGGCTCAGAAACTCCAGATCGGTTCCAAGGGTCAGTTGCGGCGCATGGCGCGCGAGATCGTCTATCGTGGTGATGTGCAACGCGGCCGCTTGCTCACGACGCATGGCAAGGGTGTAGGCGTTTTCGAATCCGAGGCCGCCGAGCAGAAGAACTCCATACTTGCTCTCGAGGGAGTGCGTGAGCTCCTTCTCCATGGCGTCGTCCGGAGGCTGGTCATGCCGCTGCAGGACATTGAGCCATAGCGTGCCTGTATAATCGACATAGACGTCGATTTCGTTGTCAGCCAAGGCCTGGAACGCGATTGTAGAGCCGAGATCGGTTCGCTGTTGCGTCGTTGCGCCGACATCATGCAGCCGCTGCGACATCAGCTCGGCAAGGATGAACTGCTCGCTGAAATTCTTTGCGCCGATGATGTAGCCGGGCGCGCGCAATCCGATCGACCATGCCGCGGCACAGCCGATCCCCACCGCGAAGGCGATCAGGCTGAGATAGATCAATTTGTTGTTTCGCCGTGACAGGCCGGTTTCGATCAAGCCGAGAAGTTGATCGACCCCCAAAGCGAGCGCCGCGGCTGCGACGCAGCCGAACAGAACGGACGTCCAGTCTTGTATCTGCAGGCCGGAGAAAATGTAATTGCCCAAGCTCGTCTGCCCGACGGAGGTCGATAAAGTCGCGGCTCCAATCGTCCAGACGGCCGCGGTGCGGATTCCCGCCAAGACGATGGGAGCCGCGAGCGGCACTTCGACGCGAAAGAAACGCTGCCGTGCCGTCATGCCGACGGCTATCGCCGCGTCGATGACCTCCGGCTCGAGATTGGTGAAAGCCGCAACGCCATTTCTCACCATGGGCAACATGGAATAGAGCGTGAGCGCGGCGACCGATGGCAAGAATCCGAGCGCGGGTATGCGGGCGCCGAACAGCATCTGCGAGACGCCGGATAAGCCGACGAGAACCGGATAGAACAAAGCGAGCAGCGCAAGCCCGGGCACCGTCTGAATCAAACTCGCCGCGGCCAATATCCAAGACCCGGCACGCGGGCGGCGAACCGCCACGATCGTCAGTGGAATCGCAAATAATATCCCGAGCGTCAGTGCCGCCGCACACAGCAAGATGTGCTGGGTAAGATATTCGGGCAATAGCCGGATCGCGTCGGCAACCCGCTCATTCATGAGCGTTGTGTCCATTGCGCAAATCGGTTGCGGCGCGAATTCGTTCGGCTTGGCGACGTGGGGCGGTCATAAGCGCCACGACCTCTGGAATGGTATTTTCTGATAGACGTTGCGGTGTGTCATGCGCAAGGATCCGGCCCGAATTCATGACCGCAATTTGATCGGCCAGAAGGATGGCTTCTTGTACGTCATGGGTGACCATCATCGTGGTGAAGCCGAATTGGTCGTGCAATTTTCGATATGTCGATCCGACGACGTCGCGGGTGAGGGGATCGAGCGCGCCGAATGGCTCATCCATGAGGACGATCTTGGGATAGGCCGCAATTGCCCTTGCCACCGCGGCGCGCTGGCGCTCACCGCCGGAAAGCGTAGCCGGGTAGCGTGAGCCGTAGGTCCGCGGCAATTCGACGAGGTCCAGCAGTTCAGCGACGCGGGATGCTGTTCTGGCGGCGGGCCATCCGAGGAGATCGGGGGTGATACCGATATTCTCCGCAACGCTCATATGTGGAAACAGAGCAGCGTTCTGGAATACGTAGCCGATGCTGCGACGAAGGTTGAGAACGTCGCCGGTCAAGGTGTCCTTTCCGCCGACGATGATGCTGCCGCTATCTTGCTGAACCAGGCGATTGATGAACTTGAGCAAGGTGGACTTGCCGGAGCCGCTTGATCCGACCAACGAAACGAAAACTTTCTCTGCGACGCTCAGAGTAGCGTTGCGCACGGCAAAGGAGCGGCCGCCGTCATATGATTTGCTCACATCGCGAACTTGAATAAGGGGGTCAGTTGCCATGTCCCAAACCTGTGCCTCGAGCACATCCCCGGTTACATAGCACGGATGCCGGGTGTCACGTCGGTCCAAGTCACATTCCGCGAAGACCTCGCGCCGCAGCAGCACGCAATGCCGCCGGCGGCTTTCGCCTTTCCATCGTCTGGCGTCGATTTGCGCGCGGCCTCCGCGGCGCGCGAGCGGCTCAAAGCGCATTTTTCGGCTAGAAGTCCCCGGTGGATTGCCGTGCCCTGTCCCGATATAGTCGCGCCGCCCGCGAGGCGTTTGTCTATCTCCAAAGGATCACAGCATGAAAATCGTTGCGTTCGAAGGGCAGGGAGGCCCGCATCTTGGCGTTGTCGAGGGCGATCAGGTCGTCGACTTGCAGGCCGTGGACAGCAAGATCCCGAGCGATCTCGGCGAATGGCTGGCCAAGAACAACGGTGACACCAAACAGCTCGCGGCGCTCGCCAAAGGCGCGCCGGCCGCTGCGCGCAAGCCGCTCGCCGGCCTAAAATATGCGCTCCCGGTCGGCAGGCCAGGCAAGATCATCTGCCTTGGGCTCAATTATCTCGAGCACGTCAAGGAAGGCTCGCAGCGCGACAATATTCCGAAATTCCCGACCATCTTCTTCCGCGGCCTGACCTCGATGGTGCCGCATGGCGAGCCGATCATCCGGCCGAAAGTCTCGGAGACGCTCGACTACGAAGCCGAATTGATCCTGGTGGTCGGCAAGCGCGCCAAGCATCTGACGCCCGCCAATGCGACGTCCTGCATCGCCGGCTATTCCTGCGGCAATGAAGGCTCGATCCGCGAATTCCAGCGCAAGACCACGCAATGGGACATGGGCAAGAATTTCGATCGCACCGGCGGCTTCGGCCCGTGGCTTGTCACCGCCGACGAATTGCCGGATGCGGCCAAGGGATTGAAGCTCGAAACCCGTCTCAACGGCAATGTGATGCAGTCGGACAACACCAACAACATGATGTTTCCGGTGGTCGAGATGCTGGTCTATATCACCCAGGGCATCACGCTCGAGCCGGGCGATGTCATCTTCACTGGCACGCCGTCGGGCGTCGGCCATGCGCGCAAGCCTAATCCGGTCTGGATGAAGGCGGGCGACACCGTCGAAGTCGAGATCCAAGGCGTCGGCACGCTGCGTAATCCGATCGCCGACGAGTAAGACGTCAGGGCAGGCGGCAATGTCGCTCGCGCAGCGCCAAGAACTACGGCGCCAAGAACTACCGCGCCAAGAACTATCGCGGCCAGAAGCACCGCGGCGGCTGAGGAAGCCGCTGCGGTTTCTCTTTGCCGCAGCCTGTCTTACGGCGGCAGTTACACAGGCGTCGGCGCAGGATCAGATCAAGATCGGCTATGGCTATGGGCTTGCCTTCCTGCCGATCTACATCTGCGAAGACCAGAAACTCATCGAGAAGCACGCCAAGGAAGCGCATCTCGACGTGAAAGTGGACTATCAGCGCTTCACCGGCGCGGCCGAAATGCAAGCAGCGCTCGCCTCAGGCGAGATCAATATCGCGCCGTTGGGCACGGCGCCGCTGCTTGCGGCTTGGGACAAGGGCAAAGGCAAGTCCACGCAAGTCTATGCCATATCCGGCATGACATCGCTGCCGCTCACGCTGCTCAGCAATCAGCCGGACGTGGCATCGCTCGGCGACATCAAGCCGGGCGACCGGATCGCGATGCCGACACTGACGTCGCCGCAAATGTATTTGTTGGAGCTGCAGTCGGAGAAGGCTTTCAATCGCTACGACCAGCTGAAAAGCCAGGTCGTCGCGCTGACGCATGCCGACGCGATCAACGGTCTGGTCGACGGCACCGGGCCGGTGAAGGCCTATTTTGCGTCGCCGCCTTATGCCGAGCTGGCACTGCGCGATGCCAAAGTGCACGCCGTGCTCAGTTCATCCGATGTGATGGGCGGCAAGTTCTCGTTCCTGATGCTGGGGTCCACCAAGGCCTATATCGGCGCGCAGCCGCAGGTTCCTGAGGCGGTGGAGAAGGCGATGGACGAGGCCGCGCGCATTATCCATGATGATCCGCGCCGTGCCTCCCAGATCTACCTGACCCACGAGCCCTCCGACGTCATGAACGGCGCCGCAGTGGAAACGGTGATCCGGCAAATCCGTGACGAATTCGGCGGCAACGTTTACGGCGTAAAAACCGTCGCCGACTTCATGGCCCGCCATGGAGCGCTCGCTGCGGCGCCACAAAGCTTCAAGGACATTGCCGCGTCGGCGCTTGCGAATACGCCAAGCAATTAGTGCGAAGTGTAACCAACGCATAACCCGCAAGCCGTAACCCAACAGGCTGCCTTGCCGTTCCGGCGCTCCGGGAAAATGTTACCGCATGGCTGCTCCCGGTCGGAATGCGCTTGACGGTGGCCAGCCCCGAAGCGAACTTCCGCAACCAAGAATCATATCGGCCCGTTTGTGGCCGACCGGAGGACGCCTTGTCGAAACGCCGCTCATCGTCCGGTTCCAGCCGCCGCAATTTCCTCAAAAGCGCTGGCCTTGTCAGCGCCGCTGCCGCCGTCGCCCCGCCGGTCGCGGTCACTGCCGCGCCAGCCGCTCCGCAGCCGGAATTAAAGGCCGCTGTCCCCGGGCCGACACAGACGGCGGTCGAGACCCTTTCGCCGTCAAACGATCCGGTCAATCAGACCTCGAGCGGCGGCGACTTCATGGCCGACGTGCTCAATTCGCTCGGCATCGAATACATGGCGATCAATTGCGCGTCGAGCTATCGCGGCCTGCACGAGGCGGTGATCAATCATTCCAACAACAAGCCTGAGATCATCACCTGCGTTCACGAAGACATCGCCGTCCATATGGCGCAGGGCTATGCCAAGATCGAAGGCAAGCCAATGGCCATGGCCTGTCACGGCGTCGTCGGCCTGCAGCATGCGACCATGGCGATGTACAATGCCTGGTGCGATCGCGTCCCGGTTCTGGTCTTCGGCGGCAACATCATGGAAGCCGACAAGCGCGGCCCCGGCGCTGAATGGCTGCATGCCGGCGTCGATATCGGTCAGATCGTCCGCGAATTCACCAAGTGGGACGACCAGCCGGCATCGTTGACGCATTTCGCCGAGTCCACGGTGCGCGCCTACAAGATCGCCACTACGCCCCCGATGGGGCCGGTCTTCATCGCGCTCGATGCCGAGCTGCAAGAGAACCCGATTCCCGACGCGGAGAACCTGCGCGTTCCGAAATTCGCGCCGGTGATCCCGCCGCAGGGCGATTCCGGGGCGATCGCCGAAGCCGCCAAGATGCTGGTCGAGGCGCAGAACCCGATCATCCTCTGCGATCGTGCGGCGCGCACGCCTGCCGGCATGGCCAATCTCGTGGCGTTGGCCGAGGCGCTGCAATGCGGCGTCATCGACAATGCCGGACGCATGAATTTCCCGTCACGGCATCCGCTCAATCAAAGCTTCCGCCGCGCGATGATCGGCCAGGCCGATGTAATCCTTGCGCTCGAGATGAACGACCTCTGGGGCACGCTCACGCATTTCAGCGACCGCATCGTGCGCCGTTCCTCACCGGGCACCAAGCCCGGCGCCAAGCTCATCACGCTCGGCAGCCGCGATCTATTCCTGAAATCCAATTATCAAGATTTCGGCCGCTGGCAGGACACCGACCTCGACATTGCCGGCGATGCCGAGGCGTCGCTGCCGGCGCTGACCGAGGCGGTGAAACGGCTGACCGACGATGGCCGCAAGGCGGCATTCGAGGCGCGCGGCAAGAAGCTCGCGGCGGCGCATCTCGCCATGGTCGAGCAATCCAAGACCGACGCCACGATCGGCTGGGATGCGAGCCCGATCTCCACGGCGCGCATGTGCGCCGAAGTCTATGCCCAGATCAAAGACGAGGACTGGTCGGTCGTCGGCACGTCAATCAAACTGACCTGGCCGCACCGGCTGTGGAATTTCACCAAGCCGTATCAATGGAACGGCGGCTCCGGCGGCGCCGGCATCGGCTACAATCTGCCGGCTTCGCTCGGCGCGGCGCTGGCCAATAAGAAATACGGCCGCTTCACGGTGTCGTTCGGCGGCGACGGCGACTTCATGTTCAATCCCGGCGCGCTGTGGACGGCGGCGCATCACAAGATTCCGATCCTCTACATCGTCCAGAACAATCGCGCCTATCACCAGGAATACATGTATCTGGTCGCCATGGCGGCGCGGCACGGCCGTGACGTG
Organism: Xanthobacteraceae bacterium; assembly: GCA_036264635.1. GTDB lineage: Bacteria > Pseudomonadota > Alphaproteobacteria > Rhizobiales > Xanthobacteraceae > BOG-931. Next base: position 7,463 of record DATAQN010000055.1, on the reverse strand, counting down.
TCGAAGATGGATATCGGCACGACGCTCAAGGATCCGAATATCGATTATGCGACCGTGGCCCGCGGCATGGGGGCTTACGGCGAAGGGCCGATCAGCGATCCAAAGGATCTGGCGCCGGCGCTGACGCGCGCCATCGCCGCGGTCAAAAGCGGCCAGCCGGCCGTGGTCGATGTCGTCACCGATCCGCGCTGAGGAGTGCTCACAGTGAATCCAATCAAACACATCGCGCGTATCGTATCGGCAGTTGCCGTGTTCAGTGTTGCGGCTTTGGCAGTGGCACAGGCGCAGGATGCTCCCCCGCCCGGCGACGCCGCTAACGGTAAGCGGCTCTTCATTGCCGAAGGCTGCTTCACCTGCCACGGTCGCGTCGGGCAGGGCGGCGCTTACAACGGTCCGGCGCCGATCCTGGCCAATACGGCTTTGCCGTTCGACGGCTTCAAAGGGCAGATCCGCAATCCGGTCAACGATATGCCGGCCTTCACCAGCGCCAATCTGTCGGACAAAGACATCGCCGATATCTATGCCTTCGTGCGCTCCCTGCCGGGTCCTCGGTCGGCGAAGGATATTGCGATCCTCAATAATTGACCGGCCGACGCGGCGCCACAGGCGCCCCCGTCACGCGAGTTGGTCACACGCGTTTGGGACGTGACTTGCGGCAATCCAGGCCATAAGCCATTTTTCGGCCCGCCGGGCTCAGTTCTGCGGGCGCTGGATTGATAGCGAGAGAGATCAGATGGCCGACCTTAACGTGATCAGCATTTGCGGCAGCCTGCGCAAAGGCTCCTACAACCGCATCGTCATGAATCTCTTGCCGAGCTATGCGCCGGCTGGAATGAAGATCACCGAGGCGCCGTCTTGGGCGGATTTCCCGCTCTATAACGCAGACATCCAGAACGCGACCGGCTTTCCAGAGCCGGTGCAGAAACTCACGGAATCTGTGCGCGCGGCGAACGGCGTCATCTTCGTCTCGCCGGAATATAACTTCTCGATCCCGGGCGGCCTGAAGAACGGCATCGACTGGGTGTCGCGCGTGCCGAACCAGCCGTTTGCCGGCAAACCCATCGCGCTGATCTCGGCGACGGCCGGCCTCCTCGGCGGCGGCCGCATGCAATACGATCTGCGCCGCTGCATGAACTTCCTCGACGCGTTCACCATGAACAAGCCGGAAGTCTTTATCGGCAATGCGTCGGCGCGCATCGACGACAAGACCGGCCAGATCAAGGACGAGCAGACGATAGGCTTTATCAAACAGCAGCTCGAGGCCTTTGCAAAATTCATCGTCGCCCATGGCGGCAAGGGCTGAGCGGCTAGAGCATGATCCCGAAAAGTGGAAACCGGTTTTCGGAAAAGATCATGCTCCGAAGAGAAATCTAGATCTTGATCCACTTATTGGATCAAGATCTAGAAGCTTGGCGAGAAAAAAGGGGGAGGGTGATGGCGCGTCTCGAAGGCCGTGTGGCTTTGCTCACCGGCGGCGCTAAGGGCATCGGTGTGCATTATGCGCGCGCGCTTGCGGCTGAAGGCGCGCGCCTGATGATCGCCGACATTGCCGACGGCAAGGAGCTCGCCGCCGAGCTGGCGCGCGAGCACGGCGCCAATTCGGTGGCCAGCCGGGTCACCGATGTCAGCGACGAAGGCGCCGTGAAAGCACTGGTCGCCGATACGATGGAGCGCTTCGGCAGGGTCGACATTCTGATCAACAACGCAGCCCTGTTCGCGCCGCTCTCCGAGCAAAGCTGCACCGAGATCGACACCGCCGTCTGGGATCGCGTCATGGCGATCAATCTGCGCGGTCCGTTTTTGATGGTGAAGCACGTCGTGCCGCATATGAAGGCGCAAGGCTACGGCAAGATCATCAATATCGGCTCGGGCACGGCGTTCCGTGGCATTCCCTGGATGCTGCACTACGTCACCTCCAAGGGCGGCATCCTGGCCATGACGCGGGCTCTGTCGCGGGAGCTCGGCGAGCACGGTATCCGGGTCAACACGCTCGCGCCCGGCTTCACCATGAGCGAGACGGTGGTCACCGAGAACCCGGGCCATGTCGAAACGGCCCGCGCTCGGGCTGTTGCATCCCGCGCGCTCAAGCGCGATGAGACGCCGCAAGACCTCCTCGGCGCGCTCATTTTCCTGTCCAGCGCCGACAGCGACTTCGTCACCGGCCAGACCATCGCGGTCGACGGCGGCAACGTTAATACTTAAGCGCTCCACGCATTGGGCTTTGGCCGGGGCCTTGCCCACTCGCCGGCCTCGCCGCTCGCATGGCAGCCCCGCCATTTGCCGCGTTTACGCGGTATTTCCGCGGACGCGGGCTCTGGCTATATTCGGCGCAAGAATGCTCGGATTTCTTTGAGGAGGATGCCATGGCGGTCGCCGCCACAACCCAGACCCCGAATCCCAAACATAATATCGAGGCCATGCGGGAAGCCTTCTATGCGCGGATTGCCAAGAAGGACATGGCGCCGCTCTGGAAGGTCATGAAGAACGTCGTCACCAACGAGCCGGTGACACGCACCCAGCCGCATGTCTGGCACTTTGACGACGTCAAATCGCTGGTCATGGAATCCGGCGGCCTGATCACTGCCGAGGAAGCCGAGCGCCGCGTGCTGATCCTGGAAAACCCGGGGATGCACGGCGAGTCGCGCATCACAAATACGATGTTCGCCGGCGTGCAGATGATCATGCCGGGCGAGGTCGCTCCTGCCCATCGCCATGTCTCCTCGGCGATCCGTTTCATTCTCGACGGCGAGGGCGCCTATACCGCGGTCGAGGGCGAGAAAGCCTTCATGTCGCCGGGCGATTTCGTCATCACCGCGAACTGGGCGCCGCATGATCATGGCAATCCGTCGGACAAGCCGATGCTGTGGCTCGACGTGCTCGATTTCCCGGCGGTGAATTTCTACGAAGCCTCCTTTGCCGAACATTTCGACGATGCCACCCAGGCGACGACGCGCCAGGACGGCGACTCGCTGTCGTTCTACGGCTCGGGCGTGTTGCCGGATGGCACCAAGATCATGAACCGCAGCCCGGTGATCAACTACACCTATGCCCGCACCCGGCCGATCATCGAGCGCATGATGCAATCAGGCGATATCGACAAGCGCCACGGCGCGCGCGTGCGCTACGCCAATCCGGTCAATGGCGGGCCGGTGCTGCCGACGATGGGCGCCAATCTCGCGATGCTGCCGAAAGGCTTTAAGGGCGAGCCGTATCGCTCCACCGACGGCACTGTCTTTGTCTGTGCCGAAGGCCACGGCACCACCAATGTCGACGGTAAAGTGCTCGAATGGGGCAAGAACGACGTCTTCGTCGTGCCGTCATGGAAGCGCTATTCGCACAACGCGTCTGAGCTGTCGGTGCTGTTCTCGATCTCTGATCGTCCGGCGCAGGAAGCACTCGGCATCTGGCGGGAAAGCAACTAATCCCAGATCGTCTGCCCTTTGACACGTCTTCCCTTCGTCTTCCTCTTGTGAGGCAAGGCGCGGGCAAGCTAAAGCTGAAAGGCTTGCCGGGTTGGGGGAATTGTGACTGCAGGCGGGACGAAACGACACCGGCTCGCGCCGTACTATGTGCTCATCCTGGCGGCGATCTGGCTGGCAAGCTCGATCAAGCCATCACATGCGGTAGAAGGTGCGGCAGCGGCCGGACCTATCGGCGGCAGCGATATTCGCTCGGCATTGCTTCCCGGTCCTGGCTTCTATGGCGGAGCGGTCGGGCTCTATAACGTCGTCAACGGATTTAACGACGGGACGGGTCATCCTGCGGCCGTCCTTAACGCCGTCAAGATCAAGGACTGGATCGGCGGTCCGTTCTTTCTGTATGTCCCGAATATCGATGTGGCGGGCGGCCGGATCGGCGTGGCCGGCTTTTGGCCGTCCGGCCAGCAATGCGGACAGCTTGTCTCGGCCTTTCCGCGACGCTGTTCGGGCGGCGCCGGCGATCCTTATTTCGAGTTCGATTGGTCCCGCTCCTTCGGGCAACTGCGGCCACCCAGCGTCTCGGGCGCTTACCCGATCCGGCAGGGGCTTACGCTTGCGTTTGGTGTCGGCGCGCTGCTGCCGGTCGGGACCTATAATCAGCAGCTGCAGAAGACGAACGCGGTCACGCTCGCCGGCGATACGTTCGACCTCGCGCCGAATGTGGCCGTCACCTACACCACGCTGCCGCTGATTGCCGACGGCACGGAGTTCAGCGCCAAGCTCTACTGGAACGACTACGCCACCAATCCGGCGACGCAATATCACGCCAGCTCGCTGTTTGACGTGGACTTCGCCGTGACCGAGCACGTCGGACGTTGGCAGATCGGTCCGGCCGGCGACTACGTCTTTCAGGTCGGACAGGACAAGCAATTCGGCGTCGTGATCCCACCCGACGGCCGGCGTCTCGAATATATGGCGCTCGGCGCCGTCGCTAATTACGACATCGCCGAATACAACGCGGCCATCAAGGTGAAAGCCAATGAGACGGTCCTCGCCCAGAATGGCGTCGTGGCGAAGCTGATCGTCATCAGCTTTGCAAAAAAATTCTTCTGATCGCCGTGGATTCTGCCCAGCGAAGCGGCTGGCTTACCTGGCGCGGCAATGTAAAATATTACCCGTGACGAGGGGCCGGGGCGGACGACTTTTGAGACAGGGGACGTAAAATGGGTGCGATGTCTGTTGTGAAAGTGGCTGTGTTGGCAGGGGCGGTCGCCGTCATGAGCGTTTCGATGGCTGCGGCGAAGGTCATCAAGATCCCGCCGGGGGCCTGCGCCTTCGAGAAGGTCGCGGTCGCCAACAACACCTTCTGCTCGTTCAATTGCGATCCGGCGACGAATTGGTGCTCGCAGCAATTGTGCTCGAACGGGACGCTGACCAAGGTCGTTCCCTGCTACGGCACGTTCTGCACCGCCAAATGCGGCGGGTAGGTGCGGCGGGTAGGCGCGGCGGCTAGCGGGCGCTGCAGGCCTTGAGGCCGATTTGGTGTGCCCGGAACCGAACGGGACCGGGCTTGGCGGACCGCTTGCGCCGCGTTGCGGAAGCGCGTAACCGCTCCATTTAAGGAGACGGATACCGCGATGGACGCACCGGCGAAAAAGTCAAAGTTTATCAAAGGCGCAACCGGCGACTGGGAAGTCATCGTGGGCCTGGAAGTCCATGCCCAGGTCAGCTCCGAGGCCAAACTATTCTCCGGCGCCTCGACCGAATTCGGCGGCGAGGCCAACTCGCATGTTTCGCTGGTCGACGCCGCCATGCCCGGCATGCTGCCGGTGATTAATGCCGAGTGCGTACGCCAGGCGGTGCGCACCGGCCTTGGGCTCAATGCCAAGATCAATCTGAAGTCGGTGTTCGACCGGAAGAACTATTTCTATCCGGATCTGCCGCAGGGCTACCAGATCAGCCAATACAAGTCGCCCATCGTCGGCGAAGGGGAAGTGGTGGTCGATCTGCCGGACGGCGAGACCGTGCGGGCTGGCATCGAGCGGCTGCACCTCGAGCAGGACGCCGGCAAGTCGCTGCATGACCAGAATCCGACCATGTCGCTGGTCGATCTCAACCGCGCCGGCGTTGCGCTGATGGAGATCGTCAGCAAGCCCGACCTCCGTTCGTCCGAGGAAGCCAAGGCCTATGTCGCCAAGCTCCGTAGCGTGCTGCGTTACCTTGGCACATGCGACGGCGACATGGAGAAGGGCAACCTGCGTGCCGACGTCAATGTCTCCGTGCGCAAACCCGGTGCGCCGCTTGGCACGCGCTGCGAGATCAAGAACGTCAACTCGATCCGCTTCATCGGCCAGGCCATCGACTACGAAGCGCGTCGCCAGATCGACATCATCGAAGACGGCGGCGCGATCGAGCAGGAGACGCGCCTGTTCGATCCGGATAAAGGCGAGACGCGGTCAATGCGCTCCAAAGAAGAGGCGCACGACTACCGCTATTTCCCCGATCCCGATCTGTTGCCGCTCGAATTGTCGCCGTCGCTGGTCGCCGAATTGCAAAAGGACCTGCCGGAACTGCCGGACGGCAAGAAAGTCCGGTTTATCCGCGACTACGCGCTATCCGCCTATGACACCGATGTCCTGGTGGCCGAGCGCGACACCGCCGAATATTTCGAATCCGTGATCGGCGAAGGCGCGCCGCGCCGCGATCCGAAGCTTGCCGCCAATTGGGTGATCAACGAGCTCGGCGGCCGGCTCAACCGCGAAGGCAAGGACATCTCGGCGGCACCCGTCTCCGCGCAACAACTTGGCGCCATTCTCGACATGATCGGCGACGGTACGATCTCCGGTAAGATCGCCAAGGATGTGTTCGAGATCGCCTGGACCGAGGGCGGCGACCCCCGCGCCATTGTCGAAGCGCGTGGCTTGAAGCAGGTCACCGACGTTGCTGCGATCGAAAAGGTGGTGGACGAGATCGTCGCCAAGAACCCCGACAAGGTCGCCGACGCCAAAACCAACCCGAAGGCGATCGGCTGGTTCGTCGGTCAGGTCATGAAGGCCTCCGGCGGCAAGGCGAACCCGCAAGCCGTCAACGATCTGCTAAAGAAGAAGATCGGCATCTGACAACCGCCGCGCGGGCGGCGCCCGGTTGCCGCACCGCACCCGCCGGCAGCTCTCACGGAACGGGAATCGGAGCGATCGCGACGCGCAACGCCACCCGTCGCGCGCCGTGAATGATCGCCGCGAGAGGCGAATCAGCGAATCGAATTGCACCGATTCGCGCGTTTTGAGCCTTGTGAGACCCGTCAACGCGCCTGAAAACGCACCCGGTGCATAATTTTTTTTCGTGCGGCAAAGCGCGCTGCGAGAACGCGTTGCGGGACCTGAAACGGTGCGCCGAAATCTCGTGCCGATATCGCGGCCGACGACGAAATTCAGAAATTAGTAAACAAAGAAAGCCGCATAACATCGGCACTTCTTTGTTTCGCGAAAATTTCGCGCAAAATCGCGCGAGCAAAAAAATGTTCCGCGTCTTTGTCTGAGTCGCTGCGCGCGTTGTGCGTCGCGCGCAACAGCGGGGCGCGCGGCTTACACACAAAATTAAGTGGAGTCACTGTTATTTTTTTTTCGCTGTAGTAATCGGGAATGTAGTGCGGATCGATTCGCGACTGCACTGCACCGATATCGCCACCCACTCAGGCTAGGAGGGCAGCAATGGCGAAGAAGAGAAAAGCGAAAGCTAAGGCGAAGAAGGCGAAGAAAGTAGCCCGTAAGAAGAAGTAGTCGGGCGCCGTCTTCGGTCTTCGATTCTTATAAGTCGGAGATCGGGGTCACACGGACCGGCCGATGTCGAGAGGGTCGTAACGATCCCTCTGGGCTGGCCGGCTCCGGTGAGCTACAGGGGGCGTCGGCGGGACGGAGGCGTAAGCGTCACACTCGCTACCACTCCACGCGATGGTGATGACGAGATACGGCAAAGCCAGATCTCGCTCCGGCGTTCAGCCGGCAGACTTAATCCTTCAACCATCTCGCCGACGCCCTCGGATAT
>DATAQN010000042.1:0-32711 GCA_036264635.1 Xanthobacteraceae bacterium | reverse complement strand
CGAGGCCCGGCAGGAAAAACGTGGCGGCGAGAGCAATGATGGCAATCAAGCCTTTTAGTTTTGTCATCGGCTCATCGTACCCCACCCGCCATTGCGAGCGAAGCGAAGCAATCCAGTGCTGCGCTGCCGTTCTAGATTGCTTCGTCGCTTCGCTCCTCGCAATGGCAGTATAATGAAATTATGGCCAATCCCCCATCCAATCCCCCGACTTTGCGCTCCGTCAAGGCGCCGTCACTGGCCGAACTCGAAATTCTGGCGAGTGAGGTGTTCCGCCATTTGCCGCGGAAATTTCGCGACTTGTGCGAAGGCGTCGTGATCCAGGTCGACGATTTTCCGTCCGACGAAGTGCTCGACGAGATGCAGGCGGAGAGCGAGTTCGATCTGCTCGGCCTGTTCCAGGGCGTCGGCCTGCCGTTTCGTTCGGAAAGCGCGCCCATGCAGATGCCGAACATGATCTGGCTCTATCGCCGGCCGATCCTCGATTATTGGGCCGAGCACGACGAGACATTGGGCGCTATCATCAGGCATGTGCTGGTGCACGAGATCGGCCATCATTTCGGCCTGTCCGATGGCGACATGGCGGCGATTGAAGGCGCCGCGGATTAAAGCGTGAAAGGAGAAATGCGATGAGAGTCGACGGTCAGTGTGCCTGCGGCGCGATCAAGATCGAAGCCGAGGCCGATCCGGAGAAGACGCAGATCTGCCATTGCACCGATTGCCAGACGGCGACCGGCACGGCATTCCGCGTCTCGGTCCCCGTGCCCGGCGAGACCATAACGCTCACCGGCAAGCCGGCCACTTATCTCAAGACGACGTCGGATAGCGGCAATCCGCGCCTCCAGGGCTTCTGTGGCACCTGCGGCACGCACCTCTATTCGACCACGCCGGGCGAAGGCGTGCAGCCGTTCTACATCCTGCGGGTCGGTTTTCTGCGCCAGCGCGACGAGTTCGCGCCGCGTAAGCAGATCTGGGCGCGCTCGGCGCGCAGTTGGCTGCCACAGCTCGGCAGTGTGCCGAGCCTTGAGAAGCAGACCTGAGGCTTTGCGTGAGCCGCCCTCGAATCAAGCGTTCGAGGACATGATTTTCCGGGTCATGCTCTAGCGGTTCGCCTGCTGCCGTGAATGAGTCACATGGCCTTTACGAGCTTTATTCTCGAAAGGCGGCGGGCCTGTGTTTCCTTGGCTGCAGACCATTCCGGAAGGGCCGACGACGGCGGCATGGACACAATCCTGCGCCGAAGAAAAAGCGCAGATCGGGGAGGTGACGCCGGCGGAATCGTGCAGGCACCATATGTCGGCCCGCACCGGAGCCGACCCGGTTACGGCCACAACAAAGACAAACGCCGTGATTGGTTTTATAAGCACCATCGCATCACAATATCATATCTGTCCGTGTGCGAGCGGAAGAAGGTGGTACAAAGAGTACCATCTTCGGGTCTGCGCGCAGACTTGACCAACGCTTGCAGAAGCGTCATTTAACGCCGAGCAAACAAGCCTAAAAGGCACCTTAAGAAGGCTCGAAATCCGGCAGGTCAACGATGGAAAAGTTCACCGTTCTTGAAGGCGTCGCTGCTCCGTTGCGGATGATCAATGTCGACACCGACATGATCATCCCCAAGCAATATCTGAAGACGATCAAGCGTACCGGCCTTGGTTCGGGCCTGTTCGCCGAGAAGCGCTTCAATGAAGACGGCTCCGAGAACAAGGATTTCATCCTCAACAAGCCGGCCTATCGCAAGTCGAAGATTCTCGTCGCCGGCGACAATTTCGGCTGCGGCTCCTCGCGCGAACATGCGCCCTGGGCGCTGCTCGACTTCGGCATCACCTGCGTGATCTCCACCTCGTTCGGCGATATCTTCTACAACAACTGCTTCCAGAACGGCGTGTTGCCGATCAAGGTATCGCCCGAAGACCTGGAGAAACTGTTCGACGACGCCGAGCGCGGCGCCAATGCGACGCTCTCCGTCGATCTCGAGAAGCAGGAAATCCGCGGCCCCGACGGCGGCGTGGTGAAATTCGACATCGAGCCGCACCGCAAAAAGGCGCTGCTGGAAGGCCTCGACGATATCGGCCGCACGATGCAGAAGGGCGCCCAGATCGACAGCTTCGAGGCCAAGGCCAAAGCCGCACGTCCCTGGATGTGACGGCGCGCCCCTGGATGTAGGGGCACGTTTTCGTCCAAGGCGCAATCAATCGCGTCCTTGATCGCGGCAAAAGAGCACTTAGATCGCTAACGGGGACGTGAAGGCCTGCGCGCTGTTGCCGGCCTGGATGCGGATGGCCGGGTTATCTGCGTGCAAATGCCGTTGCTCTCGCGAATGTCTGACATAGGCCAATCCATCGATTTCGGTGGATTCTTTGGCTTGCGTCCTTGCGACGGACGTCCCATTAACGCGCGGCCAGGGCCGCGGGTTTCGCCGGCGCCGTCCTTCCCGATCATCTTCTAAGTCACCGGCACAGCCATGAGAGCGATGACATCGACAGCGGCTATTTCCATTTCGCATCTCAACAAGACCTATGCGTCGGGCTTCCAGGCCTTGAAAGACATCAACCTGGAGATCCGGCACGGCGAGATTTTCGCCCTGCTCGGGCCGAACGGCGCCGGCAAGACGACGCTGATCTCGACCATTTGCGGCATAGTACAGCCGACCAGCGGCAATATCCTGGTCGACGGTCATGACATCCTTTCCGACTATCGCGCGGCGCGATCGCTGATCGGGCTCGTGCCGCAGGAATTGACCACCGATGCCTTCGAAACGCCGCCGGCGACCCTGCGCTTCTCGCGCGGCCTGTTCGGCAAGCCGCCCAACCCGCTGCTGATCGAGAAAGTGCTCAAGCAACTGTCGCTTTGGGACAAGCGCGACGCCAAGATCCGCATGCTCTCGGGCGGCATGAAGCGGCGGCTGATGATCGCCAAAGCGCTGGCGCACGAGCCGCGAATCCTGTTTCTCGACGAGCCGACCGCCGGCGTCGATGTCGAGCTGCGCAAGGACATGTGGCAGTTGGTGCGCGAATTGCGTGCTTCTGGCGTCACCATCATCCTCACCACGCATTACATCGAGGAAGCCGAGGAAATGGCCGACCGCGTCGGCGTCATCAATCATGGCGAGATCATCCTGGTCGAGGACAAGGCCGAACTGATGCGCAAGCTCGGCAAGAAGCAATTGACGCTCGATCTGCGCGAGCCGCTCAATGCGATGCCGCCCACGCTTGCCTGCTACGGGCTCGTGCTCAGCGACGACCATAAGAAGCTGATCTACACTTACGACACGCAGAGCGACCACACCGGCATCACGTCGCTGCTCGACGATCTGCGCCATGCCGGCATCAAGTTCGCCGACCTGCAGACGACGCAAAGCTCGCTCGAGGACATTTTCGTCGGCCTGGTGCATCGGAATTCGGGAGCCGCACAATGAATATCTATGGCGTGCGCGCAATCTATGCCTACGAAATGGCCCGCACCGGGCGGACCTTGTTCCAGAGCATCGTCTCGCCGGTGATCTCGACCTCGCTCTACTTCATCGTGTTCGGCGCCGCGATCGGCTCGCGTATCACGCAGATTGACGGTGTCGGTTACGGCTCCTTCATCGTGCCCGGATTGATCATGCTGATGCTGTTGACGCAGAGCGTGACCAATGCCTCGTTCGGCATCTATTTCCCGCGTTTCGTCGGCACTATTTACGAAATCCTCTCGGCGCCGATCTCGCCGTTCGAAATCGTGCTCGGCTATGTCGGGGCGGCGGCGACCAAGTCCGTCATTCTCGGCGCCATCATCCTTGGGACCTCCTTCTTGTTCGTGCCGCTCCATATCGAGCATCCGCTCTGGATGCTCGCGTTCCTGGTGCTGACGGCGTTGAGCTTCAGCCTGTTCGGCTTCATTCTCGGGCTCTGGGCGGACGGTTTCGAGAAGTTGCAGATCGTGCCGCTGCTGATCATCACGCCTTTGACGTTTCTCGGCGGCACTTTCTATTCGACCAGCGTGCTGCCGCCGGTCTGGCGCACCGTGACGCTGTTCAATCCGCTGGTTTATCTGATCTCCGGTTTCCGCTGGAGCTTCTTCGGCATCGCCGACGTCAACGTCGAGCTCAGCGTCGCCATGACGCTGCTCTTTCTGGCGGTTTGCCTCGGGATCGTGTGGTGGTTCTTCAAGACCGGCTATCGGCTCAAGAACTAGCTAACCAAGCCGGCCTCATCAAATCTTAAGAGCCCTCTCGTATGCTTCTTGTCGGGACAAATCCGACAAGAACGCTGGGAGGCGTCGATGCTGGTGGAAATCTTTTTGCTGCGCCTGGAACTCGCCATGCGTATGGCGGATGAGACGAGCCGTCCGGTGGCCTCGCGCTTCGTCCCCCTGCCACGCGGCGTAAAGCCGAAGTTCAAGACCAGGCTGGTCGTGGTCTAGTTTCTTGGAGCATGATCTTTTCGGAAAATCGGTTTCCACTTTTCCGGATCGTGCTCTAAGCCAGACCGATTGCCCGAGCGTCTCGCTTTCGGTTGCTTCCTGACATTGTGCGGGTTAAGTCCGGCCGTCCGAAACAGGGCGAGACCGGTCCATGATTTTTTGCCGCTTCCGCAAGTCCAACCGCGTTTCCTATGGGATCGTCGAAGACGAGGTCGTCCGCGCCATCGACGGCGATCCATTCGCCGGCTACAAACTGGCCGCCGAACGTTTTCTCCTGCGCGAGGTCGAATTGCTGGTGCCGGTGATCCCCGGCACGTTCTACGCGATCGGCTCGAATTACCACAATCACGTGGTTGGCCGAGCCAAGGTGAAGGGCCGCGACCCGATCTTCTACAAGACGCCGCGCGTTGGCTACCGCGCCAATAGCGCGCTCGTTCCGCACGCAGCCGATATCATCAAGCCCGCCGATTCCGGGCCACGCTTCGAATATGAAGCCGAGCTCGTCGCTGTCATCGGCAAGACAGCGCGGAAAGTGAACCCAAGCGAAGCCACCGAGTGCATTTTCGGCTGGACCATCGGCAACGATCTGACCGAGCGCGACTGGCAGGCCAAGGACCCGACCAATCTGCGCGGCAAGAACGCCGACACCTTCAAGCCGATGGGGCCGTGGATCGTGACCGGCATCGATCTGCGCGACATGACCACGAATGTGCGGATCAACGGCCGCCTCGCCCATTCGTTTCCGACCGCCAATATGCTGTTCAGCCCGGGCGAAGTGATCAGCGACGTATCACGCTACAACACGCTATCGCCCGGCGACGTGGTCTGGCTCGGCACCGACGAAGTGCCTGAAGCGGTCAAACCCGGCGACCTCATCGAGATCGAGATCACCGGCATCGGCACATTGCGCAACCGGGTCGTGGCAGAGGCATGAGAACTCTTGCTGTGCTTCGCTTCATTCGTTGCAAGACTGTCCCGGCCATATTGCTTGCCGGGCTCGCGGCTTTCGCCTGCGTGACCGCACCTGCGCTCGCGCAAACGGCATTTCCGAACCGCACCATCCGCATCTTCACGCAGTTCCCTCCAGGCGCGGTATCCGACATTTCGCTGCGCATCCTCGCCGATCGCGCCGGCGCGCGGCTCGGCACGCAGATCATTGTGCAGAACCAGCCGAGCGCGGCCGGCGTTACCGCGGCCCGGGAGGCTCTGGCGTCGCCGGCCGACGGCTATACGCTGGCCATGCTGTCGAACGCCACCGCCGTCAGCGCGGCAACCTACAAAAAGATGCCGTTCGATCCGCTGACAGATTTCGTCGCCGTGTCCGGCATGAGCGATTTCGCGTATCTGTTCCTGACCAATTACGGCTCGAGCCTGCATTCACTGCAGGACTTCCTCAGCCAGGCGAAAGACAAACCTGGCCAGTTGAATGTCGGCACTTCGGCCGCAGGCACCACGCCCTATCTGACCGCACTTCTGTTCAAGAAGGCCGCCGGCGTCGACTTCGCGATCGTGCCATACAAAGGCGCGCCCGACCTGACCGTGGCGCTGCTGCGCAACGACATCGATGTCGCGATCAATGCCTATGGCGGCTATCGCGAGGCGCTCACGGACAAGAAGCTGCGTGCGCTCGCGACCACGACCGTCAAACGCTCGGTGTTCTTGCCTGACGTGCAGACGACGGCGGAGGCCGGTGTTACGAATTTCGAAGTGTCATCGTGGAACGGCATTTTTGCGCCGGCACAGACGCCGGCGCCGATCGTCGACCGCCTGGCGCAGGCTTTCCACGACGCGCTGGGCGAACCGGACCTTAAGCAGAAATTCCTCGATCTCGGCATCGAGCCCTGGTCGGGCAGCGCTATGGAATTGAGCGCGCGCATGAAAGCGGAAATCGCGCGCTGGAACAAAGTCGTCGATGACAACGAAATCGAGCGACAGTAACTGCCGTTCGATCGCCTGCATTACGCCGATTTACGCTTCTCGATCGCGTCGGCGATTGCCACCGTTTGCTTCGCCATTTCGGCGTGCAGGCGCTCGACCATTTTGCCGTCGACCTGCACCACGCCTTTGTTGGCGTTTTCCGGAAGTTCGAACGCCGCAATCATCTTGCGCGCGATCGCCACTTCGTCGGCGCTCGGCGAAAAGACCTCATTGCACGGCTCGATCTGGCGCGGATGGATCAGCGTCTTGCCGTCGAAACCGAGATCGCGTGCCTGCTTGCACTCCTCGACAAAGCCTTCGGCATTGCCGAGATCGTTATAGACTCCGTCGAGAATGCCCAGGCCATAAGCGCGCGCCGCGGCAACGCAGGTCATCAGCCAGGGCAGCATCGGCGCGCGGCCGGGAATGAGCCGGGCGCGGGTGTCCTTGGCGAGATCGTTGGTGCCCATGACGAAGCCGGAGAGCCGGGTCTCGCTATCGAGCGCCGCGGCTGCGATCCTTTGCGCGTTCAGCATCGCCAGCGGTGTTTCCATCATCGCCCAGACCCGCACGTGCGGGTCGGTGTGGAGGTCGACAAAGCGGGCCGCCAGATCCTCGAGCTGATCGGGATCGGATATTTTTGGCACCAGGATCGCGTCAGGCTTGCGCGGAGCGGAGAGCACCGTGTTGAGGTCGTCGACCCACCAGCGGGTCTCGAGCCCGTTGATCCGCACCATGACTTCGCGATCGCCGAAGCCGGTCTTCAGTGCGGCGACGATATTGTCACGCGCCTGCGCCTTGGCCTCCGGCGCCACCGCGTCTTCGAGATCGAGGATCAGGCCATCGGCCGGCAATTCACGCGCCTTCTCCAGCGCGCGTGAGTTCGATCCAGGCATGTACAAGACGCTGCGGCGCGGACGGACGGTCATGGCTTCCCCCAGATTCGATCCGGCTAGGCTATCGGACGTGCACGCCGCGTGCCAAGCGCGTCATTGCGAGGAGCGAAGCGACGAAGCAATCCAGGCCGCGACGCTGGCTGGATTGCTTCGCTTCGCTCACAATGACGGAACGAGCGGCTAAGCCGCTTTCTGCTTCGCCGTGATCAGCTTGCGGTTGATCAGGCTCTCGGCGATCTGGATGGCGTTGAGCGCCGCACCTTTGCGCAGGTTGTCGGAGACGACCCACATCGACAGGCCATTCTCGACGGTCGCGTCCTCGCGGATGCGGCTGATATAGGTCGCATCTTCACCGGCCGCTTCATAGGGCGTCACGTAGCCCCCCGGCTCACGGGAATCGATGACCAGGCAACCCGGCGCGCTGCGCAGAATCTCGCGCGCCTCATCCGGGGTGATCGGCTCCTCGAATTCGATATTCACCGCCTCGGAATGGCTGATGAAGACCGGCACGCGCACGCAGGTCGCCGTCAGTTTGATCTTGGGATCGAGAATTTTCTTGGTCTCGACCACCATCTTCCATTCCTCTTTGGTGTAGCCGTCTTCCATGAAGACGTCGATCTCAGGAATGATATTGAAGGCGATGCGCTTGGGGAACTTCTTGGCCTCGATATCGCCGAGCTGAAACACCGCCTTGGTCTGCGAGAACAATTCGTCCATCGCATCCTTGCCGGCGCCGGACACCGATTGATAGGTCGCGACCACGACGCGCTTGATCTTGGCCTTGTCGTGCAGCGGCTTGAGCGCCACGACGAGCTGCGCCGTTGAGCAGTTCGGATTGGCGATAATGCCGCGCTTGCGGAAGCCCGCGAGGGCATCCGCATTCACTTCCGGCACCACAAGCGGAACATCGCTGTCGTAGCGCCAAGCCGAGGAGTTATCGATCACGACGGCGCCCCGGGCGGCGATTTTCGGCGAATATTCTTTGGAGACCGCCGAGCCGGCCGACATCAGGCAAATGTCGGTATTGGAGAAATCATAGTGCTCGAGCGCTTTGACCTTCAGCGTGCGGTCGCCATAGGAGACTTCCACGCCATGGCTCTTGCGCGAGGCGATCGCAACCACCTCGTCAGCCGGAAACGACCGCTCGTCCAGAATGTTGAGCATTTCCCGCCCGACATTCCCGGTCGCGCCGACGACGGCGACGTTGTAACCCATCGTTAACTCTCCACCGAAAATTCGCGGTTCCTGGAACTCCGCAGGAACCGGAGCGGAAGCGCTTCTAGGCGAGAACCGGCCGGAACACAACGCTGCAGCTTGTGGGGAGCCGTGCAGCCAGTCCCGTATTCCGTCCCGGGTGACATTCGCGCCACCCTCCTGCGCATTCTCGCCTATATGGGCGGTCTCGCGCTCCTTGCCATATTGGCTGCAAGCCTTTTCCGCGACGAAGCGGTGGTTGCGGCCGTGAACCCCTCCCCGCCGCCGGAATGGATCAGCATCGACCGCCCCCACCCGGCATTCGAGCTGCAAATGCCGGAATGGGCCTCTACCAATGCGGATTACGCGATCCAACGCCGGGCCACGGATGGCGGCCGTAAGGACGTGCTCAGCTGGGGCGGTGCTGCCGCCAGCGGCCCCTTTGTCTCGGTTGAAATCTACCGACCGGGCGCGGCCCGCGAGCACTTCATCGACGCTCCGAGCGAGATCGCGGCACGCATCGTCGCCCTCCCCGTCACTGATGACGTCAAGGCCGCAGACCACCTCGACATCAAGTTCGGCACGGTGCCGCTGGTTGATTTTGCTATCGCCGCGGGCGCGCGTTCCGCCAATCGTCGCGGCGAGGCGCGGCGCTGTCTCGGCTTCGCCAAGCCGTTCGCCCGCCCCCCGATGCAGCTGTCCGGCTGGTATTGCAGCCCCGGCGAAGAAGTGGTCGACCGGGCCGTGCTCGCATGCGCGCTCGACCGGCTCACCATGCTCTCGGCGGGCGGCGACCCCGAAATGGCCGCGCTGTTCGCCCGCGCCGAGGTGAAACGCACCTTCTGCGGCCAGCGCAGCCCAATCCTGGCGGCGACGCCGGAGCATGCGATTACGGCCCCGCTGCCGCGCGACACCAAGTCAGCGCGCGGCCTGAAGCTGCGCGGGCACATCTCCATGCGCCAGAAAGACAGCTCTATTTGGTGCCTTTGATGGCCGTCAAATAGCTGACGATATCCGGCACGTCCTTTTCGCTCACCGGCGCCTTATAGACATTGCGCATCTTGGCAACTTCGGCCTCCCAGGCCGCTTTCGGCATCGCCGGCTGAGTCAAGATCATGCCTGGCGAATGGCATGAAATGCAGTTGCCTTGCACGGCGGCGAGGCCCGGACCATCGGGCAGGTCGCGATCGCTGTCGGGCAGCGTGATATCGACCGACTTGAGGGTGATCGCTTGCGCAGGTCCTGGCGCCGCGGCGAACGAGGCGACGGCGAACATGCATGTAAAAATCTGGCGGGCGAAATTTCGGCTTTTCATCTCCGCCTCCCTCACGCGACCGTAACGGCGGTCGATTCGATGACGTTGCGCATGAAGCCGGCCGGGTTCCAGTTCGGCACGGCCGGCTGCGCCTCGCCGTTGGCATTGGTACAACGAACCATAAGCGTCAGGTCGCCTTTTGCGGCCGGCGTGAACTTTGTCTGCCACTGGCGGAAGCCGTATTTGCCCTCGTCCTTGCCGAGTTGCGCGGGCTGCCATGTCTTGCCGCCGTCGGCCGAGAAATCCACCTGCTTGACGCCGGTATCGCCGCCGAAAGCAATGCCGCGCACTGGCGCGGAAACGCCGGCCTTGAGCGTAGCACCCGCGCTCAGATTGGTGATGAAGGACCGCGGCACCATCTTGTTGATCGGCACCATCGGCACATTGGTCTGCCCCGGCTTGATATCGGCGTGCGGGGTGTCAGGGATCGTATAGGCCGTCTTCGTCCAGTAATTGGTGTCGGGGCTATCCAAGACCTCGATGTCGTTGAGCATCTTCACCCAGTAGGTCGCATACCAGCCCGGCACGATCAGCCGCAGCGGGAAGCCGTTGACCAGCGGCATTTGCTGGCCGTTCATGGCGTAAGCGAGCATGACCTCGCCGTCACGTGCATGATCGATCGACAGCGACTTCATGAAATCCGGCGCGTCGGGCACGACCGGCTCGTCCATGCCGTTGAAACGGACTTGCACGGCATTGGCCTTCACACCGGCACGGTCGAGCACGTCTTTGAGCCGCACGCCGGTCCAGCGCGCATTGCCCATCGCGCCGTTGTCCCACTGGCCGCCGGCGACGCGCGGCTGAAACAGTCCGCGCGAATTGCCTGAGCACTGGTTCACCGCCGCATATTCGATCTGCGGCAGCGCCATGATGTCCTTCAGACTCAGCGACAGCGTCTGGTTGACGGCGCCATGAACATTGAGCCGGAATTTATCGACGTCGACGCTGTTGGGAATGACCGCCCAGTGCCAGCGCACGTAGAACAGGTCGTTTGGTGTGAACACGCCGCGGTCGAAAACATCGAACGGCGTCTCGAGCAGCGGCGGGCGCGTGCGCTGTAGGATCATCGCGCCTTTCTGCGGGAATGCCGTTGTGATGTCGCGCTGGTCGGGGCCGCCCGGCAGCGGCAGATTGACCGTGGATTTAGCCCACGCCGGCAAAACTGCGGGCAACGCGTAAGCCGCAAGCCCTGCAGCAACACTGCGGTGAATAAGACCACGCCTGGTCAGCGATCGCGAATGAAAGGGTCTCATTGCGCTTCTCCCGATACCGGCACGCCTGCCGATTTTTGCGAGCGGCTGGAGCGCAACGGTCGCCACCGCGCGTCCCGAGCCGCAGTCAGGTTTGGGAATTTATTGTAGGCTTAAGACATCTGAGGGAAAAGACGCCACACAATATTCACCGCTGGAGAATATTGTTCTGCGTCGCAATACGAGGCCGTACAACTTCCCGCGACTGTTGCCCAAACGCGCTATTGCGGCTCGCCAAAGCAGGCTACATTGCGAAGCGATTTCGGGAGCGAACATGCGTTTAGTCGTCAGTGTTGCCATCGCATTTGCCGCGTTTTCGGCTGCCGCCCTGGTTACTCCCGTAACAGCCGCGACCAAGAAGAAGCCCGTCCAACAGCAGCCGGTCCAGGTGGCCCGCTCCGCCAGCGGCACCGTGATCCAGCCGACCACGACCATCTATCCCGATGGCACCGGCCATGTCCGGGTCATCGTCATTCCCCGGCGCTCCTATCTCGACACCGGGACTGAACTGTCGGTGGGCGACCGCAGCTTTCACGATTACGTCGAGTTTCCCGCCGGCGATCCCGGCCATCAGAACTGGTACTTCGGTCCCGACTTTCAGGGAAAAGGCCATTATCCGCTGCCGGGGGCTTTCGATGGCGGGTTCGGCGGTTCGCCCTTCTAGACCGACATTCTTGCCGTAGAATGGCCGGCTTGTAATATGGCCGGTGCGCCGCCGTGTTTCGGCGGCCGGTGACCGCGGGGGCGGCATGAATCTATGGTGGCGGAACAAGTGGCGTCGCCGCTTTTACAAGCCGTTTAACAAACTCCGGTATCGCGGGCACTATTTCGTATGCCGCTATTTCGGCGCCGATTTTCTGGTGCGCTCGGTCAATGTCGGCAGCCTCGAGATCTCGGCCAAGATCGGCGAATATTTCGAGCTCGTGAACTTCACAACGAGCTGCGCTGCGCTCAGGCCCGACGTCTTCATCGACATCGGCGCCAATCTTGGCCTCTATACCTGCATCATGATGAAAAACGGGCTCGCGCCGCGCGCCATCCTGTTCGAGCCTGACCGGCGCAACCGCGTTCACCTGCGTGCCAACCTGCTCATCAACGATCTGCTCGACGACGATATCGCCATCCATGATGTCGCACTCGGCGCCGCGCCGGGGAAGTTCCGGCTGGTGCCAGGACCTGAGCGCGATATCGGCCTGTCGCAGATTGTCGAGAACGCGCCGGCCGGCGACGGCTATGAAGTCGATATCGCGCGCTTCGACGATCTCGTTGCGCTCTCCGGCAAGACGCTTGCAATCAAAATCGACATCGAGCGCTATGAGCGCAAAGCGCTCGCCGGCATGGCGCGCACGCTGGCCGACAATCGCGGCCTCGTGCAGGTCGAGGTCCTCGAAGCGCGCGAAGAAATCGTCGGCCTGATGGCGGCGTCAGGCTTCAACCTCACCGACGAGTTCGGACGCAACCTGGTGTTTCGGAAAACGTAATCGCGCCGTCATGGCCGGACTTGTTCCGGCAATCCACGTCTTTCGTTGGCGCGGAGCGGAAGACGTGGATGCCCGCGACATAGGCGAGCCAACGGGTCCGGCCCGAAGTGGCCGGCCCGATGACAGGCTCCGCGACGCCGCTCTTCGAACGGCCATGCGCGGGCATGACGCGGCGTTTGCCCAAGATGAATCTACGCCGATAGCCGCTCCAGTTCGGCGATCACCGCTTCGCCCATTTCCGAGGTCGAGACGACCTTTGCGCCTTCGGACTTGATGTCGGTGGTGCGGTAGCCCTTGGCCAAGGTCGCCGCGATCGCCGCCTCGAGGAGATCGGCCTCTTTGCCCATATTGAACGAATAGCGCAGCGCCATGCCGAACGAGGCGATCATGGCGATCGGGTTCGCCATGCCCTTGCCGGCGATGTCGGGCGCCGAGCCGTGCACCGGCTCATACATGGCCTTGCGGCGCTTGGTCTTGGCGTCGATCTCGCCCAGCGAAGCCGAAGGCAACATGCCGAGCGAGCCGGTCAGCATTGCCGCGATGTCGGAGAGCATGTCGCCGAACAGATTGTCGGTGACGATGACATCGAACTGTTTCGGCCAGCGCACGATCTGCATGCCGCCGGAATCGGCCAGCATGTGCTCGAGCTGCACGTCTTTATAGTCGCGCTTGTGCACCTCATCGACCACTTCGTGCCAGAGCACGCCGGTCTTCATCACATTGCGCTTTTCCATCGAGGTGACTTTGTTGCGTCGCTTGCGCGCCAACTCGAACGCAACACGCGCGATGCGATCGATCTCGTAAGTGTCATAGACTTGAGTATCGACGGCACGCTTCTGGCCGTTGCCGAGATCGGTGATGGTCTTCGGCTCGCCGAAATAGACGCCACCGGTGAGCTCGCGCAGGATGATGATGTCGAGGCCTTCGACCGCCTCGCGCTTGAGGCTCGAGGAATCGGCCAGCGCCGGATAGACGATCGCCGGGCGGATATTGGCGAACAGGCCGAGATCCTTGCGCAGGCGCAGCAAGCCCGCTTCCGGCCGCGCCTCGTAAGGCACCTTGTCCCATTTTGGCCCGCCGACCGCGCCAAAGATCACGGCATCGGCGGCATGCGCCTTGGCCATGGTCTCGTCGGTGATTGAGACCTTGTGCGCGTCATAGGCGGCGCCGCCGACGAGCCCGTCTTCGGTCTGGAAATCGGCAATGCCCTTCTTGGCATAGAAGCCGAGAAGCCGTTTCACCTCGACCATGACCTCGGGGCCGATGCCGTCGCCGGCGAGAAGAAGGAGCTTGAAGGTGGGCATGACTGACGCCTCGCGAAAATGAGGCGACGAGTGCTAAAGGGCGCCGCTCAGCTTGGCAAGATGGGCCGAAACGGTCCGGTTTTTCACAACCCGCTGAACCAGTTGTAGCCCTGGTTCTCCCAATAGCCGCCCGCGTCGTTGTTCTGGACCCACATGGCGGTGACGTATTTGGGGTTCTTGAAGCCGAGCTTGGTCGGGATGCGGATCTTGATCGGGAAGCCGTAGGCGCTCGGCAGCGTCTTGTGGTCGAATTTCAGCGTCAATTGCGTCTGCGGATGCAGCGCCGTCGGCATATCGATCGTGTTGGAATAGCCCTCGGCGCACTGGAACCAGACATATTTGGCGGTGAGATCGGCGCCGATCATCTTGAGAAAATCCGACAGCCGCACGCCCTGCCACGAGCCGATGGCGCTCCAGCCTTCGACGCAGACATGGCGGGTGATCTGCGAGACTTCGGGCAGTTGATTGAGCTCGGGCAGCGTCCAGGACTTCTTGTTCTCGACCAGGCCGCCGATCTCGAGCTTGTAAGTGTCGCCGTCGATATCCGGCGCTTCGTCGATGCTGTAGTAGGCGTTGAACGGGAAAGGCCGTGTGATCGCGCTTTCCGGATATTCCGGAGCCAATGTCGTTTCCGAGAACAAAAGCGCCTGAACCTTATCGTTGAAGCGCGAGATTACGCGCAGGGCGCTTTCCGACGTCGGACCGTCGACGATGTCGCAGCCGGTGAGCATCGATAGCGCGCCAAGGCTCGCGGCGCCACGCAGGAACATGCGGCGCGAGGATTGCGGCAGGAGCTTTGCGGCGTCCTTGATCAGCAGCTTTGGATCGACGCCGGGAGGTGATTTCTTTCTGCGGGCCATTGCCTTCACCTCGCTCGTCTCAGCGTCCAACGATCATCGCGCGCAGGCTCTTCGGCACCAGGAGCGCGAGCGTGATGTGGATTGCGAGAAACGCGACGATCGACGACATGGCAAAGAAATGCACGTAACGCGCGATATCGTAGCCGCCGAAGATCGCCGTGAGATATTTGAACTGCACCGGCTTCCAGATCGACAGACCGGACAATACGATCACCACCGCTGCGAGAATCACGCCGAGATAAAGAAGCCGCTGCACCGCGTTGTAAACTGTCAGATCGTCATGCGAGAGCTTGCCGCGCAGTGCGGCGATGAAATCACTCCACACATCGCGCGGCCGAATCGGAAACAGCTTTTGCCGGAAGCGGCCGGTGGCGATGCCCAGCGCGACATAGACGATGAGATTCACCACGAACAGCCACATCGCGGCGAAATGCCACAACAGCGCGCCGGCGAGCCATCCGCCGAGCGTGATCTGGTTCGGGAAATAGATAGAGCGGAACAGCGGCGAGGCATTGTAAACCTGCCAGCCCGAGCCGATCATCATGAAAATCGCCAGCGCGTTGATCCAGTGCGTGATGCGCACCCAGCGCGGATGGATGAACGGCCGCGCCGCGCGGCCGGTAGTCACCGGCAGTTTGCTGGTGGCTTCAAGGGTGGTGGCTTCAAGAGTCATGGCCGTTCACTCATCTCAGCAGACCTGTAGCAAACACCAAGGCAGTTAGGCTTCACTTTCCTGTCAGCAAGCCCTCTCCCGTTAACGGGGAGAGGGCTGAGTTGCCGCATTCAGTTCGGCAGCAGCACCGTGTCGATGACATGGATAACGCCGTTCGACTGCAGAACGTCCGCAATCGTGACATTGGCGATATCGCCCTTGGCGTCGGTGATGGTGAGCTTGCCCGGACCAGCTTGTTTTACTGAGAGCGTTTCGCCGGCGACCGTCTTCAATCGAGCTTCGCCCTCGCCGTCCTTGATCGCTTTCATGAGAGTAACCGCCGTCATGCGGCCGGGCACGACGTGATAGGTTAGTACCTTGGTCAAGGTCGCCTTGTTCTCGGGCTTCAAGAGCGTGTCGACGGTGCCCGGCGGCAATTTGGCGAAAGCCGCGTTGGTCGGCGCAAACACTGTGAAAGGCCCGGCGCCTTCGAGTGTTTCGACCAGCCCCGCCGCCTTCACCGCGGCGACCAGCGTCGTGTGATCCTTGGAGTTCACCGCATTCTGGACGATATTTTTCGACGGGTACATCGGCGCGCCGCCGACGGTCACCGTCTTCTCCGACATCTGCGCCAGAACCGGCAGAGGCGCCGCAGCCGCGGCCAAGCCGAAGATGGCCGCACTGACGAGAAGAGCAAAACGTTTGGACATGAAAGTCTCCACCTTTGCGTGTTGAGGTTTGCGGCGGAGGGAGCCGCCGGGCGACACCAGGCCGTCTGGTCGCCGGATGCAGATACGGCGGCGGTTTCGCGGGGTTTCAGAGCGGCCGTCACGGATGCGTGAACACTTTCCCGGCGCTAAATCGTAGGCTATGAAGCGCCGCCGCGTGCCGGGGTCCGCATTTGAGGTCAGTCCAAGGGTCGATGAGCCATGTCGAAGAACAGTCCCGGCAATTTCTTTGAGGATTTCCGCATTGGCGCTGTGATCCAGCACGCCACTCCGCGCACGGTCACGGTCGGTGATGTCGCTGTCTATAACGGCCTGTTCGGCGCGCGCTTTGCCGTGCAATCCTCCGACGTCTTTGCCGAGGCGATCGGTTATCCGCGCTCGCCGATCGACGATCTACTCGTCTTTCACATCATCTTCGGCAAGAGCGTGCCGGACGTGTCGTTCAACGCTGTCGCCAATCTCGGTTATGCCGGCCTTTTCTTCCGCACGCCGGTCTATCCTGGCGACACGCTGACCGCGCAATCCGAGGTCATCGGCCTGAAGGAAAACTCAAGCCGCAAGACCGGCATCGTCTATGTGCGCACCACCGGCTACAACCAGGATCGCAAGCCGGTCATCGAATATGTGCGCTGGGTGATGGTGAACAAACGCGACGAAGCCGCGCCCGCGCCCGGCGATCACGTGCCGCGGCTGCCGACTGTGCTCGACCCGAAGGTGTTGGGCGAAGCCGTTCCGCCGATCGATGTCGTCGATTACGATTTTGCGCTGGCCGGCAGCACGGCCAAATACGACGACTATGCCGTGGGCGAGAAGATCGATCACGTCAACGGCTACACCGTCGAAGAAGCCGAGCACATGATTGCGACGCGGCTCTATCAGAACACGGCGCGCATCCACTTCAATCAATATATCGAAGGCAAAGGCCGCTTCGGCCGCCGCCTCATCTATGGCGGACACGTGATCTCGCTGGCGCGCGCGATCTCCTTCAACGGCCTCGCCAATGCCTTCCATATCGCGGCCATCAATGGCGGCCGCCATGTCGCGCCGCTCTTTGCCGGCGGGACGGTTTTTGCCTGGTCGGAAGTCCTGGCGAAAGCCGATCTGCCCGGCCGCACCGATGTCGGCGCGCTGCGGCTGCGCACAATCGCAACATGTGACCGGCCCTGCAACGATTTCCCGGCCAAGAACGGCGACGAATACGATCCCGCCGTGCTGCTCGATCTGGATTACTGGGTACTGATGCCGCGCTGAGCCTATCGGACGCAGCGGCAAAAGAATAAGTGCAGACATAGATTCCGCCGGTGTGGAGGAAATGCCTACGGGATGCGCAGAGCGAGCCCGCGGGCAGAGCGCGACAAAGACTTCGGATATGATCCGAATTTGCCGCGTGCCTGATCGGAGCCTTGCGTGAAGCCTGTCCCGTTCGATTACATCCGGCCGCAATCGATCCACGAGACCTGCGCCTTGCTGGCGCAGGACGCCGAGGCGCGGGTCATTGCCGGCGGACAGTCGCTGGTGCCGATGCTGGCGATGCGGCTCGCACGGCCCACACGCTTGGTCGATATCCTGCGCTTGCCGGAACTCGCAGACGTCAAACAAAGCGGCGACAGCATCGTCATTGGCGCGACGACGCGGCAGGCGGCGGCCGAGCGCGATCCGCTGATCGCAGCCAAATTGCCGCTGCTTGCCAAAGTGTTTCCCTGGGTCGGGCATCCGGCGACGCGGCGGCGCGGCACCATCGGCGGCTCGGTCGCACATGCCGATCCATCGGCGGAAATTCCCCTGGTCGCGCTCACGCTCGACGCCGACATCATCGTGCGCGACGTAAAGGGCGAGACGTCCATCAAGGCGAGTGAGTTTTTCTTAGGTCCAATGGTGACGGCAATTCCGCAAGGTTCACTCCTCACCGCCATCCGCTTTCCGGTCTGGCCGCAGCAGTGCGTCGGCACCGGCTTTCATGAAGTGAATGCGCGGCACAGCGACTTCGCTTTCGTGTGCGCCGCGGCGCAAATCGCGCTTGATGACGCCGGCCGCTGTACAGCTTGCGCCGTCGGCATTGGCGGGCTTGGCGAATATCCGGTGCGGCTCAACGATGCGGCGGAAGCGCTCGTCGGCAGCGATCTTGGCGACGAGGCGATCGCAGACGCCGTCGCAACGTCGATGGCCAGACTCGACATCTGGGGCGATCTGCATGCCTCGGCGGATTATCGGCGGCGCACCGGTGGCGTCTTGGTGCGCCGCGCCATGAGCGATGCGCGGCTCACCGCGACAGCGAGGCGGCAGTGAAAGTCGAGCTCTCCATCAATGGCGAGACACGCACCGCCGAAGTCGAGCCGCGCAAGACCCTGCTCGATTGCCTGCGCGACGATTTCGGCCTCACCGGCTCGCATGTCGGCTGTGAGCACGGCGTCTGCGGCGCCTGCACAGTGCTGCTCGACGGCGAGCCGGCGCGCTCCTGCCTGATATTCGCCGTGCAGGCCGACGGTTACGACATCACCACCATCGAGGGCATCGCGCCGGCGCCGGGCGAGCTCAGCGTCATCCAGGACGCGTTCTGTGAGATGCACGGCATGCAATGCGGTTATTGCACACCGGGCATGGTGCTGACCGCGACCGCACTGTTGCGCGACAATCCGCAGCCAACGCGCCAAGACATCGTCGAAGCCATTTCCGGCAATATCTGCCGCTGCACCGGCTACGGTCAGATCGTCGAAGCGATCGCGCTCGCTGCGGAACGGCTGGCGCTGGCCAATGCGCCCAAAAACGTACCAAAGGCGGGCACACGATGAGCACAGCGCCGCGGCATTTGCGTTACGTCTCGACCAATCGCCGCGTGCGCGAGGACCGGCGCTTTGTCGCCGGCAAGGGCCAATTCGCCGCTGACGTGAAAGCGGCGAACATGTTGCATGTGGCGCTCGTACCCTCGCCGCATCCGGCCGCGCGTATCGTTGCGATCGACACCAAGGCCGCTTTGGCACTCCCCGGCGTGCATTATGTGCTTGGTGGCGACGAGCTCGCCGGCGCCACCGATCAGCTGATGAACGGCCTCGATACGCCGCAAGTGCGACGCTTTCCACTCGCGGTGAACCAGACGCGTTATGTCGGCGAATGGGTCGCGGCCATCGTCGCCGATACGCGCGCGATTGCCGAAGATGCCGCCGAGCTCGTCGAGGTGACCTACGAGCCGCTGCCCTTCGTGATTGATCCGGAAGAAGCGCTGAAAGCCGACGCGCCGACGGTACATCCGCCGCACGGCTCCAACGTGCTGCTCGACCGCACTTTTGTCTGGGGTGACGTTGAGCGCGATTTCGCCGATTCACCAAAACATCTCTCGTTCCGCGTAGTCTGGGGCCGCAGCTCGACGGTGCCGGTCGAGACCTTCGGCATTACCGCGGCCTGGGATCCGTGGCGCGAATTGCTCGATGTCTGGGCCTCGATTCAGATGCCGAAATATGCCGATCAGATCGCGCGCGCCTTGCGGCTTCCCGCCAATGCCGTGCGGGTGCATCAGGATATCGACGTCGGCGGCAGCTATGGCGTCAAGCGCGGTATCAAGCACACCGTGCTGTGCGGCTATCTCTCGCGCCGCCTCGGCCGGCCCGTGCGCTTGATCGAAGATCGGCTGGAGAATATGCGCGCCGGTGACGCACACGGGCCGGACCGGATTTTCGACGTGTCGCTCGCCTTCAACGATGACGGCGTCATCCGTTCGATGAAAATGCGCGCCCTCGACAATGCCGGCGCCTATGCCGGCCGCGCGCCGTTTCAGCTCGGCAAGCCGATCGGCGCCATTGTCGGCCCTTACAAGATTCAAAGCGTGGAATATCGCGCGCAATCGGTGACCACCAACAAAGCGGTGCAGGAAGCCGTGCGCGGCTTCGGCCAATCGCCGACCAATTACGCGATCGAAAGCGCGATCGACAAAGTGGCGGCTGCGCTCAATCTCTACCGCGTCGAGGTGCGGCGGCGCAATTTCATCCGCAAGGAGGAGTTTCCGTATCTCATTCCGAGCGGCACGCGTTACGATAGCGGCGATTATCACACCGTGGTCGCCAAGGTTCTCGACCATGTCGAGTTCAAAGGCCTGCAGGCCGAGCGCGACAAAATCCGCCAGAGCGGACAGCTTGCCGGCATCGGCGTTGCTGCCTGCCTCGAACCAAGCGGCGGCAATTCATCCTTTGAGCCGCTGCTGAATCCAAAAAACACGACCAGCACGTGGATGGAATCCTGCCGCATCCACGTCGATGCGCTCGGCGACATTGTCACTACCGTGAACACCACGTCATCCGGACAGGGCCACGAGACACTCGTTGCGACCGTGATCGGCGAGATTCTGGAAATCGACCCTGACAAAATCCGCGTGGTGCGGCCGGATTCGCTCGAAAGCATGCCGAGCAACTCACCAGTCGGCAGCCGCATGGCGATCATGCTCGGCGGCGCCGCATTCCATGCCGCGCAGAAGCTCAAGCAAAAACTCGTCGCCATTGCCGCGCATCAATTCGGTGCGCGCGAAGACTCGGTCGTCTATAGCAATGGCGGCGCAGCGACGGCGCAAGGCGACCGCCGCTTGTCCTGGCTCGATCTCGTCACGATAGCCCACCGCAACTGGCATCTGCTGCCGCCCGGCTTCGAGCCGGGGCTCGAGACCAATCATGTCTACCAGGTGCCGACCGGCGGCATGCTGCCGACGCCTGACGGCCGTGTGCAGATGTATCCGTGCCACTCCTTCGAGTTTCACGTCGTGCTGCTGGCGATCGATCCCGAGCTCGGCGCGCCGAAGATCAAGCGCTACGTCATCGGCCATGATTGCGGCACGGTGATCAATCCACACATCGTCAAAGGCATGACGCTCGGCGGCATCGCGCACGGCATCGGCGCGGCTCTGTTCGAGGAATTCGTCTATGACGACCAGGGCCAGATGATCACGCAGACTTTCATGGATTATCTGCTGCCGTCGTCGCTCGAAGTGCCAGAGGTCGAGATCGTGCATCACTGCACGCCCTCGCCGTTCACCGTGCTCGGGCAGAAGGGCTCCGGCGAATCCGGCTATCTCGGCGCGCCGGCGGCGATCTCGAGCGCTGTCAACGACGCCCTCGCTCCGCTCGGGATTTCGGTGGCCAAGCTGCCGATCCGCATCGCGGCGCTAGGTGACGCGATTGCGGCGGCGAGAGAAAGGGCCAGCCTCCGAGCGGCGCTATGACGTTCCTTTACCGTCATTGCCGGGCTTGTCCCGGCAATCTCGATAGCATCGACGAGGCGCTGCCATAGCTGTCGGGATGTCCGGGACATAGGCGAGCGAAGCGACGCCGTTCTTCAAACGACTATGCCCGGGCATGACGCCGTTAAGCCGGCGCCCGCAAATGCTCGACGAGCTGCCGCGCATAGGCCGGCAATTCGTCGCGGCTGCGCACGCAGATCGTCAAATCCCGCACCGCCCAGCTATCCGTCAGCGGCACGAGCTTGATCGCCATGGTCTTCGACACCCGCCGCGCGGTGGTTTCCGGTACGATGCCGATGCCGACCTTGCATTCGACCAGGCGGCAGATAGCGTCGAAGCTGCGCAACTGCACGCGAAGCCGCAACGGCCGGCCGATGCGCACCGCCTTGGCGGCAAGGAAGCGCTGGATGGCGCTGGCGCGATCAAGCCCGACGAAATCCTGATCGAGCACCTCCTCGAAGCTGATCTTGTGCCGCTTGGCCAGCGGATGATCCTGCGCCACCACCAGCACGAAACGGTCGCGGCGGAACGGATAGGTTTCGAGCGCGCCCGCATCCACGGTGCCGGCAACCACGCCGATATCGGCGACGCCCTCGGCGATCAGGCCCACGATCTCGTCGCTCAAACGCTCTTCGAGATCGATGCTGACATTGGGGTGCGCGGCGAGGAACGACGACAGCGCTTCCGGCAGGAATTCGGTCAGCGCATTGGTGTTCGACAGCACTCGGATCTGGCCGGCAAGCCCGCCGCCGTAGGCGCCGAGATCCTCGTGCAGCCGCTCGGCCTGGCGCAAGATCGTGCGGGCATGCTGGAGCAGCGTACGGCCGGCTTGTGTCGGCGTCACGCCCTGGCGCCCACGCGTGAGCAGTGGCACGCCGAGCGCCTCTTCCATGTTGCGGATACGCGTCGAGGCTGCGGCAAGCGCCAGATGCGCGCGCTCGGCGCCATGGGTAATGGAGCCGGCTTCGACGACATGACGAAACAGACTGAGATCGGCGAGATCGAATCGCATGGCCACAACCCTGCCTTCGCACAATACGAAGTCAGGATTCTAATATCGCCCATTGAATAATAGCAATTCAAGCGTATTCTTTCGTAGTAGGCGAAGTTACTCTTGCCGCCGGCACTTCTCAGCAATGCGCGGTGCTGCATTGCGGCAGGGCCGCGGATTGAGTAGGAGAACGGTTCTAAGTTGCGCGCGCCCGCGTCGCAGCGAATTCGATAATGCCAATTCGGACGACACGCATGGCCGACACCCGCACGCTCGAACGACGGACACCCGCCGAGCGGCCACTTTCCCCGCATTTGCAGATCTATAAGCCGATGCTGACGATGATGATGTCGATCGTGCATCGCATCACCGGGGGAGCGCTCTATTTCGGCATGCTTCTCGTCGCCTGGTGGCTGATTGCCGCCGCGAGCCCCAACGGCTATGGGCGCTTTCAATGGTTCGCCAGCTCCTGGATCGGCCGGCTGATCCTGTTCGGCTATACTTGGGCGCTGATCCACCACATGCTCGGCGGCATTCGCCATCTGATCTGGGACACCGGCCGCGGCTTCGGCCCGAATGAGCGTGAATGGCTCGCCGCTGCGAACCTGATCGGCTCGATCGCAATCACCGTGCTGCTCTGGATTTTCGTCCTTCTCACGATGGGAGTTTGATGATGAGCGGCCCCGCGCATATCCGCACCCCGCTCGCCCGTGTCCGCGGTTTCGGCAGCGCCAAATCCGGGACCGAGCATTTCTGGCGGCAGCGGCTGACGGCCGTCGCCAATATTCCGCTGACTATTGCCGCAGTGATCATCCTGATCACGCTGCTCGGCCGCAACCAGGCGGCGACGGCGCAAATTCTCGGCTCGCCTGCGGTCGCGATCATCCTGCTGCTATTCATCCTCTCGACCGTCGTGCACATGCGGATCGGCATGCAAGTGATCATCGAGGATTACGTGCATGCGGAGTCGTCGAAGCTCACTTTGCTGATGGCCAATACGTTCTACTGCTGGGCCGTCGGCGCCATCGCCATTTACGCATTATTGAAAACGTCCTTCGGATTGTAAGCATGGCTGAAAACGCAACCAACGGAGCGGCGCCCGCCGTCAACGGCCGCGCCTATCCGATCGAAGATCACATTTACGACGTCGTCGTGATCGGCGCCGGCGGCTCAGGCCTGCGCGCCACGGTCGGCTGCAGTGAAGCGGGCCTCCGCACCGCCTGCATCAGCAAGGTGTTTCCGACCCGTTCCCACACCGTCGCGGCACAAGGCGGCATCGCCGCCGCACTCGGCAATATGGGCGAGGACGATTGGCGCTGGCACATGTACGACACCGTGAAAGGGTCGGACTGGCTCGGCGACCAGGATGCCATCGAATATATGTGCCGCAGCGCGCCGGAGGCGGTCTACGAGCTCGAACATTGGGGCCTGCCGTTCTCGCGCCGCGAAGACGGCAAGATCTATCAGCGCCCGTTCGGCGGCATGACCACGCATTACGGCAAGGGCACCGCGCAGCGCACCTGCGCCGCCGCTGACCGCACCGGCCATGCCATGCTGCACACCATGTATGGCCAGGCGCTGCGCCATCAGACCGAGTTCTTCATCGAATATTTCGCCATCGACCTGATGATGGACGAAGAAGGGCGCTGCCGCGGCGTCGTCGCGCTCAATCTCGATGACGGCACCATCCACCGCTTCATGGCGCAGATGACCATCCTCGCCACCGGCGGCTATGGCCGCGCCTATGCCTCGTGCACCGGCGCACATACCCAGACCGGCGACGGCAATGCCATGGTGCTGCGCGCGGGCCTGCCGCTGCAGGACATGGAATTCGTGCAGTTCCATCCGACCGGCATTTATGGCGCCGGCGTGCTGATCACCGAGGGCGCGCGCGGCGAAGGCGCTTATCTCGTGAACTCGGCGGGCGAGCGCTTCATGGAGCGCTATGCGCCGTCAGCGAAAGACCTCGCTTCGCGCGACGTGGTCTCCCGCGCCATGACCATCGAGATCCGCGAAGGCCGCGGCGTCGGGCCGAAGAAGGACCACATCTTCCTTCATCTCGACCATCTCGATCCGAAGATTCTCGCCGAGCGCCTGCCCGGCATCACCGAGTCGGCCAAGATCTTCGCCGGCTGCGATCTCGCCCGTGAGCCGGTGCCGATCGTGCCGACGGTGCACTACAATATGGGCGGCATCACCACGAACTATCACGGCGAAGCGCTGATCAAGAAAGACGGCAATCCCGACCACATCGTGCCCGGCCTGATGGCGCTCGGCGAAGCGGCCTGCGTCTCCGTGCACGGCGCCAACCGGCTCGGCTCGAATTCGCTGATCGATCTCGTCGTGTTCGGCCGCGCCGCGGCGAAACGCTGCGCCGAACTGCTCACGCCCGGCGACAAGCAGCCGGACCTGCCCAAGACCGCCGCCGACACGGCGCTGGCGCGGCTCGACAAATACCGCAACGCCTCGGGCTCGACGCCGACCGCGCAGCTGCGCGGCAAGATGCAGCAGGTCATGCAGAGCAATTGCGCGGTGTTCCGCACCGGCGAAGTGCTCGAAGAAGGCTCCAAGCTGATCCACGACGTCTATAACGGCGTCGGCGACGTGCGCGTCTCCGATCGTTCGCTGATCTGGAATTCCGATCTGGTCGAGACGCTCGAATTCGTCAATCTGATCGAGCAGGCCGTGGTCACCATGGATTCCGCGGTGAACCGCACCGAGAGCCGCGGCGCGCATGCGCGCGAGGATTATCCCGACCGCGACGACCAGAACTGGATGAAACACACCCTGTCCTGGCTCGACCACGCCACCGGCAAGGTCATCATCGATTACCGCCCGGTACACACTTACACGCTGACCAACGACGTCTCTTATATCGAGCCCAAAAAGCGGGTGTATTGAAAATGGTTGAATTCACACTGCCAAAAAATTCCAAGGTCTGCGAAGGCAAGACCTGGCCGCGTCCCGCAAATGCCAAGACCGAGCGCGAATACCGCATCTATCGCTGGAACCCGGACGACGGACTCAACCCGCGCATCGATACCTATTACGTCAACTCCGCCGACTGCGGGCCGATGGTGCTCGACGGCCTGATCTGGCTGAAGAACAATGTCGACGCGACGCTGACCTTTCGCCGCTCCTGCCGCGAAGGCATCTGCGGCTCCTGCGCGATGAATATCGACGGCACCAATACGCTCGCCTGCACCAAGGCGATGACCGACGTCAAAGGCACGGTGCGGCTGTATCCGCTGCCGCATATGGCGGTGGTGAAGGACCTCGTGCCCGACCTGACCAATTTCTACGCCCAGCACGCATCCATCGAACCGTGGCTGAAGACCGTGTCACCGACGCCGCGCACCGAATGGCGGCAGAGCCATGACGACCGGCAGAAGCTCGACGGCCTCTACGAATGCATTCTCTGCGCCTGCTGCTCGACCTCTTGCCCGAGCTATTGGTGGAATTCCGAGCGCTATCTCGGCCCGGCGGCGCTGCTGCAGGCGCGTCGCTGGCTGGTCGATTCCCGCGATGAAGCGACCGGCGAGCGGCTCGACGACCTGGAAGATCCGTTCCGCCTCTATCGCTGCCACACGATCATGAATTGCGCCAAGGCGTGCCCGAAACATCTCAATCCGGCGCAGGCGATCGCCGAGATCAAGAAGATGATGGTGGAGCGGCAAGTTTAGAGCACGATCCGAAAAGCATGCCCTTGGACTTGATCCGAGGGTGGCTACCGGTTCTCCGAAAAGATCATGCTCAAATAGAAAATCTGGCTGCCATTCCGCGCCTATTGCGCTGCCGCGGTCTTCGCGCCTTCGAGACGGTCGAGCCGTTGCGCACTGCGTTTTAGCATAGCGCGGTCGAGACGCCCCGCGTCCAACGCGGCGAGCGCGCATTGCAGCGCCGGATAGATCTTATCGGTCTCCCAGGACACCAGCAAAAGATCGATCCCGGCATTGAGCGCGCCTTCGATGCCGCTGCAGAAGCCGGCATGCAGGACTGCACCCATCGTCAAATCATCGGTGATGGCGATGCCATCGAAGCCCCATTGTTCGCGCAGAAGGCCGGTGACGACGCGCTTGGACCGCGATACCGGAACGCCGGCATCGGCGCTGTCCAAGGCGACGTGGGATAGCATCACGGCAGCACCAGGGATGCCGAGCACGGCACGAAACGGCACCCAGTCGGTGGCCGCGAGGTCGATCTCCGCAGCATCGAGCGATGCACCGAACAGATGCGTGTCCACGGTGACACGGCCGAGCCCGGGAAAGTGCTTGGCCGTCGGCGTCACGCCGGCGCGCAGCAGCCCCTCCGAAAAGCCGGCCGCGACCGTAGCGACGACATTCGGATCGCTTGAAATGGACCGGGTTGCCAGATGGGTGTTCAGATCGAGGCCGTTCATCGCCCGAGTGGGGTTGAGATCGGCGACCGGCGCCAGATCCATGGTCACGCCGATTTCCTTGAGCGCCTTCCCTTGCTCAAAGCCTAATTGCATCGCGGCTTCGCGCCTGTCGGCAGGCGCAAGCGCCGCGATCGTTGAGAGCGCCGGGGGATGCGGCAAAGGCGGCGACAGATGCGAGACAGGGCCGCCTTCCTGATCCGCCGTCACGACCAGCGGCGGCAGACCCGCGGCGCGCCGGATTGCCTGCAAGCCCTCAATTTCCGCCGCCACCTCGGCAACGCTCCGGCCAGCGACATTGCGTTGGGTGAGAAAGATGCCGCCGATATGAGCGCCGCGAGCCAGCTCGGAAACGGCTGCAATATCGTCGTAACCAACGACGAAGTGGCGCGCGATATCAACCACATCGGGCGTGTCGCGGCCAAGCACTTCCCATCTGGCGATCCGATCCTGTGCGCCCTGCCAAAGCGCCACCAACGCCCCGGCCGCGAACAGCACGGCAATCCATCGATAGCCGACAAGGACCATCGTCAAACTCGCCGCCATCGCGAAGGCCGCAAGCGCGACAACGGCTGCCTGACGCCAGCTAAAGACAATCGGCTCCGGAATCAGGAAACCGAGCGCAAGAACGACGAGCGCTAAGGCAACCGCCAAGCCGCGTAGCAGAAGAGACCAGCGTCTGGAAGGAACATCGCTCGGGCCGCCGGATGAATGAGCCATGCGGGCCCTCACTTCTCCGGATGCTAACCTAGAGATTCAGTTTGCGCTTCCTTTGCCCCAGTGTCCGCAGCCGCAGCGCGTTGAGGCGGATAAAGCCTTCGGCATCGCGCTGGTCGTACGCGACCTTGCCGTCCTCGAAGGTGACGAGGTCCTGATCGTAGAGCGAATATTTGCTCTCGCGGCCAACCACACTGGCATTACCCTTGTAGAGCTTGAGCCGCACGCTGCCAGAGACGAATTCCTGGCTCTTGTCGATCGCCGCCTGCAGCATTTCACGCTCGGGCGAAAACCAGAAGCCGTAATAGATCAGTTCGGCATATTTCGGCATCAGCTCGTCCTTGAGATGCCCCGCGCCGCGGTCGAGCGTGATCGATTCGATGCCGCGATGCGCAGCCAGAAGGATCGTGCCGCCCGGCGTCTCATACATGCCGCGCGACTTCATGCCGACGAAGCGGTTCTCGACCAGATCGAGCCGGCCGATGCCGTGCTTCTTGCCGAGCGCGTTGAGCGCCGTCAGCAAGGCCGCGGGCGTAAGCTTCTTGCCATCGACCGCGACCGGATCGCCGCGCTCGAATTCGATGGTGACGTATTCCGGCGTATCCGGCGCCTTGGCTGGATCGTCGGTGCGCGAATGGACGTAATCCGGCACCTCGCCCGCAGGGTCTTCCAACACCTTGCCTTCGGAGGAGGTGTGCAGGAGATTGGCGTCGATCGAGAACGGCGCCTCGCCGCGCTTGTCCTTGGCGATCGGGATCTGGTTCTGTTCGGCGAAAGCGATCAGCGCCTCACGCGACTTGAAGTCCCACTCGCGCCACGGCGCGATGACTTTCACATCGGGCTTGAGCGCGTAATAAGACAGCTCGAAGCGGACCTGGTCGTTGCCCTTGCCGGTCGCGCCATGCGCCACGGCGTCGGCGCCGACCTTTTCGGCGATCTCGATCTGCTTTTTGGCGATCAGCGGCCGCGCGATCGAGGTGCCGAGAAGGTACTGGCCCTCATAGACCGCGTTGGCGCGGAACATCGGAAACACGTAATCGCGGACGAATTCCTCGCGCAGGTCCTCGATGAAAATGTTCTGTGGCTTGATGCCGAGGGTGAGCGCCTTGGCGCGAGCCGGCTCGAGTTCCTCGCCCTGGCCGAGATCGGCGGTGAAGGTGACCACTTCGCAGCCATAGGTGGTCTGCAGCCATTTCAGAATGATCGAAGTATCGAGCCCCCCGGAATAGGCCAGTACCACCTTTTTGACGTCGCCTTTTGGCATAGAAACAAACCTCGTTTAGCGCGGAAATCTTAG
Organism: Xanthobacteraceae bacterium; assembly: GCA_036264635.1. Classification (GTDB taxonomy): domain Bacteria; phylum Pseudomonadota; class Alphaproteobacteria; order Rhizobiales; family Xanthobacteraceae; genus BOG-931. The sequence continues at coordinate 4,094 of DATAQN010000042.1, read as the reverse complement.
TTGGATTCTCCGTTTGAGCATGATCTTTTCCGAAAATCGGTGCCCACCCTCGGATCAAGTCCAAGGGCATGCTTTTCGGGATCATGCTCTAATTTGGCGCGGACTATAGGGGGGCGTCGGCGCGAAGCAAGCCAGGAAATGAGCATGGAAAATCTGATATTTCGCGGCCGGCCGGACGACAAAAACGAATGCGAGCAGTGGAGCCTGGTGCGGGACCCTGACGACACCGAGGACTACGTCGTGCAGGAGCACGTCAGGCTTGATGAGGTGCTGTCAGGCCGGCCCTATATGCGGCTGGTGAAGCGGATGACGGTCGGCGAGTTTCTGGGCACCGATCAGCCAGCGGCGGTGAAGGGACGGTTGCAGTCGATCCTCGCCGAACGAAATACATCCAAAGCCTAGCCCAAAGTTTGACCTGAAAGATCGTTTGGGCCCCTTCCCTGCCCCGTAAAAAACGCATTAAGCTTCCCAAGCCGGATCGGATTGGAGGAGCTTCATGCGGGCGACGCTCACCACGATTATCATCATCGGCATGCTCTTAGGCATCGCGGTCGGCTATGCGTGCCATACGCTTTGGCCAGACCCCGCCACCGCCAAGGCCATCTCCGATTACATTTCGCTGATGACCGACATCTTCCTGCGCCTGATCAAGATGATCATTGCGCCGCTGGTGTTCTCGACGCTGGTGGTCGGTGTCGCGCATATGGGCGATCCCAAGGTCGTCGGTCGCATCGGCGCCAAGGCGATGGTCTGGTTCATCTCGGCGTCGCTGGTGTCGCTGCTGCTCGGCCTCGTCCTGGTCAACATTTTGCGCCCCGGCGACAATCTCAATCTGCCGCTGCCGGATGCGCAGGCCTCGACCAATCTGAAGGTCGCGTCGCTGTCGGCGAAAGATTTCGTCGCGCATCTGGTGCCGCGCTCGGTCGTCGAGGCCATGGCCAATAACGAGATCCTGCAGATCGTCGTGTTCTCGCTGTTCTTCGGCGTCGCCTGCGCGGCTTTGGGCGAGCGCGCCAGCAAGCTAGTCGAAGGCATCGAGGAGCTTTCGCGCGCCATCCTCACCATCACCGGCTACATCATGAAGCTCGCGCCGATCGCGGTCTTTGCCTCGATCGCCGCGATCATCACCACGCAAGGGCTCGGCATCCTCGTCACCTACGGCAAGTTCGTCGTCGAGTTCTATTTCGGCCTGGTCTTGCTGTGGGGGCTGCTCGTCGCCGTCGGCTATCTGTTCTTCGGCAGCCACGCGCTGCGGCTCGTCCAGCTGGTGCGCGAGCCGTTCCTGCTCGCCTTCTCGACCGCGAGCAGCGAAGCGGCCTATCCGAAAATGATGGAGCAGCTCGAGAAATTCCAGATCAGCAAGAAGATCATCAGCTTCGTGCTGCCGATGGGTTATTCGTTCAATCTCGACGGCTCGATGATGTATTGCACCTTTGCGACCATCTTCATCGCGCAGGCCTACAATATTCAGCTCGGCATCGGACAGCAGGTCGTGATGCTGTTGCTGCTGATGCTCACCAGCAAGGGCATGGCCGGCGTGCCGCGCGCCTCGCTGGTCGTGATCGCGGCGACGCTGGCGAGCTTCAACCTGCCGGAGGCTGGCCTTCTCCTGATCATCGGCATCGACCAGTTCCTCGATATGGGCCGTTCGGCCACCAATGTGATCGGCAATTCGCTGGCCACGGCGGTGGTGGCGAAGTGGGAGGGCGAAAAGTTACCTTCGCCGGCGCCATCAGCGCCTGTGCCCGTGCTCGAACCGCGCGCGGCGGCCTAGCACGCCATGATTGCGGCTCTCCCCTTGCGAGGACGAGCGGCGGCAATGCTGCTCTGCCTCGCTTTCCTTGGAGCCGCTTTGACTCAGCCGGCAGCGGCGCAAGAGACAGGCCAGGACGCAAGCGTCGGCGCGCTGTCGGGAACGCTGAAGAATATCAAGGCCAGCGGCACCATCACACTCGGCTATCGCGAGAGCTCGCTGCCATTCTCCTATCTCAATCACCGCCAGCAGCCGATCGGCTATTCCATCGACCTGTGCCGTGAAGTCGTGGAAGAGGCCGCAACCGAGCTCGACGGCATGGACATCAAGATCGCGCTCGCCCCGGTGACGTCAGCGGACCGTTTCGACAAGGTGAAATCCGGCGCCGTCGATCTCGAATGCGGCTCGACCACCAGCAATCTGCAGCGGCAAAAGGAGACGGCGTTCTCGCCGATCTTCTTCGTCGCCGGCACCAAGCTCATGGTGCCCAAGGCGTCGCGGATCGCGTCGTATCGCGACCTGGCCGGCAAGACCGCGGTTGTCACCGCCGGCACCACCAATGAAGGCGCGCTGCGCACACTGTCCGACAAGCAGAAGCTCGGCATCAATATCGTCACCGCGCGCGATCACGCGCAATCCTTCGCCATGCTCGCCGCCGGCAAGGCCGATGCTTTCGCCACCGACGACGTGCTGCTTTACGGCATCATCGCCACCGAGCCCGCGGCGCACGACATGAAGGTGGTCGGCGAATATCTGTCTTACGATCCGTACGGCTTGGTTTATCGCCGCGATGACCCGGCCTTCGCCGCCGTAGTCGAGCGCGCCTTCGCCCGGATGGCCTCGGACCGGCGCCTCACCGAGCTCTACAACAAATGGTTCGTGCGCCGCTTGCCAACCGGCGAGACGCTCAATTTGCCGATGAGCCCCCAGCTGCAGGAAATCTTTCAGGTTCTGGGCCAGCCGTCGGAATGATGTCGGTCATTCTTCGCTCAGACTACGGCACTTTCGACGGCCGCGCATAATCCATGAGCCTGCGCAGACCCTGCCGCAGGCCATCGCCCGCCTGAATAAGAAACGACTCGATTGCGTCTTCGTTCAGCGCCGTGGCGGGCCAGCGATAGATCAGGCCGTAGACGAGCCAAATTTCGAGATAGACAAAAACGCCGGCGAATACGACGTCGCTGAAGAAATGTCCGCCGCCGCCAATGCGCAGAACGCCGACGGCGGCTCCGAACAGCAGTGCTGCGCCGAAGGCGAGCGGCTGCAATTCGAGCGGCGCCAGCGCCGCCGGCGCCATGGTCCAGAAGGCGCCGGACGGCTCGCCGGCGACGAAGGAGCAGTTGTTCGGACATTCGCCGCGGGGATCCCACCACGGCGTGAATTTGTAGTCGCCGTTGAATTGCTGCACGTCGATCGGCCGCGCGCGGCCCCAATGATCCTTGAGAATAAGATTGGTGATGATGCCGGGCCCGAGCGCCAGCGTCACGATCAGAAACAGAGCGGCACGGCCTTCGATCAGCATGCGCCGTTTCGGCCAGATCAGCTTGCCGACGAGAGCAAGAGCCGCCGGCATCACCAGAAGCGTCACGATCAGCCGCGCCGCATCGCGGGCGTGCTGCACCCACGTCTGGGCATTGATGCCGAACAATTGCCGGTTCGAATTGAAGCTGATGCGGGCGAGATCGAGATCGAGCTGCGGATCGACGGCGCAGATGACGCCGACCACAAAGGCGACGCTGAGCGCGATGGTCAGGCCGGTGCGGTTCATGCGCTCACTTCCACACACCGGCGCGGCGGCCCGCGAACAGCCAATAGACCAATCCGCCGGCAATGCCGGCGGCGGCGAACACTTCGCGCTGGTGCATCATGTCGGCAGTGGGCGCCGTGACATAGCCGCCGAAATCGAGCCCATAGGCGGCGGCCAGCGCCAGCGCGGCGCCGATGAGACCATAGACAACGATCGAACGCAGCCTGAAACCCTCGGCCAGGATGATCGCAATCAAGGTCGGGAAAAAGCCGATGGCAAAGATGATCGCCGCGCCGATCCCGATCATCGACCACAAGGCCACCGTCGGCACACCGCCCGACTGGTCGCCGAGCGCGCGGCCGAATTCATCAAGATCGTTCCAGTCCGGCGCCAGTGTGCCGAACGTGATCACGAGCGACGCGGCGACGCAGGCCCAGATATAACCGACGAGCATCATGATGAGACGGAACAGAGCGGTCATGGGACTATAAGGATCCTGGCCGGCGGCAATCCGATCGCATCAATCTGTGACCGCCATGGCGCGCAGCGCCAGGCGCTCGCGGGCGGAGAGCTTTTCGGTGGCGCTTTTCAACT
>DATAQN010000008.1:0-8672 GCA_036264635.1 Xanthobacteraceae bacterium | reverse complement strand
CAGGAGATCGCCGGTCGGATCGGGCATGAAGTGCACATTGTCGTAGCGGGTGAAGTAGGACAATTGCCCGTCGAAGCCGTTGACCGAACGTTGCAAGGCCAAAACGCCGAATTGGGTGTCCTCGTCCTGCCGTTCGTTCAGTGCGGCAGAATTGAAGCTGGTGACGCCGAAGGCCGAGGACACGAGCGGCGAGTTCGGCACGTTCGGCGTGTTCGGAATCTGATAACTCGTGGTCGACGTGCCCATCATCATGGTCATGCGCGTCCACGGGTCGATGAAGGTCGACAGATAAGCGAAGCCTTTCTCCTGCTGCGACAGGTCGTGGATGGCGTTGAGCGTCGGCAGCGGATTCTCGATGCCTTCGTGCGTATTCAGATAGCGGCCGGTGAAGAAATATTGCACGCCGCCGTAGCAAGAATTGCCTGACGACGGCGCTTTAGACGCGCCGGGCGAAGTACCGGAGGGACAATTGGCGCCGAAGGTGCCGCCATATTCGAAATACGGCGTGATGGTGCTGCGGCTGCCGCCGTAGACGCCGACGGTGCCGGAATTGTTGAACAGATCGGTACGCGTGGTGATGTCGATCAGGCCCGTGGTGCGCAATCCGAATTCCGCCGGCAGCGCACCGGTAACGAGCGAAATACTGCCGATCCAAGATGGATCGAGGAAGCTCGAGAAGCCGGTGACGCCGTCCGGCATCATGATGCCGTTGATGCGGACCTGCGCATTGGCGTGCTCGTTGCGGATGTGGAGATCGCCGTTGACGGCGGAATCCTGCGACACGCCGGGAAATTGCAGCAGCACTTTTTCGACCGGCTGATTGGTGCCGCCCGGCAGATTCTGAATGTTCTGCTGCGTCATCGTGGAGGACGTCGCGCCGGCCGTCGTATAAATATTGCTGCGCGCCTGATCGAAGCTGTTGTTCTGTTGCGTGAGCTGCTCGGAAGGCGTGAGCGGCGGCGCGGTTGAAACCGCGGTCGCCGGTGCTGAGGCGCGAGCAGGCCCAGGCGATGGACGAGCCGCCTGCCGCGGGGCGGGTTTGGCTTTGGGCGTCCTGATGGTGATTTCCGGCAGCGTAGCCTGGTTCGGCGCCGCGGGTGCGGCCGGTTGCTGAGCTTGCGATGAAGGCGTGGGCGTGGCTGCCGGCTGCTGCGCTTGCGGTGAAGGCGCGGATGGCGTCGCCGACTGCGCCTGCGGTGTCGCCGCCGGCTCCGCCGGATTCGATGGAGCTTGTGGCGCGGCTTGCGGCTCAGCTTGAGGCGCTTGGACCGGCTGGCTTTGCTGCGTTTGACTCTGCGCCGGCTGATCCGGCTGATTTTGCGCTTTGGCATTTGCGCCAAGCGTCAGCAAGGCAAGCAGCGCCGAACCGCCGAGAGCAGCTACGCGACGAGCACGATAATCTGGAACTGACATGATACTCCGCCAAAAATGCAGGAAACCGACTTGCAGCCTGCTGACGGTCGGGACGATCGCGGCACGTTGAGAAAGCAAACGCAGTGCCGCATCCGATCTTGCGGGACATTGCCGGCACAAGCCGACGCGCACCGCAGATCAAGGCCGACCGCGATCAGGCGATCGGCGGAGCGCGTGACTGGAAAAAAGCCGGGCGCGATGCGTTCACGCCGCGCTCGGCGGCTAATGTCAGAGTGACGCGTTCGAAGCCCAACGGCACCGGCAGAAGCGGCGGCGCCGCGCCAAGCGAAGTCGTGGCAAGGAAGATCGAGGCACAGACGGCGCAATAGTCTTCGTCATCGCCGGAATTCTGGCCGGAATTTCGTGTCGGCGACTTTTGCGGCGATTGCGCGAGCGTGACCGAATGAGATTTGCCGACCACGCTTCGCCACACGGCGTCGACATGCACATTGCCGATATGAATGTGCCCGAACGACAGCACGATCTGCAGCGCAAGCGCTGCAAATCCCGGCCACGCGCCATAGCGCCTATGGAACCGCACCCATCCCATAGGCAGCATGCTAATGTTATAATGTTACATTTGGCAAGAGCATTTGTGCTGCGACGCGAAGAGGCGCGCGAAGAGGCGAATGTGTCGCCACAATTTGTCAGCCGAACGCGCCGCGTGAATGATGCGCCTGGTCCAGGCCGTTGCCTTCAAAGTGGCCTTTTCGGCGTCGGCTTTAGCTGATCGCACCGAGGTCCGATCGACGTCAAAACGTGGCCGCAACCGTCAGCCGCACAGCGAACGGCTCGATCGGATGCAAGGCATAGTCCATGACGCCGTTCTGACAGACCGCCGTAGGCGCAGTCGCCGCCCCCGCTTTCGGAAAGCACATGGCAAACAGGCTGTCGGTCCGAAGGAGGGAGCCATAGGCATAGGTCGCCTGGTCGGCGTGCGAATTGAGCAGGTTCAGACCGTCGAGCTGAATGCGCCAGCCATTGGCGAAGCGGTAGCCAATTTGACCATTGAAAACGCTGAGCGGCGCCGACCGGAACGTGCCGTCCTCGGTGAGTGGACGCGAACTGATAAAGCGCCAGCGCAGATCGCCGAACCATCCACTGTCTTCGCCGAGTGTGATGCCTGCGGACGCCACCATCCATGGTGCGTTGTCGACATAATTTCCGGGCGCGTTGCCGATCTGCGCTTCCGGATACCCGGCGAGCGACAGGTAAAGCTGCTGCTGCGCTTCGTCGAAACCGATAAAGCGCGCGCGGGTAAGCGCAAGATCGGCATCGACATGAATCCACGATGCCGGCCGATAATCGTTGGTGAATTCGATGCCGGTGCGGATGCTCGGCCGGCCCGGCGTCGTTGTGCCGCTATCGCCGTCAAAGAACAATTCGGACGCCTGGTGCAGATAGAACAGGCTCACCGAACTATCGAGGCCCGGAACGATCTTCGTCCGCACCCCGATCTCGGCGCCGCGCGAGCGCACCAGGAGCGGCGACGGTGACTCCGGCGTCGATGGATCGCCCGGAACTTCGGTGAGGGTCGTCGAGCGCGCATCATTGCTGTGATAGCCCATACCGGCGCCGACAAAGAACTCGGTTTTGGCAAACGGCCCGAACACCATGCGGAATTTGGGGCTTCCGATGGCCGACGATGCGTTTCCCGAATTCGCCGTTTGCAACATCGAATTGATCGACGCAGCATAATAATCACCGCGCCAGCCGAGCGTCGTCCTCAGCCAATCGGTCCAATGCACCGTATTTTCGGCGTATATGCCTGCGTTTCCCTCGTTGACGTGATCGGCCAGGGTGGCCGATAGAAACTGCTGTGCCACCGTGTTGTTCAGCGCGAGATTGATGTCGTCGTAGCGCGACTGAACGCCGAACACCGTCTCGGTCGGCCGGCCGAGCCAAGTCCCGTTGATGGTGCGCGAGATGCTGCCGCCCCCATAGATACGATCGTCGTGCTGCTGAAATTGATCGCCATTGACCGGGTCGGTGAGAAACCAGGTGAAATCGTTAAACAGGTCCATCTGGTATTTGACGAGATAGGCATTGGCCTTCCACGATCCGTCGTCGGTCGATTGCGCCACTCGGCCGGATAGCGAATAGCGGCTGGTACTGCCGCCGTCGGCGGGATCGATTTCGCCGTAACGGCTGATGATTCCGGTCTCGATCGCCCGTGCCGGCTCCTGCTCCGTGGTCGTCCATTTGTTGGAATAGCCCATCGCCGAGACCGAGAGCCCATCGCTCGCGGTGCCTTGGCTGTAGCGTAACAGGCCGCTGAACTTGTTCATGTGGTCGGGCGTCGCCCAAGGCCCGTCGTAGAAGTTCACCTCGCCGGCATAGAGCAGCGAGCCGCCGCCGAGCTTATCCGAGCCCATGGTGAAATAGCGCTGATAATCGAAACTCCCGACCGTCGTCTCGATGATTTTCTTGTCGACGCTGTCCCTGAGATTGACGAACAGCGAGCCTGCGGTTGCAAAGTCCCCGACATCGGCGAAGTAAGGGCCCTTGCGCACATCGAGGCTGTTGACGGTTTCCGGCATCAGCCAATTGAGATCGGCATAGCCCTGCCCGTGAGCGTGTGTCGGCAGATTGATCGGCATGTCATCGACGAAGATCGCCAGATCGGCGCCGTGATCGAGATTATAGCCGCGCAGATAGTATTGATTGGCCTTGCCGCCGTCGGCGTGGCTGACGACAGCAAGGCCGGGCGCTGCCTCTAGAACTTCTCCGGGCCGCGTAATTGCGCGCTGGTTGAGGTCTTGCCCTGAGATTGTCATCTGGCTTGCCGTGGTCGGCGGCACCACGGGACCGCTGCCGGCATTTGACGTGCTGGTAACCGGCGTTGCTGCGGGCGAAGTGTCGGCGGCCGCAGAGGACGTTGGCTTCAGCTTTGCGGGGCGCGGCTTGGCGCGTTTAGGCCCAGACACCCGGATCGTCGGCAGGACTGTCGCCGGAGGAGACGCCGGCCGCGGTGCGGACGAAGGCGAAGCCGCACTTGGCGAACCATCCGCGGGCGCGGGCTGCGGCGCGGTTTGCGCCAACACATCCGGACACAGAAACGAAAACAGCAACACTATCGCCGCGAATGCTCGCGACGCCATGCATTTCCCCAACACGTATACAAAGTGACGGTTCAAGCCGCCGAAAAAGACTCCGCCATGCCCGGCGGCGAGCCACACCTTGCGCTATTAGTATGACGAAGTCAATAAAAGTGCATACTGAGCCAAACGCGGTCGACGCACACATTAATCCGAACAGCTAGCGCATGCGGTGAAACGCATGAACGATGCCAACCCGGCATCGGTTCTGCTATGATGGGTGCCTCGACAGGGGAGACAGCAATGCAGCGCGTGACCATCACGATCGACGACGATCTCGACGAAGAGCTCGATCGTTATATGCGTGCGCGCGGCTACGACAATCGCTCCGAGGCCTTGCGCGACCTTGCCCGCGCCGGATTGCAGCAGGCCGCCCTCGAAGTCGCCGGCACGCGCCCCTGTGTCGCGGCGCTGATCTACGTCTACGATCACGAGGCGCGCGATCTGCCGAAACGGCTCACGCACGATTTCCACGAGCGCCACGATCTGGCGCAAGCGACGCTGCACATGCATCTCGACCACGACAACTGCATGGAGGTCACGGTGCTCAAAGGCCGCGGCTCCGACGTGCAGGATTTCGCCAACAGCATTATCGCCGAGCGCGGCGTGCGCCATGGCCATGTCGTCTATTTGCCGGCCGACGGCGTGCACGATCACAGCCATGGTCATTCGCACACCCACAGCCATACGCACAGCGATACGCACCGCCACGCCCCCACCCCTGGCCCGCGCCGCAGCACCGGCCGTGCGTCGCAAGTCAAAGCCCTGCGAAAGTGAGCGCGGCGCTTTGACCTCCGCCGAAAGACGTCTGATCTGCGAAAACTGTGGCCAGGAATTCGGCTGCGGGCGCGACAATATTGGCGAATGCTGGTGCAATGCCGAGACCTTCCGGCTGCCGCTACCGGCCGCAGAGAGCCGCGCCGCCGACTGTCTTTGCCCCGCCTGCTTGCGCCAAGCCGCTGCCAAGTTGCCGGCGTCGCCGGGCTCTGCAGAGCGGGCCTGAGCGCCGCCAAGAGCCGCATCGCAGCCGCGCAGCGCATCGGGGCAGGTTCCGTTAATCATCGGAAGCTCTTGATTTCGTGGGCATTAACGTCCCGTCACAATCTTCATCGAATAGCGACGCATGCCATGCTAAAGGCCCGCCCAACGAGTCATGACCATGCTGACCACGACGCCCAATTCGCCGGCAGAACCGGATCCGCGCGCGGAAGCGCTGGTCGCGTCCTATACGCGCGGCGCCGACAATCCCTATCTCCGGATCGCGCCGCCGGTGCTGCAACCGGCCGAGCCGTTTCTCGACCTCGGCGGCGAAGACATCCGCCGCCGCATGTTCCTCACCACCGACCCGGATGGCCGCGAATTATGCCTGCGGCCCGATCTGACGATCCCGGTGTCTTGCGATTATTTGGCGTCGCCGCATGCCGGCAAGCCGGCCGGATACTGCTATCTCGGTCCGGTGTTTCGCCACCGCGAAGGCGCGCCGGCCGAATTCCTTCAAGTCGGCATCGAGAGCTTCGGCCGTCAGGACAAAGCCGCGGCTGACGCCGAGATGCTCGCGCTCGGGCTCGAGGCGACCAAACAATATGGCGTTGCCGCGCCGGAAATCCGCATGGGTGACGTTGCACTGTTCAGTGCCTTCATCGATGCACTCGACCTCGCGCCGGTCTGGCGGCGCCGGCTGAAGAAGGATTTCAACCGCAAGGCCTCGCTGGCGCATGACCTCGATCAGATGACGCTGGCGCCTGCGAACGGCTCCAAGGAATATCAGGGGGTGCTCGCGGCTTTGGCCGGCTCCGACCCCAAAGCCGCGCATCATCTGGTCACCGATCTGCTCTCGATCGCCGGCATCGTCACCGTCGGCGGACGTTCCGTTGCCGAAATCGCCGACCGTTTCCTCGAACAATCGGCGATCAACGCGCCGACGCGACTGCCGCGCGAGACGCGCGCGCTGATCGAGCGCTTCCTGTCGCTCAACGGCGACCCCGACGAGGCGGCGGTCGAGCTGCGTGCGCTGGCCGCCGACGCCAAGATCGCGCTCGGCCCCGCGCTCGATCTGTTCGAGACCCGTACCGGCTTTCTCGTCACGCGCGGCATCGACGTGCGTAACATCAAATTCTCAACAGCGTTCGGCCGCCGCATCGATTACTACACCGGCTTCGTCTTCGAGCTGCACGATCCGCGAGACAAAAACCCGCTGGTCGCCGGCGGCCGCTATGATGACCTGCTGGCGCGGCTTGGTGCACGCGAGCAGATCCCCGCCGTCGGTTTTGCCGCTTCGATCGAGGATCTGGTCGCTTGCGGAGGCCGGCCATGACGCCGGCGTCGACACCATTGATCCTCGCGGTGCCGTCGAAAGGCCGCCTGCAGGAAAATGCCGAGAAGTTTTTTGCTCAGGCCGGGCTCGATCTCGTCAAGCCGCGCGGCGCGCGCGAATATCGCGGCGCGATCAAGAATTTCGAGGGCATCGAGGTCGCCTATCTGTCGGCGGCCGAAATCACCTCGCAGCTGGCGCAAGGCGCGGTGCATCTCGGCATCACCGGCGAAGATCTCATTCGCGAGATGATCCCGCAATCGGACGAGCGCATCGTCTTCATCGCCGGCATGGGCTTCGGCTACGCCAATGTCGTGGTCGCGGTGCCGCAGGCCTGGATCGACGTGCGCAGCATGGCCGATCTCGACGATGTCGCGACCGCGTTCCGCCATCGCAACAATCGCAAGATGCGGCTCGCCACCAAATACGCCAATCTCACGCGCGGCTTCTTTGCCGAGCACGGCATTGTCGATTACCGCATCGTCGACAGCTCGGGCGCAACCGAAGGCGCGCCGGCCGCCGGCACCGCCGAGATGATCGTCGACATCACGACGACCGGCGCGACGCTGGCCGCCAACGGCCTCAAGGTCGTGGAGGATGGCACGATCCTGCGCTCGCAAGCCAATCTCGTTGCCGCGCGCGGCGCGACCTGGGATCAGGCGAAGCGCGAAGCAGCCCGGCTGCTGTTCGACCGCATTGCCGCGCAAAAGCGCGCCGAGGCGTTTCGCGAAGTACGCACACGCTTTGCCGGCATGAACGACAAGCTGCTTGCTGCGGCGCGCGAACAATATGGCGTTGTGTCGCCCTTCGGGGGGCCGACCTCCTCCGGCATGCTCACCCTGCACTGCCCGCCCGAGAACGTGCATGCGCTGGCGACCTTCCTGCGCGACCATGGCGCCGAGGCGGTGTCTGTCGTGGCGCTCGACTATGTCTACGAGCGCGCCAATCCGTTTTATGAGAAACTCGCGGCGGAGCTTGATCGCCGCGCTTAGGAAGATTGATGTTCGGGTGCTCCGCTCATTTGCCGCGAAAGGCCCCGCAGAAACGCCTGGGTCCACATCTTCGTAGGGACGACTGGAATATGGCGGCCAAGAGGGGCGTTTGGACGATCCCCGTCTCGCCCCGGGCTCGATCCGCCTCAACCAAATGTATTAGGGCACACCCTGCATCAACCTTGGGCGTTCCTATATAGTGTGGAAAACCGCCAGACCTAGACGTGGAGAATTGCCATTACCGAAGACCCCAAAGACGACGAGGAACGGCCGTGCCTGCACTGCTTGATTGTCGACACAATCGATAATTTCTTTGCGGAATACCCTGTTTCGGAAGACGAGCCTCATACGGTCGATAGCGACGAGATCGTCACCGCACTTGCCAAGGTCGTGGCCGAGATGACCTGCAGCATGGAAGGTGCCGACCGGCAGCAGTTGCTGGAGCGCCTCATGCAGGACGTCATGGAATACGACGCGGAATTCCGCCAGCAGTACCAGCTCGGCACAGCCGTTTCCGGATCAAGGCATTGATCGTCATTGTCACGGCGTGATCGCGGCGAACTGTACGACCTTCGCCCATTTGCCGCTGTCCGCTTCGATCAGCTTGCCGAACCCTTCCGGCGTATCCGACATCGGCGTATTGGCGACGTCGACCAGCTTTCCCTTGAAATCCGCATCCGCCACGATCGCGTTCACCGCCGCATTGAGCTTGGCGACGATCGGGCGCGGACAATCGCGCGGCGCTGTGATGCCGTTCCAGGAATAGGCCTCGTAGCCGGGCACGAAATCGCTGATCAGCGGCACGTCGGGAAGCGCGGGTGTGCGCATGCTGACCGCAAGCGGCTTGAGCCTGCCGGC
>DATAQN010000002.1:0-3489 GCA_036264635.1 Xanthobacteraceae bacterium | reverse complement strand
CCGCTTGAACTCCTCGCGCTGCACGTCGAGCCAGTGCGTCGCATAGGCGCGGCACTCCTTGCGGAACGCCACCATCGCAGCGCTATCGCGGAAGTCCGGCTTCTGCTTGCCCTTGGAGCGGTAATTCTCCTCCTCGATCTTCCATTCGATCGGCAGGCCGTGGCAATCCCAGCCGGGCACGTAGTTGGAGTCGTAGCCGAGCATCTGCTGGCTCTTGGTGACGACGTCCTTGAGGATCTTGTTCAGCGCGTGCCCGATATGGATGTTGCCATTGGCGTAGGGCGGGCCGTCATGGAGCACGAATTTGGCGCGGCCGCGTGCTTCTTCGCGCAGCTTTTCGTAGAGGCCGATGTCGTTCCAGTGCTTGAGGATTTCCGGCTCGCGCTGCGGCAGGCCGGCGCGCATCGGAAACTCGGTCTGCGGCAGGAACAGGGTCTTGGAATAGTCTTTGGCGTCGGACTTTTGCGGCTTTTCGGACATGGGATAACTGGCTCGGAAGGGGCGCGAGGTGCGATTGATCGCGGGTGAACGAGGAAAACCCGGTCTTGCGCCGAGCCATTGGCTCAGGCGGAAGCCGGGCCGCTAATCCCTATGATGCGCCGCGCAAACATGGTCTCTCCATAGCAGGGGGAGGGCCAAATCGCAAAGGGCCAAAGCGGCCCTAAGGGACGGCTCCGAGCCTCGGAAATGCCCCGGGCGCTGCGGCCAATTGCGCGCGGGCACGGGCCGAATCGTCGTCCATTTGCTTCACCAGCGCATCGACGCTCGAAAATTTCAGCTCCTCGCGAATGAAACCGATGAAGGCGACGTCGAGCTTTTGGTCGTAGAGATCACCCTTGAAATCGAACAGGAAGATTTCGAGGAGCGGCGCGCCATTGTCGAAGGTCGGGCGGCGGCCGAAGCTGGCGACGCCGTCGATGCGTTCGGCTCCGCGGCCGACCCGCACCGCATAGATGCAGTGCTTGAGCCCGCAATTATTGTCGAGGCGGATATTGGCGGTGGGATAGCCGAGCTCGCGGCCGCGCTTCTCGCCGTGGATCACCTCGCCGGTGACGAACCAGGGCTGGCCCAGCATCAAGGTGGCGTCCTCGATCTGGCCTTCGCCCAGTGCGCTGCGGATCGCGCTGGAGGAAACCGGCCGCTCGTCGATGTCGATATGCGGCTGCACGTCGACCTCGATGCCAAGCCGCGGGGCTTCGCTGACGAGCAGGCTCGGCGAGCCGACGCGGCCCTTGCCGAAATGGAAGTCATAGCCGACGGCGATGCCGGAAATGCCGAGCCGCTCGATCAGGTCATGGTGAATGAAATCTTGTGCCGTGGTGCCGGCGCGCGTCTTGTCGAAAGTCATGATCACGGCGCCGGCCAGCCCCGTGCCGGCCAACAGGCGGAGCTTCGCTGTCTCGTCGGACAGGCGAAACTGGGGCGTGGTCGGGCTGAAGAAGCGCCGTGGATGCGGCTCGAAGGTCACCGCCAGCGCCGGGCGGCCATGCGCCTTGCCCATTTCGAGTGCGGCGTTGATGACGGCCCGGTGGCCGAGATGCACGCCGTCGAAATTGCCCATGGCGACCACGCTTCCCTTCGGGATCTCTGCCGAAGGGGTGGAATCGCGAATAACGGTAAAGGGAGGCGGCATTTTCGGCTTACTTCGGCTCGGCGCGGGATGGGGCCGGACCGTGGCTCGGCTGGCGCGGTCAAGTCAAGCGGGGGACGCGGCAGGGCGTCGCAGCCCGCTCGGCGGAGGTCGGTTAACGGGCTGTTTAAGGCCTGATGCTAGTCCTAAGGGTGGTCTGCGAAAGGGTTTTTGCCCCGGGCCGGACTTTTTGTCGTGGTCGTTCGCGTGGGGAGTCAAGAAATGGCTGTCGATCTGTCGATGTCGGTTCTGGTGGTGGACGACTATTCCACCATGATCCGGATCATCCGCAATCTGTTGAAGCAGCTTGGCTTCGAGAACATCGACGACGCCAGCGACGGCTCGGCTGCGCTGAACAAGATGCGCGGCAAGAAATATGGCCTCGTGATTTCCGATTGGAACATGGAGCCGATGACCGGCTACGACCTGCTGCGCGAAGTCCGCGCCGACCCCAACCTCGCCACCACGCCCTTCATCATGATCACGGCCGAGTCGAAGACCGAGAACGTGATCGCCGCCAAGAAGGCCGGCGTCAACAATTACATCGTCAAGCCCTTCAATGCGGCGACGCTGAAGACCAAGATCGAGGCGGTCTTCCCGGATATGGCAAGCGCGTAAGGCGCGTCCTTAGCGCCACAGCTCAATCAATTCGTCCTGCCCGGGCGTGACGGCGGGAGTGTTTGGCTGCGGCGTGCCCGCCATCACCACTTCAACTCCCGCGTCAGCGCGCGGGGCGGGTGGCCGAAGAGCTCCTTGATCGAAGCAGGATCGAGCTGATCGATCCCCTCGAACTCTTCGGAATGAATGCCTCGGGTGACAAACAGACAGTCGATGCCGAAGCCATGCGCGCCGGCGAGGTCTGTGCGCACGGAATCACCGATCGCGAGGACACGATCGAGCTTGATCTCGTGACCGCCATGCGCGGCGGCGAGCGCGATGGCGCGCTCATAGATCGGCCGGTGCGGCTTGCCGTAGAAGATCACCTCGCCGCCAAGCTCGCGGTAGAGCTCGGCGATGGCGCCGGCGCAATAGATCAGCCGGTCGCCGCGCTCGACCACGATGTCGGGGTTGGCACAGATCAGCGTCAGCTTCCGTGCCAGCGCCTCGCGCATCATCGGGCGGTAATCTTCGGCGGATTCAGTCTCATCGTCGAGGAGCCCGGTGCAGACGATGTAGTCGGCATGTTGCAGCGGCGAGAGCTTGAGATCGAGGCCGCGGTAGATCGAGCTGTCGCGCTCGGGACCGAGCCAGAACACCTTCCGTCCGGGATGGTCGGCAACATAATGCCGCGTCAAATCGCCTGACGAGACGATCGCATCATAGGTGTCGTCGGCGACGCCGAGCTTCTGCAATTGTCGCTGTACGGAATCGGCGGGTCGCGGTGCGTTGGTGATAAGGATGACGGTGCCGCCGCTCTTGCGATAGGTGTGCAGCGCTTCGCAGGCCTCGGGGAACGACTCGAGACCGTTATGTACCACGCCCCAGATGTCGGAGAGGACTACCTCGACGCCGCCAGTGAGGTCGCGCAAGCGCTCGACGAAACGCAATGTCATGACGGGAACGTCCGCCTAGCCCGGACCGGAGGCGCGGCGCGCCAGCGCAGCGTTGCCGCTCATCCGCGGTGGTGGATCGATCGCGGCAGACGGAGCAGCCGCTGCCTTTTCGGTGCCATTGGCTTCCTGCCCATTGCCTGTCGGCGCGCTGCCAGTGGGGGTGCCCTCGGGGCGCAGCGGACGCGGCGGCGCGAACAGAAAGCCTTGGCCGAAGCGCACGTCGAAATCGAGCAGGTCGACCACGGCGCGTTCGCCCTCGATCTTCTCGGCGATCAGGTCGATGCCGAAACGGCCGAGCAGGTCGGA
>DATAQN010000050.1:0-6918 GCA_036264635.1 Xanthobacteraceae bacterium | reverse complement strand
ATCTTGTCATTGGCAAGCTCTGCACCGGTGAGGACGGCCAGCACGCCGGGCATCGTCGACGCCGCCTTCACGTCGATCGATTTGATCGTCGCATGGGCATGCGGCGAGCGCAGAAAGTATGCGCAAGCCTGGCCGGGCCGGCTGATGTCGTCGGTGTAATGGCCCGTACCGGTGATGAAGCGGCGATCTTCCTTACGGCGCACCGCTGCGCCGATACCGGTCGCATTCATGGCTTGCCTCCGGCGGTTTGCACTCCCCTCAAGGATTTTATTCGGCCGCCTTGCTGGCCGGCGTCATGCCTTGCATGGCGCGCGCGCCAGCGGCGATCGCTTTGATGATGTTGTGGTAGCCGGTGCAACGACAGATATTGCCTTCAAGCTCTTCGCGGATAGTGCGGTCGTCGAGCTCGTGACCCTTGCGGCGCACGATATCGACCGCGGTCATGATCATGCCCGGCGTGCAATAGCCGCATTGCAGGCCGTGATTTTCGCGAAACGCCTCCTGCATCGGATGCAGCGGGCCATCCGGCGCGGCGAGGCCTTCGATAGTCATGACGTCGGCGCCCTCGAGCGCCAGCGCCAGCGCGGTGCACGACTTGATCGCCATGCCGTTGACGTGAACGACGCAAGCGCCGCATTGCGAGGTGTCACAGCCGACATGCGTGCCGGTGAGCCGCAGATGCTCGCGCAGGAATTGGACAAGCAGAGTGCGCGGATCGATTTCTCCTGTGACGGGCTTACCGTTCACGGTCATAGAAACGGCGACCGTCTGGGCTCCCTTTTGGGCTGCCATGGTGGCTTCCTCCTCGAAAAATTCCGGTCAAATGGCGCGATTCGCCGGCAAATCTGAATCACCGGCCAAGTTTCGGGGCGAAATGGGGGCGTTTTTGCCGGTTTTCGTACCCTTTAACGATTATTACTCTGAACCGCGGCTTGGCCTGTGGTCAAGTCGGTTCCGGGGGGAATTGGCAGGTTGGAACCGCCGCCGATCGATGACCTGCCGAACGTGATTTTCGAAAAGTCGAGGTTCGGCTTTTGCAGAAAATTCATGCTCGGGCCAATCAACACCGCCACAAGCGCGAACGCGCATCAATTTGCGGGTTTTTGTCTGCGATGAGCTGAATGCGTACGCCGTGCGCGTGCGCATCAGCTTTGCGTTTCGCGACGGAACGACAAGCTTCAATTGTGTTTGCCGAGCCGAGGAAACGCGAAATACGCGGTGGCTGCAACCAAATAAACAAGGAGTAAACATCATGCGCCTTGGTATGATTCTTTCCGTAACCACACTCGCACTCTCGACCGCGTTTATCGCGCTGCCAGCGTCTGCACAAAACGGGGGTCGCGCCATGAACGACGGCGGCTACGCTCCTTCACAGTCGGGCGTTGCGCAATACAACAGCACCGGCCAAGTCGTCGGCACGGGCCCGGGCTACAACGCGGGATACGCGGGACACAATGAAGCGAACGGCGGCTGTGCGCGCTTCCATTCCTTCGATCCGGCGACCGGAACGATTCTCGGCCGCGACGGCCGGCGGCATCCCTGCCAGTGAGCCGACAGCAGAGCGATTGCATAGGTCCATGAATCGGCAGCCCGCCTTCACGGCGGGCTGCTGATTTTTGGCTCTTGAATTTTAAATGCCGGGTTGGCGGCGGCTTAGACTGTCGCCGGATTGACCGCCTTGGCAAAGTTCTCAAAGAAGTCGTCGGCGACCTTCTTGGCCGCGCCGTTCACCAGCCGCTGGCCGAGTTGCGCGAGCTTGCCGCCGATCTGCGCGTCAACGTCGTAGGAGAGCAGCGTGCCGCCGTCCTTCGGCGTGAGCTTCACTGTTGCGCCGCCCTTGGCGAAACCAGCCACCCCACCGTCACCCTGCCCGCTGATCTTGTAGCCGTTCGGCGGATCGAGATCGGACAGGGTCACCTTGCCTTTGAACTTTGCTTTCACGGGGCCGATCTTCACCGTGGCCACCGCCGACATCTCGTTGTCGGCGGTCCTATCGAGTTGCTCGCAGCCCGGGATGCAGGACTTCAGCGTTTCGGTGTCATTGAGCTTGTCCCAAACCGTCTGGATCGGTGCCGCGAGCTGAACCTCGCCGTTCATTGTCATCGCCATAGTCTACTACTCCTTAGCTCGCAGCCTGATCGCTTGCGTGGTGGGAAACCCTCGCGGGATAGCAAAACCCTCGCATGAATACATAGTCACTTTTATGCACATCGCCTACCGCCCCGCGCAACCTGCGGAAAAATCGGGGTTGGCGGCCGGTACGCGGACAGCTAAGTGAATTCGATTGCGAGCACCGGAGCACAGGGGAGGAAAAATCCATGCCGGATATCAAGACCGACGACGGCTGCACCATCCATGCCGAGATCGAAGGGCCGGAAAGCGCGCCCGTCCTGATGCTTTCGAATTCGCTCGGCACCACGCTGCATATGTGGGACGATCAGGTGGCGCCGTTCACCAAGCACTTCCGGCTCCTGCGCTACGATCGCCGCGGCCACGGCCAATCGAGCGTGCCGAAAGGCCCCTATACGATGGAACGGCTCGGCCGCGACGTTCTTGCGGTGCTCGATGGGCTTGGCATTGCGAAGATCAATTGGTGCGGGCTGTCGATGGGCGGCATGGTCGGGCAATGGCTCGGCGCGAATGCACCGGACCGCGTCGAGAAATTGGTCCTCTCCAACACGTCTTCGTATTTCGCCGACAAGAACGGCTGGAACGACCGGATGAAGCTTGTCGCCGAAAAAGGAGTACCCGCATTCGCGCCGGCGAATATGGAGCGCTGGTTCACCAAGGGATTTCGCGAACGGGCGCCGCAAGTGATCGCGCGCGTGCAAGACATGTTCGCGGCAACTCCGCTCGACGGCTATCTCGGCTGCGGCGCGGCGGTGCGGGACATGGACCATCGCGCGCTGTTGCCGAAAGTCGCGGCGCCGACACTGGTCATTGCCGGCAAGCACGATCCGGCGACGGTGCCCGAAGCCAACGAATACATCGCGCAACATATTCCCGGCGCAAAGTATGCCGTGCTCGACGCCGCACATCTCGCCAATGTCGAACAGCCGCAGGCCTATGCCGACACCGTGCTTGGATTCCTGCTGAGCAAATAAACGAACAAATAAAATAAAAACGGCAGCGCGTCCGGGCGCGCTGCCGGCCTTTGACGAGAGAACGTTATCGCTTAACGGCCGCCCTGTTGGCCCTGGCCGCCTTGCTGGCCGGGCTTGTGCTGCGTGCCCTGCTGCTGCTGACCGGGCTTCTGCTGTCCGCCTTGCTGCTGCTGGCCGGGCTTATGCTCTCCGCCTTGCTGGCCGGGCTTTTGCTGTCCGCCCTGTTGTGGATGATTGGGATTCTGTTCGTTTGCCATCGGGACGTTCTCCGTGCTTGGGAACCCCCCGCCCATATGAGCTAACCCGGCAGATCACCGCGGGTTCCTCGCATCACTTGCTGCGGCTAAGCAATACCTTGATACCGTCGCAACCAATCGGCACAACCGAGGCGCGCCAAGGCGTGATTTACACCGGCTTATAAGCGCGCTCGTGATAAACCAGCGCCGCGCCGGCAGGGCCGAGCCGCACCGCCTCGACCGAACCAAAAATCACGTTGTGCGACGCGACCGCTTTGATCTCGACGACGCGGCAATCGAAGGCGACGACCGAAGACGCAAGGATGGGTGAGCCCGTCTTCAATGTCGTCCACTCGCCTTGCGCAAAACGTTCGTGAAGCTGCGCGCCGCTTCTTCCAGCAAACACGTCGGCAAGCTTCTCCTCGCTCGCCGGAAGCGTGTTGATGCAGAACACATTGTTCTGCGCCAGGACCGGCCCGCTCTGGCTGCGCCGGTTGAGACAGACGAGCAGCATGGCCGGCGTATCCGACACCGAGCACACGGCCGTCGCAGTGAAGCCGGTCTTGCCGCCCGGACCGGCTGTGGTGACGATATGCACTGCGGCGCCGAGCCGGCTCATCGCCTCACGGAACGTATGCGGCTCGACGCTTGTGATCGGCGCCGGGGCGACCGCCGTGAAAGCCCCGTCCATCGCCTCATCGGGCCGTTGATCAATCCAACTCATCATCCTTAATCCTCACTCCGCTGCGCGCGCGTCCGGCAAGCCGGGATAGGCCACGTCGTCCGGATCGAGCCACGTGCCATCGGTCCAGCCGTTCTCATCGTATTCCGACATGCATTGTTCGGCGAGAGCCGTCATCTGATCGAGCATGCCCGAACCGCGCGCGTTCCACAGCGCCTGGATGCGGATGTCTTCGTGATTGCCGGCATAGTTGCGCTCGTAAAGCTCGTGGCGGCCGCCGAATTCGGTGCCGATCGCATCCCACAGAAGCTTCATCACCTTGATGCGCTCTTTGTAATCGATGCCATAGGAGCCGCGGACATAGCGCGCGAGATAACGGTCGATCGCCGGATTTTTGAAATCCTTGGCCGACGACGGCAGATAGATCAGCGACGAGGCGATGATCTTTTCCACGATCTCCTTGACCCGGCCATAGGCATCGCCGGCAAAGACGCGATAGCTCGACCCGGATTGGTAGTTCGGCAGCACCGCGCCATTGACCCAATCCGTGGGGTTCATCGCCATCGCTTCGGTCAGCGACCAGAACAGATGCCGCCAGGCAATGATCTCGCCGAGCATCGCCTGATTGCCGCGGAATTCGTCGGAACCCGCGGCACGCAGCGCCTTGGCGATGACGCCGGCGAGGAAGTCGAGCTTCACCGACAGCCGCGTGCAGCCCTGGAACTGATAGCCGGCCAGGAAGCCGGATTGCGGGAAGAAGGTTTTCAGCTTCTCGAGGTCGCGATGCAGCAGTACGTCTTCCCAAGGAATGAAGACATTGTCGAAGACAAAGATCGCGTCATTCTCGTCGAAGCGCGACGACAACGGATAGTCGAATGGCGTACCCATGACGCTCGCCGTCATCTCATAAGAGGTGCGGCAGAACAGCTTCACGCCGGGCGCGTTCATCGGCGCGATGAACATGACGGCGAGATCGGTGTCGTGCAGCGGGACCGCGGCGTTCTGGCCGAGAAAATTGTAATGCGTCAGGGCGGATGAGGTCGCCACCACCTTTGCGCCGGACACGTAGATCCCAGCGTCGGTGTCTTTCTGAATGGTGATGTAGACGTCTTTGACCTGATCCACCGGCCGCGAACGATCGACCGGCGGATTAACGATCGCGTGGTTCATGAACAGGACGTTCTCCTGCGCGCGCCGGTACCACGCCTGCGCATTGCCGGCGAACTTGCCGTAAAAATCGAAATTGGCGCCGAGCGTGTTCATCAGCGACGCTTTGTAGTCCGGCGAGCGCCCCATCCAGCCGTAGGACATGCGCGCCCAATGCGCGATGGCGTCGCGCTGGCCGATAAGATCGTCGCGCGAGCGCGCGGCGCGGAAGAATTTATGGGTGTAGCCGCCCGAGCCGGTATCGGTCGGCGCCGTCAGGATCGCTTTGGTCTTCTCATCGTGCAGCGCGTCGTAGAGCCGCGCGATCGAACGGGCGGCATTGCGGAAGGCCGGATGCGTGGTGACGTCCTTGACCCGCTCGCCATAGATATAGACCTCGCGCCCGTCGCGCAGGCTCTCGAGATATTCCGTGCCGGTGAAGGGCCGCCCCTTGGTCCTGATCGCGTCTTCGGATTTCATCCGGCCGTTTCCTCGAATTTTGTGCCCACTGCCCGTCTGCTGGCGTACCGCTACGCCGGTGGGCAGGCAATGCTCGGCAATGCGCGGCTGCCCTTCGGGACGGCGAAACGGCAATGCCACTGATGCAGCGCAGCAAAGAATGCCGTCACTGGCTTTGCTCGCAATATAAAAATCCATTCCCTTTAAGGGTTCATCCAAGCCCTTTATATAGAAAATCCTTCTAAGAAGCTCGGCAATTCGTGCGGTGCATGGATGTTCGTAGACCCTGACAGCCTCGAGCCGGTACCGGTCGCTCAGTCGCGTCGGCGTTTTGATGTGGCTTCGCTCGAAGCCGAGCTTGCCGCGGCAAGCCCGCGGGAAATTGTCGAGGCCGCCATTCGCACTGCGCCCGGCCGCATGGCGGTGGTGTCGTCCTTCGGCACCGAGTCCGCCGTTCTTCTCAAATTCGTCGCCGACGTCGATCCGTCATTGCCGGTGCTGTTTCTCGACACCCAGTGGCTGTTCAAGGAGACGCTCGCCTATCGCGATGCACTGGTCGCCCGCCTCGGGCTTACCGATGTGCGCACGGTCATGCCCTCGCCGAGCGCGCTGGCGCTGCGCGACCCCAAGCGCGAGCTTGCGTTCCGTGACCGCGATGCCTGCTGCGAAATCCGCAAAGTCACGCCGCTCGCCACGGAACTTGCCGCCTTTGACGGCTGGATGAGCGGTCGCAAGCGCTACCATGGCGGTGAGCGTGCGGCGCTTCCGGTGGTTGAAGAGGATGGTCCGCGGCTTAAATTCAATCCGCTGGTCCGCCTGTCGCGGCCGGAACTCAATGCCGTATTCGCCACGGCGAAATTGCCGCGGCATCCGCTGGAATCGCTAGGCTTCACTTCCGTCGGCTGCGTGCCCTGCACGCATAAGCCCGCCCCGGGCGATTCGATACGCGGTGGGCGCTGGAGCGGGCTCGGCAAGACCGAGTGCGGCATCCATTTCGGCCCCCTGCCCGCCGCGCCGGCCGACCGCTAGCCGCCTTTTCGGCTTAAATTCTCGCAATTGCGACCTATGCGCCGCGGCGTTGCCGCTGTTTCGCGCCCCTGTTAGTGTTTTCGGCGGGGAACATCTGCCGGGATTCGAGAGGCGCACGGAGGCATGGACTATTTCGTCCAGCAGCTCATCAACGGCATTACGCTCGGTTCGATCTACGGCCTGATCGCCATCGGCTATACGATGGTCTATGGCATCATCGGCATGGTGAACTTCGCCCATGGCGACGTGTTCATGGTGTCGG
>DATAQN010000046.1:0-6304 GCA_036264635.1 Xanthobacteraceae bacterium | reverse complement strand
CGCTCCATGAGGCCATGATGCGTAAAGACCCCTATCAAGATCGTGCTCGCGAGCTCTGCGCCGCCGCCGGCATCGATCCCGAAAGCCGGGTTGGGCAAGGACGCGGCCGACCCGCTTGGTGTGATTACCGCGAGGCAGCGCGGGTGGAAAAGGTCGCCCGCGAGCAAACCGCCTTGGCCGCCACGACCAAACAAAATCCCGATGCTCCCGCGCCGATCGTCGTTGGACAACACGACGAAAACACCGTCGGCCAGATGAAGAACTGCATGAGTTATGGAAACGTGGCTGCGGGTGTCATCTGCGCTGACGGCCATCTTGGTTATGCCCAGCCGGTCGGCGGAGTGATTGCTTATCGGGATCAGATCAGCGTATCGGGCGTGGGCTTCGATATTGCCTGCGGGAACATGGCGGTAAAACTCGACACCAAGTTCGAGCAAATTAAAGATTCGGTCGGGACCATCTCGTTTGGCCTTGGGCGGACCAATAACGCATCAGATCAACATAATGGTTGCCGCTTCCCACCGTGCCGAGCTACGCTTGAGCCTTCTACTTGTAATCGATTGAGGATAGCGGGCGGCACATTCATGCCGTCCTTGCCGCCAGCGAGCTTCAAATACTTGGTCGCCGTAGAGTGGCCCAAACCGCGCGAGCCAAAGTGAACGCCGATCCAAACGTGGCCTTCCTCGTCGCGAGAGGGTGGATCACGCGCTATTCGAATCCGACCTGTGGGAGCGAAGTGAGCGGGGCGCGCCTATCTCGCCGGCATGGAGCTTGGCGGCCTATACGCTTATGTCGGCCGGGAGTGGGTCGTCGAACGCGTCCGCCAGATAGTCGGCGGATCCGTCCTCGATAGCGTGCACAATCATCACAATTTCGCTTGGCGTGAGCAACACGCCGGCCAAACCTATTGGGTCGTCCGCAAGGGCGCGACGCCGGCTTTCCCCGGCCAGCGCGGCTTTGTCGGCAGCAGCATGGGCGACGACGCTGTGATTATCGAAGGTGTCGAACCACCTGAAAGTGCCGCCATGCTTCTATGGGGCCGGTCGCCTGTTTGGCCGCAAGGAAGCAAAACGCCGATTTCGACGCACCGAAATGGATGATTGGCTCAGAACTCGCGGTGTCGTGCTTGTCGGCGCCGATCTGGATGGCTCAGGCCGGCCCGATGGCTTATCGGCGTCTCCCCCGACGTGCTTGCCGAGCATTCTCACACGATCAAAGCCCAACACACGCTGTGCCCATTTGCGGTCGCAATGGCGGGCAGTGGAGAATTTGACCCATTCAAGGACTAGTTAGGTCGTAGACATAAAGTCGCGCTCAAACCATCTCGAACAGTGACGGTCGATGTGACGCCTTTTGCGGTTATTCAGGTCAAGCCCGGAATCGGCGACGTCATCTGGCATTTGCCGTTCGTACGCGCCATCGCGGCGGCCGCTCCAGATGGGCAAGTGGCGTCTTTTGCACCTCCGACGAGCGCGGCCAAGGATTTGCTTGCCGCGGAGCCGAGTGGGGCCTCCACGGTTTATTTTCAGCATGCCGGATCGGAATTGCAGCGCGGCGTCGACTTGATCCGGTTGGTCGCGCTGTTGCACCGGCATCGCCCGCAATCGATCTGGATTCTCGACCGCACCATCCGGCCGGCGCTCGCCGCCGCGCTTGCCGGCATTCCAGAACGGATCGGGCTGGGGCTTGGGCCGCAAAGTGCCTTCATCACCAATGACGGCGTCGGCCAGGATCATTTTCACGATCACCCGATCGACTGGCTGCGCGCCTTGATGGCGGCGATGAAGGTGCCGCTGGTTTCCACCGAACCGGATTTGCAGCTGCCCACACCGATGCTGCGCTTAGTCGGAGAAAAGTTCGTGCAATTCGCCCGTCCCTGGATCCCGGTCGGGATCGGCGCCTCGCATCCCGACAAGGACTGGCCCGACGCCACCTGGTGCGAATTTCTGCGTGGATTGCGGACGCCCGGCACTGTCTTTCTGGTCGGAGGGCCGGCAATGACGCGCGCGCGGAGAAATTTGTGTTCGCGTCCAGTTCAAGCCAGATCATCAATGCCTGCGATCTGCGATTGATCGAGGCGGCCGCGCTGCTGCGCCTTGCCGATTTGTTCGTCGGCCCGAACCTCGCCGCCGCGGGCGGCACCGACGCCTTCGGCCCTGTTCGGCTCGACGCCGGTTTTGACCTATTCGAAATTCATCCGCGCCATCGTGCCGGAGGGCGGTCCCTGCCCCGGCGGCATGGCGCGGATTGCACCGGCGCAGGTGCTGGAGCGGCTCGCGCCTTATCTAACGCGGCGGAAACCGTCGGCATTGACCGGGCAATGAGCGCAGCGCTGCCTTACTAAGGTACGTCAAGCCGCACACGGCAGGCTTTCGCTCGCGCCAGAATGACTATGGCGCGCGGCAGCTCCGCTCCGGTGCCGCACCTCCCGAGCGATTGCGCCTCGCTTAGATCGATCGACACATCGCGTCCGACGGTCACCTTCACGCGGTCCGGTTGCTGCGGATTCCAGGGCGATTTCTTGGCGACGAGCGTCGCACCTGCCTCTTCCGACCAAACCGAGGCTTGATCGGTTCGAGACGAATCAATCGTGCAAGCAAAGGGCGGACGCCCGTGCAAGGCACACCAATAGACATTCACCTCGACCCTTATCGCTACCCCGTCGGCGAGCGTGACGCGCGCATGGCCTGAGGCACAACGCGCCTTCACTTCGAACTCGCAGGTACGAATTGGCTGCCCGCCGGCGTGAGCAAAGCCGGACAACGGCATCAGCAGCAGGGGACCGGCGCAGCGTCGTTTCATCACTGCACCGAAGCGGAGCGCGGTTGGCGCTCTATTTCATGTCGGCAGCGACCTGCGCATGAATGATCTTGTCCGGACTGGCCGGAGGCTCGCCGCGTTTGAGCTTGTCGACCACGTCCATGCCGCGCACCACCTCGCCGACCACGGTGTATTTGCCGTTGAGGAAGGAGCCATCGGCGAACATGATGAAGAACTGGCTGTTGGCCGAATTCGGATCGGACGTTCGCGCCATGCCGACCACGCCGCGCGTATAGGGCACGCTGGAGAACTCCGCCTTCAGTTGCGGGTATTTTGAGCCGCCGGTGCCGTTGCCATATTGGCCATCGCCGGTTTGCGCCATGAAGCCGTCGATGACGCGATGGAACGGCACGTTGTCGTAAAAATGGTCGCGGGCGAGCTGCTTTAAGCGTTGTGCATGATTGGGCGCAATATCGCTGCGCAATTTGATGATGATGCGTCCTTGCGTGGTGTCGAGGACGAGCGTGTTTTGCGGATCGAGCCCGGCCGGCAATGGCTGGGCGGGCTGGGCGGAGGCTGAAGCGGCGCACATGATCGCGAACAGTAGAGCAAGGACACGGGTCATGTCATCTCCCGGCGTTGAGGTTCAGTGGATGATGAATTTCAACAGAGGTCAGTGAGGCTTTAGACCTTGGCGAATCTTTTCTTCAACCGCGCCGCGACCGGCGCCGGCACGAAGCTCGAAACGTCGCCGCCCATCCCCGCTATCTGCCGCACCAAAGTGGCGGTGATGGGGCGCACCGCCGGCGCCGCCGGCAGGAACACCGTCTGGATGTCCGGCGCCATCGCCGCATTCATGCCTGCCATCTGCATCTCGTAATCGAAATCGGTCGAGTCGCGCACGCCGCGCACCAGCATGGCGGCGCCCACGCGCTGCGCGGCGGTGACCACAAGATCGGCAAAGGTGATAGCGGACAGTTCGCATCCCGCGGCGCGGGCAAGCGGGCCGCAGACGTCATTGATCATGGCGAGACGTTCGTCGACCGAAAACAACGGCGTCTTGCCTGGGTGAATGCCGACGGCGATGACCAGCCGATCGGCAAACCGCACGGCCTTGCCGACAACGTCGACATGGCCGTTGGTGATGGGATCGAACGATCCGGCAAACAATGCGATGCGTTGGCTGGTTCGCGATGCGGCGGCGGACATGATCGCGGGTCTAGCCCGCGCGCCGAGTCCCGGCAAGGCACGGTCAGGCTCCCTGAGTCGCAAAAGGAGATGCTGCGGAATCGCTGTCGCCGGTGGGCAGTTTTATCTCATGTAGAACAGGTCAGACCAGAAGCTTAGATCTTACAAAGACTTACCCAAATGGTGAGATTTGTGACCCCGATCAACGCGTCAGTTGAGGCTCTGGGCAAAATCCCGCCACTTCAAAAATGCAGCCCCGAGTGACAATCCAAATCGGGGTAGAACCAAGGTATCAGGTGTCATGATCAAGACCGCTTATGCCATCGCTGTCTCCGCGATCGCAGCGTTTGTGTTTGTGGCCTTCCCGAGTTTGTCGCCGCAGGTCGGCGCCAGCGCCCCGGTCGTGGGCGCCAAGGGCGACCGCGCCGATATCCGTCCGCTGGGTACCGAATGCGGTGAGAAGGCTTGGCCCTATTTCGATGCCGCCTGCACGCGCGTTGCGCGCATTCCGCTCGCTCAGCCGCGCGATGTTCGAATGTTTTCCGCGGATCGCACTGCCGATCCGGCCTCGCTTCGCTAGCGCAAGAACACTGGCTTCGCATTACGGCGGAAGGGGGTTCTCTCTGCCTTCCGCCGAAAACCTATTTCGCGCATCATGATGGGCTTCGGTGGGGGCGGACCGGGAGCTCGTCATGATGCAGACGCTCGTGACCGCGATTGCGCGAGGCCGTTCGACAGTTCTGTTGCTCGCCGTCGCGACGGCTGTGCTGGCGAGCGCGCCGATCGCAGTTGCCGAAGAGGCCTATCCCAGTCGGCCGATCCGCCTGATCGTTCCCTTCCCGCCCGGCGGGCCGACCGATGTCATGGGACGGCTTATCAGCCAAGCGGTTTCGAATGAGCTCGAACAACAAGTTTACGTCGACAACCGGGCGCCGGCTCGACGCTCGCCGGCAAGATCGCTGCGAACGCCGAGCCCGACGGCTACGCGCTCCTTCTTGGCAGCGCCGCCACGCTCGCCATCGGACCGACGCTTTATCGCGATGTCGAATACGACCCGAAACGCTTCGAGCCGGTCGCGATGGTCGCCGAGGTGCCTTACGTCATGGTGGCGAGCCCGAAGGCGCCGGTCGCAAGCTTCGCCGAACTGATCGCTGACGCCAAAGCGCATCCGGGCAAGCTCAATTTCGGCGTGCCCAACGGCGCGCCGCCGCACATGCTCGCCGCCTGGTTCAAAAGTCTTACCAATATCGATCTCGTGCTGGTGACCTATCGCGGCGGCGCCAATGTGCTGAGCGATCTGTTGGGCGGCCAGATCGACCTTGCCGTCGAGACCTGTTCGATCCTGTTGCCGCAGCTGCGCGACGGAAAATTGCGGCCGCTCGGAACGCCGTCGCCGCAACGACTCGACGTTCTGCCCGACGTGCCGACCATGGCGGAGAACGGCGTGCCAGGCTTTGTCGCCAGTTCCTGGACCGGAATCGTCGCGCCGCCCGGCACGCCGAAACAGATCATCGACAAGCTCAACCGCGCCACCGATGCCGCCCTCAAAGATCCGGCCACCCAAGCCAAGCTGAAGCCGCTCGAAGCCCAAGCCATGTTCGGCACGCCGGACGATTATGCTGATTTCCTGGTGCGCGAATTGCCGAAATGGACCGCGATGGCGAAGCTGTCGGGCGCGGCGGCGGAATGAGCCAGCGTTAGCCAGCGCGGCTTGACCCCCTTGGCGCACGCGTGTCTAACAGCGGCCGGGATAGACGTGCGGTCATGATCGTTCTGATCGACAATTACGACAGTTTCGCCTTCAACCTCGTGCACTATCTCGGTGAGCTCGGGGCCAAGGTCGAGGTGCATCGCAACGACAAAGTGACGGCGGAGGCTGTCATCGCCGCCGAGCCCGACGCCATTGTGCTCTCGCCCGGCCCGTGCACGCCGAACGAGGCCGGCATCTGTCTCGACCTGATTGCCGCCGCCGCGCCGCGGATCCCGATCCTCGGCGTTTGCCTCGGGCATCAGGCGATCGGCCAGGCCTTCGGCGGCAAAGTCGTGCGCGCCCCGGTCCCGGTTCACGGCAAGCTGTCGGAGATCAAGCATCGCGGCGGCAGCGTATTTCGCGGCATCAATGCGCCGTTCAAGGCGACGCGCTACCATTCGCTCGTGGTCGAGCGCGAGAGCCTGCCTCGCGATCTCGACGTGACCGCGCAAACCGAGGACGGGTTGGTGATGGGGCTTGCGCATAACCGGCTGCCGGTGCACGGCGTGCAATTCCATCCCGAGAGCATTGCCTCCGAGCACGGTCATTTGCTCCTGAAAAACTTCCTCGAAATCGCGCAAGCGTGGAATCGCGCCGCCGGACGGC
>DATAQN010000218.1:0-17756 GCA_036264635.1 Xanthobacteraceae bacterium | reverse complement strand
TTCGTCCGAAGCGCTCGGCAGCTATGCCCAAAATGCGTTCGGCCGTCTCGGGGCGGGTAATGTCACCCTCGATCACCAGGATCGCCGGATCGTCGCTCTTGCGCATTGAACGAGAACTGGCGATCACTTGATAGCCGATGTCCCGATAGGCTTTCGACAGTTGCGCGCCAATGCCGCGTGACGCTCCGGTGATGACGACGACTTTTCGCTCGGGTGTCATGTTCGCTCTTTTTCATGGCCGAGGGTGTATCCGAGCGAGTAGATGCATCAGCGGACCGAACGCGGCTTCGCGTCGGTTGCTCAACTGTTGTCATTTTTTGCTGTCGGTTCGGCGGCGATCATGCCGCCCCTCGCGTACGTTAGCGCTACGACCGTAACCTCATTTCGCGCTCCCGAAACGCTGCCGCAACGCGGAGCCGCCAGCATCCTCGCAGGCAATTCGCTTGCGGAGAATGTCATCCCATTCGAGACACCCCTGTCACGCGATTACGCGACCGATGCCGCCTGCTCGTCGCGCGACGAACGCACAGACCATCGAGGCTACTTACGCGTTGCGATTTCCTGGCTGATCGAAGAAATCGTCGCTGGGTTCAGCGCCTACGGCGCGATCATGCACCCGGAGGTCTTCTGGCCGCCGGACGAGTCCACAGCGATCCATC
This sequence comes from Xanthobacteraceae bacterium, assembly GCA_036264635.1. Taxonomy (GTDB): domain Bacteria; phylum Pseudomonadota; class Alphaproteobacteria; order Rhizobiales; family Xanthobacteraceae; genus BOG-931. The sequence goes on along the minus strand of DATAQN010000218.1, from coordinate 17,097 downwards.
CACCGGCGCCCCGGGACGACGGTGCGCCGCAAGACCCGTCGCCGTGAGCTTTCGTGCGACTGCATTATTGTCGGTGCTGGCTGGCCGGATGCGCAAGCACACGCTGCTGTCTTTCAGCGACACCGCTGCGCTGGTACTGAGCAGGTGTCTGACCCGTCGCCTCGCGGAACGCACGGGTGAAGTTGGCTTGGCACGAAAATTTCAGGGTCAGCGCAATATGGGCTAACGGCTGGTCGCCCTTCTCGAGCAGTTGTTTGGCGAGCTCAAGCCGCTTCGCGCTGACATAGTGATGCGGAGATCGGCCGACCGCGGCCTTGAACGCACGGGAAAAATGGAAGCGGCTCAGGCACGCGATCGAAGCCAGGCGGGCGAGTGTCAAGTCACCTTCCAGATTGGCTCCGATGTAGTCGAGCACACGCGTCAGTCTGCGTCGATCAAGTCCCGCCTGAGTTGCACGGGCGGAGGCATCGCCCGCTAGCGCGCCGACGTGGTTTTGGACCAGCCTTGCCGCCAGGCTCGACCCCAGCGTTTCGATGAGCATGCTCCCCACAGATGTCTCACGCTGAAGTTCGGACGTGATCGCATAGGCCATCTCGGCGATGAGAGGGTCCTGAAAGCTGCTTTCAAAGCGCAGCGACGCGACCGCGGACGGATCGGATCCTTCGCCCAGGCTCCTCGGCGAGAATTGGCTTGGAGGAAGATAGATATGCAGTACTGCCGGCAGAGGATCGGACATCTCAATCACAGCTTCCGGGCCCCTCGGAGGAGAAAGCCAGATGGTTCCCCGCTCGGAAACGGTGCGGTCCATGACACCGTCCCTCTGCCGCGTGACGACAGATGCGCCGCCGCAGACATCGACACAAATCTCGGTGTCAGCGGGCGGATTTCGCATAGCGATCACACCGCTGTGACTGCGAAGCTCTGCTGCGAGGCCGGACCAGCCCCGGCCGACGGAAGACGCCAGCAACCCGGCCGAACCATAGTTTCCGACACCACGCCCCTGTCCCTCGACCGGTTGTTCCGGCTGAAGTACCAACCCTGGTGCTGCCAACGATGAATACACCGGCGGCAAGTAAGCGCACATGCACATTTGTCAAGGAGGGATCCGGTGATGCCTGCAGATGCAGTAACCAGTTCCGAGGATTGCAACTGCCCTCCTACTGAGCGTGATCCGACAGTCCTGTGGACCAAGGCTTTGCGCCAGCTGAGAAAGTGACAGTCTGGAGCTGACAAAATACGGTTGCCCCTCCGACAGCGGATGACTGACGCGAAGACCCCATCGGGATCGAAGCCTGAACGCTCGCGGCTATTTCAGCGGCACCATTGCCGTAACGTCGATTTCGATCAGCATGCCCGGCCATGCCAACTGGCTGATATTGAGCAACGTGTGCGCCGGCATGGGTATCGTTCCGAACGTGTCCTGGCGGCATTTGCCGAAATCGGCCGATGCTCTCATGTCGGTCAGATAGGTCACCATTTTCACGATGTCGCCGAGCTCGGCGCCGTTCTTATCAAGCGCTCTTTTGATCTTGTCGAAGGCGTATTTGCATTGGCCGACGACATCGCCTTTGTAGAGAATGTCGCCGGGCTGGCCGTTCTCATTCTCGGCGCCGACGCCGGCGAGAAAGATCATCTTGCCGGGACCGGTGACCGTCACGGCTTCCGAGAAGCGGCCCTTGGCCCATTCGCTGTAATTGTAATTCTTCTTTTCAAAAGTCTGTGCGTGCGCCGCCGAGGCTCCAAGCGACAGAAGCACGATTGCAAACACCAATGATATCCGCATGGCAAAAGCTCCCTCCAATCGAACGCAGGTCCAAGGCACGCAACGTTTTAGTTTACCGCGATCAAGCCGGAAGGCGCACAGTCGTTATCGTATCGCTGTCGCGCCGGGCGAAGGGATCAGCACGGGTTTGAGCGCGGGCACCAGCCGGCGCCTTTCCCGCCGTGCCGGGATCGCGCGATAAACCTGCTTGGTGGCTTCGACGATATGAACGCCCGCGAAGGGCGCGATCAATGTTGCGCCGGCGCTCTCCCAGGCGCCGGCCGAGCGCAAAAACAGGCTGCGCGAGATCGGCGGCATGTAGAGCGCCTCGCCCCAGCCGGTCGGCGTAAACCAGGTGTCGCGGAGAAGCTGGGTGATCTGGCTGCGTGAATAGGGCCGGCCGTGGCCGAACGGCGTGGTATCCGTGCGCGCCCAGACGCCGCGCCGGTTCGGCACCACAGCCAGAAGGCGGCCGCCCGCGGCGAGCACACGCCAGGCCTCGCGCAGCAATTCGGCCGGATCGGCCGAGATTTCCACCGCGTGAATCAGCAGCAAGCGGTCCACCGCCGAGTCGGTGAGCGGCAATTCGTCCTCTTCGACCAGAGCCGCCAGGCTCGGCCGTGCCGAGGGCCAATGGATGACGCCCTGCGTTGCCGGCATGAAGGCTAGGCAGCGTTCCGCCTCTTCGCGGAATAGGCCGAGATACGGGGTCGCGTAGCCGATGCCCACGACACGCATGCCCGCAGTGTCGGTCCAGCGGGTACGGATGCCTTGGCCGATGTAGCGACGGGCCACGACGCCAAGATGCTGGGTATAAAAGTTGCGGAGGTCGACGACATCCATGGCGCCAAACTAGCACGTCGCATCGGGGCCTGCTGGCAGCGGGGCGTGGCGAAGCGCGTCTGTCCGCCCTTGCGGTTAACAAGGAGCAGTGCCTACCTTAAAGCCTACGTCCCAGCGCCACTCATCACGGATCGCCCCACCATGCCGGCTGAAACCTATCTATTTCCCTGTCTTTCCGACAATTTCGGCGTCCTCATTCACGATCCCGCAACGGGCGCGACCGCTTCGATCGACGCGCCGGAAGCAGCCCCGGTCGAGGCGGCGCTGCAGAAGACCGGCTGGAAGCTGAGCGACATTCTGGTGACGCACCATCACGCCGATCACACCGCAGGCGTCGGCGAGCTCAAGGCGCGTCACAAATGCCGGGTGGTCGCGCCGCGCGGCGAGGCGCAGCGCATCGCTCATGTCGACGAGATGGTCGGCGAGGGCGACAAGGTCAAAGTCGGCGCGCTGGAAAGCAAGGTCCTCGAAACTCCCGGCCACACTATAGGGCACATTTCCTATGTCTTTCCCGCCGACAAACTGGCTTTTGTCGGCGACACGTTGTTTTCGATCGGCTGCGGCCGCGTCATCGAAGGCAATCCGGAAATGATGTGGCAGTCGCTGTTGAAGCTGCGCGCGCTGCCGGACGACACGCGCTTTTATTGCGGCCACGAATATACCGACGCCAATATCCGCTTCGCCAAGACGATCGAGCCGCACAACAAAGCGCTGGCGGCGCGCGCGGAAGAGGTGAAGAAGCTTTTGGGCTCGGGAAAGCCGACTATTCCGGCAACCATCGGCGAAGAGAAAGCTGCCAATCCGTTTTTGCGCGCCGACGATGCAGAAGTGGCGAAGTCGCTCGGCCTTTCCGGTAAGCCTGCCTGGCAGGTCTTTGCCGAAATTCGCGAACGCAAAAACAAATTCTAGAGCACACGCGTTTGACCGCAACGCTCACCGCAGCCGATATTATCCGGCTTCTTGATCTTGAGCCGCATCCGGAAGGCGGACATTACCGCCAGACGTTTCGCGATTCGCAACAGATCGGTAATGGGCGCGCGGTCTCGACCGCGATTTACTTTCTGCTCGCGCGCGGCGAGCGCTCGCATTGGCATCGCGTCGACGCAGTCGAGATCTGGCATTGGCATGCCGGCGCGCCGCTCAAGCTCGAGATTTCAGAGAAGCCCGGTAAGATCGAAAGCCTGACGCTCGGCTGCGATCTGGCAGCCGGCGAACGCCCGCAAGGCGTCGTGCCGGCTCATGCGTGGCAGGCGGCGCAGACGCTCGGCGACTGGACGCTGGTCGGCTGCACCGTCGCGCCCGGTTTCGAGTTCAAGACATTTGAACTTGCGCCGCGGGGCTGGTCGCCGGAGCGCTAGTCGCTGCGGATTCTGGGACCATGACTGCCAGGGTCGGCGCCTTGCTCGTCGCTGCGGCCAAATAGGAATGTAATGCGGCGACGACCTGTGCACCTTCTCCGACGGCCGCCGCCACGCGCTTGATCGAGCCCGCGCGCACATCACCGATAGCGAAGACGCCACGCTTGCTTGTCTCCAGCGGGTGACGATCGCCACCGGCGTCTTCACCCGTCAGCACAAAGCCCTTGCCGTCAAGCTCGACGCCGGAGCCCGAGAGCCAATCGGTGTTCGGTTCGGCGCCGATGAATAGAAACAAATGGCTCAGCGGGTGCCGGACTTCCTCGCCGGTCGCGCCGTTGCGCCACCGCACGGCTTCCAGCATGCCACTATTGCCCTCAAGCCCGCTCACGGCGCAGCGGGCTTCGACTTTGACATTGGCGAGGCCGGCAATGCGGTCGACCAGATAGCGCGACATGGTCTCGCCCAGATCTGGCCGGCGCACCAGCATGCGCACCTTGACGCCTTGACCGGCGAGGAAGACCGCAGCCTGGCCTGCCGAATTGCCGGCACCGACCAAAGCCACTTCCTGGTTGGCGCAAAGTTTCGCCTCGAGCGGCGTCGCCCAGTAATGCACGCTGGCGCCCTCGAACGTATCGAGATTGTCGACGTCGAGCCGCCGGTAGCGCGCGCCACTCGAGACGACGACGGAGCGCGCGCGGACGCGTTCACCATTGTGAAGATTGAGGATGAAGGGATCTTCGCCGCACTGTTGCGCGCAAAGCCGGCTCACCTCGTCGGGGATCGCCATTTCGGCCCCGAATTTTTGCGCCTGATTATAGGCGCGCGCCATCAACGCGATGCCGGTGATGCCGGTCGGGAAACCGAGATAGTTTTCGATGCGCGCCGAAGCGCCGGCCTGGCCGCCGAAGGCGCGGCAATCGAGCACGATAACGGAAAGTCCCTCTGACGCTGCATACACGGCTGTCGCCAGACCCGCGGGTCCCGCGCCGATGACCACCACATCATAGAGGCGATCGGGATCGATCGGCCGTACCAGGCCGACGCAGCGCGCCAATTCGTCTTCGCCGGGATTGCGCAACAATTGACCGCCGGGACAGAGCACGATCGGCAATTGCCCCGGATCGACATGGAACCGCTCGATCAGCGCCTTGGCTTCGGGGTCGGTATCGGAATTGAGCAATTGATGCGGATGGCCGTTGCGGCGCAGAAAGCCTTGCAGCCGCAACACGTCGGCATTCTCGGCACGCCCGATAATGACCGGCCCGCCGGAGCCCAGCTCGAGCATACCGACGCGGCGCAGAATGAGCGCACGCATGATGCGCTCGCCAAGCTCGGCCTCGGCAATGAGCAGTGCCCGCAGCCGGTCTGGAGGGATGATGATGCTGCGCACCGTCTCGAGCGCCGTCGCGTCGGCGAGCGACGGCCGGCCGGCCATTTGCGCCAGTTCGCCGAGGAACTGGCCGGGTCCGTGGGTGACGATTTCGCGATGCTTCCCGAAACCATCGTTTTGCGTGACCTGGACCTTGCCGCAAGGGATCACGATGAGGCCCGGTCCGATCTGACCCGAGGTGAGCAGCTTGTCGCCAGGCTGGAAAACGTGGCACTCGCCGAACCGGCGCATCCGCTCGATCTCAAGAGGCTCGAGATCAGGGAACATCTGATCGCGCCGCCGCTCGATGAGGGGTATTTTTGGCGGCGCCATGATGTTCCACTCAGCCCGGGTGCTACGGATACCGCACCCTATATAGGGCGCTTCCGCTCAAGTGATATACTGCCCGCCATTCGCGGTCAGAGTCGAGCCGGTGAGCAAGCCGGCCTCGTCGGAGGCGAGGAACACCACACAGCGCGCGATTTCCTCGGGTTCCCCCAGCCGGCCGATCGGAATCTGCGGCAGCACGCTCTTTTGCAGCACCTCTTGCGACATCGCCTTGACCATCTCGGTCGCGATATAGCCCGGGCAGATCACATTGACGGTCACGCCGACACGCGCGCCCTCCTGCGCCAGCGCCTTGGTGAAGCCGATCTCGCCGGCTTTGGCGGCCGAATAATTGGTCTGGCCGAATTGGCCTTTCTGGCCGTTGATCGAGGAAATATTGACGATGCGGCCGAACTTTCGCTCGCGCATGCCTTCGATCACGTTGCGGCACATATTGAACAGCGAGCCGAGATTGGTGTTGATCACCTCGGTCCACTGTTCCGGTTTCATGCGGTGAAGCTGGGCGTCGCGAGTGATGCCGGCATTGTTGACCAGCACGTCGACCGACCCGACTTCGGCTTCAACCTGCTTGATGCCGGCGGCGCAGGCCTCAAACGACGACACATCCCACTTGAAGACCGGGATACCGGTTTCCGCCTTGAATTTTTGTGCGGCTTCGTCGTTGCCACCGTAATTGGCCGCAACTTTATAGCCGGCTGCTTTCAGGGCTTTGCAGATGGCCGCGCCGATACCGCGCGTCCCCCCCGTAACCAGCGCAACGCGGGGCATATTCTCCTCCCTTTCCAGATCCAACGATCATCCCAGTTACGGTCCCCGACTCACAAAATCAGCCGGGTGCCCGTTCCGGGACGTTATGTCCTGGTTTTGACAGCCAGCTTAAAGACGCCAATGGCCGGCGCAAGTTCGACGCTTGAGCCGGCCATAGCGGCCGGATCGAGGTCCGGCCATGAGATACATCAACGATGAGCGCTAAGTTTGGCGCTTACCGCTCGACGCACATAGCAATACCCATGCCGCCGCCGATGCACAAAGTGGCAAGCCCCTTCTTGGCATTGCGCTTTTGCATCTCGTAAAGCAGCGTCACCAGCACGCGGGTGCCCGAGGCGCCGATCGGATGACCGATGGCGATGGCGCCGCCATTGACGTTGACCTTGCTGGTATCCCAGCCGAGATCCTTGTTCACCGCGCAAGCCTGCGCGGCGAAAGCCTCGTTGGCCTCGATCAGATCGAGATCGCTCGCGCTCCAGCCGGCCTTCTTGAGTGCCGCGCGCGACGCCGGGATCGGGCCGCTCCCCATGATTTTGGGATCGACGCCGGCTTGCGCCCAGGACACGATGCGGGCGATCGGTGTCTTGCCGCGTTTGGCCGCTTCGCTCGCCTTCATCAGCACGACAGCCGCGGCGCCGTCGTTGATACCTGACGCATTGGCGGCAGTAACGGTGCCCTCTTTGTCAAAGGCCGGACGTAATTTGCCGACCACGTCAAGCGTGGTGCCGTGTTTCGGATATTCATCGGTGTCGACCACGGTGTCGCCTTTGCGAGTCTTGACCGTTACCGGCGTGATCTCGTCCTTGAACTTTCCGGCCTTCTGCGCGGCTTCCGCCTTGTTCTGCGAGGCGACGGCGAACTCGTCCTGCTGCTGTCGGGTGATTTGCCATTGGCGGGCGACGTTCTCGGCGGTGGTGCCCATGTGATAGCCGTTGAAGGCATCCCACAGACCGTCCTTGATCATCGTGTCGATCATTTCAAAATTGCCCATCTTCACGCCGCCGCGCAGATGGGCACAGTGAGGCGCCAGGCTCATGGATTCCTGGCCGCCGGCGACCACGATGTCGGAATCGCCGTTGGCGATGGCCTGATAGCCGAGCGCGATCGAACGCAGGCCTGAGCCGCAGACCTGATTGACGAGCCACGCCGGCGTTTCGATCGGGACGCCCGCGGCGATCGAGGCCTGGCGCGCCGGGTTCTGGCCCTCACCCGCGGTCAGAATCTGGCCCATGATCACTTCCGAGACCTGCGCTCCTTCGACGCCGGCACGCTCAAGCGCCGCCTTAATCGCGGTCCTGCCAAGCTCATGGGCCGGCACATTGGCGAATACGCCGTTGAATGCGCCGACCGGCGTACGCGTTGCGCTGACAATGACAATGTCGTCTTTCATCGGGGAATCCTTCCGGTTAGGGCTTATTCTCGGGCGAGCTTGGCCCAGCGAGGTCCAGATCGGGTCCCGGTCCCGGCCCGGCCGGGTTTTGGCAGGCTGGCCGCTGGCTCCTTGCCTTATGTCATAGGCACGTGTCCGCTCCTCGACAAGGCTGCAAAAGGCGGCACGGCAGGTGTCTGAGCCAGCGCATGCCGCGGCGCGCCGCCCCGGCGGATTCCTGCGCCGCAGAGGCGCCTTTGCTGCGCATTTACCGGATGTCACAATAACGGTAGCGGCGTCGGACAAAACCGCCTATTTTGATGGCAACTACCGCGTGTTGGTGCTCGCATGACCGAAGCTGTGACCAAGACTGCCGAGCCGGTGACGATCAAGAAATACGCCAACCGGCGCCTCTACAATACAGGCACGAGCACCTATGTGACGCTCGAAGACTTGGCCGCGATGGTCAAGAACGGCGATGATTTCGTGGTCTATGACGCCAAGACCTCGGAAGACATCACGCGATCGGTTCTCACGCAGATCATTTTCGAGCAAGAGAACAAGCAGGGGCAAAACCTTCTGCCGATCACTTTCCTGCGCCAGCTCATCCGCTTCTATGGCGACAGCATGCAGATGCTGGTGCCGCGCTATCTCGAGGTCTCGATCGAGTCGCTGACGCGCGAGCAGGAAAAGTTCCGCAATCAGATGGCGCAGGCTTTCGGCGTCGGCGCCTTCACCTCGCTGGAAGAGCAGGTGCGGCGGAATATGGAAATGTTCGAGCGCACGTTCGCGATGTTTGCGCCGTTCGCGCGGCGCGAAAGCGGCGAGACGCCGATTGAGCCCGAGAAGACGCCTGCAAAAGGCGGCGATATCGACGATCTCAAGCGCCAGCTGGAAGACATGCAGCGCAAGGTCGATCGGTTGTCGCAGAAGGATTAAACAGCGATCGTTCCGGGTTGAGCCTTGCTTGTACCTGCGAGCCAGGGCCGCTCTGCAGTCGCAAGCCCAATCAGCGCGCCTTGCAAATAGTTGCAGCCCCAATCGCGCAGTGTGCGCGCCGCCTCTTCGTCCTGCACCCATTCGGCGACAGTCTCGAGCTTGAGCCGCTGCGCGAGCTCGATCAGCATGCGCACGAAGGCGCGATCGTCCTCTGAGCGCATGATGTCGCGCACGAAGGCGCCGTCGATTTTGACAATGTCGACGCCGAGCTTGCGCAGATTGCGAAATGACGTGTAGCCGGCGCCGAAATCGTCGATGGCGACGCGGCAGCCGAGATCTTTGACACGGGCGACGAAGCCGCCGGTCTCGTCGACATCGACGATGGCGGCGCTTTCGGTGATCTCGACAATGAGCCGCTCCGCGGCGCCGGGATGCGAGCGCAACAGTGAAGCAAGCCCCGACCACCAGTCCGGATCTGTGGTCGAAGCTGGCGAGACATTGAGGCTTGCCCGCAGGCTAGGCGTCGCGATCAGTTCATCGATCACCAGTTCGAGCACGCGGAAGTCAAGTAGACGCACGAGCCCAAGCCGCTCGGCGACTGGAATGATTTCGCTCGCGGCAATAAGCCCGCCATCGGCGCGCCGGATGCGCATCAGGCACTCATAGAAGGCGGGCTTGCGATCCGCTGCCGCGGCCACGGTTTCGTAAGCGAGGAAAATCCGCCGCTCGTTGAGTGCGGCGACGATCTCGTCGGTGGCGCGCGCATTCTCGCGGCGCATCGCGTCGCGTTCTATGCTGGGCCGGTAAGGCTCGAAAGAGCCGCGCCGCCGCGCCTTTGCCGCGTCGAGGCTCTCCTGCGCGCGCGCCAGCACCTCCGTCACGCTGCGGGCGTGACGCGGCGCGGTGATGCCGCCGATGGTGACGGTGACCGCGATCGGTCCGGCGGCAGTCGGGATCATCTCCTCGCGCATGCCGGCAAGCATGCGCTCGGCGGCAATCGCCATATCGTCGGGCGTGCAGTCGCGCAAAACCAGGCCGAATTTGTTGCCGGCGAGGCGGCCGAGCGTGTCCTTGCCGCGCATGCGCGCCCGCAGCCGCTTGGCGACCGCGCGGATCACCTCGTCGCCGACATCGAAGCCGTAAGCCTCGTTAAGACGCCCCAGATGATCGATCGCAACCAGAAGAAATCCGCACGAGGAACGAAAGCGCAGCACATCCTCGATCGTGTCTTCGAGCGCCTCGGTGAGACTGTGACGGTTCAGTTCGCCAGTCAGGCCATCGCAGCGGGCGAGAAAGGTGAGCTTCCGCTCGTGTTCGTGGCGTTCATTGATGACGCGAATGACGCCGAGTGCGCGAACTGGTTGGCCATCCGCACCGGCGAACCAGCGGCCGGTATCTTCCACCCATAGTCGTGTTTCGGAGCCGGGCTCGGGCCGGATGGCGTATTGAATCTGATAGGCGACGCCATGGCCCTCATCGTGCTTGCCCGATTGGGTGACGGCGTCGTGGCGTGCTTGCGCATTGTCAGCTTGAAGGATCTGCGCATAGCCGCGGCCGGTCGAGATCGCGGCGGCGTCGCCAACCAGCAGCACCTCGCCGACATTGCCGCTCCACAGCAGCGCGTCGGTATCGATCCGCCAGTCATAGGCAGCGTCGCCCACCGCGGCGAGGATTGAGCCTGCGTCGAACGTAACGCCAAGCGGATGATTGGCTGAGCTCACGCTTTCGATCTCATCTGGCAATGCGGTTTCGAAGGTCGCAGGGCGTGCCGCGGGTTTGATGGCGACGGTATCGGCAAGACCTTAAACGATTCGGTTAACGGCAACCTGTGCCGGCCGCATGTCCCGGAAAAGCATGCCCTAGGACTTGATCCGAGGGTGGGAACCGGTTTTCCGGTAAGGACATGCGCTCTAAGCCGCGGCACGCCGATTGCGATCTCCTCACCGAACGTCAAAACGCGTCCCGTTCCGGGACAGGAGATGCCGGTGAACACCTCTCTCGTTCCGATCAGACCGACGAACCGGGACACGGATACACAGCGTCCGGCGAACCGTCCCGATTGCGGCTTTATTGCTCACCTGATTGCGACCAAGGCCCAGGCGCCGCAAACCCGCGCCCGCCGCCGGGCTGAGCCCGACGAGGCGATCAGCGCCTATGTTGCACTGGGCCAGCGGCCGAGCGCAGCCGGCCGCATTCTCGTCCGTTCATTATAAGTCTCTGTTTCTCCTGTATTTTAATATTATCGCGTCACGCCCGGGTGCTTTTGCCCCCACCGCCGCGGGCAGCGCGGCTCTTGTGCCGTGAGGGCTCAGCGCGCAAATGAGGTCCCTCGGAGCAGCACGTGGCCTACACTGTCAAAGAGATCTTCAAGACCCTGCAGGGCGAGGGCGCCCAGGCCGGCCGGCCTGCGGTGTTTTGCCGTTTCGCGGGCTGCAATCTTTGGTCCGGCCGCGAGCTGGATCGTGCCGAGGCCGTCTGCCAATTTTGCGACACCGATTTTGTCGGGACCGACGGTCCGGGCGGCGGCCGCTTTGACGGCGCCGACGACCTCGCGCGCGCCATCGCGCAAGCCTGGGCGAGTGACGCACCGCAGCGCTTTGTCGTCTTCACCGGCGGCGAGCCTTTGCTACAACTCGATCCGGCGCTGATCGATGCAGTTCATCGCCTCGGCTTCAAAATTGCCGTCGAAACCAACGGCACGCAGGACGCCCTCGACGGCATCGACTGGGTCTGTGTCAGCCCGAAGGCCGGCGCGCCGCTGCGGCAGTGCAGCGGCGACGAGCTTAAGCTCGTCTTTCCGCAGGCCGGCATCGATCCGGCCGATCTCGTTGGCTTACAGTTCGATCATTTCTGGCTGCAGCCGATGGACGGGCCCGATCGTGTGGCGAATACCGTCGCTGCTATCGATTATTGCCTGGCGCATCCAAATTGGCGATTGAGCGTGCAGATGCACAAGCTCGTTGGAATTCCGTGATGTTGGAAATCAGTAAGCAATTCAGATTTGAATCGGCGCACACGTTGCATCGCGGCGCCGACACCGAAGCGGTGCGCGACGCGAGCAAGCGCATTCACGGCCATTCCTATCGCGCCGAGGTGGTGGTGCGCGGCGAGGCCGATCCGAAAACCGGCATGGTGATCGATTTCGGCGTGCTCGAACGCGCCATCGACGAAGCGCGCGCCGGCCTCGATCATCACTTCCTCAACGAAGTGCCGGATCTCGGCCCGGCGACGATGGAAAATCTGTCGATCTGGATCTGGCTGAAAGTCGCCAAGAATTGCGCAGGGCTAAGCCGCGTCACGGTTCATCGCGATTCGACCGGCGAAATGTGCAGCTATTTCGGGCCTACCGGAGCATGATCCCGAAAAGCACGCCCTTGGACTTGATCCGAGGGCGGAAACCGGTTTTCGGGAAAGATCATGCTCAAACGAAAGATCTTAGCGCGGCGTGATCGGCGTGCCGCCGCCGAGCTTCAGGCTTGACCCTCTATCTCGACCTGCCGCCGTGAGGCGCGCATGCCAATGATGAAGCCGGCGAGCACGTCGACCAGCGCGATCGCCATCAGCAGAAAGAATGTCGAGGTCGCTGCCTGCGGCACCAGCAGGAATTCCACCAGCATGACGATGAACAGGACCATCGCCAGGATGTGATCCATGACGCCGCGCATGCCCATGCGGGTCGCCTTGATCATTTCCACCCAGAGCAGAAAGATCGAAAAGGCGATCAGGATGTCTTCCCAGGTCAGCACCCAGTCCTGACCGGACATCATGTGTACGGTCGTCACCGGCGCGGTCCAGCTTACGCCGGGCGTCAGAAACGCGATCATGTTGTAGATGGCGAAGGGGATGAGAAGGAGCGGGAAGCCGAGCACGAACATGACGGACGTCTTTCGTCGCTCTTAAGGTTATTTGGCTCTACACGCCCTGTTTTCGCACAACGCTGCTTTGTCGCGCAATGTGTCTGCCCGCGGCCCGTTTCAGCCGCGGGAAACCAGCGAAGCTTTAGGCTTCGCTCTTCTTCTTCAGCACCTGCCGGCCGCGATACATGCCGGTTTTCAGGTCGACATGGTGCGGGCGGCGCAGTTCGCCGGAATCCTTGTCTTCGACATAGGCGGGCGGTTTCAGCGCGTCGGCCGACCGGCGCATACCGCGGCGCGACGGCGAAGTTTTTCGTTTCGGCACGGCCATGGGGGTCGTTCTCCTGATAGGTCGTGTTGCTCGGGATGGCGGGCTTATAGAAGAACAGGCCCGGTAATGCTAGGGCCAAGGCTACGAACCTGACGATCCTCTGACGCAGGCGCCAAGCCCGGGAAACTCCGCAGAACGGCGCATATAGAGGCCGGCCAGCCGGCGGACCAGGACGCTTGGGTTGCGGGCGCTGCGCCGGTAGGGGTTCGGCAGGATGGCGGCCATTTCGGCCGCCTCATAGGCGTTAAGGTCGTGTGCCGACTTGCCGAAAGCCCAGCGGGACCCAGCTTCGGCGCCAAATTCCCCGTTCGGGCCCCATTCGACGATGTTCAGGTAGATTTCCAGTATTCGCCGCTTGGGTAGGACTAGATTCAGCCACAGCGCCAGGGGGATTTCGAGCACTTTGCGGATGTAGCTGCGGCCCGGCCACAGGAAAAGATTCTTGGCGGTCTGCTGGGTGATGGTCGACGCGCCACGTGACTCGCCGATGTCGCCCGATTGCTGCAAGGCCTCGCGCATGGCGCCCAGGTCGATGCCCCGGTTGTGGCAGAAGGTGCCGTCCTCGGCGACGATGACCGCAAGCGGCAGCGCCGGCGACATGCGGCTCAGCGGCAGATAGATGCGTTCGACCCGCGCCCCGGTCGTCCAGCGCCACAGCATCGGCGTCGAGACCGGATCAATGAAGCGGTAAAACGGCGCGATCGCATAGGGGAGGAACACCAGCACCACGACTGCGATCGCGAGAAGCTTAACGATACGTCGCAACGGCGAATTCGCGCTGGACCATGCGGCAGCGCGCCCCATCGCGTGCTAATCCCGCGCGTAACCGATCAGCGGTTTTTTCTTGCGGCCGAGGAGGATCAGAATTGCTGCAATCACGCCGACAACAGCCCAGGCCGGAAGGTCGAAGCTCCTTTGCACGTAAGGATCCCATGCCCAGGCCAATTTCTGCTTCAGCCAGTTCTGCACCAGGCTCAGGCTGTTCTGGTCGACGATCGCCCAGATATCACCGACCTTGGAGTAGACGAGGTCGTGATTGGCAATCGATTTGGTGCCGTCATAAACGAAAAGCACGAATGCCGTCGCCAACAGGCAAAGGCCAAGAAAACGAAGCAGGAATCTGATCATCGGAAATCTGGTCGCGGATAAATGATGCGGGCGTTCGAACCGGCACTACGATGACTCAAGGAGGTCGAACTCTACCTTTACACGCATTACCCTTCCGCGCCCCCTTATTCAATGCGACGCTTTTCGCGGCACTATCCTGCCGCCGCGGCGTCGCCTATCCGGTCTGCCGACACGCCTCTTGAGTAGAGGCGGCCCGGTTCGCTAAAGTTCCACGCCCCGCCATATCGCAGCGTGTTGCGTATCCATAGGAAATTGAAATGGCTTCCAAAAATGGCGGCGCGTCGCACCGCCCCACTTTCACCGACCAAGAAGCCCTGCTGTTCCACAGCGAGGGCCGTCCCGGAAAGCTCGAAGTTGTCGCCACCAAGCCGATGGCGACCCAACGAGATCTGTCGCTCGCTTATTCACCGGGCGTCGCCGTTCCGGTTCTAGCCATAGCCGAGGACGAATCCAAAGCCTTCGACTACACCACCAAAGGTAATTTCGTCGCCGTCATCACCAACGGCACCGCCATTCTCGGGCTCGGCAATCGCGGAGCGCTTGCCGCCAAACCGGTGATGGAAGGCAAATCGGTTCTCTTCAAACGCTTCGCCGATATCGACTCCATCGACATCGAAGTCTCGACCGAGGACCCGGACGAATTCATCAACTGCGTCAAGCTGCTCGGCAAAGGCTGGGGCGGCATCAATCTCGAAGACATCAAGGCGCCGGAATGCTTCATCATCGAGCAGAAGCTGCGTGAGCTGCTGGATATTCCGGTCTTTCATGACGATCAGCATGGCACCGCCATCATCGCTGCCGCCGGCCTGATCAATGCGCTCGAGCTCACCGGCCGCGAGATCAAGGACACCAGGATCGTCTGCAATGGCGCCGGGGCCGCCGGCATCGCCTGCCTCGAGCTGCTCCGCGCCATCGGTTTCCGGCCGGAAAACCTCATCCTCTGTGACACCAAGGGCGTGATCTACGAGGGCCGGACCGAGGGCATGAATCAGTGGAAGTCGGGCTTCGCGGTCAAAACCAAGGCGCGCACGCTGGCCGAGGCTTTGGCCGGCGCCGACGTGTTCTTCGGCCTGTCGGTGAAGGGCGCAGTGACCAAGGACATGGTGAAGTCCATGGCGGAAAAGCCGATCATTTTCGCTATGGCCAATCCAGATCCGGAAATCACCGCGGAAGAGGTCGCCGAAGTGCGTGACGACGCCATCATGGCGACCGGCCGCTCCGACTATCCGAACCAAGTCAACAATGTGCTCGGCTTTCCCTATATTTTCCGCGGCGCGCTCGACGTGCGTGCACGTGCCATCAATATGGAGATGAAGATCGCGGCTGCTTACGCACTCGCCAAGCTCGCGCGCGAAGATGTGCCCGACGAAGTCGCCGCGGCCTACGGCGCGCGGCCGAAATATGGGCCGGACTACATCATTCCGGTGCCGTTCGATCCGCGGCTCATTTCCGACATTCCTTCGGCGGTGGCGAAAGCCGCGATGGACTCCAACGTGGCGCGGCGGCCGATCACCGATATGGAGGCCTATCGCCAGCAATTGCGCAGCAGGCTCGATCCGATCGCCGGCGTATTGACCAACGTCTATGAGCGGCTGCGGCGCCGGCCGCGCCGTGTCGTCTTCGCCGAAGGTGAGGAAGAACAGGTGATCCGCGCCGCGGCGGCCTTCGTGCATCAGGGGCTCGGCTCGGCGCTGCTCTGCGGCCGCGAGCGGCGGGTGCGCGAGACGGCGCAGGCGCTCGGCGTCGAGCTCGGCGGCGGCATCGAGATCATCAATGCCGCGATGTCGTCGCGCAATGCCGCCTATGCGGCCTATCTCTATGAGCGATTGCAACGCCGCGGTTTTCTCCAGCGCGACTGCCAGCGCCTGGTCAACCAGGACCGCAACCACTTCGCCGCCTGCATGGTGGCGCTCGGCGACGCCGACGCGATGGTGACCGGCGTTACCCGCAATTTCTCGGTGGCGCTGGAAGACGTGCGGCGCTGCATCGACGACAAGCCCGGCCATCGGGTCATGGGTGTCTCGCTGGTGCTGGCGCGTGGGCGCACCGTGCTGGTCGCCGATACGGCGGTCACCGAGCTTCCCACCGCGAAGGACATTGCCGAGATCACGATCGAAGCGGCGCGGGTTGCGCGCAATCTGGGCTACGATCCGCGGGTCGCACTGCTTGCCTCGTCAAATTTCGGCTATCCGGTCAGCGAGCGCACGACGCGCGTGCAGGAGGCGGTTCGGATTCTGGATAGCCAGCGCGTTGATTTCGAATACGACGGCGACATCGGCGCCGATGTCGCCTTGGATATGGAACTGCGCGAATCTTATCCGTTCTGTCGCCTGTCGGGTCCGGCCAATGTGCTGATCATGCCGGCGATCCATTCGGCCTCCATCTCCACCAAGCTGCTGATGGAATTGGGCGGGGCGAATGTGATCGGCCCGATGCTGGTTGGTCTCGACCGCTCGGTGCAGATCGTGCCGCTGTCGGCCAACGACGCTCAACTCGTCAACATGGCGGCCATCGCGGCCTTCAATGTCGGCGGCTAGCGCATGTCCCGGAAAAGCATGCTCAGAGCATGATCCGGAAAAGTGGAAACCGGTTTTCCGAAAAGATCACGCTCCGACGAAGAAACTAGACCGTGATCCGATTCAACTTGATCGGATCACGGTCTAGGACTTGATCCGAGGGCGGGGGCCGGTTTTCCGACGAGGACATGCGCAAAATCTAAGCCCGCTTCTGTCTTCCGGCGTTAACCGTGTTGCCGCGGCCATACATGTCGCGGCAATTGATTCACCATGCCGAAACCTGTGTCCGTTAGAGCAGGTCCCCGCGCCCGATCGGGGGCGCAGGAACGTGTGAAGTTCATGCAGCATTTTGCGCCTCTCGCTCCGGATTTGTTCGCTCTTGAGATTCGCGGGCTTGTGAAAAGCTTCGACCGGCCCGCGGTCGACCATCTCGATCTCACCGTGCGTGCTGGTGAGTTCTATGCGCTGCTCGGGCCGAACGGCGCCGGCAAGACCACGACGCTGCGCATGAT
>DATAQN010000033.1:0-1753 GCA_036264635.1 Xanthobacteraceae bacterium | reverse complement strand
GCGCATCATCAATGACGGCTTCGCCGAGCTGTGTGCCGCCAACCGTGATCACTTTCCGGCGTTCGTGGCGCAGGTCTCGCTGGCGGCGCCCGATGCGGGCGCGCGCGAGGCCGAGCGCGCCATCAAGGAGCTCGGCGCGCTCGGGGTGCAGATCTATACCAACGTGGGCGGCAAGCCGATCGACGGGCCCGAATACGCGCCGTTCTGGGCCAAGATGAACGAGCTCGGCAAGCCGGTCTGGATTCACCCGGCGCGCGGCGCCGAGACGCCCGACTATCCGCTGGCCGAGAAGAAATCGCTTTACGAGATCTGGTGGGCCCTGGGCTGGTCCTACGAGACCGGCTGCGCCATGGCGCGCCTGGTGATGTCGAAGATCATCGACAATCATCCGAACCTGAAGCTCATCGTGCACCATTTCGGCGGCATCGTCCCGATGCTGGAGGGCCGGCTGGGACCGGGCTGGGACGTGCTCGGCTCGCGCACCTCGGACGAGGATTACGTGGCGCTGCGCAAGAGCCTGAAGAAGCGTCCGCTGGATTATTTCAAAGAGGACTTCTACGCCGACACCGCGGTCTTCGGCGGCGTGCCGGCGACCAAATGCGGGCTCGAGTTCTTCCCGCAGGATAAGGTGATCTTCGCATCGGACTGCCCGTTCGATCCGGAAGGCGGCAGCATGTATCCACGGCTGACCCTGGGGATCCTCGACTCGCTCAACCTGCCGAAGGCGCAGCGCGAGGCGATGGACTACAAGAACCTCGAACGGATCACCGGGGTGAAGCTGGTGAAGTGAGCCAGCGAGTCGGTCCGGTCGGCGTTTGATCGCCGCGCAAGACCAAGCAAAAATGCATGGCTGCAGCGTCCTGCTCGCCCTGCTAATACAGGCGCGAAACAGGCGGACTGCCGCCAGGAGGGCGCCGGAGCCATGCACTATCAGCAAGGCTGACGGCCTCGGCAAATCCATTAGCGCGATCCCGGGCCTGCCCGCGATCAATGCGCAATTCGCCAGTTTCAATTTCCCTAGTGCACTGATTTGCGCGGTCGGGTCAAGCTGACAGTCTACAAAGCTGCTGAACTTCACGAATTTGAATGCCGCGTGCGTGCGTGTCACATTGGCGAGCCGCGGCGATCGCCTGTGGTGACCGGCCGTAGCTTTTCATCCAACGGCTGGCGCCTGGGCAACGGAGTCCGGGCCACGTCTTAATCTAATCCATCACGGGCAACGTCTTCCGTTGTGCAGGCTTTCGTGCCCATCGAAGCCATGCGGCTCGGCGCTGTACCAAGATCAGGCCAGCTCCTATCCGGCTTTGCAATTGGAATGCCGTAGCTGACGTCCGTCAAAAGATGAATTCGAGATTCAATCCCATTCGCGTGCAAGGCGGGCACAAACTCTCGGCATAAATCGGCGTGCGAGAACTCGACACAGAAGTTGGTGGCCAAACCGCCGATGTGAATGACTGCCCGGTTGATGCCGTCAGTCTTGAGCCGCAAAGCAATGGAACGGAACACATTTGGCGCCTCGGTTTTCGATACGCCGTCATTTTCAATAGCGATGCCGTAACTGTCGAGGTCCCGCTGCACCCCCTTGCGCACGACATAGAAACTGTTGCCGCGCGAATCGCTGCCATTCAAGACCGGCCTCACATCTGGTGCTTCCAATTGGCCGATCAGGCTTGCCGGCAATTCCGCCATTGATAGAATCGACGAACAACGCGCTTTCGGTTTGCTGGATGCAATGCCGCGTCCACAGGGTTTG
>DATAQN010000145.1:0-1636 GCA_036264635.1 Xanthobacteraceae bacterium | reverse complement strand
GAAATCGTGCTGTGCGAGACGTTGTAGCTGCGGGCAATCTCGCGCACTGACTCGCCGTCGCGGTCACGGCGGCGAATCGCCTCTCGCTTCTGATGCTCGGTTAGCTTCGGCCTGCGGCCCATCTTGACGCCACGCGCCTTGGCCCTCTCGCGTCCTTCCCCGGTGCGAGCGCGGATAAGCTCGCGTTCAAACTCGGCAAGGCCGCCGAGAACGGTCAGCATCAAGCGACCGTGCGGCGTGGTGGTATCGGCCCATGTGTCGCCGAGCGATCGGAAACCGGCTTTCCGATCGGCGATCGTCGCGAGCGTGTTCAAGAGGTCGCGTGTCGATCGCGCCAGGCGGTCGAGCCGCGTTACCATCAGCACGTCGCCGGCGACGAGCTGGCCGAGCACGCGGCGAAGCTGCGCCCGATCAGTCTTGGCTCCGCTCGCCACTTCGCGGAACACTTTATCCGCCCCGGCGGCGCGAAGCTGGCGCACCTGTGCCGCCTCGCTTTGCCCGTCCGTCGATACCCGCGCATAGCCGTAAATCATGGGTTTATTCTGCACCGGATTTCTGAACCAAAAAAGGGCAATTTCGTCAACGGCCTAGTTTTGGTGCGAAATTCTTGACTTTCGCAACACCGCGAGCCCTAGGTGTTGTCAGCTGCGGTCTGGGGCCGGCTTTACTGTCGATTCCTCAATCGATGCCGCATAAATGTAGCCTGAGGCCATACCCAAAAAATTAGGGCAAACGATAGAAAATCGCTCGCGTCTGGTCGCGCCAATGGGCCGGGTTGGTCATATCTCGTCCTAAATTTGCCTCCTTCATATCGCATACTCGCATCTGGGTCCGGGAACGGACCGCCAGTCGGACGAAGGGCTGTCAATGGCGAATGGGGCTTTCCCAAAACTGCTGGCGCGAAGGCGAGATGCTGGCCGAAAGACTGATCGTCAGCGTGCGTTCCGCGCCACTGTCTCGAACGCATCCTTTGGCCAACGGCTTCGGGCTGGGCGGATATTCAATCTAAAGACGAAAGCTCGCTGTTGATCCGCTGCAGATACAGCCAGCGGCGATCGGAGATACAATTTATGGTTGTAGGAAGCCGAGGTCCAGGGCCGGTTCGAAGGCGATCTGGTGGCTCGCAAGCGGCGCTTTTGACTTTCTCCTGTTTATGCCTTCCGGCGGGGGCCTGGTGAATTCTGGGCCGTGGCCCGGTTCAGCTCTCGGCCGCCGCGCGCGCGGCCTGCCAGTGAACGGCGGTGACAAACGGTTCGAGGCTGATGCGGCCGATGATCTGTTCGAGGGCGCTGTCGTTACGGTCGGCCGAGACGAGGAGGGCGCTGACCGTGACTTGCGGGGAGTCTTCGAGATTTTCGCTGGTCAGCCGGCGCAGGCCGAGACCGGCGGCCGAGGCGGCCTGCAGAAGCAGCGCGCGGATGTGCGCCTCCTGGTCGCCCTGACAACGGACCTCGACGGAGTAATGAGTCTCGACCTCAGCGGCGCCGCGCGGCTGCCGGTTGATGAGCCGCACCACCGGGCGCAGGAACAGGTTGGTCAGGACGACGAACCCGGCGGCAATCCCACTGGCGGCGAGCTGTCCGGCGCCGGCGAAGGTTCCGACCATCGCCGAGCACCAAAGCGTCGCGGCGGTGTT
>DATAQN010000028.1:0-1882 GCA_036264635.1 Xanthobacteraceae bacterium | reverse complement strand
CACGTGGCCCGCCTGATCGACGCTCATGCGGTGCATCGGGCCGGCCACACAAACGCCGAACAGGTCGCCGCCAACGCGCAGCGGCATCGCCAGCGCCATGACGTCGGCGACGTTCTCGCCGCGTGTCATCTGGTAACCGCGTTGCACACCCGCCTCGATGTCGGCCATCAGCGCTGCCGCATGGCAAAGGGTGGCATCCGTCATCTTCTTTCTCGGCAACCGTTCGATCCAGGCACGACGTTCGTCGCCGTTCGCTGCCGACAGGATCACCTTGCCGATAGCGCTGGAGTGCAGAGGCTTGAATTCGCCGACGCGGGCCGTGTAGCGCACCGTCTGGGGGCCCTCTGCGATGGTCAGGTAGACAACGCCGTCGCCGTGCTGACGGCCAAGAATGACGGTTTCCTGCGTCTCGTTGCGCAGCCGCTCCAGCCGCGGGGCGATGTGGCTGACGTGCGGCTCATGCTCAGCGATGGCGATCACGTTGTCCATCATCCGCCGCGTCGGATAGAACGCGCGCCGCTCCCCCAATCCGTACAGGTAGCCCCTGTCACGCAGGGTCCCGACCAGCTCGAAGCAGCTCGACGGCGCAACATCGATTTCGCGCGCCAGCTCCGACAGCGTAAGGGGAGAGCGTGCGCGGGCAAAGGCCTCATAGAGGTCCAGTGTGCGTGCGGCAACTTTCAACATTTCGAAAAAGTATGCGGTATGCCGAAGCGAGGTCAAGTGCCAATTATCTTCAACTTCGGCGGGTCTGCAATGCAGATGCCGTCATGATGGGCGATGGCCTGCCTTGATTACTCAAACGCACTATGGCGATTTCGAATTCCAGAATACATTTTTGGAATACCGAACGAAGATGGCGTCAACAGCTTTCATGTTTCGCCTCGTGCGAACTTGCAACTTTTTCCGCAGTGCGGCGGCGTCCTTGAGCCTTCCTCGTGACGCGTGACGCATCTCTAAGCTAAAGAATTCATTCGCAGTTTCGGCTCACGAACACGACAACGTCGTGACGTCGGCGCGCGCCCCGCGAGACGCATCGCCCTACCGCACGAACTGATAGGCTCGTCGTCAGCCAAATGGATATCAGGTGACGGGCATGGCCGAGCGGGCGCTCTCCCATTCCTCTCCGCAGAGACTCCTTTAGGCCTCACCACGATTCACAACACCGGACTGCGAGCAAACCCCCTCTGAGCGCGCCGGCGGCTCCGGCCACGGCCGCGCCGCGCAAGCGCGCATTGCCTCGAACGCCGAGGCGACGGCGAGCACGCCGAGATCGTCGAAGCGGCGACCGATGACCTGCATGCCGATCGGCAAACCCTCGTCGCTATAACCGCAATTGATCGAAACAGCAGGCTGCTCCGACATGTTGAAGGCGACCGTGAAGCTGATATGGGGAAAGGGATCGAGCGGATCGTCGCTCGGCGACGCGAGCTCCGCCGCGAAGGCGGTGATCGGCGCGGTCGGCGCAATCACAAAGTCATAGGGCTGCGTTGCCGCCACGGCTGCCTTGCGCATGACCAGCATCTGGCTGAGGCCATGGAACACCGTTTCACCGCTGAAACCGGCGGCCGATTCGCCCCAGGCGCGGATGAACGGAAGAATCTTCTGCCGCCGCTCCGGCGGCGTTGCCCGAAAATCTGCAAGCGCGCGCATGCGCCAGAAGCGGTCGACTCCGTCGAGCACGTCCTGGGTCAGGAACGGTGCGAGCGGCTCGACCACAGCGCCGGCGGTCGCAAGGTCGTGCGCCGCGCCTTCGAGCGCCGCGCGCGTCGGCGCGGATGTGGGATAGCCGCAGCCGGCTTCGAGCAGGAGGCCGATGCGCAAGCCGGCGAGCTTGGCGGGTTCGATGCGCCAGTCGAGCTTTTCCGGCGGCAGGCTCATA
>DATAQN010000123.1:0-30661 GCA_036264635.1 Xanthobacteraceae bacterium | reverse complement strand
ATCTTCACGGCACTCTCGAAACGCGTGACATGGCCGAGCCAAGCACAGAACCGGATTCCGAGAGGGTAAAGTCCCTTCTGTCAGGGCCGCGCAGCTTCGGCAAGCGCAGCCTGATGGATCGTTTCATCGACGGCATCGAGCTCATTGCCGCGTTCTTCGTCGGCATTGTTGCACTCGATATCTTCGTCTCGGTTCTGCTGCGCTACTTCTTCGCGGTACAGATCCCCGACAGTTACGATTTCGGCCGGCTGCTGCTGGGCATCCTTATTTTCTGGGGCATCGCCGCGACGTCTTATCGCGGCAACCACATCACGGTCGATCTGCTCTATTCCAATGTCGGCGAGCGCATGAAGCGCGTGATTGACGTGTTCGCGACATTGGTCCTGTTGTTCGTCGTCACGGTGCAAACCTACACCTTGTTCGACAAAGTGCGCGGCACCTATGTCGATCATGTGCTGACCTATGATCTGCGGCTGCCGGTCTGGCCGTTTTATCTTGTTGCCTGGCTTGGCGACGTCTCCGCCGTGCTGCTCATCGCCGTGCGCACCTACCGGCTGATTTTCTACCCTGAGCTCCTCGGCGGCCAGTATCAGATCAAACCAGTGGAATGAGATGCAATCCAAGAGTCGAGCCAAGAATCGATACATGAGGCGCATTTGCATCTGAGCACCGACGCGGTCGCCGTCATCGGCTTTGTCGCGCTGTTTGGGCTAATGCTGTTGCGCGTGCCCGTCGGCATGGCCATGGGGCTGGTCGGGGTGTCCGGCTTCGCCTATCTGGTCGGCGGCACGCCGGCGCTGAAGAATGTCGGGCTCACCTCAATGCGGACGGTGACCGATTACACGTTCGGCGTCATCCCGATGTTTCTTCTGATGGGCGCCTTCGTGTCGAATTCCGGCATGAGCCGGGAACTGTTCCGTGCCGCCAACGCTTTTGTCGGTCACTTCAAAGGCGGGCTCGGCATCGCCACTATCGCCGCCTGTGCCGGCTTTGCGGCGATTTCCGGATCCTCCGTCGCCACCGCGGCGACCTTTGCCACGGTCGCCTACCCGGAAATGCGGCGCTACAGCTATCCGCAATCCTTCTCCACCGGCGTCATCGCCGCCGGCGGTACGCTCGGCGCCATGCTGCCGCCTTCGACCGTGCTTGCGGTCTACGGCATCATCACCGAGCAGGACATCGGCAAGCTGTTCATCGCCGGCATCATCCCGGGGCTCCTTGCCGCCAGCATGGACATGGTCACCGTCGTGATCATCGGCAAGCTACGGCCGAATTACCTGCCGGCCACGCCGCGCCATTCCTGGAAGGAGCGGCTCACCGGCCTGCGCGACATCTGGGCGACGCTGCTTTTGTTCGTCTTTGCTATTGGCGGACTTTACGGCGGCCTGTTCACGCCGACAGAAGCGGGCGGCATGGGCGCTTCCGGCGCGCTATTGATCGGCATCGCACGCGGCAAGCTCACCCGGCCCGAGATCCGCCGTTCGCTGTTGCAGGCGGTGCGCACCGCCGCCGCCGTGCTCACCGTCCTCATCGGCGCGCTCTTGTTCGGCTATTTCCTGACGGTGACGCAGACGCCGCAGAAGGTGACGGAATTGCTCACCGGCCTCGGGCTCGGCCGCTACGGCGTGCTCGCCTTGATCATGGTCATGTATATCGTGCTCGGCTGCCTCATGGACGCGCTGGCCATGATCATTCTGACCATCCCGATTATCTTTCCGGTGATCACGCAGCTCGGCTTTGACCCGATCTGGTTCGGCGTCATCATTGTCATGACTGTGGAACTCGGGCTCATCCACCCGCCGGTCGGCATGAACGTATTCGTGATCAAAAGCGTCATTCCGGATGTCAGCTTCTCGACAATCTTTGCCGGCGTCTTGCCGTTCATCATCACCGACATCATCCGGCTCGTGATCCTGATTGCCTTTCCGGTACTGGCGCTCTGGCTGCCATCGCACATGTTCAAGTGAACAAGCACGCACGCACGCCAACGCGATGCCCGGACAGAACCGGACACCGCGTTGGAAACCATCCAGATGCGCGCGGGCTGTAAGCCCTAGCTGCGTCCGCCGCCGGCCAATACAGCGCGGGTGGCGCGGTCAGGGCCGAAATCGTCGACGCTGTCGATCGCTAGCAGATCGGCAAGCCGGGTACGGGCGCGGTTGACACGGCTCTTGATGGTGCCGACCGCACAGCCGCAGATCGCAGCCGCATCGTCATACGAGAAGCCCGATGCT
Organism: Xanthobacteraceae bacterium; assembly: GCA_036264635.1. Classification (GTDB taxonomy): domain Bacteria; phylum Pseudomonadota; class Alphaproteobacteria; order Rhizobiales; family Xanthobacteraceae; genus BOG-931. The sequence goes on along the minus strand of DATAQN010000123.1, from coordinate 28,427 downwards.
CCGACCAGGATGAGCGCCTCGCGCTGATCCGAGGGCAACTTAGCCAAAGCCGTACGGAATTCCTCGAGCTCGACGCGTCCGGTCTGCTCGGGATGCGACTTCAGCGTCTCGGCATGGCGGCCTTCAGCATCTTCCACCTCGCGCCGCCGCTTCCGATATTCCGAGCGGAACAGGTTGCGCAGGATGGTGAACAGCCAAGCAGGCATATTGGTGCCCGGCTGGAACGAATCGATATGCGCGAGCGCGCGCAGCAGCGTCTCCTGCACCAAGTCGTCGGCACGGTCGACATTGCCGCACAACGAGATCGCGAAAGCTCGCAAGCTCGGCACGGTTCCTAGCACTTGGTCGCGAATGGCTGGGTCGAGTTTCATGCTGGCTCGTCCCTCAATCGTGATCCTGCTCGCTCAATCGCCGGACCAGTTCGGCGAGGTGCGGCGGAACGCCCTGATTGACTACATCATCATAGATCGCGCGCAGTTGCTGGCCGATTCGAGCTTGAACCTCCCGGCCCAGCCTTGCCTCCGATCTGACGGGTCTAGTCATGCCGTCACGGTTTTCCGGCTTGTCTGTAACCGGCTCAACCGCCTCAAGATTTGTGTTGCGGTGCTTCATTTCATATGACCCCGTTCACCCATGCTCTTCCGCCCTCCCCGCCTTCCCCACTCATTCCGATCCAACGCTAACGCACTGGAAGGCCCCAAGTTCCTCGCCATATGAGCCTCGGAACTTATTTTGCGGCACCGCGTTTTTTTGAGTAACCTCAGCGCCATATGGAAGGGGAGGGTCGTAGTGTCCACCTCGCAAGCAGTATTACAGCACCTGCCGTCGCTTCGCCGTTATGCCCGCGCCCTGACCGGCAGCCAGGCTTCCGGCGATGCCTATGTTGTTGCCACCGTCGAATCGCTGATTGCCAGTCCGAAACTCCTGGAATCGAGCTCGAGTTCCCGGGTTGGCCTATATCGGCTGTTCACGTCGATCTGGAATTCGGTGGCGCTCAACGACAAGCCGGATGCCGGCACCGTCGTGCTGCCGCCCGAGCAGCATCTCACCCAAATCACGCCGCGCCCGCGCCAGGCCTTTCTCTTGGTCGCCCTTGAAGGGTTCTCGGAAGAGGACGCCGCCGAGGTGCTGGATTGCGATCTGCAGACGCTCCGGGGCCTGGTCGAGGAATCCGGCCGGGAGCTCGCCGCCGAAATCGCGACCGACGTTCTCATTATCGAGGACGAGACCTTTATTGCCATGGATATAGAGGCACTCGTCGAAAGCCTCGGCCACCACGTCATCGGCATCGCCCGCACTCATAGCGAGGCCTTGACGCTGGCGAAGAAGAAACGCCCGGGACTTATCCTTGCCGACATTCAGCTCGCCGACGGCAGTTCGGGCCTCGATGCCGTCAACGAGCTGTTGGGCTCGTTCGAAGTGCCGGTCATTTTCATCACCGCCTATCCGGAGCGTTTCCTGACCGGGCAGCGGCCGGAGCCGGCCTTCCTGATCGCCAAACCGTTTCAGGTCGCGGTCGTGTCAGCGGTCGTCAGCCAGGCGCTGTTCTTCGGCCGCAAAGCGCGTCAGCGCGAACGCAAGCCGGTGGAGCGGCAGGCTACGGCTTAGGCTCTAGGCTCGGGAGCGACGCAAGTCGTCGCACCCAACTCGCAGCACTGACGTGAAAGATTTCCTTCTTGCAATGGCCGGGTCTGACCCGGCCATTTGCTTTTGCAGGGCATGCTCTATTTGCCGCGGCGCAACCAAGTTCGCTACCGCACAAAAAGTTGAGGCGCAGCCGATCGGCATATCGGCTGCGCCCAACTCGGCCGGCCAAGCACGGGGGAGGGGGAAAGACTGGCCGGCGCTTCATGACAAACACCGACCGCGATGTTTGTTCCTCTTGTTTGGCCAGCGCACCCAGGCGCGAACAATGCGCCCTGCAACAGGGAGCGCACCAAACAAAGCTGACGTGATGCGCTAGCAAAAAATCCTCAGGATCACGGTTGTGTGTTTGAACCGTTAATGGCCCATTCACGACTCAGTGAATGGGTGCGGGTGATGGAACTTCGGCTCGCGGGTCACGTTGGCCTTCGGGTGTGGTCGTCAATGCGGGGGCTTTTGGTGTGCCCGTCCGATCCACGGCGCGATCGAGCGGTGTCGCTGGAGGAGTCCGATGGCCAGAGCCTTCTTCGTCCGCTTGGCGAGCGCGGCTGCTTTGCTCTCGCTGTCCTTCTTCCTCGTCGGTCTCATTCCTTTCTTGAGCGTCGGTCCGAGCGTTGGCGCGAGCTATGTCGCGAAAACGTCGTCGACCTGGGTCAATCGCACATTCAAGAGCGATCGGCTCCCGCTGCCTTCGGACACCAACTCCGCCTTGACCAAAGGCGAGCCGCAGCGTCCGCACAATTCTGAAAATGCAAAAAGTGTCCCGGAAGGATGTGATCGGTCGTTCTCGCCGATCACCGCCCCGCAACTGGCCAATGTTTACGGCCGCTGCACGACGTAGCACGGTCTGACCTTTCATCGCGCCACGTCTCGCGCCGAATGACGCGGGACGCGGCGCGTCGCCACTTCAATCGACCGCTTTCCCGTTGAACCTTTCGCCGCCGGCGCGAGTCTCATTCAAGCAAGCAAGCCGGGGTTAAGCCGAACAGCGCAATTCGAATGAAATTCGACTGAATGCTTTCAGTAGACTTTTATTTGTTTGTTGTTTGTTTGGACATGGAACCCAAGCGTCTTGTCGGCAATTGAAGAGAAAGAGAACGGCATTCTCTTCAGCACGGGGAGTAAAGTCATGTCAGCGCATCGCCGCTCACGGCACCTTTGCAGCGTGGTTCTGTTCGCAGGCATCCTGACGGCTCCTGTCGCTCCAGCCTTCGCGCAGGCGCTCGCCTTCGGGCCTATCCAGAACTTTCAGCCAGGCTTTCCGCAATACGCGCCACAGAGCACGGCGCCCAGTGACGAAGCCCAGTCGGGTCAGTTGGCGCCGGCATTGCGCCACCAGATCGTCGCCTATCCGACGAGCGAGCCTGCCGGCACCATCATTATCGATACCGCACACAAATTCCTCTACCTGACCATGGGTGGCGGCAAAGCGATGCGCTACGGCATCGGCGTCGGCCGCCAGGGCTTCACCTGGTCGGGCGTGCAGACGATCTCTCGGAAGGCCGAATGGCCGGATTGGATTCCGCCGAAGGAGATGGTGGCTCGGCAGCCCTATCTGCCGCGCTGGGTCTCCGGTGGCCCGGGCAATCCGCTCGGCGCGCGGGCGATGTATCTCGGCAATACCGAGTACCGGATCCATGGCACCAACGATCCGTCGACGATCGGCAAGAACGTTTCGTCCGGCTGCATCCGGCTGGAGAACTCCGAAGTGCAGGATCTCTATTCGCGCGTCAGCATCGGCACCAAGGTTATCGTCCTGCCGAATGATCCACGCGCCTCGGTGCAGCGCGTTTCGGCGAATGATGATGGCGGCAATGTCGCGATCGAGCGCGTGCACGACAGCCGCATGAGCGCGCAGATCGCCGTTGCGCCGCCGACCGATCTGCGGCCGTCGCCTATTGCCGTGCGCTAAATGTAGTTTTCCAAAGTCACGGAGGCGCGTCGTGTCGGCGCGCCTTCGCATGATTCTAAACTGGTAGGGGTCTGAACTAGCGCGACTGGCGGAAGTTCCACCGCCGGACTTCGTCGCGAAATGGTCTCGCCGGCTCATAATCAAATAAAGCTACACACTCTTTCATCTGCGTGCGCGATGACAACCTTTACGCCAGAGGCAGAAGGTGGAAGTGTATGGGCATGGTTATGCCTGAAAAGAAAACGCCCGAACGAAACGGGTTGACGGCGGGTGTCGTACGGGGAGCAGCGCGCGAGCCTGCACGGGACTTCGCGCAAGACTCTGCGTCAGAGTTCTTTCCGAATGCGGCAATTGTTCGCGCCGGGCTCGAGTCCGCGCATATCGGCGTCTGGTCTTGGGACGCGGAAACCAACACGCTGACTTGGTCGATCAATCTGGAATCGCTGCACGGTCTGTCGCCGCGGAGTTTCAACGGCACCCTGGCGGGTTTTCTCGACTGCATTCACGGCGAGGATCGCGCCAATGTGGAAGCCTTGCTCAAGGAAGCCATGCACGCGCAGTCCCCGTTCCGAGCGCGCTACCGGACGCCGCAGCGCGATGGCCGCGACGAGTGCTGGCTGGAGGCCACCGGATCGGTCATCGCCGAAGGCGGCAAGGCCAAGGGTATTTCCGGGCTCTGCTACGATATTACCGGCCGTGTCAGTCTCGAGAATGAGCTGCGTACGCGAGCCAAGCAGCAGGAAGCATTGGCGCAGATTGGCGAGCATGCTCTCGCCGAACCCGATCTCGATCGGCTGCTCAACGATGCGGTCTCAACCGTTGCGCTGACACTCTCGGTCGACTTCGTCACGGTTCTCGAGCTTCTGCCGGGCGGCCGTGAGCTTCTGCTGCGCGCCGGCTTCGGCTGGAAGAGCGATTTTGTCGGCACGGTATTGACCACCGCGGAGCCCGATAGCCTGGCGCGCCTGACGCTCGATACCACAGGGCCGGTGATGGTTGAGGATTTCAGCACCGAGAAAAGGTTCGTGGTGCCATCCTATCTCAAAGACCACAACTGTGTTTCCGGCATGAATGTAACCATCGCCGGCCGCGATGGGCGCGCTTACGGCGTCCTCGGCGTATGTGCGAGCCGCAAGCGACATTTCACCGCACAAGATGCGATCTTCCTTGCCGCCGCCGCCAATCTGCTTGCCGGCGCGGTTCAGAGCCGCCTGCTCGAACAGCGTCACGAATTGATGATTCGCGACATGCGCCACCGCAGCGGCAATCTGTTTTCCCAGTTGCTGGCGCTGTTTTCGCAGACGGCGCGGACGTCGAAGAATATTCCCGACCTCACCGGCAAGTATCAGGCGCGGGTCTTGGCTATGGCGAACGCCCATCGGCTGATCACCGAAGGCGGCTGGCAATCGATACCGCTCTCGGAACTGCTCAATGCCGTGCTCGGGCCTTATCTCGAGCGGACCTCGCTGAAGGGTCCAGACATCGATCTCGAGCCTGACCCGGTCTTCAGTCTGAATGCCGCGCTCCACGAGCTTGCCGCCAATGCGACCAAGCATGGCAGTCTGTCGCGGTCCAAGGGGCAGCTTGATCTGCATTGGACGGTAGAGCGCACCGCGCGCGGTATGACGCTGATCATGGATTGGGTGGAAAAGAATGGACCGCCGGCACGCCGGCCGCGCAAGAGCGGATTCGGCACGCGGCTGATCGATCTTGTCATTCAACGGCAATTGAATGGTGAGGTGATCCGCACCTATTCGAGCAATGGGCTCAGCGTCAAATTGCTCGTCCCGCTCACCCATGAAAGATGGCCGGCGCAGGAGCCGGTCGGGGACGACGGCGCCGATAAACGCTCCGGTAAGGCCGCCGCAACCATGCCCTTGCCGCGCGAGGCATAACCGCCGTAGGCTTAGGTGCAGTGCAATAAGTGGCCACCAAAAGCCTCCAGGAGCAAGCCTTGCCGCGACGACGCACGCCGTTCGAGCAAATCGCTTTATTGTTGCAGGGCGGCGGAGCGCTCGGCGCCTACCAGGCCGGAGTCTATGAGGCCTTGGCTCAGGACGATCTGCATCCGGACTGGGTCGCCGGGATCTCCATCGGCGCGATCAACTCGGCGATCATCGCCGGCAATCGGCCGGAACGCCGCGTCGACGCGTTGCGCGAATTTTGGCACGCGATCTCTGCCTCGCCGCTTGGCATTCCCCATCTCCCCCACATTGAATACGGCGACACGCAGCATCAGTTCATCAACCAGGCGCGCGCCTTCAATATTCTCCTCTTCGGGGCGCCGAATTTTTTCGTGCCGCGGCTGCCGCCGCCGGCGGTCTGGCCTCCCGGCAGTGCCGACAAAGCGAGCTACTACGACAACTCGCCGCTGCGGTCGACGCTCGAGCGGCTGGTCGATTTCGATCGCATCAATTCCGGCGAGATGCGCTTTAGCGTCGGGGCGGTCGAAGTGCGCAGCGGCAATTTTACCTATTTCGATTCAACGACACACAAGATCGCCTACGAACACATCGCCGCGTCAGGCTCGCTGCCGCCGGGCTTTCCAGCGACCAGAATCGGCGACGATTATTATTGGGACGGCGGCTTGATCTCAAACACGCCGCTGGAATGGGTGCTCGAATCGTCGCCGCGTCGCGACACGCTCGCTTTCCAGGTCGATCTTTGGAACGCCCGCGGCGAGTTGCCGAAGGACATGATCGAGGTAGAGGTACGGCACAAGGAGATCATTTATTCCAGCCGCAATCGCGCCGCCACCGAACGCTACAGATATGTGCAGAAGCTGCGGATCGCTCTCGCAAACCTGCTCCGGCAAATACCTGAAGAGTTGCGAGGGAGCGAGGATGCCAAGCTGCTGCTCCAAGCCTCCGACGATAAGGTCTGCAACATCGTGCATCTGATCTATCGCGCCAGGCCCTATGAAGGCATCGCCAAGGATTTCGAATTTTCCCGGCGTACCATGGAGGAGCATTGGCAGGCCGGCTACAACAATGCGCGGCAGTCGCTTGCCAATCCGCAAGTGCTCGAACTGCCGGATCGGCTCGAGGGCGTGCGGACGTTCGACTTGGGCGAACGGAAGTGACGACGCTGAATTGTCAGAACATTGGCGTATCGTGATCCATTGCCATAACGCATAAGAGGAATTCGCCATGAAGGAGAGCGAAGTACGTAAGCGGGCCTTCGCGATGCCGTTGACCAGCCCGGCCTTTCCGATCGGGCCCTATCGTTTCGTCAATCGCGAATACCTCATCGTCACCTATCGTACCGATCCGCAGAAATTGCGGGAACTGGTGCCGGAGCCGCTCCAGATTGACGAGCCGCTGGTCAAGTTCGAATTCATCCGCATGCCGGATTCAACCGGCTTCGGCGATTACACTGAAAGCGGGCAGGTCATTCCGGTCACGTTCAAGGGCCGCAAGGGCGGCTATTCGCACTGCATGTTCCTCGACGACCATCCGCCGATTGCCGGCGGCCGTGAATTGTGGGGCTTTCCCAAGAAGCTTGCCAAACCCACCCTGAAGCCGCAGATCGATACGCTTATTGGCACGCTGGATTACGGCTCGGTCCGCATCGCCACCGGCACCATGGGCTACAAGCACAAAGTGGCCGACCACGACGCCATCAAGGCATCGCTGTTGGCGCCGAATTTCCTGCTCAAGATCGTACCGCATGTCGACGGCACGCCGCGGATCTGCGAACTGGTCGAATATGAACTGACCGATGTCGATCTTAAGGGCGCCTGGACCGGGCCGGCAGCACTGAGCCTGGCCTCGCACGCGCTGGCGCCCCTTGCCGAACTGCCGGTCCTGGAAGTCGTGTCCGGTACCCATATCATCGCGGATCTGACATTGCCTCTGGGCAAGGTCGTCTACGACTATCTTGCCTAGGGGAGTTGACCTAGGCTAGTTGCTGGTTTCCTGGCCGGGTTCTGCTGGAACCGGGATTAGTCGCGCTTCCCGCATCAATTCATCTCAGGCTTTTCATGAAAGAAGAAATTGTCAGCTTTCAATCCGCGGGCTTGCGCCTGCATGGCGCTATCGGCGTCCCCGAAACTTTGGCGCCTAAGGAGCGGCGCCCGGCCTTTATCGTGCTGCACGGCTTCGGCTCGAACAGCGAAGGCAACAATGTGCTGCAGCCGACGCGCATCTTGAGCGAATTCGGCTACGTCACGATGCGCTTCGACATGCGCGGTTGCGGCAAGAGCGAAGGTGAATTCGGCCGCGTCATCTGTCTCGAACAGGTCGAAGATCTCGGCAATGCGCTTGCTTTCCTCGCGCAGCACCCGTCGGTCGATCCCGACCGCATCGGCGTCATCGGCTCGAGCTTCGGCGGCGCGGTCGCGGTCTATGCGGGAGGCACCAACCCGCGGATTGCCGCGGTCATTTCCAATGGCGGCTGGGGCCATGGCGAGCGCAAATTCCGCGGTCAGCATCCGACGCCGGAAGCTTGGGCGAAATTCACCAAAATGCTCGAGGACGGACGCGCCTATCGCGAGCGCACCGGAAAATCCCTGATGGTGCCGCGCTACGACATCGTGCCGATCCCGAACCACGTGAAGGAAAATCTCGCAAAGCAGAATGTCGGCATGCTGGCGCCCAATTCGGTGGAAGAGTTTCCCGCCGAGACGGCGCAGAGCATGTTCGATTTCCGCGCCGAGGAGGTGGTCGGCGACATCGCGCCGCGGCCGCTCCTGCTCATCCATTCGGCCAAGGACTCGGTGACGCCGACCGAGCAATCGATCGAAATGTTCAAGCGCGCCGGCCAGCCGGCCGAGCTGCATCTGTTCGCGGGTCTCGATCACTTTCTGTTTGCCGAGAACTCGACGCGCGTATGGAACCTGATGCGCAATTGGCTCGACACGTATTTCCCGGTGAAGACGCCATGAGCCGGAAACGCGAAAGCCGGCGTTCCGAAGACATCATGGCACATCAAAGTGCGAGCGCTGCCAAAGCATGAGCCGTGAAAAGATTGTTGTCGGCTATGAAGAGCTGAAGCGCTTCATCCACGACGTATTGATTATTGCCGGAGCGAGTGACGCCGACGCCGACAATGTTGCCGACGGCCTGATCTGGGCCAATCTGCGCGGCGTCGACGGCCACGGCATATCGCGGCTGCCGCGTTATCTGAAATATATCGACAGCGGCGAAATCGATGTGAAGGCGCAGCCGCAACTCATCGTCGATCGCGCCGCGATGTTCATGATCGAAGGTCATCACGGCTTCGGCCCGGTCGCGGCTATGCAGGCTTCGGCGCTTGCGGTGGAACGGGCAAAACGGGCCGGCGTCTGCTACGGCCTCGTCCGCGAGACCACCCATACCGGCGCCATCGGCCGCTATGCGCAATGGATCGCCGAGCGCGATTGCGCCGCGATCGTCATCGGCGCGGGCCAGACCTTGATGGCCTATCACGGTGCGCGCGTCGCCAGCCTCGGCACCAGCCCTATCGCGATCGCGGCGCCCTCGGGCAACGGTCCGATCGTGCTCGATATGGCCACCAGCACGATTTCGAACGGCAAGATTTTGCAGGCACGCGTTAGCGGCGAACCGCTCCCAGAAGGCACGGTGCTCAACGCCGCGGGCGAGGCGACGACTGATCCGCGCACCGCGGAAATTCTTTTGCCGCTCGGTGGCCCGAAGGGCTCGGGCCTGAGCTTCATGTTTGAGATGCTGGCAAGCGTCCTGGGCGCGGCGCCGATCCAGACGCGCGTGCTCGGTCCGGAACGGCGACGCCGGCATACATCGAACTTGGCCGTCATCGCCATCGATGTTGCCGCATTCCGGCCGTTCGGCGAGTTCGTGAGTGACGCCGATATGCTCGCCGCCTTGATCAAAGCACTGCCGCGGCAGGAGGGGTTCGACGAGATTTTGCTGCCTGGCGAACGCTCGAGCCGCACCGAGGCGACGCGGCGCAAATCGGGCATCCCGCTCCCAGCCAAGCTGTGGGACGAACTCGAGGCCATCGCCAAGCCGCAATCGATCCGGATGCCGGAGCGTCTCGGACTGCCGCCGCGTTAACCGCCAGGCGCGGTCCGCTTTCGCAAGGCGGGACAGAAATGGTACGAAGTGTCCGTGACCACAGGCTTTGACATGGATCCACAGTTGGACCCCCAGCAGACATCCGCAGCTACGGTCGACGAGAGCGAAGTGGCGCGGTTTTCGCGGCTGTCGAGCCAATGGTGGGATCCCAACGGCCCGATGGCGCCGTTGCACAAATTCAATCCGGTTCGTCTCGCCTATGTCCGCGACCGCGCGGCGGCGCATTTCGGGCGCGACCCGAACCGGCTCGACAGTCTCGCAGGCCTGCGCATGCTCGATATCGGTTGCGGCGCCGGTGTCCTGTCCGAGCCGTTGGCGCGGCTTGGTGCGTCCGTGGTCGGCGCCGACCCATCGGAGAGCAATATCGCGGCCGCCAAGCACCATGCGGCGCAATCGGGCCTGGCGATCGATTATCGCGCCACCACGGCGGAGGCGCTGGAGGCGTCCGGCGAAAGCTTCGACGTGGTGCTCGCGATGGAAGTCATCGAGCACGTTGCCGATGTCGGCCTGTTTATCGACATTGCCGCCGAGATGGTGAAGCCCGGCGGCCTGATGTTTGTTGCTACGCTCAATCGCACGGTCAAGAGCTTTGCGCTCGCGATCGTCGGCGCCGAATACATTCTGCGCTGGCTGCCGCGCGGCACGCATCAGTGGGACAAGTTCGTCACGCCCAATGAGCTCGAAATCGCCATCGCACATAGCGGGCTTCACGTCACCGATCAGGCCGGCGTGATCTACAATCTGCTCGCCGACCGCTGGCAGCTTTCGACCGATCTCGACGTGAACTACATGCTTGTTGCGGAAAAGGCGTCGCGCTAGCGGATTAGGCGCCAGTCGCGCCGTCATGCCCGTGCTTGTCGCGGGCATCCACGTCTTAAAAGTCACACCGGAAAAGACGTGGATGGCCGGAACAAGTCCGGCCATGACGAACTGTTGAGTCGAGCGCCCAATTCATCCGGCTCTAAACAGAGTCGCCGACGATCAATTCTGATCGTCCGGCAGCACGGGCAGCGGATGAAATTCGATGCCTTCTTCGTGCAGTGCCTTGGCCTCGTCCGGAGAGGCTTCGCCATAGATCGAACGGTGCTCGGTCTCGCCGTAGTGGATCTTGCGCGCCTCTTCAGGAAAGCGCGATCCGACATAGTTCGCATTCTTGACGATGTGATCGCGGATTTCCTTGAGCTTTTGCCGTAGCTCGCGTTCCACCGGCGACACCATCGCAACCGGTGACTTGTCGGACGGAGACTTGTCGGAAGAAGATTTGGCAGCTTGCTGCGGTAAAGCTGGCTGCTCCGTAGCGGCAGGTGCCGGCGGTGGCGGGGCGACAATTTCATTGTCCGCAGAATTCGCCGACACCCGCGGCGCCATAATCGCTTTCTCGACCTTGGCCGAGCCGCAAACCGGGCAGGTGACGAGCGAACGCTTCGCCTGCTTGTCGTAAGCAGCCGAACTCTGGAACCAGCTCTCGAAAGCGTGGGCCCGCTCGCAATTGAGTGTGTAACGGATCATGTCGGCTCCCGCACGGCGTGCAGGTAGGTCGGTTCGGCCATCGGCTCGACCAGCTCGAAGCGCCGGCCATGACGGAGCGACGGCACCTTGGAGCGCGCGGCGGCGACTTCCGCGGGATCGATCTCGGCCATGATGACGCCGGGCTCGATGCCGCCTTCGGCCAGAATACGCCCCCACGGATCGACGACGAGCGAATGGCCGAACGTGTCGCGCCCATTCTCATGCCGCCCACCCTGGGCAGCCGCGAAGACGAAACAGCCATTCTCGATCGCGCGCGCCCGCTGCAACACATGCCAATGTGCTTCGCCGGTCTGTTTGGTGAAGGCTGACGGAATGGCGAGGAACGATGCACCGGCTTCCGCCAGCGCGCGATAGAGCGCGGGGAAACGCAGGTCGTAACACACCGTCAAGCCGAGCCCTCCCCACGGCAGATCGCCGATCACAGCCAGATCACCGGCGCGGTAATTGTTGGATTCGCGATAGCTTTCGCCGCCGGCGAGATCGACGTCGAACATATGGATCTTGTCATAGCACGCGGCGATTTCGCCCCTGCGGTCAATCAGGAACGAGCGATTGACGGCCTTGTCCGGCGTGGCCTTGATCGCCAGTGAGCCGATATGAATGAAGGTCGAAGATTTGCGCGCGACCTCGCGCAATGTGGCAAGCGTCGGGTCTTGCTCTTCGGTGACGATCGTAGAGAACAAATGCTCGCGCTTGAGCGCCAGAATATTGGTCATTTCCGGCGTCAATACATAGTCGGCGCCGGCGCTCTTGGCCTGGTCGATCAAGGCCAGCACCGCGGCAAGATTAGCCCGCGGATCGAGGCCCGACCGCATCTGGACCAGGCCGACCTTGAAAGTCGAGTTGCCGGGGCCACTCATGAGTCTTTGCTCTCGGCAAGCAGCGGATCGAGCTTGCCGGCCTCATCAAGCGCATAGAGATCGTCGCAGCCGCCGATATGGGTCGAGCCGATAAAGATCTGCGGGAAGGTGGACCGGCCGTTGGCTCGGGCAATCATCTCCTTGCGTGCCTCCCGGTTTGCGCGTCCGTCGATCTCATGAAAGCTGGCACCTTTGCGGGTGAGCAGGTCCTTGGCGTCGGCGCAATATGGACAGTAGGGGATGGTATAGATGTCGATTTTGGCCATGATGGGCGGCAATTTCCGTCAAATTTCCTTCATTTATATGGACGTTCGTGCCGGGTCGGCAACCCTCGCAAAGACCAATACGTCGACATTGGCGGCGCCGGCCCGAAGGAGCGCCTTCGCGCAACCCTCGACGGTGGCGCCCGACGTGAGCACATCATCGACCAGAACAAGGCGGCGGCCGGCGACTGCGGCCTTGCCGGTATCTGGCACCTTGAAGGCGCCCTGGATATTGTCGCCGCGCTCGGCCCGGGACAGGCCGACCTGCTGGACGGTTGCTTTGACCCGTTTGAGCGCGCCCGCGGCTATGGGGACGCCAGTTTCGGCCGAAATTGTCGCGGCCAGCATGGCCGACTGGTTGAAGCGCCGCGCCCATAGCCGCCGCCAGTGCAGCGGCACCGGTACGAGCGCGTCCGCCTCGGTCAGAAGCTCGCGCCCCGCGTAGGTGACCCAGCGTCCCATCATGGGCGCCAAGTCGAGCCGGTCGCCATATTTGAGCGCATGAACCAGCGTTCGGGAAATCTCGTCGAAACGGACAGCGGCGCGAGCGCGGTTGTAGGACGGTGGGTCGGCGATGGCCTCCATGGACAGGATGCCCGGGCCCGGGTCATACACGAATGGAATGCCGAGCCGCTCGCAATAGGGCCGGGTGATGAAAGATAATTTCGACCAGCACGATGCGCACAGGCCGCGCCCCTCGACGGTGTCGCGGCAGGCCGGGCAGAGTTGCGGCAGAGCGATATCGAGCGCCGTTTGCAACACGGCGCGCACCGCGCCGGCGGCGTGTTTGATCGGGCTCCGAACGGCCGTGCTCAAAGATGGCAGCATGGGGATAAGCTATCGTCATGCGGCGAAAATGTCATCGCCGGGTAAGAGCGAGTTAAGACGATCATGATGGACGGATCGCTCGCCACAAGCCCTGAGATTTTTGATCGCGCGCTGCTCCGCGCTCGACAGCGCCGTGCGGCGGCATTAGGTCCCGTGACGTTCTTGCTCGATCGCGTCGCTGAGGATTTCGCCGACCGCCTCGCAGCCGTGATGCGCCACTTCGATCTTGCGGCGGATCTCGGCACGCCGACTGACGCCGTGCGCATCGCCCTGTCGCGCCTTGGTTCCATCGGCACGATTATCGAATCCAGCACCGTCGCCGACGCAAAGCAAAAAGTCGTTGTCGCCGACGAGGAGGCGCTGCCGTTTCGTGATGCATCGCTCGATCTGATCGTGTCGGGTCTGGCGCTGCAATTCGTCAACGATCTGCCGGGTGTGCTGGTGCAAATTCGCCGCGCGCTGAAGCCTGACGGCTTGTTTCTCGCAGCCTTGCTCGGCGGCGAGACGCTGACCGAGCTCCGGCAATCATTCGCTGCGGCCGAGAGCGAAATCGAGGACGGCGCTTCGCCGCGTGTCGCCCCCTTCGCCGATTTGCGCGAGCTTGGTGCGCTGCTGCAGCGCGCCGGATTTAGGCTGCCGGTGACGGACGTCGATCGAGTCACGGTCAGATACGCGACCGCCTTCAATTTGATGCACGATCTCCGCCGCATGGGCGCGAGCAATGCGCTTGTGGCGCGCCGCCGCACGCCGCTGCGCCGCGCGACGCTGTTGCGCATGGCGGAAATCTATGCGGAGCGCTTTGCCGATGGTGATGGGCGCCTGCGCGCGACCTTCGAAATCGTCTGGCTGTCGGGCTGGGCGCCGCATCCGGATCAGCCGAAGGCGCTGCGGCCTGGGTCTGCGAAAACCCGGCTTGCGAACGCGCTTGGCACGCGAGAAATCGCGGCCGGCGAGAAGCCTGATAGATCTTAGAGCATGATCCCGAAAAGTGGAAACCGGTTTTCGGAAAAGATCATGCTCAAACAAAATGTTAGACCTTGATCCGATTCAACTGAATTGGATCAAGGTCTAGAGCCGGATAGATAGAGAACAGCGCCTGCTCGAACGGGTAAGGGCGAACTATTTCAAGGCCGTCGAGACACTGGTGAACAAGCCTTTGACGCCCGTACCGAGGCCATTGACGGAAGCGACGATTGCCACCGCGACGCCAGATGCGATCATGGCGTATTCGATTGCGGTCGCGCCGCGCTCGTCGTGGAGAAAACGCGACATGGTGCTGCGGCTACCGGCGGAGCGTTCGCGATCTTTGATTTTGAACATTGTCCTGTGCCTTCTGGCGTTCAGATCACAATAATGTCGTCAGGTGCGAAATCAGCGGTTCGTCGGCCGGCGGCATCGGATAATTCCGTAGCTCACTCGGCTTGACCCATTTGAGCTGTTGCCCTTCGAGCGGCGCCACGAATCCTTCCCAGCGCCGGCAGACATAAAGCGGCATCAGCAAATGGAAGTCAGGGTAGAGGTGGCTCGCAAAAGTCAGTGGCGCGAGGCATTCTTCCTTGACCGCGATACCCAGTTCCTCCTTCAACTCGCGGATGAGGCTCTGCTCCGGCCGTTCGCCGGGCTCGACCTTGCCGCCGGGAAACTCCCACAGTCCCGCCATCGGCTTGCCCTGCGGGCGCTGTGCCAAGAGCACACGCCCATCAGAATCGATCAAAGCGCAAGCAGCGACGAGAATGGTTTTGACGCTCACAACCTGCTCCGATCTAAGCACGCGATGGTAAATGGCGGATCAAATCGCCCGCACAAATAGCGGCTTTGCCCGCATTGGTTAATGGTGCGCTACCCGGAAACGAGACTGAGAACAGCATCAGCAAAAGCCTGCGGGGCTTCCTGCGGCGGATTGTGTCCGATCCTCGGCAGGAGATGGCGCTGATACGGACCCGTGAAAAAGCCGGCGTGTCTGTCGGAAAGCTCTGGCGGCAAGACGCCGTCAGCCTCGCCCTGCAGCGAGATGGTCGGCACGATGATTTTCGGTTTCGCCGTCAGCCGGCGCTCAATGTCTGCCATGGCCGGGTCATCGGGCGCGTTGCCGTAGCGGTGTCGGTAGGAGTGAATCGTCACCGCGACGAAATCGGGGTTGTCGAACGACCCGGCGCTGCGGGCGAATGTGGCCTCGTCAAAAGCCCAATGCGGCGACCATAATTGCCAAAGCATGCGGCAGAAGGCGCGGCGGTCAGCCTCGAGTCCGGCGCGGCCGCGCTCGGTCTGAAAGTACCATTGGTACCAGAAGCGATGCTCCTGTGCCGGCGCTTGCGGCCTGGCTGAACCGGGAATGTCTTGGATCATATAACCGTTGACGGTGATCAGGCTTTGCACCCGCTCGGGCCAAAGTGCTGCGACCACACAGGCCGCGCGGCCGCCCCAGTCGTAACCGGCGAGTACGGCGCGCTCGATTTGAAGCGCGTCCATCAATTCGCGCAGATCGTTGCCGAGCGCGGCCTGCTGGCCCGAGCGTGGCGTGTCGGCGGAGAGAAAACGCGTCGCGCCAAAGCCGCGCAGATAAGGCACGACAACACGGCAGCCTGCCGCGACCAGCGGCGGAACGACCTTGTCGTAACAACGCGGGTCATAAGGCCAGCCGTGCATCAGAAAGACCGGCGTGCCACCCGCTGCGCCGTGCTCCTCGTAGGCGATGTCGAGGCTCGGTGTCCGGACATGGCGGATGTCCGCGCTCATCTTCTAACTGCGATAATCGCCGTTGATCGCGACATACTCCTTGGTCAGGTCGCAGGTCAGCACGCGGTCGCGGCCCTTGCCCATCCCGAGCGCGACCTTGAGCGTGATTTCCGGGTGCGTCATCACCGCGGAGACCTCGGCCTCGTCATAGGCCGGATCGCGCGCGCCTTTGTGCGCAACGCGGATGCCGCCGAACCAGATCGAAAGTTTATCGCGGTTGGCCGGTTCGCCAGCCTTGCCGACCGCCATGACCACGCGGCCCCAATTGGCGTCCTCGCCGGCAATCGCGGTTTTCACCAAAGGTGAATTGGCAATCGACATGGCGATGCGGCGCGCCGAAGCTTTCGATACCGCACCTTCGACGATGACCTCGAGAAGCTTGCGGGCGCCTTCGCCGTCGCGCGCCACCTGCTCTGAGAGATTCGCGAGCACGGCATTGAATGCCTTGCGGAACGCGTTAAGGCGCGGATCGCTGGCGCGGCTGATGCGCGGCGCACTTGCAGCCCCTGTGGCGAATGCCAGCAGGGTGTCGGAGGTGGAGGTGTCGCCGTCGATGGTCACGGCGTTGAACGTATCGGCGACGCCTTCGCGCAGCAACGTCTGCAAGACCGGCGCGGCGAGCGGCGCGTCGGTGAAGATGAAGGACAGCATCGTTGCCATGTCGGGGGCGATCATGCCGGCGCCTTTGGCGAAACCGTTGATGGTGACCTCCGTGCCGGCAATGCGGGCGCGCGCCGTCGCGATCTTGGGAAACGTGTCCGTGGTCATGATCGTTTGGGCTGCATCCATATAGCCGTTGGCGGTCGCCTCCTCTTCGAGCTTCGTCATGACGCCGTCAAAGGCTTGCGCCGGCAGCGGCTCGCCAATGACGCCGGTCGAAGCGAGAAATACCTCACTGGTCTTGCAGCCGACGGCAGCCGCGGCGACTTTCGCGGTAAACGCGCAGGCATCCCGGCCGCTCTTGCCGGTGAAGGCATTGGCATTGCCGGAATTGACCACAAGCGCCCGTGCCAGGCCGCCTTTTACCTTGGCTTGGCACCATTCCACCGGTGCCGAGGGGCATTTGGAGCGAGTGAACACGCCGCCAACGCTCGCGCCTTCATCGAAGACGACAAGCAGCACGTCAGTGCGGTTCTTGTAGCGAATGCCGGCCGCGGCTGTAGCCAGCCGGATGCCGTCGATCTCCGGCATGTCGGGAACGGTTTTGGGGGCAAGCGGAGAAATGGTGGAGGACATGAAAACGTCATGCGCGGATCAAGCCGCGCATCCCTCGTGAGGACTGACGTTTCCGTTAGAGCATGAGGCGGAAAAGTGGAAGCCGGTTTTCCGAAAATTTCATGCTCAAGGGCACAGGGGGGATTTCCGGGTCTATAGGCGAGCGAAGCGACGCCGTTCTTCGAACGGCTATGCCCGCGCATGACGGTCGAATTGAATTGGGAAAAGCGTCAGCTATTCCAGCCGAACGCGACCTTGTCGAGCACACGAGCGCCGAATTTCTCCGACGAGCGCGCCACCGCTTTGCCGCCAAGCGCGCGATAGAATTCCACCGCGTTCTCGTTTTCCGACAGCGCCCACACGATCAGAGACTTCATCGAGCTCTGCACCAGATCGCGGCGCGCCGCGGTGAACAGGCGGCGGCCAAAGCCGAGCCCCTGGAATTCCGGCCGCAGATAGAGCTCGTAGATTTCACCATCGTAGTAAAGGCTGCGCGCGCGATTACGACCGTAATTGGCGTAGCCCGCGATCTTGTCGCCGAATTGCAGAAGCGCGATGCGGCTGCCCTTGCGGATGGCCGATTCCCACCACACCGGACCGCGGCGATTGATGAGTTTCTCAAGCTCGGTGCCCGGAATGACGCCTTGATAGGCCGCGCGCCAAGCCTCGTCGTGGGCTTGGGCGACGTCGCCGGCATCACGTGACGTGGCGCGGCGTATTTCGATAAGGACTGTGCTCATGATGCGATGCTCATGCCTCGATCAAAGCAAGCGATTCAGGGCAACTCAAGGGCCAAGATTCACGTTCAGTTAACGATCCGGATTATTAGCCAAAAGATCGGGCTTGGCCAGAATTGCGAAGGAAAAAACACAGGCATGACCAGCAATCCCGACACCCTGTTGCAATAGCGTCACGGTCCCCCGGTTTTTGCACCGGAGATATTCCGTATGTGTCGCAATTTGTGACAGGATGAGCGCGGGTGAGGCGTTCGTTGACGCGCGCAGGCGCGACAGCGAAGTTCGGTTACACGCGCTCGGCTTCTTTGCGCCGTTCGTCGCGCTTGCGATCGTTCGGATCGAGCAGCTTTTTGCGCAAGCGGATCGATTTCGGCGTCACTTCGACAAGCTCGTCGTCCTCGATATAGGCAAGCGCCTTTTCCAAGGTCATGCGTATCGGCGGCGTGAGCCGGATCGCCTCGTCCTTGGAGTGCGTGCGGATGTTGGTGAGCTTCTTGCCCTTCAGCACGTTGACTTCAAGATCGTTGCCGCGCGTGTGCTCGCCGACGATCATGCCGCGATAAACTTTGGCGCCCGGCTCGATCATCATCGGGCCGCGATCTTCCAGGTTCCACATCGCATAGGCGACCGCGTCGCCCTGATCGGTTGAGATCAAGACGCCGTTCCTGCGGCCGATGATTTCGCCGCGGTGCGGACCGTAAGCATGGAATAGCCGGTTCATCACAGCGGTGCCGCGCGTGTCGGTGAGCAGCTCGCCCTGATAGCCGATCAGGCCGCGGGTCGGTGCGTAGAAGATCAGCCGCACGCGTCCGCCGCTCGAGGGGCGCATTTCGATCATCTCGGCCTTGCGCTCGGCCATCTTCTGCACGACGACGCCGGAATGCTCTTCGTCCACGTCGATGACGACTTCCTCGATCGGTTCGAGCAGATCTCCCGACGGCCCGTGCTGGAACAGAACCTTCGGCCGCGACACCGCGAGCTCGAAGCCTTCGCGCCGCATGGTCTCAATCAGAACGCCGAGCTGCAATTCGCCGCGGCCGGCGACTTCCATGGAATCCTTCTCGCTGGATTCCGAAATGCGCAGCGTGACATTGCCTTCGGCTTCGCGCAGCAGACGATCACGGATGACGCGGCTCTGCACCTTGTCGCCTTCGGTGCCGGCGAGCGGCGAATCGTTGATACGGAATGTCATGGTCAAAGTCGGCGGGTCGATCGGCTGCGCCGGCAAAGGCTCGGTGACTTCCGGCGCACAGAGCGTATGCGAGACGAAGGCCTCCGGCAGCCCGGCGATAGCGACGATGTCGCCCGCAACACCTTCCTCGATCGGCGCACGCTCGAGGCCGCGGAAGGCCAGCACCTTGGTGACGCGGCCTTCTTCGATCAGTTCGCCATTGCGGTCGAGGACCTTGACCTGCTGGTTCGGCTTCACCGAGCCGGAGGTGACACGCCCGGTGACGATACGGCCGAGATAGGGATTGGATTCCAAAATCGTTCCGAGCATACGGAACGGGCCTTCCTCGACCTTGGGCGGCGCGACATGGCGCAGCACGAGGTCGAACAGGGGCGCCATGCCCTGGTCTTTGGGGCCGTCCTCGGAACTCGCCATCCAGCCTTGCTTGGCGGAGCCGTAGAGGATCGGGAAATCGAGCTGCTCGTCGGTGGCGTCGAGCGCCGCGAACAGGTCGAATACCGCATTGACGACTTCGGTCGGCCGGGCGTCGGCGCGGTCCACCTTGTTGATGACCACGATGGGCTTCAGCCCCATTTTGAGCGCCTTGGAGACCACGAATTTGGTCTGCGGCAGCGGCCCCTCGGCGGCGTCGACCAGGACCAGCGCGCCATCCACCATATTGAGGATGCGCTCGACCTCGCCGCCGAAATCAGCGTGGCCGGGGGTGTCGACGATATTGATGCGGGTATCCTTCCAGACCAGCGATGTCGCCTTGGCCAGGATGGTGATGCCGCGCTCGCGCTCGAGGTCGTTGGAGTCCATGGCGCGCTCGACGACGCGCTGGTTCTCGCGAAACGACCCCGATTGCTGCAGCAAGCGGTCGACCAGGGTGGTTTTGCCATGGTCGACATGGGCAATGATGGCGATATTGCGCAGGTTCATAGCGGTATCCGGGAATCAAAGGCGGGCCCACAGGGCGCCAGAAAGGGCGCCACGCGGCCCGCATTTGTGGCCTGTATATAGGGCTTTTTGCGCCAGAAGCAATCGGAGTTTGTGCAGAGCACAATGGCGCGGCGCGTTAAGGATAGCGGCTTCGGTAAAGGCGCAGGGCGCTGTCCCGGGCGGTTCCCGGTCACCTCGACCAAATTTATTCAGCGGCGATATTGGACTCGGCCGCCGGTTCGATCGGTGCAATGGCCGGCCCTGCCGTGCCGGGAACTCCGGCCGGAACCGGGGCGGGAACCGCGCCTGAAGCCGCATCCGAGCGCGTGCCGGCATGGTCGAGGATCGCGGTGCGCCGCGCGGCGATAGCAAAGCGCAGCTGATCGAGCGCAAAAGCAAACGACATCCGCACCGACTCGTCGAATTCCTCGTGCTCGCTGAGATGGACGATGGCGATGACGAGATTGTCGGCTTCGACCTGAAGCCGCTCCAGTGTCTCCAGGCTCTCCGCGACATGCGCCTTGCGCACCATGTCGAGCACCCGCTGCAGCAGCCGCAGCCGCCGCGTGCGGGTATCGCGGCGGAGGTAGCTGGCGACGCCGGCGATCGCCGATCCGAAAATCGGGAAGATCAACAAGCCGTAAAAGATGTCGTCGCCATATCTGTCGAAGAACGTCTGTTGGGTGTCGGTCAGATACGCGAGCGCGCCCGGATGCGTGACGATGTCGGCGTCCTTGTCGGTCTTGGGCGCTTCGATCTTGATCTCCCGCGGCAGCGCCATCGCGATCGCCTGCCGCGACGTGTAGATCGCCTTGGCCAAGGTGCCGATGATCGAGGAGCCCACCGATCGGCGCGCCACCAGATATTCGGCGAAGCTCAGGGTTTTCAGATCATCGCTCGGCGACGGCGGATTGCCGCCGAAAGTGCCAGCATCGACGCTTACTGAGTCGAAAGCGGGATGGCGCTTGGCGATGCCGTCGGCCTGGTCGATCTCGATGAAATTCGGCGCAATACCATTCACTGTGGCCGCCGCGACCACGGAAGAAATGGCGCTGCCGCTTGACGGACCGGCGACAAACAGCGCATCGATCTTGTTGCCCATGACGACGTCGGTGATGTCTTTCGGGTCGATTTCGGACAGCGTCACCTTGTTGAGCGGCACGCCGTAGTGGCTCAGCACCAGTTCGAGCGCTCCCCGCGTCGCTTCATTGCCGGTAACGATGCCGATGCGCTTGCCGGAGAGGTCGCTGACCTTGGCGAATTTGTTGTCGCTTGCGGCATCGCCGTCGTCGCTGCTCGAGTCGCTGTCGTCGCTCTTTGCTTTGTTGCTCTTGTCGCCTTTGGCCGCTTTTGCGCTTTTGGCGCTGCCTTTGCCGGTCTTGGCGGTCTTGCCGGATTTTGCCGGTGCGGCGCTCTCTTCGGTCTTGGCTTTGCTCGCAGGCGGTTGCGGCGGCACGATCAGCGCCATCACGTTCTGCCGCAGAATGGCGACCACCGGCCAATTCAGTGCGTCGTCGAGATCGCTTGGCAAAATGGCGATATCGGCCTCACCTTTGCTCATGGCTTCCGCGGCGCCTCGCACGCTGTCGGTCGGCACAAGCTCCAGGTACACATCGCGGTGCTGGTCCGCGATCTGATTGGACAAGACGCTGACGAAGCGCGTGTCGAGGGGGCCGGCGGCGATCCGCAGATGGTCGCGTTCGGCCGTGTAGTAGATGGCGGCGGCGACGGCGGCGCCGAGCAGAATCGTGCCGAAAATCGTGACGAGCCACGTGTTTCGCAGGAACAACCGTACGCGGTTGCGCACCACGTGTTCGAGCGACTCGATGCTCATCCATATACCCGATGCACGTGCCGACCACGCATTCGTGCTGTAGCTGGCCCCTTCGGCGCGCCACAGCAACCATAATTTTTCGGCCGCGGCCAGGCGGTGTGGTGGTCTGGGCGGCATGCCTAAATTACGCCTCCAAGCGTCTGGCGCCAAACCTTGGGCCCATATGCCTGACCAATTATTGACTGACCCAATTATTGACTGACGATGTCGCGGCCCGGCGGGCCGGGTTCAATGGGCCGGCCTTTTGGCCAGCCCGGGGCCCGACACTGCGCGGCGCTCCAATCCCGACCCGGCTTTTTGGCCTGATCTTTGTGGCCTGACTTTGGCGCTAATATGAGCCGGATGGGCCATGCAATCTGGCCACTGACGATTTCAGCTTAAAGATCAATGCCCTATAACGGGCGCCAGCCGGCCGGCTCCACGGGCCAAAGCGAAAGCCCGCCGGCATAGCCCGATGCAGCATCAGCATTTCGCCGACGGTTTCCGATGTGACAAGGCCGACCAGTTTCCCCGATGTATCGACGATGGCAACAGCCGGCGCGGACTTTTCCTGCAGCAGCCGGAATGCCTCGTCGAGGCAGCTACGGTGGCTTACGGCCGGGATTTGGGCGGTCATGGTGTCGCCGACCTTGGCATCGGGGCCTCGTTCCTTCAGCGCGCGAATGAGATCGTTGCGGGCCAAAACACCGAGCGGACGTCCGGCGCCGTCAACCACCGGAAATTCGCCCTGGCTGGTGCGGAGCAGCGTTTCGACGGCGGTATCGATATGCTCGTCCGGCGTCAGCGTGGCAAATTGCGTCATCATCGCCGCGCTCACCGGCACGCCCTGCGAAATGGCGCGGATCGCCACCAGATGCGCTTCCGAAGATGCCGCGAGATAGACGAAGATCGCGATGAATAGCAGCGGATTGCCGAATAGTCCGAAGAAGCCGAACAGAAATGCGACGCCTTGCCCAATCGCGGCCGCCATTTCGGTGGCGCGGACATAGCCGAACCGTGCCGCGAGCAGCGCGCGCAGCACGCGGCCTCCATCCATCGGGAAGGCCGGAATAAGATTGAACACGGCGAGAAAGACGTTCACCTCGGCAAGACGATCCACGAGGCTGCCCTTGGTGCTCTCGATTGCGACGAGATGGCTTGGCGCGAGATCAGCGCCGCCGATCAGCACGAGCAGTCCGGCGATGATCACATTGACCAGCGGCCCGGCGTGGGCGATCAAAAACTCCTGGCTCGGCCGCTCCGGAATGCGTTCGAGCCGTGCGACCCCGCCGATCGGCAAGAGGATGACGTCGGGGGTCGCCACGCCGAAGGCGCGCGCGGTGAAGATGTGGCCGAACTCGTGCAACAGCACGCAGAGGAACAAAAGCACCATGAACAGGAGCCCGGACCAGGCCGTCTGCGCTCCACCTGCGAAGTAACTGACGCCGAAAATCCAGGCGAGAAACAAAAGGAATGTCACATGAATGCGGATCGCGGTGCCCGCGACCGAGCCGATAGTCAATGACCAGCCCATAATGACCTCCCTGGCGAGAGGAACCTCGCCCCTTGGGGCGGTGTTTGCTACCTGAACGGCATAACTACCTAAACGCGATAATACGTAAGATTGAGAGCCCGTATTTGCGAGAATAAGCAGATCGAGCGGCCTGTCGGTAAAATCAAAGTTTTCGTTGGCTCATTTTGTTGGCTCATGGGAGCAGATGGAGCGAAACATGGCGCAAAAACTGTCCGCTGAAACACGCAAGACGGCGCTGTCCCGCCTCAAAGGCTGGAGCGAGGTCAGCGGCCGCGACGCCATCACCAAAAAATTCGTCTTCGCCGACTTCAATCAAGCCTTCGGTTTCATGACGCGGGCGGCGCTGGTTGCCGAAAAGCTCGACCATCACCCGGAATGGTTCAACGTCTACAAGAATGTGGAGGTCACGCTGTCCACCCACGATGCCGGCGGCCTGACCGAGCTCGACATCAAGCTCGCCGAGGCGATGGACAGGATTGCGGGGTGACGCTGCGTCGCCTTGCCGCCGCCCTCATTCGCGGCCAAATTTAGCTTCACGAAAGGCGAAGCTTCGCAGGAGGGGCCCATGTGGTTCCGCGACCAAGCCACCACGTGGCAAGGTTTTAAGTGGCAGGATTTTTCTTGGCAGGATTATTCCCGGCAGGATTATTCCCGGCGCGGGTCCTCTTGGCGGGATTTCAGCAAGCAGTTTGGCGCGCGTACGCGCCGGGTTGCGGCCGACGAGGGCGATCTGCGACGCCGCATTTGGCGGAAGCTTAAGCGCGAAGCGGCCAATATCCCCTTTGTCGAGGATGCGCTCACCGCGCATTACTGCGCCTTTGATAGCCATACGCCGCTCTATGTGAAACTCGCTCTGGTTGGTGCGGTGGTCTATTTCCTGGTGCCGGACGATCTCATTCCAGACTCGATTCCGGTGCTTGGTGTTGCAGACGATGCCGTGGTGCTGGCGGGCGCCATGAAGATGTTCGCCTCGCACATCAGGCCGGAACATCGCGACGCGGCGCGATTGATGCTCGAGCGGATGCGCACAGCGTAGCGGATGCGCACAGCGTAAGGTGGGCAAAATCGTCTGCTCGCGCCGTCTCCGCGTCGGCCATAAGGCGTTTACGCTCGTCTTCGACGGGCTATGGCTCACATCATTTTACCCACGCGGCACCGCCTCGCGCGGCGGTGCCCATCCTGCATCACGGGTGCAGCACGATCTTTCCCATCGCCTTGCGGTCGGCGATTGCTTTGAGCGCTGTTGCGATCTCGGCCAGCGGGTAGGCCGCGTGTACATGGGCGCTGAGCTTGCCAAGGGCTGCCCAGTCCACGATGTCGCGCATCAATTCGCGCTGCTTGTGCGGCTCGCGCTGCGCCCAGGCTCCCCACGCGACGCCGCGGATGTCGCAATTCTTCAGCAGCACCAGATTGAGCGGAAGCTTTGGAATTTCTCCGGCGGCAAAGCCGATAACCAGATAGCGGCCGCCCCAGGCCATCGACCGCACCGCGGGCTCTGCGTAAGGTCCGCCGACAGGATCGTAGATCACGTCGATGCCACGCTCGCCGCCAAGCCGCTTCAGCGCGCCGCGGAGGTCTTCGCTGGCATAATTGACGGTCTCGGCGGCGCCGTGCTTGCGGGCAAATTCCAGTTTCTCGTCGGAGGAAGCGCACGCAATGACCTGCGCGCCCATGATCTTGCCGATCTCGACGGTGGCGAGACCGGTACCGCCTGAGGCGCCGAGCACGACCAGCGTTTCGCCCGGCTTCAGCTCGGCACGCACCCGCAGCGCGTAGAGCGTCGTGGCATAGGTGACGGTGAGACCGGCAGCGTGGTCGAAATCGAGACCGTCAGGGATTTTGACCAGGATATTCGCCGGCACCGCGACCGCCTCGCGTGCGGCGCCCCAGCCGATATTCCCCATCACGCGATCGCCGGCAGCGACGTCAGTTACGCCCGGCCCGATGCTTCCGACGACGCCGGAAAATTCGGCGGCCGGTGAGAACGGAAATGGCGGCTTGTGCTGATATTTGCCGGCAATGATCAGCGTGTCGAAGAAATTCAGTGCCGCCGCCTTGATGCGCACCACGGCTTCACCCGGACCGGCTTGCGGTTCCGGCAGATCGGCGTGTTCGAGTTCTTCGGGGGCGCAGAATCTACGGCAGAGGACGGCTTTCATGCCGAAGTCATATCAGGCTTCGGTCACTCCGGCATCATGGAGCAGGCGGCGCAGCCGGCAGAAGGCAAGCCGTAAGCGCGACTTCACCGTGCCGAGCGGCAGTTTCATGCGCTTGGCAATAGCCGAGTGTGACAGCCCGTCGAAGAAGGCGAGTTTGACCAGCGCCAGTTGCTCTCGCGGCAGATCCCGCAGCACCTGGCGCAGACACTCCTGGCGCCTCGTACAATCGATGTTGTCGTCGCAACCGTCCGCGGGGTCGGGAATGTCGAAAAAATCCTCAACGGCGCAGATGGTCTCGCGGCTGCGCCGCTTGACGTCGATCCGGCGGTTGCGGGCGATATGAAAGACCCAAGTCGACGCGGCGGCTTTGCTCGGGTCGAACAAGTGCGCCTTGCGCCAGATCGTCTCCATGACGTCTTGGGTGACGTCGGCTGCGGCAAAAGGTGCCAGCCCGAGCCGCACCATTTGCGCCTGTACGCGCGGCACGAAGTGATCGAACAGGACAGTGAAAGCCTCATTGTCCCGATCGGCACCGACGGCCGTCAAAAGCGCGTCGAGATCGTCGGTTGCTTGGTTGTTGACTAAGCCTACCGGAGACCGGCGAAGCGGCGGCGGCACCTCGTTGTGTAACCACTCTGTCAGGCTCACGATGCACCTTCCCCGGTGATCACGTGCGCTGTGGAGGCTTGCCGTAGTGCGAGATTGGCCGCCCAGCCGCACGTCGTTCAGCGTCGGAATTATTTGGCGCGGGGAGGTAACTGGCTGTGTCGCTCGTCACACATTTGGCGATGCAGCGAATCACTGCGCCGCTTTGCCTTAGGGTGACGGATCGGTTGACCCAAATCGGCACAGCAGAAGTCCGCTGCTTTTTGCCGCGTTTCTACGCAATTGGATTAAATGTGACAGGTTTGCTATCAATCGCCGGGGGACGTTTCCGCGAGGACCGATGCACATCCGTCGACGGTGGCGCTATGTCCTTTCGCCGTTGGTGTCGGTGACGCTGCTCACTGCGGCAGCGTTATCGCCCGATTCTGCGTCCGCACAGCAGCCCGCAGCGGCGGCGACCGCGACGCCGGCCAAGCCTAAACCCAAGCCGAAGCCCGCGGCCCCGGCAGAGGCGCCCGCGGCTAAGCCCGCTGTGCCGCCCGCCATCGGCGGCGTCCAGCCCAAGCTTCTCGGACAATATGCCGACTGGGGCGCTTACACGGCCACGCCGGGCGGCAAGAAGGTCTGTTTTGCCATTGCCAAGCCGGCTTCGTCCGAGACGGTGCCGCCGGGCCGGCCGCGCAATCCGATCTACATGTTCATTTCGACGCGGCCAGCGGAAAAGGTGACCAACGAGGTCTCGATCGTCATCGGCTATCCGTTCAAGCCGAATTCGGAAGCAACCGCCTCGGTCGGGTCGAACAGCTTTCCGCTCTATACCCAGCTGGACGGCGCCTGGATCAGGAATGCCGCCGACGAGGCGAATATGATCAATGCCATGCGGGGCAGCCAAACGGCTGTGGTAAAAGGCGTTTCCGCCAAAGGCACGCAGTCGAGCGACACGTTCAGCCTCAAGGGCCTGGCACAGGCTCTCGACCGGACCGGCCAGGAATGTAAATAGAGGCCGCCGCGAAACCCGCCCCAAAGGGGGCAGGAGGTCCGGGCGCCGTGAAACCTGCGCGGCCCTTCGAGCTTCCCGGCGGTTTCGCTTCGGCTCGCCACTTCCCCCTTTTGAAGGGGAGGACAAAGAACAAACTTCACCCCATCTAGGCATGGTCGCGAGACCAAGTGGCTAGACTTGGTTCGTTGCTGCACTGGTGCCGATATTGGTTTTGACGATGACTGCTTCACTGACGGCCACGACAACAGAGAACTCGGCCCCGTTCGTCGAGAAGCTTCCGCTCGAGCGCTATACAGCGCCGGAAAGGCCGTCGCTGGTCGGCCTGACGCGCGAGGCCTTGGCGGAGGCGCTGGGCAGCGTCGAAGTGCCGGAGCGGCAGCGCCGCATGCGCGTGCAGCAGATTTGGCACTGGCTTTATGTGCGTGGCACGCAAGATTTCGACGAGATGACGACGCTGTCGAAGGACTTGCGCGCGGTGCTCAGGGAGCGCTTTACGCTCGATCGGCCCGAAATCGCCGCCGAGCAGATCTCTGTTGACGGCACGCGCAAATGGCTCCTGCGCTTGCCCGGCGAGCATGGCGGCTCGCCGCACGAAGTCGAATGCGTCTATATCCCGGAGACCGACCGCGGCACATTGTGCATTTCGAGCCAGGTCGGCTGCACGCTCAATTGCAGCTTCTGCCATACCGGCACGCAGCGCCTGGTTCGCAACCTCACTGCGGCGGAAATCGCGGGCCAGGTCGTGCTGGCGCGCGATCGGCTTGAGGACTGGCAGCGCGCCGCACCGCCGCACGGCGAGCCGGAAAAGCGCCTGGTCTCCAATATCGTCATGATGGGCATGGGCGAGCCGCTCTACAATTTCGAAGCGGTGCGTGACGGGCTTGCCGTGGTTGCCGACGGCGACGGGTTGAGCATTTCCAAGCGCCGCATCACGCTGTCGACCTCGGGCGTGGTGCCGCAGATCGTGCGCGCCGGCACCGAGATCGGCTCGATGCTGGCGATCTCGCTGCATGCGGTCACCGATGAATTGCGCGACCAATTGGTGCCGCTCAATCGCAAATATCCGATCCGCGAATTGCTCGACGCCTGCCGCAATTATCCCGGCCTCTCCAATGCGCGGCGCATCACGTTCGAATATGTGATGCTCAAGGGCGTCAACGATTCGCTGGTCGACGCCAAGGCGCTAATCCGCCTGCTCAAGGGCATTCCGGCTAAGATCAATCTCATCCCGTTCAATCCTTGGCCGGGATCGACTTACGAGTGCTCCGACTGGGAGCAGATCGAGAAGTTCTCCGAAATCGTCTTCGATGCCGGTTATGCCTCGCCGGTGCGCACGCCGCGCGGCCGCGACATTCTCGCCGCTTGCGGGCAATTGAAAAGCGCGACCGAAAAGCTCTCCGCCCGCGAGCGCCTGGCGCTGCGCGCCATGGCCATCACGGACT
>DATAQN010000085.1:0-10017 GCA_036264635.1 Xanthobacteraceae bacterium | reverse complement strand
ACACGATCGACACCAGGCGGTCGCTGCGGCTTGAGCTCATCATCGTGATTTTGATCGCGGTCGAACTGGCGATTGCCGGTTTTCAGGTGCTCTATTCGATCGGTTAGCGCGATCGCGAGGGTATAATTCCGTCAACCGCTGTTCTTTCGGAGGTCGAAAATGAACGCGTTCGATCCAACCTTTGTGCGATTCGTTCTCAATCTCATCGGCGCCTTGTCAGCCCTCGTCGCCGCCGGATTGTGGTTTCGTTCGACGACGGTCAGCATGCCGCACCGACGACATAGCCGCGGAATTACAGCGCGTCGGGCGATGGAACGCCTGGGCCGCGGGCGCGACCTGCATCTCCGCCCTGTCCCAGTGTTTGCATTTTTTGTTTACGGCGGCGTAACCGGAAAATCATTGGCCGGCAAACATGCCGTCCGACTTTCCCTGCCGCACCATTTCCTGGCAATAGGCATAAAGCGCGTCGTAGACAATCCATTCCGCGGCATTGAGCGCGTGATCGTCTTTATAGTCGAGATGACGAAAGCCTTGGGCGATCGCCTCCAAACCCGGTCCTTCGGGCTGCTGATAGAGCGTGTTATCAGTGTCGCCGCCATTGACGATCTTGCCGAGGAGCACGAGTGCGCGATTATCCGTCAGTTTGTACTTCTTCAAGATCGCTTCGAACGAGCATTCCTTGCCGTGATGGCCGAGTTCGACGTTCTTGACGTCATAGGGAATGGCGTCGAGCCGCTCGGCTTCGTCCATCACCTTGTCCGCTGGCACAAAGACGAATTCCGCATCCTTGTCGACGAAGTGTTTGATTAGCCACGGGCAGGCGACCCGATCGACCTTGACGCGTTCACGCGTGATCCATTTCATTGCTTCCTCCATTCGCCATTGGCCGCGGCGCGGTCTTCGGCCGCTCGATCGCGGCAGACACACGGCGTGACATTTTCGATCCGGTATTCCGCCACCGCTTCATCCGCCGCGAAGTCTAAAGCAATGTTCCGCGCAAACGGTGACCAGGCAAAACGCTGCCGAAACTCGAGATCGGGTGCGTTTTCGCTCAGGCGCGTGAACACAATGTCGAAGAATCCTCCGGAATCTACCGCGCATTCCGACGTGTTGGCCGTTACGATTGCGGTCCAGTTGCGCTGCAGCTTGGGCGTTCTTATCGCCGAAAATTGCACCTCACTGAGCGTCAAAGCGGGCCGGCAGAGATTTCGCGCGATTCCGCCGATAATTCCACCGAATTCAACCATCGCGAACAGAAGCGCCACCATACAGGTCCGCATCGCAGGCATTGTTACCTCCGCAAAATCCCGGACTGCTCAAGACTTGGTCGCAGCTGGCGCCGTCTGCGGCCGCGGCGTGCGCCAAAAGCCGGCGCGGAATGCGATCGCGAGGCTCGCGCCATAGACCGCCAGCCCCGCGGCCGCGACCGCTGCGAGGCCGTCAAGCCCCGCGCCAGTGCGATGCACGACGATCCAGCCGCCGGCCGCGACGACCGCGGCGCGGCCGGTGATGCCGATGAGCGGCCACAGCGGGCGGCCGGCGGCCTGGAATGAGGATGCCAGCGTCAGCCCCAAGCCGAGAAAGACATAGGCGATGCCGGTAATGGCGAGATAGTGCGCGGCCAGGACGTAAATGTCTGGCGCCGTTGTGAACAGGCTGGTCCAGACATTGGGCAGCATGACACCGAACAATCCGATGCATCCGGTGATCGCCGCCGCAAGGCTGGCCGCGATCCAGGCGATGCGTTCGGCGCGCGCAAATTTGCCGGCGCCGATATTGGTCCCGACCATCGCCAGCACGCCGGCGCCCAAGCCGAACGCCAAGGGATAGAGCAGATATTCAAGGCGCACGGCGACGCCGAAGCCCGCGAGTTGCACTGCGCCCAAAGCGCTTACAAAACCTGTGAGCGTGGCGAGCGCCAGATTGTTGAGGATGGGCTGGAGCGACATCGGCGCGCCGACGCGCAGAATCTCGATGAACAGCCGCCGGTCGAGACGCACGCCGCGCAGCGTCAGCTGGATCGCGGTTCGTCCCGAGGCGATGTACCAAAACAGGATCGCGCTCGACGCCGTAAACGACGTCACCGTGGCGATTCCGGCGCCGGCAACGCCGAGCGGCGGCAGCGGCCCGATGCCGAACATCAAAAGTGGCACCAGCACGATGTGCAGGGCTTCGGCTGTGATGTAGACCAACGCCAGCACGGCGGCTTGCCCGGCGCCGCGCACCACGCTGGTCAGCGTGCTGAGCAGCCAATAGGCGAGCGCGCCGGCGAAGATCGCATTCGAATATTCAAGCGCGGCCGCTCGCGTGTCGCCACTGCCACCCATCAGTCGATAAATCGCCGGCCCGCCTAACAGCAGAACTGCGGTGAAAATGGCGGCCATTGCCGCAGCGATGATGATGCCGTGAACGACTAGCGCCGAGGCATCGCCATGGCGGCCCGCCCCGATGGCGCGCGCGATCGCCGACGCGATCGCGCCGCCCATGCTGGAATTGGCCATCTGCTGCATCAGCATGATCAGCGGAAAAACCAGCGACAGCCCGGCCAGCGCCTGTGGCCCCATGCGGCCGACGAAATGCGCGTCGACCGTCGCGGTCACCGCAATCAGCACGACATTGACGACGACGTTCGGCGCGGCGAGGCGCAACAGCGTCGCCACGATTGGGCCTTCGAGGAGAAGACGGGTGCGGGCAGCAGCCGCTGGTTTGGTAACGGTGGATGTGCTTGCGGGCTGAACGACTGAGGCGCTGGCGTTCGTCATGGCGCTCCGGTCCCTTCACAGGGCTGGAGCAGCGCTTGGACGACGCGTCTTTGAAGAAGCCGGGCGGCTGCGTGGGAGCCCGGCGCTTGGTCATCTAGGCGCGGAGAGGGGTGGGCGACAAAGCATCATTTTTCGGGCCTGCCTTAGTTTTTCTAATGATGGCCCGGTGCCCATTCTCACGTAGGCTTGCGAGAAAATCAAAAATCGCCGTAATCTCCTTTGAGTTTTTCTAATGACCTTAGAGCGTAGAACCGCCCCATGCCGCGGCGCCTGCCCCAGCTCAACGCGCTGAAAGCCTTCGAGGCCGCGGCTCGGCATGTCAGCTTCACCCGCGCCGCCGAGGAGCTCTGCGTCACCCAAGGCGCGGTGAGTCATCAGGTCAAGGCGCTGGAAGCCGAGCTTGGCGTCAAGCTTTTCAACCGCGAGCGGCAGCAGCTGATCATCACCGACGCCGGCCGCGATTACCTTGCCGTCGTGCGCGACGCGCTCGATCGCATTGCCATGGGCACCGAGCGCCTGGTGCAGCGGCAGAGTTCGGGCATGCTGACCGTGAGCACCTCGCCCGATTTTGCCGCCAAATGGCTCGTGCACCGGCTCGGCCGCTTTGCCGAGGCGCATCCCGCGATCGACCTGCGGGTTTCCGCGGCCATGCATCACGTCGATTTCGCGCGCGAGGATGTCGATCTCGCCGTCCGCCATGGCGACGGCCACTGGCCAGGATTGCACGTGACGCGGCTATGCAGCGAACAACTGTTCGCGGTGTGCAGTCCGGCGCTCGGGGCCAAATTGAAGCGGCCGAAGGACGTGCTCAAGCTGCCGCTATTGCACCTCGACGACCGGGGCCCCTGGATCGCCTGGCTCGAAGCGGCGGGAGTCGCCAATAGCGATGCGCTGCACGGGCCGGTGCTCAATCGCGCCAGCATGCTGATCGACGCCGCCATCGACGGTCATGGCGTCGCGCTCGCCCGCACCACGCTCGCGGCATGGGATCTCATCCACAAGCGCCTGGTGCGGCCGTTCCCGGTCGAATTGCCGTTGGCCAAGTCGTATTGGATCGTTTGCCCGAAGGCGACCGCGGATCTGCCCAAGCTGGTCGCATTCCGCGACTGGTTATTAGCGCAGGCACGCGACGACGCCCGAGCGTTGCGCAAGAAAAATAGTTAGCTTCGGCGCGGCGGTGCGGCGACGAAAGTGCGCTATTGCAAATTCAGCGCGACGAAACGGGTATCGCCGTTGCCGTTGGAGACCAAGAGCACCGCGATCTTCTTGCCCTGTCCTTTGAGCTGGTCGACGCGCTTTTGCATATCGGCGGGACTGGCGACGGTCTGGTATTGCACCTCCACGATCACGTCGCCCGGCGCCAGCCGCTTGTCGGGATCGGCCATGGCCACGCTGGCATCGACGCCGGTGACCAGGACGCCGCTCACCGCGCTCTTGATCTTGAACTTGCGGCGCTGGTCGTCGGACAGTTCGGAGAGTTCGAGACCGAGCGTTTTCTGCACCACCGATTTATCGGGCGGCGCTTCCTGCTTGACGCTGGCTTCGGCGACCTTCTCGTTGTCCTGCAGCCGGCCGACTGTGACTTTGTGCGTCTCCTGCTTGCCCTTGCGAATGACGACCACATCCACGACCTTGCCGACCGGCGTGTCGGCGACGACACGCGGCAGGTCGTGCATTTCCTTGATGTCGTGGCCGTCGAACGACACCACGACATCGCCCGGCTCGATGCCGGCCGGCTTGGCTGGGCCCTTGTCGTCCACGCCGGCAACTAGCGCGCCGCGCGGCGGCGCGATGTTCAGGCTCTCGGCGATGTCGTCAGTGACCTGCTGGATGCGCACGCCGAGCCAGCCGCGGCGGGTTTCGCCAAACTGGCGAAGCTGATCGATCACCGCTACCGCGCTGTTCGACGGCACGGCGAAACCGATGCCGATCGAGCCGCCCGACGGCGAAATGATCGCGGTGTTGACGCCGACCACTTCGCCGCTGAGGTTGAACAACGGGCCGCCGGAATTGCCGCGATTTATCGCGGCGTCAGTCTGGATATAGTTGTCGTAGGGCCCGGAATTGATGTCGCGGTTGCGCGCCGAGACAATACCGGCCGTGACCGAGCCGCCGAGGCTGAACGGATTGCCGATGGCGATCACCCATTCACCGAGCCGCAATTTGTCGGAGTCGCCGAATTTCACCGCCTTGATCGGCTTGTCGGAGTGCACGCGAAGCAGCGCGAGATCGCTCTTGTTATCCTTGCCGACCAGCGTCGCCTTCAGCTTGGTGCCGTCGTTGAGAATGACATTGATCTCGTCGGCATCGGCGATGACGTGATTGTTGGTCACGACCAGACCCGACGCATCGATGATGAAGCCGGAGCCGAGCGAGTTGATGCGCCGCGGCGTCTGCTCGTTGCCGCCGCCGCCGCCGCCACGCCGGTTCTTGAAGAACTGATCGAAGAATTCTTCCATCGGCGAGCCGGGCGGCAGGTCGGGCATTTCGGTGACGCGCGGGTCGACTTTTTGCGAGGTGGAGATGTTGACCACCGCGTCGATCACCTGCTCGGCGACGTCGGCGATATTCTCCGGCCCGCGCGCCGCCGCCGGCTGCGCCGCCGTCAAGCAAAGTGCCGCCGCCAGCGCCGCGGCGGGCATCAAGCGGATCGGCAGAGTGCGGTCGAACAAGCGAGCGGAAAAGCGATGCAAATTCAATGGATCAAACGGCATGGAGGCCGGGGCTCCTGGTCAGGCGAGGCATTGGAAATAACGTTTCGGGAAGGTGCTCCTGTCGCGGCTGGGACGCAAGGCCGCAGCGGATCGGAGGATTAATGCCAAAGATCAATTAGGGTTCGGATTGGGGCGGAATAGCGACTGGCCGAACGAAAGCGCGTAGTCGACACAGTATCGAGCAGCGCGCCGTCATTCCGGGGCGACGCCTTGTCTCGCGGAGCCTGTCTTCGGGCAGGCACGGCCCGGGATGACGTCCGGCATCTCGTCCGTGATCCAATGCTTGCCGCGGATAACAATTTCCGTCGATTGATCCTGCTGCTCGACGACGTCGACGCAGGTTCCGCGCCTGACCACAATGCAGCCCTTCCACTTTACCGGGTAAGGCGGACGGCCATGGTTGAGACTGGCGAGCGATCGCTCATGGGCTTCCGCCCAGCTCGGGCAAAATCGCATGTTGTAGGTCAGCACCGTTATGTCCGCGAATGCGGGCGCGATGCCGAGGTACGTTGAAATCACAACAATGAAGTGAAACCCACGCCGTGAACCCATCTTTGTTACCTTAGGCACGTCATCGATTGCGTTCTATCGGGGGACAGGGTCATGGTCAAAGCCAAGCGAAAGTCGGCGCGTCGGCGCGCTCTCCGCGAGACTGCGTCCGGCATAGTCGTTTACCTGGAACTTGCCTGGAACCGGCCCACGCGCGCGGAACAAAGCTGTCGTCACATCGATCATTCGTAGAATACAGAGGAATCTTTTGTTCAATCTTTGAAAACGATTTTTGCGCGCTTCGCCGTAGGATTTCGCTGCCGGGCGAAATCACGAGTAAGGCATGCATAATCTGATCGCGCCGGAGCTTCTCTACGCGGTCTCCGGGTTTTGCGTCGGCGCTCTGGTCGGCATGACCGGCGTCGGCGGCGGCTCGTTGTTGACGCCGCTGCTCATCCTGCTGTTCGGCGTCCAGCCGACGACGGCGGTCGGCACCGACTTGTTGTTTGCCGCCTCGACCAAGGCGACCGGCACCATCGTTCACAGCGCGGCGCGAACGATCGATTGGCTCTTGGTCGCCATGCTGGCGATCGGCAGCGTGCCGGCCACGATCGCGACACTTTTTGTGCTGTCGCAGTTCGATCTCGAAGGCGCCACCGCGCAGCACGCGCTCACCGTCACCCTCGGCGCCGTGCTCCTCGTCACCGCGTCGTTTCTGCTCGCGGGCCGAAAGATTCGCGAACGCTATGCCGGCCGTCTCAATGGCCTCGATCCGCGCAATGCGCGCCTGCTGACCGTCGCGCTGGGTCTGGCGATGGGTGCGCTGGTCACCGCCACATCGGTCGGCGCCGGCGCCATCGGCGTGACGGTGCTGTTGATCCTGCATCCGAAAATGGCGCCCGGCCGCGTCGTCGGATCGGACATTGCGCACGCGGTGCCGCTGACGCTCCTCGCCGGCGCCGGCCACTGGTATCTCGGCTCGGTCGATTGGGCGCTGCTCGGCAATTTACTGATCGGATCGATCCCGGGCATCATCCTCGGCAGCTATCTGGCGACACGCGCGCGTGACGCCGTGATACGGATCGCGCTGGCCAGCGTGCTGGTGATCGTCGGCGTCCGGTTGCTGGGCTGAACAGAGGCGCGTACCCCGACATTTTTTGCTTTTACTCGACGGCCTCGCGGGCGCGACCGGCGCGCGCGCGAAGAACAATGACGCTTGGGGTGGAACTTATTGGCCATTGGGTCTATTTACGCGAAACTGTGATCGAGAGCTAAGAGCTCATGGGAAGTCTGGTTCTTCTCGACCTTATGGGCGGCGTTGCGCTGCTGCTGTGGGGCCTGCACATGGTCCGCAGCGGCGTCATGCGCGCGTTTGGCTCGAGCCTGCGACGCTTCCTCGGCACGGCGCTACAGAACAGATTTCTGGCGCTACTTGCCGGAATTGGCGTAACCGCGCTCCTGCAGAGCAGCACCACCACCGGCCTGCTCATGACCTCGTTCGCGGCGCGCGGACTTGTCGATCTCGTTCCCGCGCTCGCGGTGATGCTCGGTGCGAATATCGGCACGACCCTGATCGTGCAGATCTTGTCGTTCGATGTTTCCGCGCTTGCGCCAATCCTGTTCCTTGCCGGCTTGCTTGCCTTCAATGTCGGAGGCCGCACGATGACGCGCGATCTCGGCCGGGTGGCGATTGGCTTGGGCCTTATGCTCTTATCGCTGCACATCCTGATCGATACGCTCGCCCCTGCCGAAACTGCCCCAAGCGTGCGGGTCGTGCTTGCGGCGATCACCGGGGAACCGGTTCTTTGTGTCCTGTTTGCCGCTGTTCTCACCTGGGCCGCGCATTCCAGCGCGGCCGTGGTGCTGCTCGTAATGTCGCTTGCCTATTCGCACTTTGTCAGTCCTGTGGCGGCGTTGGCGCTGGTGCTCGGTGCCAATCTCGGCAGCGCCGTCAATCCGCTGCTCGAAGGCAGCCGCGCCAACCTCGCCGGCCGCGCCTGCCAATCGGCAACATGCTGAACCGCGTCGTCGGCGTCGCTCTCGTCCTGCCGTTCCTGCAGCCGATCGTAGAGCTATTCAGTCGATTTGATGTCAATCCCGCCCGCATGGCGGCCGACTTCCACACCATCTTCAATGTCGCCTTGGCGGTTCTGTTCGTCTTTGTGCTTGATGGCGTTGCCCGTTTATTGATCTGGCTGCTGCCGGAATCGGCGAAACAGCCCGATCCGTCGGTACCGCTTTATCTGGATGAGGCGGCGATGCGTACGCCTTCGGTGGCCCTGGCCTGCGCGGCACGCGAGACCCTGCATATGGGCACGTCATCGAGGCCATGTTGAAGCAGGCGATGGCGGTGCTGCTGAGCGACGACGGCAAGCTCGCCGCCGAAGTTTCGCGCATGGACAACGTTGTCGATCGTTTGGACGAAGCCGTAAAGCTCTACATCACCAGGCTGACGCGCGAGAGCCTCGACGAGCGCGAGGCGGCGCGCGCGATGGAGATAGTCGCCTTCGCGATCAATCTCGAACACATTGGCGATATCATCGACAAAAATCTGATGGAGCTCGCGGCCAAAAAGATCAAACACAAATACGAGTTCTCCAAAGAAGGCGCCGCTGAACTCGAAGCGTTCCACAAGCGCATCCTGGAAAACCTCAAATTTGCCTTCAGTGTCTTCATCAATCAGGATGTGCCGACCGCCCGAAAATTGATTGAGGAAAAGACACAGCTGCGAGTCGCCGAGCTTGGATCCGCAGACAGTCACTTGGCGCGCCTGCGCGAAGGACGACCTGAGAGCATCGAAACAAGTTCACTGCATCTCGACATCTTGCGCGACCTCAAACGCATCCATTCTCACATTTGTTGGTCGCCTATCCCGTGCTCGAAGCGGCTGGCGAGTTGCAGCCAAATCGTTTGAAAGAAAGCGATGGCTCTGAATTATTTCCGCTGTCGCGCCGTCCGACGTGAATCGTCCAGCGGATGCGCAGCACAATCTTTGCACGAGCCGCGCAATGAGCACACGAATTGATACGCAAGGTTGACCCCATTAAGGGGCTAACAAATAACAACTAATTTGGCTTGCCGGTATTTAGGGTATAAGCTTGTGCTTTGGGGACGGACGGCTGCGCCTACCATCAGACGCCGCACACATACCTGTCGAGGAGTGCGATGCGCGATTCCCCATTCGCGCGTGGGGTGGCGGCATGGCCGCAAGAAAGAACAAACTCCGGCTGAGTGGGCAAGATCTGCTCTCGATCGCAGGCGATTTGGGGGTTTCGGCGCGCGTGTTCAGCGACAATGAAGTTCGTCAGCTGCTCCGGGCCGCAGTCGAGCGCGCCGGCTCGCAAGTGGCTTTCGCCAAGCGCCACGGCATCGACCGTGCGGACCTCAACCAAGTCTTGAAAGGGAAAAGCCAGGTCCGCGGGTCGTTGTTGAAGTGTCTCGGACTTCGCAAATCATACACGATCGATCAGGCCGCAAAGCCGGGTAGAAGGACCGAAGCACGCTCCCTTGCTCCTGCCTTGGAGCACGTCGAGGCTTGATACTCCCTCGTTAGCCGCGCACCAGCCAGACGATAGCGACGCCGATGACGGCCGAAACGATGCCGGCGATGCGCAGTTGACCGTTCGGCGCGGTAAGCACGGTCTTCATCATGTGTTTGGCGCCATCGGGAAAAGCGGCGAGAACCAGCCCTTCGAACGCGAAGAATAGGCCGAGCGCCACGATAAAGTCCGACATCGGCGGTCCGTGGCTTACGTTATTGCTCAGCGCTGCGCGCGCGGCGGATTGGCGGCCGACGGCGCTGCCGCGCCCGCCGGCGCCCCGGCCGTTGCCGCGCCCGCCTTGCCGGTCGGATCGCCGAAGAAGCGGAAGAAATCGCTATCGGGGCGAAGCACCAGATGCGTGTCGCCGTGCTGCATGCTGCGCTCGTAGGCCTGCATGGTGCGATAGAAGCTGAAGAAGTCGGCGTCCTTGCCATAGGCGTCGGCAAAGATGCGGTTGCGCTCGGCGTCGCCTTGGCCGCGGACGGTTTCCGATTGCGAATTGGCCTCGGC
>DATAQN010000021.1:0-2196 GCA_036264635.1 Xanthobacteraceae bacterium | reverse complement strand
TGGATACGCCGTTCCTGCAGGCGGTGTTCCAGGTCGTGCTCGGCGGCGTCATCGTGCTTGGCGTCGGCATTCTGATCGGCGCGTCGTAGGCGATGGCGACGTGGCAATCGAGGGAACCGTGGCTCAGCGTTGCGCTCTTCGCACTTTGCGCCACGTTCGCGCCGGGAGCGCATGCGACCGACGAAATCCAGGTCTATAACGCCGGCATCGCTGAGGTCGGCCAGTTCCCTATCCAGCAGCATCTCAATTACATTCCCCCGGGCATCAAGGAGCCGCCTTTTCCCGGCGGGCTCATCTCCCACAACAGCATCAACGGCACGCCGGAGTTTGCCTTATGGGGTCACCGACTGGTGGGAAGTCGGCCTCTATTTGCCGTTCTCGATCCAGGACCAGAAGTTCTATTCGGATGCGTTCAAGCTGAGAACGCTGTTCGTATCGCCGCATGCGGATCAGCGCGACTTTTTCTACGGTGTGAATTTCGAGTTCTCCAACGAGACGCCGCCGTTCGCGCAGACCCGCTTTGCCATGGAAATCCGCCCGATCATCGGCGTGCGCAACGAAACCTATGAGTTCATCGTCAATCCCATCGTCGACGTCGGTTTCGGAAAGAACGGCGAGGCCGATTTCGCGCCCGCTGAGCGCGTAGCGCGGAAATTCGGCCCCGACCTCTATGCCGGTTTCGAATATTACGCCGACTTCGGCAAGTTCGGAGATTTCCTGCCCTTCGAGCAACAACAGCACACGCTGTTTGCCGTCACCGACTTCAAGCTCGGCGTCTTTGACGTGGACTTCGGCGTCGGTTACGGGCTGACGCCGGCGTCAGATCGTTGGGTGGTCAAGACCATCATCGGCTACGCCTTTCCGGTGC
The DNA here is from genome assembly GCA_036264635.1 of Xanthobacteraceae bacterium. GTDB lineage: Bacteria > Pseudomonadota > Alphaproteobacteria > Rhizobiales > Xanthobacteraceae > BOG-931. Next base: position 1,328 of record DATAQN010000021.1, on the reverse strand, counting down.
CCGGCGGCAACCCGAACAATCACAGCGCGGCCGGTCCCGTCAACCCGATGTCCCACATGTCGACGCGCATTTTGCAGCCCTGACGCGCGGCCGGCTCACGCATGCCATCTGTCGCCAGCGCCTGATGCGATGACGCGCGACAAGAAATTCCTGTCAAACGCGCCTTGCGGGCGCGGGCTAAACTTTGTCATCATCCGATGGCATGCAAAAAGCACGGGAGCACGCCTTGGCCAAATCACAATGGAGTTTTAGGACCGCGACTGAAATCGCGGCGGCGCTGAAGGCGAAGCAGGTATCGTCCGTCGAGCTCACGCAGGATGCGATCGGCCGCATCGAGCGGCATGACGGCAAGATCAACGCGATCTGCGTGCGTGATTTCGACCGCGCGCTAGAAGCGGCGCGCGCCGCCGATGCGGCGCTCGCCCGCGGCGAGGGCAAGCCGCTGCTCGGCATTCCCCTGACCGCGAAGGAATCCTACAACATCGCCGGTCTGCCCACGACCTGGGGCATTCCCGAGCAAAAGAATTTCGTCGCCAAGGAGGACGCGCTGACGGTCACGCGCATCAAGGATGCCGGCGGCGTCTTCGTCGGCAAGACCAACGTGCCTATCGGCCTCGGCGACTGGCAGAGCTATAACGACATCTACGGCACGACCAATAATCCCTTCGATCTCGCGCGCACCCCGGGCGGCTCTTCCGGCGGCTCGTCGGCGGCACTGGCCGCGGGTTACGGACCGCTATCGATCGGCTCCGACATCGGCGGCTCGCTGCGCGTGCCGGCCTTCCATTGCGGCGTCTATGCGCACAAGCCGACCTTCGCGCTGGTGCCGAATCGCGGTCACATCCCACCGCCGCTGCCGCCACTACCCTTTAGCCGCGATCTCGCCGTGATCGGACCGATGGCCCGCGGCGCCGTCGATCTTTCCTTGCTGCTCGATGTCATGGCAGGACCAGACCCGATCGAAGCCGGCGTCGCCTATCGGCTTGAACTGCCGAAAGCGCGTCACGGCGCGCTCAGGGATTTTCGCATCCTGCTGATCGACACCGATCCGCTTTTGCCGACCGACAAGGATGTGCGCGGTGCCATCGAGGCGCTGGCCGCCAATCTCGGCAAGGCGGGCGTGACCGTCGCGCGGCAAAGCCCGCTGCTGCCGGATTTCGCCGCATCGTCGCGAATCTATTTGCGCATCCTGATGGCGCTATTGGGCGCAAACCTTCCGCCTGACATCCAGAAGCAGGCCTCCGCTGCGGCCGCCGAGCTCAAGCCCGACGACATGAGCCTGCGCGCGGAGCGTCTGCGCGGCATTGTGCTCAGCCACAAGGATTGGC
>DATAQN010000017.1:0-5725 GCA_036264635.1 Xanthobacteraceae bacterium | reverse complement strand
ACGCGATTGTTCGATCCTGCCACAACGGCGCGGCTTAAGGCGCTCTTTTGTGCAGGTTTTGGCCCTTTCAACATGGTCTAAAGGATTAGAATTGCGCGACAAAATCGCCCTTGCCGGGCCAAGGCATTGCGATAGAGTTGCCCGCAACCCGTCGCCCTAAAGAGCGAGCGGACGAATTTAGGGAGGACTGTCAATGGCTAAGCCTGAAGGCCGCGCTTTGTTTCTGGCGCTTGGTGCAAGCGCCATCGCTCTTGCACTCGCGACGCCGAGCTACGCGCAATCGAACGATACTTTCAAGATCGGCGTCATTGCCGAAGTGCAGGCCGTTGCCGGCTCATCGATCCCGCAGGCCGCGCAGCTTGCCGCCGACGATATCAACGCCGCCGGCGGCGTGAATGGCAAGAAGATCGAACTCGTCACTTACGACAATCACTCGTCCGCCGCCGAGTCCGTTCGCGCTTTCCAGCGCGCGGTGAACGAGGATCACGTCAATGCGGTGATCGCAAGCTACATCAGTGAGGTTGTGCTCGCGCTCGAGCCGTGGAGCGGACGTCTGAAGACCGTGATGGTCACACCGGGCGCGGCATCCGATGTCATCACCCAGAACATCGCCAAGGATTACGACAATCTCAAATATACCTTCCACGGCTATCTGACCTCGACCAGCCTCGCGGATTCGACCTGCGCTGCGGCCAAGGAACTTTTGGTCGGCCAGCTCCACATGAAAAGCGCCGTGGTGATGAGCGAGGACGCGGCGTGGACCTCGCCGCTCGATGCCGAATATCTGAAATGTCTGCCGGCTGCCGGACTCAATGTTCTGGATCACATCCGCTTTTCGCCGGACACCACCGATTTCACGCCAATCTTCAACAAGATCGAGGGTGAAAAGCCCGACGTGATGATTACCGGTATTTCGCATGTCGGCGTGCAGCCGACGGTGCAATGGAAACAGCAGGAAGTGCCGATCCCAATGTTCGGCATTTCCTCGCAAGCGACCAATTCAAGCTTCTGGCAGGACACCAATGGCGCGGTCGAAGGTGTGCTGTACGGGGCCTTTTCCGGTCCCGGCGTCGCGGTGACCCCAAAGACGCTGCCATTCGTCGCCGCGTTCAACAAGCGCTACGGCAACAACCCTTCATATTGCGGCTACACCGCCTATGACGAGGTCTATTATATCGCCGATGCGATCAAGCGAGCCGGTTCGACCGAGCCCGATAAACTCGTCGATGCGCTTGAGAAGACCGACTGGGTCGGCGCGATTGGCCGCATTCAGTTCAAGGGTAAGGATTCGCCCAATCCGCACGCGCTCAAGATCGGGCCCGACACGATCACCGGTCTGATGCTGCAGTGGCAGGACGGCAAACAGGTCAACCTGTGGCCGGCCAACGTCGCCAATGGCAAGCTGAAGTTCCCGAAATTCGTCAAGCTCGGCGCCGCCAACTAGCGGTTCGCAACGAGAAACGGCAGGTTCTCCCCGCCCGCGCATTGCGAGCGGGGAGAATTTTTGCACCACCGCGCGTCAATCGGGGTTCTATCGATGTTGTTCTGGCAAATCCTGGTCGACGGCTTTGCGATTAGTTCCCTATATGCGCTCGGCGCAACCGGATTTGCGCTCATCTTCGGTGTTTCCGGTGTCCTCAATCTTTCGCATGGCGCCTTGATGGTGACGGCAGTTGTCGCGGCCTGGGCCGCCGGCAACGATTTACACGTGGGAGCTTACGCGGGCGCGGCGCTCGGTGTCGGTGTCGGTCTGGTCGCGACGCTCTTCACTTATTTCCTCATCGTGCGGCCGCTGCAACAGACGCGAAAAATCCGCGAGGAAGAGAAAGAGATTTTCATCCTGACTGCAACGCTGCTCTGGGGCATTATGATCCAGGAGCTGATTGCCTATCTTTACACCAACAATGCAAAGACGGTGGCGCCGATCGTCGAAGACGTCGTGCGCATTGCCGGCGTGCGCACGCCGACGAACGAGATTTTCACGGCGGTCGTATGCTGGCTCGTCATCGGCATTTTGTGGCTCTTGGTCAACCGCACCCGTGCCGGCAAGGCTGTGCTTGCGGCTTCAATGAACCCGCGTGGCGTGACGCTTCTCGGTGTCGAGCTCGCGCATGTCTACATCGCGGTGTGGGCGATCTATGGGATTCTCGTTGGCGTTGCCGGCGTCCTGCTCGGAATGTTTCTCGGCGTTTCGTCCTACAGCGTCGGCCCGCTCACCGCGAGTGCATTCTCGATTGTCGTTTTGGGCGGACTTGGCAGCGTCTCCGGCGCGCTGATCGCCGCTTACGTCGTCGGTTACCTTGAAACGATAACCGCCTATTTGATTTCGCCCGCTTATCGCACCATCCCCGCGCTCCTTCTTTTGGTCGCGGTCATGTATGTCAGTCCGCGCGGTCTGTTGGGGCGTCGCTGAATGGGTTCACTGTCGACGAGCCGCATTCTTCTGATCGGCCTGGCCGCGGTTGTGCTAGCCTCCTTCTTGCCGCTCTGGGCCTCCGGCTACATTCTCGGCTTACTGACGCTCGCGTATTATTTCGGCGTCTTTGCCATGGCCTGGGACCTCTTGTTCGGCTTTGCCGGCGAGGTCAATTTCGGCCCGACCTTCCTGATCGGCACCGGCGCCTACACCGCGGGCATTCTCGACAATCTCTACCAGCCGCCGATCTGGATGTGCCTTGTCGCCGGAGCACTTGCGGCGGTGGCCGGCGGCGTCGTGCTGGCACTCCCGGCATTGCGCGTGCGCGGCCCTTATTTCGGGCTGACGACTCTCGTCGCGGTGCTGATGTTGCAGAACTTCATCGTGGTCGACGCCAGCCTCACGGGCGGGGAGATCGGGCTGACGGTGCCCGATGTCATCTCCATCAGTGACGCCATCAATTATCTGATCGCGCTTTGGTTCATGGCGATGAGCGGCGCTATCCTGTTCGCACTGTCGCGTTCGCCGGTAGGTCTCATTCTGCAGGCCAGCGGACAGGACGCAGTGCAGGCCGGCGCCCTCGGCTTCAACGTTACCAAACATAAGCTCACGGCGTTCATCATCAGCGCCTTCTTCTCGGGGCTAGCTGGCGCTTTGCTGATCTTTTATCTCGGCTCGGCGTCGGTTGGGACACTCGTCGACATCACCGTCGGCGTGCAGATTATCATTGCGGCGGTGGTCGGCGGCCGGCGTACGATCCTCGGCGCCGTTCTCGGCGCGGTGTTCCTCATTGCCATGAGCGAAGCGTTGCGGCCGCTCGGCGATTTGTCGAATTTCGTCGTGTTCGCGATGGCGCTTGTCGTCGTCCTGTTGTTTCCGAGCGGCTTCTTCGGCCTGCTCACGCGCGCGAGGGAGCCATCGTGAGCAACTCGGACGCCGCGCTGCTTAGCGTGAGCGGGCTGACCAAGCGGTTTGGCGGCTTGGTCGCCGTCAAAGATATGGCGCTACAAGTCGCCGCCGGCGAGATTTTGGGGCTGATCGGCCCCAACGGATCCGGCAAATCAACGGTCATGAAATTGATCATGGGCATCGAACGCCCCGACAGGGGCTCGGTGCGCATCAACGGCACCGAAGTTGCCGGCTGGCCCTCGCATAAGATCGCCCGAATGGGGGCCGGTATCGTGTTTCAGCATTGTCGTCCCTTGCACCGCCAGACCGTACTGGAAAATATCAAGCTGGCGCTGTTGCCCGACAAGCTCACCCGATTGTTCGCGGATCCTGCGATTGACGAACGCGCTCGTGATATCGCCGCACGCGTCGGGCTGAGCGCCGTGCTCGACCGGCGGCCGAATACTTTGCCGTTTGCCGGATTGCGCAAGATCGAGATTGCCAAAGCAATCGCGCGCAATCCGCAAGTGCTTCTCATCGATGAACCGTTCGCTGGCCTCACGGCGGCAGAAACGGCAGCCTTTTCCGAACTGATCTGCGAATTGCGCGACGACGGCCGGGCCGTGCTGCTGGTCGATCACAATGTGAAGAGCGTTTCGCGTCTCGTCGATCGTGTCATGGCGATGCATGTCGGTGAGCGGATCGCCGAAGGCACCGCCGACGAGGTGATGCGCAATGAAACGGTCCGGCGTGTCTATCTCGGCGGCAGCATAGAAACCGCGGCGCGCCCGGAATCCTCGTTTCGCGACAGCAGCGTTCCGTTCCTTGAAGTTGAGAATCTCAACGTTCAATACGGCAAGGCACAAGCGCTGCAGAACGTCTCGATTCATGTGCACGCCGGCGAATTCGTTTCGGTCGTAGGCCTTAACGGCGCCGGCAAGACGACGCTATTCAACGCCATATCCGGCTTTCTGCGCTATTCAGGCGATATTCGGCGCGAGGGATCATCGCTCCGCGGCCAAACCGCGGCGAAGATCGCGCGCGACGGCATCGTGCAGTGTCCGGAAAGCCGCGAATTATTCACCGATATGACCGTTCGCGAAAACCTCGATCTTGGCGGGCATCATCTGACGCCTGCCGAAAGCAGCGAACAAATGCATTGGCTTTTCGACTTGTTTCCAATTCTTCGCGATCGCCAGAAGCAAACGGCCGGGACATTGTCCGGCGGCGAGCAGCAAATGCTGACTATCGCCCGCGCATTGATGATGAAGCCGAAACTTCTGATCCTCGACGAGCCGACGCTCGGTTTGGCCCCCGTCATTCTTGAGCAGCTCTCCAAGACGCTTGAGCGCCTGCGGCAGACGACGGCGATCACTGTGCTGCTCGGCGAGCAAAACGTGACATTCGCGCTGCCGCATTCCGACCGGGTCTATATGCTCGAACATGCGCGCATCGCCTGGGAAGGCGAACCGGCCAAATTCGCGGCCGATGCCGGAACCGGCTATTTGTAGACGCTGCCGAAAGCCCGATTCTCAATTACGTAAGAAGTCGAGAACAGCGGTTTCGGCCAAGACTGCTTGCGGAATGCTATGCCGCGCGGATCGGGCGCGCTCCTCTGCGGTTTGTGTGGCCTGGAGATAGGCGCCGAGGTGACGCGCTCGTTCGATGATTTTTTTGTTCTCTGGCAATCGTTGCCTCTCGAAACGGCGCAGTGCCGGCTCGACATCCTCGGCGTCGAGCGCTTCGGCAAGCGCTGCGGCATCGTCCGCCGCCTTGGAAACTCCGGCGGCAACATGCGGCCGCGCCACAAAGGCGGCATCACCGATAATCGCCACTTGTCCAAAGGCGAGGTGTGGACTTTCGAGATCGTATATTGGTTGCAGAATCGGCTCCTTGATCAGCGGGACGATCGCGCGGAATTGCGGTGCCAACAGGCGTTCAGCCGCTGCGCGCATGGCTAAGACATGCTCCGAGCGAATGAGCGGCGGCGGGATGGAAATCGAATGGCCAACCCCGTTGCGATCGGTCAAGAGTTGCGGCAGCTCGTTCGTTTCCTCGGCGGGCCGGTACCACACCACGTTGTAGCGCCGCTGGCCTTCGCGCACCTCATTATTGGCTCCGACAACCGGATAACCGATGCACTGTTCGCCCGGCGGCAGGCAGAACGCCATCGTCATGAAGATTTCGCGATGAACGGTCGGCGGAATTACGCGCTCCGGCAAGAGGGCGCGCCAGGCGACGTAGCCCGCATAGAGTGGCAGAATGTGCGGTAGGCATTGCTGCCGCACGGTCGAGCGCAGGCCGTCGGCCCCGATGAGCACGTCGGCGCTGATCGAGCGGCCATCGCCGAAGTGCGCGACAACGCCGTCGCCGCTTTGTTCGAAAGTCTTCAGACCCCGACCGCGATGGTAGCGATCCACC
>DATAQN010000246.1:0-1974 GCA_036264635.1 Xanthobacteraceae bacterium | reverse complement strand
CAGGCCGCGCGCCAGCAAATAGTGCGACACGCTGAGCTCGACGAGGTTGATCTTCTGGCCCTTGATGTCTGCAAGCGTCTTGCCCTTCTTGAGGACGACCCCGTCATTGCCGTTGGAGTAATCGCCCATGATGACCGCGGTGGTGTCGACGCCACCTGCGGCGGGGATCGTCAGCGCGTCCATATTGGTGACGGTGACGCCGTCGAACTTGCCGGCGGTGTATTGGTTGATCGACTCGACATAGTCATTGATCTGGGTGACATTGATGGTGATGCCGTATTTGTCGGCCCACTTCTTCACGATGCCGGCTTCGACCGCGTAGGGCCACGGCATCCAGCCGACATAGATTGTCCAGGCGATATTGAATTCCTTCTTCTTCGCGGCGACGGCAGCGGGCGTCGGCGAAACCGCGGCCAGAAGACAAGCGGTGCAGGCGATGGTGAGAAGATTTCGCAAAGTTGCCATGTCCAGTCCTCAAAGGGTTTGATGACCGCGGATTGGCAAAATACGACCCTAGTTGCCTGCCAAGTGCGGCCACTGAGGTCTCCCGGGCTTTTATCCCGCCGTGCACCCAGGGCTGAAAAGGCGCCCCGGGTGGCAACTCTCGGACCAGACATTCCCAAACGGGAATCGGAACCCTAGCTGCCAACTCTGATTTCTTTTGTAAGCAATCAATGTGCCAAGGAAAAGCTCTTTTGATTCAGTGTAGCGCGGATTCGTGTCTGCTCAAGAAACCGGCAACTCGCGTTCTTACTGAGCGATGATCAAAGCAGTCTTGATTTCACGGTTGCCGCGCCCTCGCGTAGCAGCGAGAGGAAACGCTTCACCATCTCTTCCGTCGAAATTCGGTCGACATGCGCGCCGATATTGATTGCGGCCACGACGGTGTTGTCGTAGCGCTGCACCGGCACGGCGATTGAGCGGAAATGTGGCTCTGCTTCGCGGTCGACCAGCGAATAGCCACGGGCGCGATCCGCCGCGATCGCAGCGAGCAAGCGTTTCGGATCGGTCACGGTCTCAGGCGTCAGCGCCTCGCGGCGCATGGCGGCGAGTCTTGCCTTCAGATCTGCGTCATTGAACCGGCCGAGCATGGCGCGGCCGACGGCGGTGCAGAACGCCGGCAAGCGATAGCCGATATCGACGCCGCCGGTGAAGATGCGCGTCGGGGCCGCTCGCGCGATGAAGACGACGTCGTCGCCGTCGAGCACTGCGAGCGATGATATCTCTTGCGCTTCCGTCGATATCCGATCGAGCACGGGCTGCAACACGGAGACCAGTTGGTTCGAGCGCAAATAGCTGCCCGCGAGCGTCAGCACATGCGGCGTCAGCGCGAACTGCTTGCCGTCGCTGCTGACGAAGCCGCCATGCTGCAGCGTGAACAGGATGCGCCGCGCGGTCGCGCGCGGCAAGTCGGCAACTTTGGCGATTTCGCTCAGACTCATCGGCGCGGGGCGCTCGCCGAAGGCCTGCAATAGCCGCAAGCCCCGATCGAGGCTTTCGACAAAGTCGGTGGCGCGGACCTCGCCGTTGTCGCGCTTCAACTTCGGCATAGGCTCGCCCGTCTCGACATGGATAAAGTCTCGCTTGCAGTCCGGATTGGTCATGTTACCATATTGAACATATGTTCAATAGACGAACAATCTAACCGCGAGCGCTTTCCATCGCAAGCCCGCTACTATCAGAGGTGACGCGCCATGATGAGCCAGGAACAGAACGACCTGATCACCCGCATCGGCCCGAAGGACCCCTGCGGCAAGCTGATGCGGATGTATTGGCAACCGGCGGCACTGGTCGACGAGTTGCAGAGCCCGCGCGCGGTGCGGCCTGTCAAACTGCTCGGCGAAAACCTGGTGCTGTTTCGCGACGAGGGCGGTCGCTACGGCCTGATCGATCGCCATTGTGCGCATCGCGGCGCCGACCTCGCCTTCGGCCGGCTGGAGAATGGCGGGCTGCGCTGCGCCTTTCACGGCTGGC
>DATAQN010000244.1:0-2241 GCA_036264635.1 Xanthobacteraceae bacterium | reverse complement strand
TCGAGCCCGAGCCCGATCGCCCATTTGCGCCGGTCGGCGACGATCTGGCTGCAGGCCGTCCAGCCGGGATGCCCTTCGATATTTGTGAACAGGCTCGCTTTGCCGAGTTCGGCATAGGTCTTCCACTCGACGGCCGACATGTTACGGGTCGGGTGCACGGGTTTTGCGAAGCGAACGAGCTCGCTGCGCGCCTCAAGCTCGGCGAGGAAGGTGCGATAGGACTGATCGATATTGTCGCCAGCCATTGGCGTGCGTTGGGTGCTGACGTGCGCGTCGACTTGGGTCATCTCTTGCATCCGGCGTGAGGGCTGCAGACGGGTACTGGTGATCCCGCCACGGCGATCTACGGCGCGTATTCCGGCCGTTTCGGTGTGAAGACATCGAGATTGATCACAGGCTCGTCGCCGATGACTTCGCCCCAATGGGTGACGTTCGAGGGAATGACGACAAGGCCGCCAGGCCCGATGTCGTGGATCTGATCGCCGATGTGAAAACGCAATTTGCCAGAGACGATATAGGCGATCTGCTCATGCGGATGGCTGTGCGGGCGCGGCTCGTGTCCCGGCATCAGGCGATGCAGCGCGACAGTCGCGCCGCTCCCGGAAAACGCCTTCTGCTCAACGCCTTTGCGGATCTCCTTCCATTCCATGGCACTCCAGTCGATCTTGTGGATGTCCATTTGAGTTTCTCCATTGCTATTTTGCTGCGCCGAGAAGGCCGGTTGGCCGAAAGAAAAGAAACAAGAGAAGTACAGAGAGCGCGGCGATGTTCTTGAATGCGGAGCCAAGAACGACAATCGCGAGTGCCTGAACCACACCCAGAAGGATGCCGCCTGCGAGCGCGCCGAGCGGACGGCCGAAACCGCCAACGATCGCCGCGATGAAACCGGAGATGGCGAAAGGAACGCCGAGATTGAACGCAGTGTATTGCGCCGGCGTGATCAAAACGCCGGCAAAAGCGCCGAGTGCGGCGCTCAATCCGAAGGCGAGCGCCAGCATGCGCGAGACGGGAATTCCCTGCAGCGCAGCTGCATCCCGATCGATCGCGCAGGCGCGCATCGCCTTGCCGGTCTTGGTGGAAGAGAAGAAAAGAGCAAGCGAAGCAATGACAAGCGCCGAGCCGCCGACGATCCAGAGAAACTGAAAACTGACAGCGAGATCGCCGACGCGCAGCGGCGGCAAATCGGTGAACATCGGCAAACTGCGCGGCTGATCGCCGGCGGCGATCAAAGTCAGCCGCTCGATCACGATCTGCGCCGCGAGCGTGGCGAGGATCATCACGAAGGTTGCCGACTGGCGGTCCCAGAGCGGGCGCACGACGATGCGCTCAAGGACGACGCCAATGCCAGCGCAAGCCACCACGGCGACAACGCCAGCAACGGGCAGGGGAAGGCCGTAGATTTGTAGGGCCGCGCTTGCCACCATGCCGCCGAGCATGACGAACGCGCCTTGGGCGAAATTGACGATGCCGCTGGCGTTATAGATGACGCAGAAGCCGATACCGATCAGGCCGTAGACACAGCCCACCGCTATGCCGCTCGCGAGCGATTGCAAGACGAGATCAAGCAAGAGCGGCCTCCGCTTGTCCGAGATAGGCGGCGATCACGTCGGGGTTGCGGCGAACTTCGGCCGGCGTGCCGTTGGCGATGACCCGGCCGAAATCGAGTACGGCGATCCGTGCCGCGACGTTCATGACCAGGCTCATATCGTGCTCGATCAACAGCACTGCGGTTCCGATGGAGGCGATCGCGCGCAGAAGTTCGGCGAGCCGCTGCGTCTCCTCGCGATTGAGGCCGGCGGCCGGCTCGTCGAGCAGCAGCAACTTTGGTTCGGCCGCAAGCGCCCGGGCGATCTCAAGCAGACGTTTTTGGCCGTAAGGCAGCGCTGCGGCCGGCACTTGCGCGTAGTCGGCGAGCCCCGTGCGCATAAGGAGCTCACGCGCGGCGACCTCGACCTCGGCTTCGCGCTGTGCCGCAAGGCGCGGCATCAGGGCAGCCAAAAGTCCGCCGCGCGTATGAAGATGACGGCCGACTTTGACGTTCTCCAATACGTCGAGTTCGTCGAACAGTTGCACGAGCTGAAATGTACGGATCAGTCCGCGTTTGGCGATCAGCTCAGGCGCCAGGCCCGTAACGTCCTCATCGTTCAGAAATACTTGGCCGGCCGAAGGCGTATTGAAGCCGGAGATTATGCTGAACAATGTGGTCTTGCCCGCGCCATTCGGACCGATAATCGCGGTGAT
>DATAQN010000226.1:0-34366 GCA_036264635.1 Xanthobacteraceae bacterium | reverse complement strand
CGCTTAGAGCATGATCCGGAAAAGTGGAAACCGGTTTTCCGAAAAGATAATGCTCCAACGAACAAACTAGACCATGATCCGATTCAACTTGACCGGATCATGCTCTAGGTAATCGGAAACTGTCGCCGATACCGGGTCTTGTCGTTCCTATTCGCTCCTGACTGGAACGACGATCGGCACGTTGAGCTCGCGCACGAAATTCTCAATTTCTTTGGCGAGCCTCGTCCCCTCGGGCGAAGGCCGGAACACGTAGGTGTTGTAGAGCTCCGAGATCAGATCCGGATTCCAGTCTTCGAACCAGTCGGGTGCGCTGTACGGCGTGATGATGCTGAACGTTGGATGCTCGGCCCTTGCTTCGAGCAGGTTCTCGATGACCAGGTGACCCGGTAACGTCTGCTCGAAGGTCTCGTCGTAGCCGATGTGAAACATATACCAGATGCTGTCGGTGACGAGGCCGAACAGAGCCGCGGCCGGGCGGTTGCCGATCCGCATCACGCGAAGCTCGCATTCTCCTTTCGGGCCGAATTGCCCGACCAGCTCGCGCATGAAGGTACCGGCCGCGGCATCTTTGAGCGCGCCGCCCATGGTGCCCTTCCAGCCGGAAGACTCGACCTGGAGAAAATCGGAAAGCAAGCGCGTCAGCTCGTGCTCGGCGCGGGCAACGACAAACGTCACCTCTTCGGATTTGGTCCGGTTATGAGCTTGGCGCAGGTCTTCGCGGAAGAGCTCCGACGCGCGTTCGAGCGGTTGGTCACCGTCGCCGCAGGACATGAAGAGGATATGGCCCCGATCAAGCGCGCCACCGGGGGTCTGAAAGAAGGGGAGCTGCGGCGAGCTCTGCAGCGCTATGGCGGCATACGAATCTTGCATGATGCCGTGAAGCGAAATCACATCCCAGGATTGGTCGTGCTGGGCGAGATATTTCACAAGGCCCTGGAAGAAACTGCTTTGGACGAGTTCAGGCGCCATAATGAAATCGCGCGCGGTTTCACCGTCGCCTTGATCTGAAACGAGCTTCATCAAACGCAGCGGATACGGCCCGAGCTGGAGCCGGTCCTGCCGGTAGGGAAGAACCGCGACCAGCGCATCGCGCGAGAAGACGGCGATGCAGTGCAGCGGCCGCAGGCTGTGCTGTTCCAGCGTTTCGGCGAGCGCCAGGTACCATTCGACATGGTGGAAATGTCTCCTGGCGGGGAGCCGCGCCGTCAATTGGCGCCATGTGGGGGCGAGCGCGCGCACCCCCTCGGATCCGTTGAATCGTTCTATTCGGATTGTCATTCTGCGGTGGGTCGATACAAATTCGGTGCTGGCTGATGCAAGGGGAGCCGGAGGATGCCCACCATATCAGCCGGTCCGCGGCGCGGCCATAATCGGCTTTTACGCGGCGCTCCAGGCGCGTATAAGGCCGCGCCCGAAGACTGCCCGGCGGGCGTTCGCCGCGCAAGAATGTTTGGCTGCTGAGCGAGTGAGACGTGAAAGATATTTCCTATATCGCAGCGTTCCCGAAGTCGGGCATCACCTATTTGAACTTCATGCTATTCCATGTCCTGTTCGACCGGCCGCAGGACGCGCGCCTCATCGACAGCGACTATATCTTCGACGTGCATGAGAGCTTGGCTCGTATGCCGCCTGCGGGCGCGGAGCCGCGTTACCTGAAGATGCATTTTTCGTACAGCCCGCGGATGCCGCTGCGCGACCGTGCAGCGCGCGCCGTTTATCTGCTGCGCGACCCGATCGACGTGATGATGTCGGTCTGGGACTTCAAGCATTTGACCGGCGAGGACGGCTTGCTGGACGCGCCGCCGGCACAGCGCGAGGCGCTGTTCCAGCGGTTTTGCCAGCACTGGCTGACCACAGGCGGGTTGATCTATCCCTGGGCGGGAAGCTGGAGCGCCAATGTCGCCTCGTGGCTCGACCAGGCCGACCTGCCGCTGCTTGTCGTACGCTACGAGCGGCTGAAGGCGCGGCCGTTCGAGGAGCTGCGGCGGGTCTTGAGCTTTCTTGGCCGCGAGGCGAGCGACGAACGCGTCGCCGCGGCGGTCGAAGCCGGCAAGCCCGACAATATGCGCAAGCTCGAGGCACAAGAGATCAAGGACGGCAAAGCCGGCGTGTTCTACCGGCCCAACCTGGCCAGAGGCTATGCCCAAGGCCACCGCTTTGTCGGGCGCATGCATGGCGGCTCGGCGGAGAAGATCTTGTCCCCAGCCGCCCGCCAATATGCGCAGCAGATGTTCGGCCCGATCGTTGCGCGTGCGGATGCGCGCGCCGGATAAATCGGGATGCGCTGGTAGGGAGCGGCAGTGAAAGAGATTTACTGCACCTATTTCGATCACAACTATCTCAGCCGTGCGACGCTCATGATCGAGTCGCTGCGCCGCTACGATCAGTCGCCGATCTATGTCTTGGCGCTTTCGGAGCTTTGCGAGACGATCCTGCGCGAGCTCGCGCTGCCCAATGTCGAGATCGTTCCGCTGGCGAAGCTCGAGGCGACCTATCCCGAGCTCGCGCCGCTCAAGCAGTCACGCACGCTGATCGAATATTATTTCACGCTATCGCCGTTCCTGCCGCATTACCTGTTTGCCAATACCGGCGCCGACCGCATCACTTATGTCGACGGCGACCTTTATTTCTTCACCTCGCCGCGGCCGGTCATCGACACGTTCGGTGAGGCGCCGATCGCGATTACGCCGCATCGTTTTTCGTTCGAGTTCCGCAATCACGTCATCTATGGCCGCTTCAACGTGGCCTGGATTACGTATCGCCGTAGCGCTGAGGCGCTCGATTGCGCGAACACCTACAAGGCCGAATGCACGGCCTGGTGCTACGACAGGATCGAGGACGGCAAATTCGGCGATCAGAAATATCTCGATGCCTGGCCGGCCCGCTATCCGACCCTGAAGATCATCGAGCAGAAGGGTTTCAATCTCGCGATCTGGAACGTCAACAATTACATGGTCCGGCTGAAGAACAACGTCGTCATGCTCGATGACGATCCGCTGGTGTTCTATCACTATGCCTCCACGCAGCTCTTGCCCGGCGGGACAGTGCGCGTTCCGGTCTCCTCGCGCGGCGGGCGCAGCCAGGCGGTGCTGCGCGACCATGTCATCCGGCCCTACGAACAGATGCTAGCGAAGGAGCACCGTCGGTTGCAGGAGCGGTTTCCTGCTCTGGCGACGGCCAAAAGCCAAATCAGATATTCGCCGGCTGCTCAGGAAAGCGGACCCTAAAGTACGCCCCCGGCGGCCGAGCCTTGCCGCAGCCGCGATCACCTTGAAGCGCCCTTCGAAGCGCGCCCGCGCGCGAGCTTTGCAGCGCATACGCAGCGCAGCGGCGCCGTGCGGCCGGTCCTGACCCGTCCGTGGGCTGGTGCGAAGTTCGGGAAATACCGGCAATGACGGCCAATCTGTGCCGGCTGCGTGCCGTCGAGAGCTAGATTCATCGCAAAATCGCAGTCTGTCCACCGTTCGGGCTAGTTGCGGGCCGGAGGGGCTTTCACGACGCAGCCTAAGGCGATATTTATGCATGATTGGCCCGTCCATCGCCGCGATTTGCGTGCGAGGACGACGCGCCGGGGATCGTATCATGGCTGCCAAGACGCGCTTTCGAGGCTCTTTCACCGCCCTTGTCACCCCGTTCAAGAACGGCTCGGTGGACGAAAAAGCGTTCCGCGACCTGGTCGAGTGGCAGATCGGCGAAGGCACCAGCGGCCTCGTCCCGGTGGGCACGACCGGCGAAAGCCCGACGCTCTCCCATGACGAGCACAACAAGGTCGTGGAATGGTGCGTCGACCAGGCGCATGGCCGGGTTCCGGTGATCGCCGGCGCCGGCTCCAATTCGACCAAGGAAGCAATTGACCTCGCCAAGCACGCGGAAAAGGCCGGCGCCGATGCAGTGCTCGTGGTCACGCCGTATTACAACAAGCCGACCCAGGAGGGCCTCTATCAGCACTTCAAGGCAATCAACGACGCCATCGGCATTCCGATCATCATCTACAATATTCCGCCGCGCTCGGTGATCGACATGTCGGTCGACACGATGAAGCGGCTCTACGAGCTTCCGAACGTCGCCGGCGTCAAGGATGCCACCGCCAACATGACGCGGGTGACGCAGCAACGCGCCGCAATGGGCGAGGACTTCAACCAGCTCTCCGGCGAAGACATCACGGCGCTCGGCTTCATGGCCCATGGCGGCCATGGCTGCATCTCAGTGACGTCGAACGTAGCGCCGCGGCTATGCGCGGAATTCCAGGCGGACTGCCTCAAGGGCGATTTCGCTTCCGCTTTAAGGCTTCAGGACAAGCTCGCGCCGTTGCATGTGAATCTGTTTATCGAGACGTCGCCGGCGCCGATCAAATATGCGCTGTCGCTGATCGGCAAGTGCTCGTCCAATGTCCGCCTGCCCATGGTGCCCGCGACTGAAAAGGCGCAGGCCGCCGTGCGCGAAGCCATGGTGCATGCCGGCCTGATCAACTGACAGGGCTGTGCGCGTCTTTCTCTCGCGCGTGGTCCGGCGGAGTCGGAACGAATCTGCGCCGCGCGGCGATCGTCGGCCGCTGATCAATCTCAGCAGGGGGATGGTTCCTGATGCTTGAAGAATTCAAGAAATTCGCGATGCGGGGCAATGTCATCGATCTCGCCGTCGGCGTGATCATCGGCGCGGCCTTTGGCGCAATCGTCAACTCACTGGTCAATGACATCATCATGCCGATGATCGGCGCGGTCACCGGCGGGCTCGATTTTTCGAATTATTACCTGCCGCTGTCGGCGAAAGTGACGGCGAGCTCTTTGGCTGACGCGAAAAAGCAAGGCGCAGTGCTGGCTTGGGGCAGTTTCCTCACCATCGCGCTCAACTTCATGATTATTGCCTGGGTGCTGTTCCTTTGCATCAAAGGCATCAACAGGCTGAAAGCGCCGGAAGCGCCGCCGGCGCCGGCCGGGCCGTCGCCCGAAGTGCAATTGCTGACGGAAATCCGCGACGCTCTCAAGAAGAGCTGAGCGGGCAAAGTGCGCGACAGGCGCAAAGGCGTATGGTGCAGGCGCAAAGATGGTGGCCAAAGATGAAAAGAAGCCCAAAGTTGTCGCCGACAACCGCAAAGCGCGCTTCAACTACTTTATTGACGAGACATTCGAGGCCGGCCTCTCGCTGACCGGCACCGAGGTCAAATCGCTGCGCCAGGGCAAAGCGACGATCGCGGAGTCCTATGCCGACGCCCGCGACGGCGAGATCTGGCTGATCAATTCCAACATTCCGGAATATCTTCAGGCCAATCGCTTCAATCACACGCCCAAGCGGCCGCGCAAATTGCTGCTGCACAAGCGCCAGATCAGCAAGCTTGTCGGCGCCGTCGAGCGCGAGGGCATGACGCTCATCCCGTTGAAGCTCTATTTCAACGAGCGCGGCCGCGCCAAGGTCGAGCTCGCTTTGGCGCGCGGCAAGAAGCTTTTCGACAAGCGCGACACCGAGAAGAAGCGCAGCTGGGACCGCGAGCGCGGCCGGCTGCTGCGGCAGAAGGGGTAGGGCCAAAGGGGTAGGGTATGTTGCCGACAAAACTCGATCACTGCGTCATTCATGTCTCGGATTGGCAGCGCGCGAACGCCTTCTACACCACGGTTCTGGGCGCGACGCTTATCGAGCGGCCGGTCGGCTTTGCCTATCGCTTCGGCGACAAGCAGCTCAATGTTCACGGTCCCGGCGTGAAACCCGCCGAGGTGGCGAAGTTTCCGGTCGCGCCCGGCAACAGCGACTTGTGTTTTGAATGGATGGGGCCGATTGCCGACGCGGTCGCGCATCTCAAGCGTCATGGCATTCCGATCGAGCAGGGGCCGCTGCAGCGCTTCGGCGCCAAAGGGCCAGGTACCAGCGTCTACTTCCGCGATCCCGACGGCTCGCTGATGGAATTCATGTCCTATTCTTCCTAGATTTCGTTTGAGCATGATCTTTTCCGAAAACCGGTTTCCACCCTCGGATCAAGTACAAGGGCATGCTTTTCGGGATCATGCTCGAGGGAACATAACATGGCCGAAGCACCCGGAACGCACGATCCGACATTCCTGCCGCCGGATATTCCCGCGCCGCAGGACGACGGCGGGGCGCGTCACCTCACCGGCATGAAACTGCCAGACATCGCACTTGCCGCGACCAACGGCGACGCCGTCAATCTGTCGAAGCTTGCAGGCCGCACCGTTCTTTACATCTATCCGCGCACCGGCGTGCCGGGTGTCGACGCGCCGCCGGGTTGGGACGAGATTCCAGGTGCGCGGGGCTGCACGCCGCAGTCCTGCAGTTTTCGCGATCATTTCGCCGACCTGAAAGCGCTTGGTGTCGCGCATCTCTATGGCCTGTCGACGCAGGACACCGGCTATCAGCGCGAAGCCGTCGAACGGCTGCATCTGCCATTCGCGATCCTCTCCGATGCGGATCTGAAGCTCGGCCGCGCCATGAACCTGCCGACTTTCACGACATCCGGCATGACGCTGTTCAAACGCATGGCCCTCGTCATCGACGATGGCGTCATCGTCAAAGTGTTCTATCCGGTCTTCCCGCCGGACAAGAACGCCGAGGAAGTCGTCGCCTGGCTGCGCGCGTGACGATCATGCGCCGACGCCGGTTTCGGCAAAATAGCGGGTCATAAAATCGTTGAAGGCGAGCACTTTGGCGGAGCGCTGCTGGCCGGCCGGATAGACCGCGTAGATCGTCGCTTCGGGCAATTTGAATTTCGGCAGCACCTCGACGACGCGGCCGGCATCGAGATCGCCGCGGAAGAAGATCACCGGGCCATAAGCAATGCCGAGTCCGCGCACCGCCGCGGTCTTGAGCACCTCGCGGTGGCTGGTCACTATGGGCCCGCTGACTTTCACGACACGCTCGCCGTCATGGCCGATGAGATGCCATTCGTCGGGCGGGTCCAGATAGCTGTAGGTCAGACAAGCATGTTGCGCGAGATCTTCCGGTTTTTTCGGCGTGCCGCGCCGCGCCAGATAATCCGGGGCCGCGCACAGGATGCGGCGCGACGTGTTGAGCTTGCGCGCGATCAAGCTTGACGACGTGCCGCGTGGCCGTCCGACGCTGATGGCGATGTCGTAGCCCGCTTCGATCGGGTCGGTGACGCGATCGTTCAGCGTCAGATTGATGCGCAGACGAGGGTAGGCGAGGGCGAGATCGGTGATGGCGGATCCGATCTCGGTCAGTCCGAAATTGGTCGGTGCGATGATGCGCAACTCGCCGCGCGGTTCGTTGTGGAGCTCACCCGCCGATCGCTCGGCTTCCTCGAGGTCGGCCAAGATGCGCCGGCACTGCTCATAGAAAGCACGGCCTGCTTCGGTCACGCTGACGCGGCGCGTCGTGCGGTTCAGCAGACGGGCGCTGAGCCGCTCCTCGAGCTGCAGCACATGCTTGCTGGCTGCGGCGCGCGATATGCCGAGCCGTTCCGCGGCAGCGGTGAAACTTCCCGCCTCGACCACGGCAGCGAAAACCCGTGTGTTCTCAAAACGATCCATTCGGTGGTATATTGTCAATTGGTCATTGACAATCTATTTCCCAGCGCCGCGATGATCAAATCAATTCGTCCGGCTAAGCTTCGTGCGAAAGCAACAAATAAAACGCTCTCGAATGGAGGAATCGGTCATGTCGAATGCCGCATCCAAATTTGTCGTCGCACCGCACTTCCGGCTGCATGAATGGGTCGCCGAGGAGAAGGGTTACTTTACCGCTGAAGGTCTCGATTACGAGTTCCGCGAGACCATGGATTCAAGCTCCGGCAAGGGGCATCACATCGGCAACAAGGTCGGCGCCTATCAGACGCTCGAGGCGGGCCGCACCTGCAATGTCAGCGGCGCCTGCCACTGGACTATGAACGTCGCCGCCTCGAACGGGCACGGCAAGCTCTATGCCGATGCTTACTCGGTGTCGCCGTGCGGCGTTTTCGTGCGTGCGGATTCACCGGTCAAGACGCCGGCGGATCTCGCGGGCGTTCCCATCTCCGTCGGCTATCAGTCCGGCAGTCACTACGCGACCATTCAGGGGCTCGAGCAATATCTGAAACCCGACCAGATCAACCTGTCGTTCAATGACGGCCTGCTGTTCAGCCGCATGGAGCTTCTGATCGACGGCAAGGTGCCAGCGGCGTCGCTGTTCAGCGGACCGTATTATTTCGTTGAACAGCTCGGCTTCCGCAAAGTCATCGACACCACCTTCATGATGGCATCGATGGTGACCGGCACGCCGGACCCCGAAGACGTCCGCAAATATTTCCGCGCCCTGCGCCGCGCCCAGCGCGACATCGATCTGCGCCCGGAGCTCTTCACGCATTACTACAAGAGAGAATTCCCGGCGCGTTTCCACGATCAGATGGATACGCGCCGCTGGGGCCCAGGCGAACGGATCGTCTTCGAGCCCTACTCAAAGCAAACCTTCGAAGAGTCCTTCGAGTGGATCGAGCAGCACGGCATTTTCCCGCGCAGCGAAATGGGCACGGGCAAATACGAGACGTCGATCTTCCAGTAAGAAGGTCGCGTCGGCGCGTTAACTCACGCGCCAAGCTTCTTGCGCGCCTGGGCGAAGACGTCGCGGAACATCTGCGGCGTCAGCACGCCGGTATTCGTGTTGTAACGCGAGCAGTGGTAGCTATCGATCAAGGTCAGCGTGCCGATCGCATGCACGCGGCCGTGGGCGAAAGGGAATTGCGCGCGCCGCGCGCCACATGCGGCGACGAATGTTTCATGCGCAATGCGGCCGAGCGCGATGACCACCGTGAGCTCGGTCATTTCCTTGAGCGTGGCGATTAGAAAATCGCGGCAGGTATTGATCTCGGACGGCGTCGGTTTGTTCTCTGGCGGCACGCAGCGCACGGCATTGCTGATCCGGCAATCGATCAGTTCGAGGCCGTCATCGGGGCGCGCGGCATAGGTGCCGCGGGCAAAGCCGAATTCCAACAGTGTCGCATAGAGGAGGTCGCCGGCATAGTCGCCGGTGAACGGTCGGCCGGTGCGATTGGCGCCGCGCAGTCCCGGCGCGAGGCCAACCACGAGCAGGGGCGCATCAGCCGGCCCGAACGAGTCGACCGGCGCGTTGAACCATTCCGGCTCGGATTCCCGCCATTCCTGGCGAAAACTGACTAGGCGCGGGCAGCGCGGACAATCGCGGCCGGGCATCCCGCTGCCGCGCGGGAGGGGGGCCATCTTGGGGCTGCTCACGGCGGTCAGTCGTCTTCGAATTCGTCTTCGACTTCGACCCGTTGCGAGGTCGGGCTGCGCTGCAGAAATTGCGGGGTGTGCCGCGCCACGTCACGCTGTTCCCTTGGCTCGCTGCGCATCTCGCGCGGCTCGCGGGCGGGGCGCTCGTTCGGATCGCGGCCGATCTTCGACTGCAGCTCGACGATGTCGATGAACTGGTCGGCCTGGCGGCGCAGTTCGTCAGCGACCATCGGCGGCTGGGTCGAAACAGTCGACACCACGATCACGCGCACGCCGCGCCGCTGCACCGCTTCGACCAGCGAGCGGAAATCGCCGTCGCCGGAGAACAGCACCATCTGATCGATATGCGGAGCAAGCTCCATGGCATCGACGGCAAGCTCGATGTCCATATTGCCTTTGACCTTCCGGCGTCCGGTCTGGTCGACGAATTCCTTGGTTGCCTTGGTGACGACGCTGTAGCCGTTGTAATCGAGCCAATCGATCAGCGGACGGATCGAGGAATATTCCTGATCCTCGATCACAGCGGTATAATAGAACGCACGCACCAGATAGCCGCGCGATTGGAACTCGCGCAGCAAACGCTTGTAATCAATGTCGAAGCCAAGCGACTTGGCGGTTGCGTAAAGATTGGCGCCGTCGATGAATAATGCGATTTTTTCTGTTTGTGCGGACATGATGTTTCTCGCGATGAATCGTGCGTCTCGTGCTTAAACCCGGTTCGGCTGCAATGAACGATGCCGGCAGTCTATAAATTGTCTCGCCAACACAAACGTGCTGCTGCTTAAGTGCTAATTCAAGCGGCCGTCCGATTGCTCTTCGTCACGCTGCCCGTGTCACGCTGCTCTGTCGCCACAGGTTGTCCTATCGCCACATTGCGCCGTCGCAAGGGGCGCCCGCATGAGAGCAGTTGCGGCACGCCGTCGCGGCCTTTCCCAAAAGTATGATTCGGGACGCCGCGAAGCGGTTCCGGAAAATTTTGGGTAACAGAGCGGAGTCCGGCCGCCAAGTTAATTATCAGAAGCATTTTCGGCAGTAGGTCTCACTGCACATCATGCCCGATAGGCAAGGCCGGATTTAGCCGAATGCCCGGCAAAAATCGGCCCAAGACGTAGGCACGAAACAAGACCTAGGCGCAAAAAACAAGACCTTGGCGCAAAACAAGACCTAGGCGCAAAAAACAAGACCTAGGCGCAAAAACAAGACCTGGCCGCAAAACAAGACCCCAGGGCAAAAACAGACTTGCGCATCGCGGCCTCGGACGCTACGTAAACGCCACATTCAGGACATTGTCCTATTGCGGGGAACTTCGCCGGGAAGATCGGCCCTTTTGGCCCCGTTTTGAGGCTTCAAGCCATTGAAACACCGTTAAATAGGAAAATCGCTAGATGGCCCGTGTCACCGTTGAAGATTGCATCGACAAGGTCGAGAACCGCTTCGAGCTCGTCCTGCTCGCCGGCCACCGTGCCCGCATGATTTCATCCGGCTCCCAGATCGCCGTCGACCGGGACAACGACAAGAACCCTGTTGTCGCGTTGCGGGAGATCGCGGAAACGGCAGTTTCGCCCGAGGACCTCAAGGAGGAACTCGTGCATTCCCTGCAGAAATATGTCGAGGTCGATGAGCCCGAGCCCGAGTCGGTGCCGCTCATCGGCGCGCCTGGGACCGGCGTGGATGTCGACGATACCGACGTTACGACGGACCGGATGACCGAGGAAGAGTTGCTCAAGGGCCTCGAGGGGCTGACGCCTCCGGAGAGCCAGCCCGAGCCGGATGTCGACGACGAGGAAGAGTAAGGCCCGCGAGGAGCGGGCTTTCTTCGGGAAAGCTTAACCAAGCCGTATCGAGCTGTTTTCGGCTGCATCGCGTGGGGCGATGCGGGCGAAAATGTCATGCGTCTTGTGGCGCTTGCACTGCTCCATGATATCTTTGTGAGCAGTCGCGGCCGAATCCGGCAATGGAGCCGGAGCGGCCGTGCCATGAGATGACGATGCCGCGTTCGCCCATCGATCTGCCGCGTATGCAAAATCAGCCCCGCCCGCGGGGGCCTTTGGCGCGCGCGCCGAGCCTGGTCCCGGTCGAGGCCCCCGCCGAAATGCCGCCGGTCAAGGCACGCAAGCCGCGCACCCGGCAATACGACCTGATCGACGACGTCAAGAAGTACAATCCAGCCGCCAACGAGGACCTGCTCAACCGGGCCTATGTCTACGCCATGAAGGCGCATGGCGAGCAAACCCGCGCCTCGGGCGACCCCTACATTTCCCATCCGCTCGAAGTGGCGGCGATCCTCGCCCGGCTCAAGCTCGACGACGCCACCATCGCCGCCGCGCTCCTGCACGACACGATCGAGGACACGGACGCCACCCGCGCTGAGATCGATCGCCTGTTCGGCCATGAGATCGGACGCCTGGTCGAGGGGCTGACCAAATTGAAGCGGCTTGATCTGGTCTCCAAGGAGGCCAAGCAGGCCGAGAACCTTCGCAAGCTTCTGCTCGCCATCGCCGATGACGTGCGCGTGCTGCTGATCAAGCTCGCCGACCGGCTGCACAATATGCGCACGCTGGAATATCAGCCGCCGGCGTCGCGGCGCCGCACCGCCGACGAAACGCTCGACATCTATGCGCCGCTCGCCGGCCGCATGGGCATGCAGGAGATGCGCGAGGAGCTCGAGGATCTGGCATTCCGCGAGCTCAATCCCGAGGCCTATAAGATACTCACCGAGCGGCTCGAGACGCTGGCGACGCGATCAAGCGGCTGGATCACCGAGATTGAAGAGCAACTGGCCAAAAAGCTCTCCGACCGCGGCATCGCGGCCGAGGTCACCGGCCGCCGCAAACGCGCCTATTCGATCTGGCGCAAGATGGAGCGCAAGGCCGTCGGCTTCGAGCAGCTCTCCGATATCTTCGGCTTCCGCGTCATCGTCGGCGATGTCGGCGAGTGCTATCAGGCACTCGGCATCGTGCATACGAGCTGGCCGGTCGTGCCGGGACGCTTCAAGGACTACATCTCGACGCCGAAGCAGAACGAATACCGCTCCATCCACACCACGGTGATCGGGCCTGGCAAGCAGCGCGTCGAGCTGCAAATCCGCACCCGCGAGATGCAGCAGATCGCCGAATACGGCATCGCTGCGCATGCCCTCTATAAGGACAGCGCCGGCTCGCCGACGGAAATGCTGTCGCGGGAGTCGAGTGCCTATGCCTGGCTGCGCCGCACCATCGAGTTGCTCGCCGAGGGCTCCAATCCGGAAGAGTTCCTGGAGCACACAAAGCTCGAACTGTTCCACGACCAGGTGTTCTGCTTCACCCCCAAGGGCAAGCTGATCGCGCTGCCGCGCGGCGCCACCCCGATCGATTTCGCTTACGCAGTGCATACCGACGTCGGCAATATGGCGATCGGCGCCAAGATCAATGGCAAGATCGGCCCGCTGTCATCGGCGCTGCAAAACGGCGACGAGGTCCAGATCCTGACCTCGAAGGCGCAGGTCGCCCCGCCGTCGGCCTGGGAATCGATCGTCGTGACCGGCAAGGCGCGTGACGCCATTCGCCGCGCGACGCGCGACGCGGTGCGCAACCAATATGCCGGGCTCGGTCGGCGCCTCGTCGAAAAACTCTGCCATCGCGCCAAGATCGAATATTCCGACGAAAAGCTCGAAGGCGCGCTGCCGCGGCTCGCGCGGGGTTCGATCGACGACGTGATGGCGGCGGTCGGCCGCGGCGAGATGAAGGCCTCCGACGTCGCACGCGCCATGTATCCCGACTACAAGGAAGAGCGGTCGACGCCGATCACACCGAAGCCTGACAGCAGCTGGTTCGGGCTCAAATTCGGCCGGGCGGTGAAGTTCAAGGTTCCGGACGACCGCGAGAACGGTACGGCGATCCCGATCCGCGGCATCAATTCCGATTTGCCGGTGCGCTTTGCGCCGCAGGGCGGCGCGGTTCCCGGCGATCGTATCGTCGGCATCATGACGCCGGGCGAGGGGATCACGATCTATCCGATCCAGTCGGAAGCGCTGAAGCAATTCGAGGACGAGCCGGAACGCTGGCTTGATGTGCGCTGGGATGTCGACGAACAGGCACCGCAGCGCTTTCCGGCGCGGCTCACCGTGCAGTCGGTCAACGAGCCGGGAACGCTGGCGCAGATCACCCAGGTGATCGCCGAGCACGACGGCAATATCGACAATATCCGCATGACACGCCAATCGCCGGATTTCACCGAACTGACCATCGATCTCGAGGTCTATAACCTCAAGCATCTCACCTCGATCATTTCGCAATTGCGGGCGAAGAAGGTTGTCGCCGGCGCTGAACGAGTGAACGGATAGGCATGCCAGCTTCAGCCATCCGCCTCGGCGTCAATGTCGACCATGTCGCGACCGTGCGAAATGCGCGCGGCGGACGGCATCCCGATCCGGTCAAGGCCGCCGAGCTTGCCATTGCCGCCGGCGCCGACGGCATCACCGCGCATCTGCGCGAGGATCGCCGCCACATTGTCGATGACGATGTGCAGCGGCTGAAACAGCGCCTCACCAAGCCGCTCAATCTCGAAATGGCGGCGACGGCGGAAATGATCGGCATCGCCTGCAAGCTTCGGCCGCATGCTTGCTGCATCGTTCCTGAGCGTCGTCAGGAGCGCACGACCGAGGGCGGACTCGATGCCGCTGGGCAGCGCCAAGCCTTGCGGACCGCCGTCGGCGAACTCGCCGGCGCCGGCATCCGCGTGTCTTTGTTCATCGCCGCAGAGGCGGCGCAGATCGAGGCCGCCCGCGAAGTCGGCGCGCCGGTCATCGAGATTCACACCGGCGCCTGGTGCGATGCGATTGCGGCGGGTCAAGCGGCCGCAGCCGCAGCCGAGTTTGAGCGCATCAAGCGCGGCGCCGCGATGGCCAAGAATCTGGGCCTCGAGGTTCATGCCGGGCATGGGCTCGATTTCATCACCGCTGAAAAAATCGCCGAGCTGCCTGAGATCGCCGAGCTCAATATCGGCCATTTTCTGATCGGCGAAGCGATCTATTCCGGCCTCGATAGTGTCGTGCGCGCGATGCGCGCCTGCATGGATCGCGGCCGTAGCCGCGTTCCCGCCATCTCTTGATTTGCGCAAATTTGACTGGAGTTAGCTCATGATTCTCGGCATCGGGTCGGACATCTCCGACGCACGCCGCGTCGCCAAGGTGCTGGAGCGTCACGGCGACCGCTTCATCGATCGCGTTTTCACGCCGGTCGAGCGGGCGAAGGCCGAAAGGCGGCGGAACCGGGTTGAAACCTATGCCAAGCGTTTTGCCGCCAAGGAGGCTTGCGCCAAGGCGCTCGGCACCGGCATTCGCTCGGGCGTCTGGTGGCGCGACATGGGCGTCGTCAATCTGCCGTCGGGCCGACCGACACTGGAACTCACCGGCGGAGCCAAGCGCCGCTTGCAGGCGATCACCCCGAAGGGATACGAAGCGCGGATCGATCTCACGATCACCGACGAAGGGCCGATGGCGCATGCCTTCGTTGTCATTTCCGCCGTCGCTATCGGCACCGGTAAGGACTAGGCTAGGATCGCCAGCCGGTTTTCGTTGTGGTTGCAAGTGGCCAGATTCGGCCAAGCCTGTTCGGCCGCGCCAATTTGCGCTGCGACAGTGACGCCGCCGGGTCGAAGGATATCCGGAAGCCGACGATAACCACATGATATTATTTAAGAAAATCGTATTCGCAAAAGCCGCGGCGAATTCTCGCCTACAATTGCTTGTAGGTGCCCCAGCGGCTACAAGATCGCTGGCGGGCGCACCTGATGGAAGATGACAGGCAGATGAGCGTGGGGACAGACTCCAAGCGGAACGAGGGTGGATTCGCTGAGACGGTGCGCGTGGTCATCCACGCCCTCATTATCGCGCTCGTCATCCGCACTTTCCTGTTTCAGCCGTTCAACATCCCCTCGGGCTCGATGATCCCGACGCTGCTCGTCGGCGATTATCTGTTCGTCTCCAAATACTCATACGGCTATACGCATTACTCCTTCCCGTTCTCGCCGCCGTTCTTTTCCGGCCGCATTTTGAGCCGCGAGCCGCAGCGCGGTGACGTCGTCGTGTTTCGGCTGCCGAAGGACGATTCGATCGATTACATCAAGCGCGTCATCGGGCTGCCGGGCGACAAGATCCAGATGATCGACGGCGTGTTGAACATCAACGGCCAGCCGGTGCCGCGCCAACGCGTCGAAGATTTCATCACCGACGAGGACGGTGTCGTGGAGCGCGTCAAACAATATCGCGAGACGCTGCCGAACGGCGTGAGCTACAACACGCTCGATTTGACCGACAGCGGATTCTACGACAACACGCCGGTCTATACAGTGCCGCCCGGAGACTTTTTCATGATGGGCGACAATCGCGACAATTCGACCGATAGCCGCGTGCTGAGCCAGGTCGGCTATGTGCCGTTTGAGAATCTGGTCGGCAAGGCACAGATCATCTTCTTCTCCATCCGGGACGATGCCCACGCCTGGGAGGTCTGGCGTTGGCCTTGGGCGGTCCGGTGGGAGCGGCTGTTCAAGCTGGTGAGATGAGTGGCCGCAAGAAAGCCAAGTCGGTAGTCACGCGCAAAGACGCGCCGGCCGCTGCGCCTGCGGCCAAGCCAGCTGCGGCTCCAACGACCGATGGCGCGCAAGCAGCAAAGGACGGCGCGGCCGTGGCCAAAGAGCCGCGCCGCCGCAGCAAGCGCAGCGCCACCGAGCTCGAGAGCCGTATCGGCTATCGTTTCAAGGACGCTGCACTCCTCGAATGCGCGCTGACGCATATTTCGGCGCTCAAAGGCGCGCGCAACCGCGCGGGCAGCTATCAGCGGCTCGAATTTCTCGGTGACCATGTGCTGGGCCTTGTGATCTCCGATATGCTGTACCGGACCTATCCCAAGGCCGATGAGGGTGAGTTGTCGCGGCGTTTGGCCGATCTGGTCCGCAAGGAAACGTGCGCTGAGATCGCGCGCACCATCGATCTTGGCCCTGCAATCCGGGTGGGCGCATCGGAGGCCAATGCAGGAGCGCGTTCGCGGCTCGCCATCCTGGCCGACGTCTGCGAGGCGGTGATCGGCGCGGCCTATCTCGACGGCAGCTACAAAGCGGCGGAAGAGCTGGTCGAGCGGCTGTGGCAGGCCCGCATGCAGGCAACCGCGCAGCCTTTGCGCGATCCAAAAACCGTATTGCAGGAATGGGCGCAGGCGCGTGGATTGCCGACGCCGGCCTATCGCGAGATTGCGCGCTCTGGCCCCGATCACGATCCGGAATTCCGCGTCGCCGTGCAGCTTCCGGCTTTCGCGCCGGCTGAAGGGCTCGGCCGCTCCAAGCGCGCCGCCGAGCAGGCCGCGGCGTCTGCGATGCTGGTGCGCGAAGGCGTCGAGCGCACGCGCCGCCATGGTTGAGCCGACTGTCGATCCGGTGGACGAATCCATGGCTGACCCCGCGCAGCCAGCAACGCGCTGCGGCTTCGTCGCGCTGATCGGCGCGTCGAATGCCGGCAAGTCGACGCTGATCAATGCGCTGGTCGGCACCAAAGTGTCGATCGTCACGCCGAAAGTGCAGACCACCCGCACGCTCATTCGCGGCATCGCGATCGAGGGCGCGTCACAGCTCATCTTTGTCGATACGCCGGGCATCTTCTCGCCGCGGCGGCGGCTCGACCGCGCCATGGTCGGCACCGCCTGGGGCTCGACGCAGGACGCCGATCTGGTCGCGCTCTTGATCGACTCCAAAAAAGGTCTCACCGAAGACCAAGAGGCGATCGTTCGTCCGCTCCCCGATATTCGCGCGCCGAAAATTCTGGTGCTCAACAAGGTCGATCTGATCGCCAAGCCCGAATTGCTCGCGCTCACTCAGAAACTCAACGAGCGCGCAACATTCGCCGCGACCTTCATGATCTCGGCGCTGTCGGGCGATGGCGTCGGCGATCTCAAGACATGGTTTGCCGCGCATGTGCCGCCCGGGCCTTGGCTCTATCCCGAGGACCAAATCTCGGATGCACCCTTGCGTCAGCTCGCTGCCGAGATCACGCGGGAAAAGCTTTATCTGCGGCTGCACCAGGAACTGCCGTATCAGTCCACCGTCGAGACCGAAGTGTGGAAGGAGTTGCGCGACGGTTCGGTGCGCATCGAGCAGACGGTCTATGTCGAGCGCGAGAGTCAGCGCAAAATCGTGCTCGGCAAAGGCGGCCAGACCATCAAGGCGATCGGCGCCGCCGCGCGCACCGACATTGCGCAAGCGGTCGAACAGCCGGTGCACCTGTTCTTGCATGTGAAGGTGCGGGAAGGGTGGGGCGACGATCCGGAGCGCTATCGCGAAATGGGACTGGAATTCCCGAAAGAATGAGAACGTCTGAATAACGCCCGAACAGAACGCTGATGGAATGGACCGACGACAGCATCGTGCTCGGCGTCAAGCGCCACGGCGAGACCAGCGTCATTCTTGAATTGATGACGCAAGCACACGGCCGGCATCTCGGGTTGGTGCGTGGCGGCGCCGGCAAGCGCCAGCGCGGTGTGCTGCAGCCGGGCAATGCGCTGCGCGCGACCTGGCGGGCGCGGCTCGACGAGCATCTCGGCAATTACACCGTCGAGGGCCTCAATCTGCGCGCGGCGTCATTTTTGCCCGCAGCGCATGCCGTCCATGGCGTCACCCATCTCGCCGCTTTGTGCCGGCTGCTGGCCGAGCGCGAACCGCATGGCGCGATCTATGATGCGCTCGAAATCATTCTCGACCATCTCGGCGATCCGCACGCCGTGGCTCCGATGATCGCGCGCTTCGAGCTCGATTTCCTGGCCGAGCTCGGCTTCGGCCTGGATCTGTCGTCTTGCGCGGCAACCGGAACGACGACTGACCTCATCTACGTGTCGCCGAAATCAGGCCGTGCCGTATCGCGCGACGCGGGCGAAGCCTATCGCGACAGATTGCTGCGGCTGCCGGCGTTTCTGCACAGTGACGCCGAGCCGCAATCGGCGAGCGATCTTGCCGACGCTTTCGTGCTTACCGGCTTCTTCCTCGATCGTCATGCGTTCGCCCCGCGCGGCCTGCACGTGCCTGAGGCGCGCGCGCAATTCGTGACCGCGCTTTCGCGCGCCATGCAATAGCATCTTTAGAGCATGATCCGGAAAAGTGGGCACCGGTTTTCCGAAAAGATCATGCTCAAGCAAAAAGCTAGAGCGGGATTGTGATTAAGCTAAAAATCATCCCGCTCTAGCGACCTCTGGAGCGCAGCCGCTTCGAGCCGAAACAACTGCGCTCCAGCAGGAGTGGCCTCAGATCACCATCCGCGGTGCCAGCCCCAATAGTGGCGGTGCCAGCCCCAATTGGGGTGAGCCCAATACGGACGGCCCCAATAAGGGCCGCCCCACACGCGCCGGCATCCGTAATAGCCGCAGACGAGCGCGGCCTTCTGGACGAGGTGCGTGTCAGCGGATGCCGCCAGCCCGAGTTGGGTCGGCGCGGTTGTGGGCATTGCCGCGGCCTTGTTCGCGGTTGCGCCAATCGACAGAAGAGCCGCAACGGCTGCGGCTGCAAGCATAGTCTTACGCATGCTAGTCCTCCGTGACGTTCCGGCGCGAACCGAGGGAGCGTGCGTCGGTGCTCGCAATGATCTTATCGAACCCGTTGATCTTGTGGGGTTAATTAAGTTTCACGTTGCCGGGCGTTTCATTCATTGGACATTCAGGTCCGTTGTCCGGTAGGGCAGGTGATGTGAATTCCGGCGCCCGCCAAGGCCGCATTGCGCGGCCGGTTTTGCTAGTATCAGGCTGATTCCCATATTGGCGTCAGCGTGCGTTGCTTCATGTGCTCTACACATCCGCGCGCTTGTAATTGAGAGACCAACGCAGCCACCATGAGCAAGAAAGTCAGTCCTCCGCCAGAACCGAACAACAATGATGTGCAGGAGATCGCGCTGCGCGAAGCGCTCGAAGAGCGCTATCTTGCTTATGCGCTCTCCACCATCATGCATCGCGCGCTGCCGGACGCGCGCGACGGACTGAAGCCCGTCCATCGGCGCATTCTTTACGGCATGCGGCTCCTGCGTCTCGATCCCGGCGCGACATTCAAGAAGTCGGCGAAGATCGTCGGCGACGTGATGGGTAATTTCCACCCGCACGGCGATCAGGCGATCTACGATGCACTGGTCCGGCTCGCGCAGGATTTCGCGTCGCGTTATCCGCTGGTCGATGGCCAGGGCAATTTCGGCAACATCGACGGCGATAACGCCGCGGCCTACCGCTACACCGAAGCGCGCATGACCGAAGTGGCACGGCTGTTGCTCGACGGCATCGACGAAGACGCGGTCGACTTCCGGCCGAACTATGACGGCATGTCGGAGGAGCCGGTGGTGCTGCCGGCGGCGTTCCCGAATCTGCTCGCCAACGGCGCGCAAGGCATTGCGGTCGGCATGGCGACGGCCATTCCGCCGCACAATGTCGCCGAGATCTGTGACGCGGCGCTCTATCTGATCGAGCAGCCCAACGCGCGCACCAAGACACTTCTGAAATATGTGCCCGGTCCGGATTTCCCAACTGGCGGCCTGATCGTCGATCCGCCCGAGGCGATCGCCGAAGCCTATACGACCGGCCGCGGCTCATTCCGCCTGCGCGCGCGCTGGAAGGTCGAAGAGACCGGCCGCGGCACCTATCTGATCGTGGTCACGGAAATCCCGTGGCAGGTGCAGAAGATGCGCCTGGTCGAGCGCATCGCCGAGCTGATGAACGACAAGAAGCTGCCGCTGCTTGCCGACATGCGCGATGAATCCGCCGAGGACGTACGTCTCGTCTTTGAGCCGCGCTCGCGTTCAGTCGATCCTGCGCTGCTGATGGAGAGCCTGTTCAAGCTCACCGAGCTTGAAAGCCGCATACCGCTGAACATGAACGTGCTGGTGCGCGGCCGTATTCCGAGAGTGATTGGCCTTGCCGAAGCAATCAGCGAATGGCTGACGCATCGCCGCGAAGTCCTGTTGCGCCGCTCGCGCCATCGCTTGGCGCAGATCGAGCACCGCCTCGAAGTGTTGGGCGGCTATCTCATCGCCTATCTCAATCTCGACAAGGTCATCAAGATCATCCGCACCGAGGATGAGCCCAAGCCGGTGCTGATCAAGACCTTCAAGCTCACGGACGTGCAGGCCGAAGCCATCCTCAATATGCGGCTGCGCAATTTGCGCAAGCTCGAGGAAATGGAGATCCGCAAGGAGGACAAGGACCTGCGCACGGAGAAAAAATCGATCGAGGAATTGCTGCGCTCGGAGAAGCAGCAGTGGAAGAAGATCAGCGACCAGGTCCGCGAAGTGCGCGACGCTTTCGGCCCGAAGACGCCGCTCGGCAAGCGCCGCACCGGCTTTGCGCAAGCGCCGGCGCATGACGAGGCGGCGATCGAGGAGGCTTTGGTCGAGCGCGAGCCGATCACCGTCGTGGTGTCGGACAAGGGCTGGATCCGCGCGCTGCGCGGTCAGGTTTCGGATCTCTCGAGCCTCGTCTTCAAAGCCGACGACAGTCTGAAACTCGCCTTTTTCGCTGAGACCACGTCAAAGCTTCTGGTCTTCGCCACCAACGGCCGCTTCTACACCATCGACGCCGCTAAACTGCCCGGCGGCCGCGGCCATGGCGAGCCGGTGCGGCTATTCGCCGAGATCGAGCAGGATGCCGATATCGTCACCGTGTTCCGCTATCAGGGCGGCCGCAAGTTCATCGTCGCCAGCAAGCAGGGCACCGGCTTCATCGTTCCCGAAGACGAGTGCCTCGGCAACACGCGCAAGGGCAAGCAGGTGCTCAACGTCAAGCCGCCGGATGCGGCGCGTGCGCTGGCGCCGCTCGAAGGGGAGTTCGTCGCGACGATCGGCGAGAATCGCAAGATGGTGGTCTTCCCGCGCGATCAGGTGCCGGAGATGACGCGCGGCCGCGGCGTACGCTTGCAGCGATTCAAAGACGGCGGCCTCTCCGACATCAAAACCTTCGAAGTCGAGAAGGGCCTGACCTGGACCGATTCCGCAGGCCGCAGCTTCTCGCTCTCGCTCAAAGAGCTGTCCGACTGGCGCGGCAATCGCGCCGATGCGGGCCGTCTTGCGCCCAAAGGCTTTCCGAAGAGCAACAAATTTGAAGGAACGTCCGGCCGCGTCGCCAACGGCAAGGGCACCGACGAAGAATAGGCTGTTCCCCGGGTACATTTTCACTGGCCGGGGAATTTTTCGCAATTTCGGCCGATCAGGCTTAACGTGCAGGACGCGCTATCCTGAGAACGTGCGGCGAAGGCATTGGCGATGATCAGTCGCGCATGGTCGAATTGGCGAAGCTGGCTGCGGCTCACAAGCGCGCTGACCATGCTGAGCTTCGTGATCTGTCATCTGACGTCACATTGCTTTCTTCTGATCTCCTTCGAAGATGCGGAAGCTGCGCGCCGTATCCTGATGTATCCGTGGAGTGGCTGGGCCGGCACGATTGTTCTCTCGACGGCGTTTACTATTCACTACAGCAACGCGCTGTGGTCGATCTATGTGCGGCGCTCGTTGCGGCTCCGCGCATGGGAATGGACCCAACTATTGCTCGGTCTTTCCATTCCTCTGCTGTTGACTTTCCATGTGGTAGGGACCGTTGTCGCAGCACAACTCCTCGACGTCACCATCTATTACAATACCGTGTTGATAGCGCAGTGGCTGATATTCCCCTGGCTCGGCGCGGTGCAGATGACCCTCGTCGTCATCGTATGGACGCATGCCTGCATCGGCATCAACTATTGGCTGCGCATTCGTAGCTGGTATCCGAAGTGGCGGCCGTTTCTCTTTGCATATGCTCTTTTGCTGCCGACACTGGCGCTTGCCGGCTATGTCACCGGCGGCAACGAGGTGCTGCGTCAGGCCAAGGATCCGGATTTCGTCAGCTCGTCCTTGGCGGATGCCAATCTCACCGAAGAAGCAACGGCTAAGATCTTTTGGATCGCCGATATCGGCTGGGCTGTGTTTATCCTGCTGCCGCTCGTTCCTCTCGCGGGCCGCGTGCTCCGCACCTGGTACCATCACGCGCAACGGCCGCCGATTCTAGCGCATGCGAACGGGCGAAGCATGCCGGTCCTGCCGGGCGCCACGGTGCTCGAGACCCTGCGCGCCAATGGCATTGCGCACGCATCGGTCTGCGGCGGCCGGGCGCGCTGCACGACCTGCCGCATCATGGTCACCAAGGGGCTCGACGAGCTGCCGCCGCCGTCGACTTTGGAAGCAAAAGCGCTGTCGCGCATCGGTGCTTCTGCAGGCATGCGGCTCGCCTGCCAGATTCGCCCGACCGCCGATATCGCCGTGATGCCACTTCTCGCCGCCGATGCCAGCGCCGCTGACGGCGCGACGCGCGGCGGCCTTGAAGGCAGCGAGCGCCTGATCACGGTCGTTTTCGTCGATCTGCGCGGCTCGACCACTTTGGGCGAGGCGCGGTTGCCTTACGACGTCCTGTTCATTCTCAATCAGTTCTTCTACGAGATGACGCGGGCACTTGTCGAAACCAATGGCCACTATTCGCAATTCACCGGCGACGGGCTGATGGCGCTTTACGGGCTTCATTCCACGAACCCGAAGGCCGGCGCGGTGGACGCGCTACGCGGGGCGCGCACGATGCTCACGCGGCTCGATGCGCTCAACAAATCGCTGCGCACTGATCTGCGCGAGCCGTTGCGCATCGGCATCGGCATTCACTTCAGCGAAGCCATTGTCGGTTCGATGGGGCCGCCGCAATCGCAGATCATTACCGCGATCGGCGATACCGTGAACACCTGCGCGCGGCTCGAAAGCCTGTGCAAGGACTACCAATGCGCCGTGATCGTCTCACGCCAGGCGGCCGAAGCCGCGGGGCTCAAGCTTAATGGCAGCGAACTGCATGAAGCGCCGGTCAAAGGCCGCAAAGAGCCAGTGCAGTTTTATGCTCTGCAGTCACTTGCGGAAGTGACGATCTGAGGCGTGGCTGTAGCCCACGCCTCGATCGCGCGTTCAATTGAACCAATACGGTGTCCGCTTCGCTTCAGCCGAAGTGGGAAACAGCGAGTGCAGGAGCTGAAAAGCCTGGCGTGAATAGGCGGCATGGCCGCCGTCTCGATTGCAGCCCCAGCGGGTGGACGTCACCGCATCAGCCAGTGTCTCGGCCTGTCCCGCGCGAGATCCAAGTGGCTTGGTCTTTTGAACCCAAGCGACGACACGCTCGCTCAGGAATTGCGGGGCGCACTCGACCTTGGACAATTTGATGAGTTCGTCTGGATCGATGTGACGGAACAGGTAGCTGTCCGCGAGGGCAGGCGACAGCATGGCGCGAACGCGTTTACGCATGGCGCCGGGCGCGTCGTCGTCTAGCCTGAAACTCTGGCCGAGGGCATTATCGAGTGCGGCTTCGTGACGCTTAGCATCGTAGGCGCACCACCAATTATTGTCGTTGTGATTGTAGTGATCCAGGCCGGTCAGTGTCGCGGTCGCGTCCGTGTTATTGTCGTCGGGCATCCGCGAGAAGTCTTCAATGACCGTGTTGAGCCCCGGCGATTTGAGTACGTCGCGAACGATCGAAATATCGTCCGGCTTCACCTCGCGGCCTGGCGGCGTTTGCCACGCGTCTGTAATCTCCGGCGCAAGCGTGCGGAGCAATTTGTCGTGCCGGGGGCTGATGGTGCGGCCCATCGCATAATCGCGGCTCCAGGCGGCGCGAGCAAAAAGCGCGCGCTGGCCGCGGTCTAGCTCGCCGCGCGCAGCCAGATGCCACAGCTCGGAAGTGGTGAGATGGTTGAGATATTCGCGCGGAGGGGAGGGCTGGATAGCCAAAACGCGCACCAAATGGTCTTCATCCTCGGCCAGAACCAATAGCGCTCCCGCAGAGGACGTGTAGGGCTGCAACCGACCTTCGGGCTGATCAAGTTTGAGCGCGTCGCGCAAACGGCGTGCTTCGTTCAGCCGTCCCTCGGTCACCAGATATTGCAGGCTGTCATCGACTGTGCGGTCGAACAGCATGGTTTCTTTATAGGGAAAATCCTGCAGCTGCCGCAGCGCGGTCTTAAAGTGATCGCGCCGATCGTCGGAGTCCATCAGCAGATGCCGGATGAGATTGTAATAGTCGAAGCTGAGGGCGGCGGCGTGTTGTTCAACATCGGTACCGGTCTTCAATCGAGCAAGCTCGTTGCCGACCAGCCTAAGCAGAGTCGTCGCGTCGGTCGCGGGATTCTCATGCAGCCAGGGACATTGGGCGCTGGAGCCGACCTCGTCCATGCGATCCAAGTAAGCCCAAACCACCCCGGACTGCGGCATTTTTGCCGCCAAGGCCCAAGCATGAGCGCGATAAGCGTCGGTCGGAAAAGCCACCCAGGCGGCCATGGGTTCGGTCTTGGCCAAAGCGGCTAAGGCGGCGCTTGTCCTGTAAGGCTCCGGCACTTCGCCGGTCAGCACCCAGTCGGGATGATCCGGACGATTGTACAGGACGTTGCGCTGAAGAAATTCGATATCGGACAGCGCCGCTTCATAACGCTTCAAACACGCCGGACAGCTATCGAGGCGGACGACGTCCATGTTCAGCGCCAGCATCGCTTCATTCAACTGTGCGGAGATTGTGGAAGTGTTTGCGTGATCGGACGCGATCCAGCCGATCAGCGCCGCCGCCATTGAGTGAATGCTCTCCAGCGACGGATCGGCAAGCACGGCTTGAATGTCCTGAAGAGTCTTCTCCGGACTTTGTACGACCGAATTGGCATCGGGTTGCAGTCTGCCACGCGTCGCGTGACTGCCGGCGTGGATCGCCAGCACCATGTAAGCGGCGAGGGGACGATTGGGCGAAGCGCGATCGTCGGCTATGGCTTGGAAGCCCGAAAGCGCGGCGGCTTCGTCCGCTTGATAGAACAACATAGCGGCCTGCTGATAGGCGCGATCCTGCTTCTGCAAAAGCGCAATCGTCGGCTCCGTATCGTCAAGTGGCGGCGGCAGCGCTGACGCGAGAGAACCGTCGAGGTCACGCGTGCATGCAGAAAGCACGGCCCTTTCAACCCGCAGCCATTGCGCAATATAGGGATGTTGCGCGCCCAGAAGGGCGAGCCGGTCCTTGAACTGTTGCAATGGCGCTTCGGCGCGGCAACCGCCGAAATCCGGATACCAATATTGATTGGAGATATCGAAATGAGGAAATAGCCGTTGCAGCAATTCTTTGTCGCCGGTGCTGGCAGACATCCAACGTCCATCTGGGTAGCTG
Organism: Xanthobacteraceae bacterium; assembly: GCA_036264635.1. Lineage (GTDB taxonomy): Bacteria > Pseudomonadota > Alphaproteobacteria > Rhizobiales > Xanthobacteraceae > BOG-931. The sequence goes on along the minus strand of DATAQN010000226.1, from coordinate 8,988 downwards.
TCGGGCGTTGTTGCGCCAGCAGGAAGACCCATGCCGGAAAGCGCACGGAAGGTTTCCGGGCTGCGCGGCTCAGAAAAGTAGTGGTCGATCCGGGTTTCTGTGTCTTTCAGAGTAGCGATTTCAGGCAGAGGTGCTGCACATGCGGTGTGAGGACTGAAAATGAAAACGACCAGCCTCGCCAATACCGCGAACCGCATCTTTTGGGTGATCATGGAAATGCCCCTGCCGACGTCTGTCTGTGCAGGGAGAATGGCTGCGCCGTCGCTGTCCGGGTGAGCGTAAGAAATGGCCTTGATTGGTCCGCAGTCCTACGGCGGATGCTTGAAATTCTTCCGTGTGCGAGGCTATGTACGGACTTGTGCGGATTTGTCCGGGTTGGCTGTGGACCCTTCAGAAACGACCGAATTATCGGATGCGCTGAGCCGCGAGCTCGCGGCCAAAGTGCGCGAGGAATTGGCGCGCCGCCGCATTTCGCGCCAGCGTCTGGCCGACGATGCCAAGATCAGTATCTCGACCTTGGAAAAGGCGCTGAGCGGCACGCGGCCCTTCACCTTGGCGACGATCATCCGGCTTGAAGAAGCGCTGAAAATCAAGTTGCGGCCGACGGCGGCGAAGGACAACGCCGTAACTGTGTCGGCGGCAGGCGCTGCGCCAGTGGAATTGGGCGGCTATAGTCTCGGCGCGGTGAAATGGCTGGAGGGTGACTATCTAACTCTGCGTCCTTCCTTTGAGATCAAGGATGCGGTCTTCGCCTATCGCACCAAAATCGAATGGAATGCGGACAAGGGCTGCCTTTGCTTTCATGAAGCGGAGCGGCTGGACGCGCCGTTTTCACAGAAGGGCGTGATCTCGATGCCCAACAAGTCCGGGCAGATCTATTTGCAGACCAATGAGGACGGGCAGTTTCGGCTCGCACCCCCGATCCGATTTACGAGACGTATTGCGCGCATCTGCAACGAGCCGTCAATGACGACCATATTCGTTTCGTTCTCCCGTGATCGATCGTTAAGCCAAGGGTAGACGCGGCTCAGTTTTTCCAAACCTGAACGCGCCGCAAATTCATGGCACGGCGATGTGCCAGACGCTGTTGACGCCATCGCCGGTCGTGTCGCCGGGCTTGGTGTCCTTGCTCCAAGTATAGAGCGGCTTGCCTTTGTAGGCCCATTGCTTGCGGCCGTCGCTGCGCGTGATCAAGGAATAATCGCCTGATGCGTCGGCGTCGGTCGTGGCGATCAGCGGCGGCCACAAATTGGCGCATTGGCCGTTGCAGTTCGACTTGGCCTTGCTGTCGTTGTCGAAGGTGTAAAGCGTCATGCCGTCGCCGTCGACGAGCGCTTTGCCTTTCGCGGTGTCGGCGACGGCTGCGGGCGTGCTCTGCGCCAGCGCGTTGCTCATGCCGGCGAAGAGGGGAGCGGCGAAGAGAAGAGCGGCAACAACGCACGCTCGGGTGGGTTGCCGCATGATCCGCCGTCCTACTGCTCGACGCGGGTCCAGCCGTCCGGCATTAGCCGTTCCTGCGGCAGAAAGCGGCTCTTATAGTCCATCTTGCGCGAGCCTCGGACCCAGTAGCCGAGATAGACATAGGCGAGCCCCATGCGCTGCGCGCGCGCGATATGGTCGAGCACCATGAACGTGCCGAGCGAGCGGGCGGCCTGGTCCGGCTCGAAGAACGAATAGACCATGGACAGGCCATCGCCGAGCACGTCGGTCAGCGCGATCGCGACAAGCTCGCCGTTGCCGCGCTGCCGGTATTCGATGATCCGCGTTTCGATGTGAGAGTCCTCGACCATCATGGCATAGTCGAGCACGGTCATGTCGGCCATGCCGCCGTCGCGATGGCGGGAATCCAGATAGGCGCGGAAGATCGCATATTGCTCCGACGTCGGCACGGCGATCCGCATGTCGCTGGCGACGTCGGCGTTGCGGCGCGCGACGCGGCGCATGCTCGGCGTCGGGCGAAAATCCTTGGCGACCACACGCACCGAGACGCAGGAACGGCAGCCTTCGCAGGCCGGCCGGTAGGCGATCGATTGGCTGCGCCGGAAGCCGCCTTGCGTAAGGATATTGTTGAGCTCGGGCGCGCGCTCGCCGACCAGATGCGTAAAAACCTTCCGCTCTTCCTTGCCGCCGAGATAGGGGCAGGGGGAGGGAGCGGTCAGGTAGAACTGCGGCGTATCGCGCGGGTGCTGGCTCACAGCTTATAGGTCATTGAACTACTGTTGCACTACGGACGGAGGTCGAATCCCGCCGCCGCATAAGATTGCCAGAGCCGGGGGCCGCGTCAAATGCCATTTCGCGGGCAGGCGTGACAGGCAACTCGCCGGTGCCGCGTCGCAGCATAGAACTCAACGCAGCTGCCGGGCCCGCAGCGCGGACGCCCGCGCCGCGTTGTTGATGACGACGGTGCCGACCAAAATGTCATGCAGCAGCCGGCCGCGGCTATTGAAGAAGCCGACCACGAGGATAAGCGGCGTCAGCATGCTGACGCTGAGCCAGTAGACCACGGCATGAACCGCGCCGAGCACAAAATAGCTTGGCGCGCCGTACCAGGTCCGCATCTCGATATCCATGGCGCGCATGCCGATCGTGGCCGAGGCCTGCCCGCCAAGCGTGGAGCCGTAATAGAACAGGGCCCATACAACCGAAATCGGCGACATCAGGCCATAGAGGGCCCAGCCCAGGCCAAGCGTCACAATGCCGAAGACGAATATGAACACCCAGGCAATGATCAGCGGTATCGCCAGAATGACGACATCGATGACAAAGGCGACGAAGCGTCGCGCCAGAATGCCCTCGAACAATTCGGGACTGGCCGCAGGGTCATAGGCGTGCGGTTTGATATCGGCGCCGAGACCGATCCGCCCCGAGGCCGACCCAGAACTCATCCCGGAATAGGGGTCTGTCATCGTAAGCCTGCGCCTGTTCCGTCAACCAGTATAATGCGGTAGCAGATGGCTACCACTTGTCATTAAAGCAAGAGCTTCTGACTTTTCTGAGACGATTTGCCAAAATGACTGGAGAATTTGTTTGAAAGTTGCACTCGCCGATATCGAGGCCGCGCGACGCACCATCGCCGGTCACGTGCTCCGGACGCCGCTGTTGCCGGCGCCACGGCTGTCGGCGCTCACGCGCGCTGATGTTTATGTCAAATACGAGAATCTGCAGGTCACCAACTCTTTCAAGGAACGCGGCGCCTGCGTGAAGCTTGCCGCGCTCAGCGACGACGAGCGGCGGCGCGGTGTGATTGCTATGTCGGCCGGCAATCACGCGCAGGCGGTTGCCTATCACGCGCGGCGGCTTTCGATCCGCGCGACCATCGTGATGCCGGTCGTGACGCCTTACGTGAAAGTGAAGGCGACCGAAGCGCTCGGCGCGCGTGTCGTACTTCACGGTGAAACCGTGATGGAGGCGCAGGCGCGCGCCGAAGTCATCGCCGCCGAAGAGAATCTGGTCTGGGTTCACCCTTTCAACGATCCGCATATCATTGCCGGGCAAGGCACGATCGCCCTGGAAATGCTTGAAGACCAGCCGGGTCTCGACATCCTTATCGTGCCGATCGGCGGCGGCGGTTTGATCGCCGGCAATGCGATCGCGGCGCGCGGCAAAAAGCCGTCGATCGAAGTCATCGGCGTCGAAAGCATCCTCTATCCGTCGATGTGGAATGCGCTTCACGACGGCGCGCGGCCCTGCGGCGGGGCGACGCTGGCCGAAGGCATCGCCGTGAGCAAGGCGGCAGGCTTGACGCCGCCGATCGTGCGCGAACTCGTCAGTGACATCATTTTGGTCGAGGAGGCTTTGATCGAGCGCGCGGTCAATGCTTTCCTGACGCTGCAGAAGACCATGGCGGAAGGCGCGGGCGCCGCTGGCCTTGCCGCGATGCTGGCTGTGCCGGAACGCTTCGCCGGACGTAAGGTCGGACTGATCCTGTGCGGTGGCAATATCGATCCGCGCATCCTTGCGTCTATCGTCGTGCGCGAGTTGGAGCGCGAGAACCGCATCGTCTCGTTTCGCGTCATCATTCCCGACCGGCCCGGTGTGTTGGGCCAGATCGCGAGCCGGCTTGGCGAAATGGGCGCCAATATTCTCGGCGTCGAGCATCATCGTTTGTTTCTCGACGTGCCGGCCAAAGGCACCAAGCTCGACGTCACCATGGAGACGCGTGACAGCGCGCATGCCGACGAGATCCTCCGCGAGCTTGCGGCCGAGGGCTATCAGCCGGTGCGGGTCGAAGGTGGCGCTGCGCTCGAGTGATGGAGCATGATCCGGAAAAGTGGGAGCCGGTTTTCCGAAAAGATCACGCTCAAACAAAATTACCTTAGTGAATCTGCGACGGGTCATAGGCCGAGGGCGTGTCGACGACCGGTGCAGGTTCAGGCGCTGAGGCTGGACGCGCGCGCGGCAGCGGTACTCCTCCCGCGGCGAGCGCCACATGATCAGTCATTCTGGTTGAGTTGGCCACGGCAGGCCTGCGCGCCGGCATCGGAATCTTGCCTTTAAGCGGCGTGCCGGCCGGCAGATCGCCGGCCGCGCTGTCGGTCACGGCCATTTGCGCAGACGGCGCGCCTATGCTTGCGGGCTGAGCATCGAGACTGGGATCGATCGGCGCGATCGCGGCCGGATTGAGCGGCGGCGTTGTTCCGGCTTGTGGTGGCCCGGCACTGGCGAGCGCGAAATTCGGCGGTGCGGCGACGGTTGCCGGCGTGGAGCGCGTCGCTGCGAAAGGCGGCGGCGGCACGACTACGGGCGTGCCGACAGCGGCAACAGAAGAAGATGTTGGCGCAGAACTCGCCGCCGCAGCGCGATCAACAATGGCCGAGGCGGTCTGCTGCGGCTGCGCAGCAGGCGCGGTCACGCCGGATATTCCGGACGCGGGTGCAGATGCCGAAGGCGCGGTTTGTGGCGAGCCGGGTTTTTTGGTGTCGAAAAGCGCTGTCCGGGCGTCGGTCGCGGTCGCGCCACTGGACTGCGCCGCGAACTGAATCGCGGACGAATTCTGCGGCGCGGGCTGCTGGCCTGCCGGCACCGTGCTCCCGGCAAGCGCTAGCGGGCGGAAGGTCGGGATCTGCGGCGGCGCGACATAGCCGCGAACGAAAGCGGTGATGGTCCACAACACCACCGGCACCGCGATGATCACCGCCACAAGGATGATGATCCGCTGCAAGATCGGCGTGTACAGCCGGATATTCTCGTCATACTCACGCATCACATCCGCCTCGATCGGTTCCCGGGCGGCAGCGTTCGATGATTTGTTCGGCGTGATCTCTTCTTAAATCAGTCCCCGTCTTTTTGCGATCATGCCTTTCAGACGTTGCCGCCTTTCAGCTTCTCCGCAATTCTCGGCGCAAAGTAAGTCAGCACGCCGTCGGCTCCGGCACGCTTAAAAGCGATCAGGCTCTCGGTCATTGCCTTGTCCCCGTCGAGCCAGCCGTTCCCCGCGGCAGCCATGATCATCGCATATTCCCCGGACACTTGGTAGGCGAAGGTGGGCATGCCGAAGGTATTTTTGACCCGGGCTAGGACGTCCAAATAAGGCAGGCCGGGCTTGACCATGATCATGTCGGCGCCCTCGGCGATGTCGAGTTCCACCTCGCGCAGCGCTTCGTCCGTATTGCCCGGATCCATCTGATAAGTACGCTTGTCACCGGTCAAAGTGGCGTTCGAGCCGACCGCATCGCGGAACGGGCCGTAGAAGGCCGAGGCATATTTGGCGGCATAGGCCATGATCTGGACATCGCGGAACCCGGCACCATCGAGGCCCCCGCGGATCGCGCCGACCCGGCCGTCCATCATGTCGGAGGGCGCGATGATATCGCAGCCGGCCTCGGCCTCGACCAAAGCCTGTTTGACCAGCACGGCCACGGTTTCATCGTTGAGAATGACGCCGTCGCGCAGCAGCCCGTCATGGCCGTGGCTGGTATAGGGATCGAGCGCGACGTCGCAGAGCACGCCGATCTCGGGCACTGCTTTTTTGATGGCGCGGATGGCGCGGCAGACCAGATTGTCGGGGTTCAGCGCTTGCGAGCCGGTCTCGTCGCGCAGGCCCGGCTCGGTATAGGGAAACAGCGCGAGGCAGGGGATTTCGAGCTTGGCGGCGTGTTCGGCGGCGCGCACGATTTCGTTGACCGAGAGCCGTTCCACGCCGGGCATGGACTCGACGGGCTTGCGGACCTTGGCGCCCTCGACCACGAAGAGCGGCCAGATCAGATCATCGGCGGTGACGACATTTTCGCGCACCATGCGGCGCGACCATTCGGCGCGGCGGTTGCGCCGCGGCCGGATGGTCAGGTCGAGCGTGTCGGTGGCTGCCGCGGCTTCCGCCGGCGCCAGACGGCTTACGGATATTGTCCTTTCCAGCGGCCGGCCGAATTTAATGGCCATTTTCAGACTCCAGCTGTCGACCTTGATCCAATTCCAATTGGATCAAGGTTTAAATTCTTTGCTTGGAGCATGATCTTTTCCGAAAACCGGTTCCCACCCTCGGATCAAGTCCAAGGGCATGCTTTTCGGGATCATGCTCTGCGGCCTTCCTTTTACTCCTTCCACAGCACAACCGCCACTTCCTGCAAGTGCAGGCTGTGATTGTAAAAAAGTGGACCGGCGTTGACGGGCAGGTGCCGGGCCTCTATCGCTCCGGGCGGGGACTTTTGGCCATCCCAGCCGCTTTGGTAATTCGCCTCGACGCCGATCATGAACGAGCAATCCAAGCGCCAGCCGACCCGGCCGAGCGACATGCTGGAACCGGTGCGTGTCGGAAAGGCCGCCTCGCGAGGCACTTGGACCGAATATCTCGTGCTGTTTCTCCGCATCATGGCCGGCATCTCGATGATCAAGGGCCTCTATCACTGGTCGCAGGTGGTCGGCATCGGCGTGAGCCACGACCAGACCTTCGAGGTGCGCGGCATCGCCTGGCAGACCGCAACCGTGTTCTTCGCCGTCCTCGACCTTGTCGCCGCGGTCGGGCTTTGGCTCGCGGCCGCCTGGGGCGCGGTGGTGTGGCTGACCTCGGTCGTCTCCATGGCGGCGGTCGAGATGTTCTTTCCCAATGTTTACGGCGGCAATGTCTTCGTCATTCTGATCGAAGCGACGCTGCTCGCGATGTATCTCTTCCTCGCCATCATGTCGGCACGCGAAAAGCCGGCGTAGCCGCTCACGAAAAACGCGGCGGCTCGCCGGCATAGGCCTGCGTGATGACATCGGTCAGCTCTTCCTTCGATAGCAGCCGCGGATGTTTGATCTTCGCCGCGGCCACGACCTCGACGGCCTTGGCGATGTCCTTCTCCTGCAGGCCGAGATCTTTCAGCCCGGTCGGCAGCCCGATCCTGACATTGAGATCGTAAAGCCCGCGCGCGGCATCGCTCGCGCCGAGCGCGCGCTTGATGCGCTCCATCGCGGCGGGCGCGGCGCTGGCGTTGAAGCCGATGGCGTAGGGCGTGGCGATGGCGTGCGTCTGCGCATGTTCGAGATTGAACCATTGCCGCACGCGCTGCGCGATCGCATGTTCGAGCCCGACTTCGGCGCGGAAATTCGCCGCGAGCCAGGCGCCGTATTGCAGCTCGGCGCGCGCCGCGAGATCGCGCGGGTTGTCGACGACGCGCGGCAGGTTTTTGCCGATAAGCCGGATCGCTTCCTCGGCCATGGTCTGCACGATCGGATTGGTGTCGATGCCATAGAGGCTTTCGACCGCATGCGCCATGGCGTTCATGCCGCTCGCCGCCGAGACGCGCACCGGCAGATCGAGCGTGAGCTCGGGATCGTAGATCGCGGTCGCGGGCAGGGCTTCCGGTCCGTCGCCTGACACGCGGTTCTCGGCGACGCCGATATACCAGCGCGCCGCCATTTCCGAGCCAGAATAAGTGGTGACGACGGCGATGTAAGGCAGCTTGGTCATCGCGGCGGCGGCCTTGGCGAGCCCGATCGGCGAGCCGCCGCCGACCACGATGAAGCCATCGGCATCGAGCCGCTTCAGCTCGGCCAGGATGTGCTCGAAGGCCTCGCGCGGCATGGTCTGCCCGCCGGTATCGCAAAAGCCCAGGCAGCGCTCTTCAATGGGCGCAAGCAGGCGGCGCGTGAACTCGGTGCGCGTCTTCGAGCACAGCACGACCATCCGGGACATCTTGTGCCGGTCCGCCTCGGCGCGCAGCGCGGAGATCGAGCCCGGGCCGAGCACCACACGCACGGGGTCGGAACGGTAAGTGAATTTTTCCATCGGCATTTCCTCTTCTTAATCCTCCACCGCGATAGCGGGGGAGGTAGCCGTGCGGAGCACGGAGGTAGGGGCGCGGGCCTCGACGTGTGGCACGCTATCGAAAACTCGCCCCACGCTGAAGCCGACTCCCTGACGGCAACTGCCAGACATTTCCATCCTCCACCGCGATAGCGGGTGAGGTAGCCGTGCGAAGCACGGAGGTGGGGGCGCGGGCCTCACCGTGTGGCACGGAATCAAATGCTCGTTCAGCTTGGGCACCCTGATTTCCACCGCGCGTTTTTAATCTCGTGCCCTGCTGCGCCATCGTCGCACCCACCCGCCATGCTGCGCAGCGCGGGAATTATTCAGCTAACAATTTGTTTTTGCTGACTAATTCATAATTTCGGCGAAAAACTTCACTGTCAAATCCACTGTCGAGATTTAAACTTAGGAGATGACAATGACTCAGTTGTACCTCAACTTTCCGAGGTCCCCCGATGCTGTGCTCAATGACGACACTGCGGGCATGTGGGTCTGGAAGCTGTACGATTTTTATCGTGGTCGTGATTACATTGAAAATGCGCTCGCAATCGCAAACTTGATTTGCAATGGCGTACCGAACGAGGACACAGCCGAACGTCTAATCATGGCGATGGGCTACGCACTCGGGGCAGTGCTCAACTTTCCGAAAGTGTCCCCAGAAACACTGGCCAAGGCGAAACAAATCCGCCAGATCGCTCTGCCGGGCATCGATGATGCAGAACAATGTGGGAGGCACGCATGAACACCAACGAGAAACATCT
>DATAQN010000219.1:0-18200 GCA_036264635.1 Xanthobacteraceae bacterium | reverse complement strand
TGTCGGTGGTGGCGATCATCTATACCGCGCTGGTCGCGCTGGTTCAGGAAGACATCAAGAAGCTCATCGCCTATTCCTCGGTGGCGCATATGGGCTTTGTCACGATGGGTATTTTCGCGGTGACCGCCCAAGGCGTCGCCGGCGGTCTCTACCAGATGCTGTCGCACGGCATCGTGTCCGCCGCGCTCTTTCTCTGCGTCGGCGTCGTCTATGACCGCATGCATACGCGCGAGATCGCGGCCTATGGTGGGCTCGTCAATCGCATGCCGCTTTATGCCTTCGTGTTCATGGTGTTCTCGCTGGCCAATATCGGACTGCCGGGCACCTCAGGCTTCATCGGCGAGTTCATGACGCTCATCGGTACATTCCGCGTCAACACCTGGGTGGCGACGCTTGCCACCATCGGCACGATCCTGTCGACGGCCTATGCGCTGTGGCTCTACCGCAAGGTCATTTTCGGCAAGCTCGAGAAGCCGAGTTTGTTCACCATCAAGGATCTGGGCTGGCGCGAAATCACGATCTTCGTACCGCTCGTGGCGCTGACCATCCTCCTCGGCATCTATCCGAAGCCGGTGCTCGATTTCACCTCGGCCTCGGTGACGCAACTGGTCGATAACTATCATCACGCGCTCAGCGCGGTGCAGACGGCGGACAAGACCGCCGCGCTGGCACGGTGAGGGCAGGGTCAGCAATGTACCAGCTTCCAACCCTTGTTCCGCTCCTTCCCGAGTTCGTGCTTGGCATCGGCGCCATGGCGCTGTTGATGTTCGGCGTCTATCGCGGCGAGCCCGGCGGCCGCGTCGTCGATATCGCTGCAATTCTGCTTCTGGTCGCGGCGGGCATTGTTCTCGTCGTGCTGCCGCCCGGCAAATTGACGACCTTCGGCGGCAGCTTTGTCGTGGACGATTTCGCCCGCTTCCTGAAGATCCTGGCGCTGATCGGCTCGGCGGCAGCGATCCTGATGTCGCTCGACTATGCGCAGAAGGAGCGGCAGCAGCGCTTCGAATATTCGGTGCTGATCCTGCTTTCGACGCTCGGCATGCTGATGCTCATCTCGGCGGCCGACCTGATCGCGCTTTATCTCGGCCTCGAATTGATGAGCCTGCCGCTTTACGTAGTCGCGGCAAGCTATCGCGACTCGCTGCGGGCGACTGAAGCCGGCCTCAAATATTTCGTCCTCGGCGCGCTGTCGTCGGGCATGCTGCTCTACGGCGCGTCGCTGGTCTACGGCTTCACCGGCACAGTGTCGTTTGCCGGCATCGCGCAAGCCGCCGGTCAGACCACTGGCATGGCGCAGACCGGCCTGATCTTCGGCATCGTCTTTCTGTTCGCCGGCTTCTGTTTCAAGGTATCCGCCGTGCCGTTCCACATGTGGACGCCGGACGTCTATCAGGGTGCGCCTACGCCGGTGACGGCGTTCTTCGCCGCAGCGCCTAAAGTGGCCGGCATCGCCATGTTCGTGCGCGTCGCGATCAGCGCCTTTCCGAGCGTCACCTCGCAATGGCAGCAGATCGTGGTGTTCGTCTCGATCGCCTCGATGGCGCTCGGCTCGTTCGCCGCCATCGGCCAGCGCAGCATCAAGCGCCTGATGGCCTATTCGTCGATCGGCCATATGGGCTTCGCGCTGATCGGGCTCGCCGCCGGCACGTCCGAAGGGGTGCAGGGCGTGCTGGTCTATATCGCGATCTATATCACCATGACGCTCGGCGTGTTCGCCGTCATCCTGTCGATGCGGCGCTCGACCGGCATGGTCGAAAACGTCGATCAACTCGCGGGCCTTGCCCGCACGCATCCGACAATGGCGTTCTTCATGGCGATGCTGCTGTTCTCGATGGCCGGCATTCCGCCGCTCGCCGGGTTCTTCGCGAAATTCTACGTCTTCCTCGCCGCGATCAAAGCCGGCCTTTATATCCTTGCCGTCATCGGCGTGGTCACAAGCGTGATCGGCGCCTATTATTATCTCTTCATCATCAAGACCATGTATTTCGACGATCCCGCAGAGGCCTTTGTCGAAGTGCCCTATGAGTTGCGCGCGGTGCTGCTGGTCTGCGGGCTGTTCAACATCCTGTTCTTTGTCTATCCGGGCCCGCTGGTCGGCGTGGCGAGCGCGGCCGCACATTCCTTGTTCTGATGCGCCTTGACCCCACCGTTGTCGCCGCAGGATTTCGTCTCGCGGCTCATGACGTCCTGGGATCGACCAATACGGAAGCGCTGGAAAGAGCCCGCGGCGGCGACAAGGGCCCGTTATGGATCGTGGCGCGCGAACAGACCGCTGGCCGCGGCCGGCGCGGCCGCGAATGGGTGTCGGCGCCGGGAAATCTCTACGCGACACTGCTTCTGTTCGACCCGGCGCCGCCGGAAACCGCCCCGCAACTGGCTTTTGTCGCGGGCCTCGCCGTTTACGATGCCATCGCCGAGCGGGCGCGCGATCTCGCCGCGGGGCTCGCGCTGAAATGGCCCAATGATGTGCTTTACGCCAACCGAAAGCTCGCCGGCATTCTGATCGAGAGCGAGATGAGCGGCGGAAAGCTCGCGGTTGCGGTCGGCATCGGCGTCAATTGCGTCCGCCATCCGGCGCAGACCTCGTTTCCGGCCACCAACCTCGACGAAGCCGGCCAGAAAGTCGCCCCGGAGAGCCTGCTCTACGCACTGTCGCGCTCCATGATGCGCTGCCTCGACCAATGGAACCGCGGCGCGGGCTTTCGCGCCATCCGCGCCGATTGGCTTGGTTGTGCGCAGGGCGTCGGCGGCGAAATCACCGTGCGGCTCGCCGGCCGCGATCTCGCGGGCCGCTTCGAAGGCCTCGACGAGGCCGGCCGGCTCGTGCTGCGGCATGCGGACGGCCGGTTGCAGACCATCACTGCAGGGGAAATATTTCCGGTCGCCGAACGCAAACAGGTTGTAAGCTTCCTGCAGATGCCGCGGCAAAAAGGGCAGGGCGATTAGAGCATGATCCGGAAGAGTTATGATTCAATCTGAAGCGATTTTGCTCTGATGCCGGGCGAGCTTGTCTTCGCGCCGCTCGGCGGCCTCGGCGAGATCGGGATGAATCTGTCGATCTACGGCTTCGGCGATAAGCGCCGCCGGCAGTGGATCATCGTCGATTGCGGCGTATCGTTCGCTTCCGAGGAACATTTGCCCGGCGTCGATCTGATTCTGCCGGACATTTCCTACCTGATCGAAGAGCGCAAAAACATCCTGGGCCTCGTGCTGACCCACGCCCATGAAGATCACATGGGCGCGATCATGGATCTGTGGCCCAAGCTGAAAGTGCCGTTCTATGCGACGCCGTTTTCCGCCGCTTTGTTCGAAGCACGGCGGGCATCCGAGCCTGGCGTGCCGGAAATTCCGGTCAACGTCGTGCCGGTCGGCGGGCATCTGTCGCTCGGGCCCTTCGAGATCGATTTCATCAATGTCTCGCATTCGATCCCGGAGTCCAACGCGCTTGCCATCCGTACGCCGGCCGGTACCGTCGTCCATACCGGCGACTGGAAGATCGACGAGACGCCGATCGTCGGCGGACCGACCGACGCGGCCAAGCTCAAGGCGCTAGGCGATGCCGGTGTGCTGGCGCTGATCGGCGATTCCACCAATGCGGTGCGCGAGGGCCAGTCGCCGTCGGAAGCGGACGTGGCGAAGACGCTGGCGGAGCTAATCCGCACGGCGCCGCGGCGCGTCGCCGTCACGACCTTCGCTTCGCATGTCGGGCGTCTGCGCGCGGTGGCGGACGCCGCCCGCGCGGCCGACCGCGAAGTCGTCATTGTCGGCCGCGCTATGGAACGCGTGGTCCAGGTGGCGCGCGAGACTGGCTACCTCAAGGGTGTGCAAGATTTTCGCAGCGTCGAGAGCTACGGTTATTTGCCGCCGGACAAGGTGCTGGCGCTGTGCACCGGCAGCCAGGGCGAACCGCGCGCGGCGCTGTCGCGCATCGCCGAGGATGAGCATCCGGACGTGACGCTCTCACGCGGCGACCGGGTGATCTTTTCGGCGCGGCCGATCCCCGGCAATGAGAAGGCTATCGCGCGGGTGATCAACGGCCTCGTCGAGCAGGGCGTCGAAGTCATCACCGACCGCACCCATCTCGTTCATGTCTCCGGTCATCCGCGCCGCGACGAGTTGCGCCAGATGATCGGCTGGGTCCGGCCGAAAATCCTGATCCCGGCCCATGGCGAGGCGCTGCATTTGGCCGAACACGCCGATCTCGCTCGCAAGGCCGGCGTGCCCTACGTGCTGGTCTGCCGCAACGGCGATCTGGTGCGGCTCGCCGCCAACGGAGCCGAAATCATCGACGAGGTTCCCTCGGGCCGGCTCTATAAGGACGGCGCTATTCTAGTGAGTGCAGAGTCGCGCACGGTCGCCGCGCGCCGCCGCTTGAGCTTTGCCGGCATGGTGTCGGTGGCGCTGGCGCTGAGCGAGAAGGGTTCGCTTGTCGCCGCACCGGAAATCGAGCTGATCGGCCTGCCGGAGACCGATGCCAACGGCGCCTCGATGACCGAAATCGCTCGCGACGCGGTGGAACTCGCCTTCGATGCGCTGCCCAAACCGCGCCGCCGCGATCCCGATGTGGTCGCCGAAGCGGTGCGGCGTGGCGTGCGCTCGGCCATCGCCGAGCGCTGGAGGAAAAAGCCGGTCTGCCACGTGCATGTTTTGACGGTGTAGGGTGGGTTGAGCCAACGGGTCCGGCCTTTGGCCGGCCCGATGACAGGCTCCGCGACACCCACCGTGCAGCGGTGCCGCATTCGATGGGTTTCGCTTCGCGCAACCCATCCTACCGGGTAATAATTCCGCCGCCGGCTGCAGGAGAAAACGACAATGATCGGCAGGCTCAATCATGTTGCCATCGCGGTCCGCGACCTCGGCAAGGCGTCCGCAGTTTATCGTGATGTCCTGGGTGCAGACGTTTCGGCCGCGGTGGCGCAGCCGGACCATGGTGTCACCACGGTGTTCATCACACTGCCCAATACCAAGATCGAGCTTCTGGAACCGCTGGGTGAGGGCTCGCCGATCGCCAAATTCCTGGAGCGCAACCCGGATGGCGGGATGCATCATGTCTGCTACGAAGTCGACGATATCCGCGCCGCACGCGATGCCTTGAAAGCATCCGGCGCTCGCGTGCTCGGCGATGGCGAGCCGAAGATCGGGGCGCATGGCAAGCCGGTCCTGTTTCTGCACCCGAAGGACTTTTCCGGCACCTTGGTCGAGCTTGAACAGGCATGAGCATCACTACCGCGCTGGCGATCTTCGCACTGATCTGGTGGGTGACGCTGTTTTTGGTCCTGCCCTGGGGCATCCGCAGCCAGCACGAGGTGGAGACAGACGGTGAGCCGATGGCGCCGGGAACCGATCCGGGGGCGCCTGCCCATTTCAGCCTTGGGCGCAAGCTGCTCTGGACCACCGTTGTCTCAGTGGTGATCTATGCCGCCTGTTACGTGGTCTACGTCGAGCGTCTGGTAACCATAGACGGACTGATGGCGCCGTTCGTTGGCAGCAAAAGCCAATAAAATCAGTTGTTTGTTGAAGTGTTTGGGAACTTTGGGTGCGGTCTTTCGGGCAACCGCGGCTGACAATGCGTTGGGCTTAGCCCCAAAAGAAAAGCAGGGCCAAAGCCCTGCCATGAATTCCTTATCCGACCACTAACCCACGTTTGGTTTCTTGAAGCGCGGCTGAATACGTGGCTGGCGACGCTTTCCGCTCGCGGGTCTTCCTCCCGAGACTTGGACCGCCCGCCCTGAATTGTCCGCCGCATTTCGGAGGCGGCTTCAGGATCGTGGATTCATTCGTAGTCGAATTTCAGCGGCTTGTCATCCTGTTACCGTCCCTGAAAGCAAAAAAATTTGGAGGGGTTTTAAGGTAAGGGAACTTATCAGATCGGTCCGTGAGGGCGGTTGAGACCCTGATTTGGTCGGGCTTGGTGTTTGGTTAATGCCAGGGACGATGCCAGCACTTGTAATTCCGCCGCCGTTGCGGCCTTTTGTGCCCCCGATTCACCGCCGACTCGTTCAGGGATTTCATGCGCCTTTCCCGGTACTTCCTGCCCAACTTACGCGAAACGCCCAAAGAGGCGGAGATCGCGTCCCACCGGTTGATGTTGCGGGCCGGAATGATCCGGCAGGAGGCGGCCGGCATCTATACCTTCCTGCCACTCGGGCTCCGCGTCCTGGAGAAGGTCTGCCGCATCGTCCGCGAAGAGCAGGATCGTGCCGGCGCCGTCGAGCTCCTGATGCCGACCATCCAATCCGCCGATCTTTGGTGCGAGAGCGGCCGCTACGAGGCCTACGGCAAGGAGATGTTGCGCATCAAGGACCGGCACGAGCGGGACATGCTCTACGGGCCGACCAACGAGGAGATGATTACCTCGATCTTTCGCAGCTACGTGCGGTCCTACAAAGACCTGCCGCTCATCCTCTATCACATCCAGTGGAAGTTCCGTGACGAGGTGCGGCCGCGCTTTGGCGTGATGCGCGGGCGCGAATTCCTGATGAAGGACGCCTATTCCTTCGATTTCGACTTTGAAGGCGCCAAGCATTCCTATAACCGGATGTTCGTCGCTTACTTGCGCACGTTCGCCCGCATGGGGCTGCGCTCGATCCCGATGGTCGCCGAAAGCGGCCCGATCGGCGGCAACCTGTCCCACGAATTCATCATTCTCGCCGATACCGGCGAGAGCGAAGTGTTCTGCGACAGCGAATATCTGAACTTCGAGGTGCCGGGCCCCGACGTCGACTTCACTCATGTCGGCCGCCTGCAGGCCATTGTCGACAAATGGACGTCGCTCTACGCGGCCACGTCGGAAAAACATGACCCCGCGGCCTTTGCCAAGCTCGGATCAAACGGCCTCTCGGCGCGCGGCATCGAGGTCGGCCATATTTTCTATTTCGGCACCAAATATTCCGAGCCGATGAAGGCCGTCGTCACCGGCCCGGACGGCACCGACCGGCCGATCCATGGCGGCTCCTACGGCATCGGCCCAAGCCGCCTGGTCGCCGCGATCATCGAGGCGTCCCACGACGAGGCCGGCATCAAGTGGCCGGAGCCTGTGGCGCCGTTCAAGGCCATGATCCTCAATCTCAAGCAGGGCGGCGCCGATACCGATCCGGCCTGCGAGCAACTCTACGCCGATCTGCGAGCCAAGGGGATCGACACGCTCTACCACGACCTCGACGAACGGCCCGGCTCGAAATTCGCCACCGCCGATCTCATCGGCATCCCCTGGCAGATCCTGGTCGGCCCGCGCAGCCTTGCCGAAGGCAAGGTCGAGGTGAAATGCCGCGCCGACGGGGAGCGGGAATTGCTGTCGCCCGCCGACACAATAGCCAAAATCGCTTCATGAAACCGCCTTGTAAGCGACGGTTTCAGCAACATTCTGTGCGTGGCGGCGGTTTGACGCGATCGACCAGGCTTGAAACCGCCAGAATCGTGTGAAACTCCGGGTGATGGCGGGGATATGACATAAATGGCCGAGGTCACCGGGACTTATCCATTCTCGGCATTCGAATGGATATTGTCGCTGCGCTATTTGCGGGCGCGGCGCAAAGAGGGATTCATCTCCGTCATTGCCGGCTTCTCGTTCCTGGGCATCATGCTCGGGGTCGCGACCCTGATCATCGTCATGGCGGTGATGAACGGCTTCCGGCAGGAACTGCTGTCGAAAATCCTCGGTCTCAACGGCCATCTCCTGATCCAGCCGCTCGAGCAGCCGCTGACGGACTACGCCGACGTCGCCGCGCGCGTCTCCAAGGTGAATGGCATCTATCTCGCCGCGCCGCTCGTCGAGGGCCAGGCGCTGGCCTCGTCGCCGTTCAATGCTTCGGGCGTCGTGGTCCGCGGCATGCGCGGACCCGATCTCGCCAAGCTCACGCAAGTCTCGCACAACATCAAACAGGGCACCCTTGATGGTTTCGATGACGGGCAGGGCATCGCCATCGGCAAGCGGCTCGCCGAGCAACTGTCGGTGCGCGTCGGCGACAATCTGACCCTGGTCGCGCCGCGCGGGGCGGTGACGCCGATGGGGACGACGCCGCGGATCAAGGCCTACAAGATCGTGGCGGTCTTCGAGATCGGTATGTCGGAATACGATTCGGCTTTCGTCTTCATGCCGCTGACCGAGGCGCAGGCCTATTTCAGCCGCCCCGGCGACGTCACCGCGATCGAGGTCTATACCAACGATCCCGACCGTATCGACGATTTCCGCAAGGCGGTGACGGAAGCTGCGGCGCGGCCGATCTTCATGGTCGACTGGCACACGCGCAATGCCACCTTCTTCAATGCGCTTCAGGTCGAGCGCAATGTGATGTTTCTGATCCTGACCTTGATCGTGCTGGTCGCGGCGCTCAATATCGTCTCCGGGCTGATCATGCTGGTCAAAGACAAATCGGGCGATATCGCGATCCTGCGCACCATGGGCGCGACCCAAGGCTCGATCATGCGCGTGTTCCTGATCACCGGCGCCGCGATCGGCGTTGTCGGCACGCTTGTGGGCTTCCTGCTCGGCACCGTGATCTGCCTCAACATCGAGGAGATTCGCCGCTTCTTGTCCTGGCTCACCAATACCGATCTGTTTCCGAGCACGCTGTATTTCTTGTCGCAGCTTCCCGCCGACATGGATGCCAGGGAAACCACGGCAGTTCTGATCATGGCGCTTGGGCTGTCGCTGCTGGCTACGCTCTATCCGTCATGGCGGGCGGCGCGGCTCGATCCGGTCGAAGCGCTGCGATACGAGTGATCGGACTCGCGATGGACGACACCACAACCCTAAGCGAGGCCGCAACGTCGCTCACCGATCACGAAGAACAGCCGATTCTCTTCCTGCACGGCGTCAGCCGTCACTTCAGTCAGGGAGACTCGCGGCTCGATATTTTGCGGGACGCCGAGCTTGCGGTGTGGCCCGGTCAGTCAGTGGCGCTGGTTGCCCCGTCGGGCACCGGTAAATCGACGCTGTTGCACATTGCGGGCCTGCTGGAACATCCCAATTCGGGGGAGGTCTATATCGACGGGGTTGCGACCTCGCCGCTGTCCGACGCCCAGCGCACGCTGATCCGGCGCACCGAGATCGGGTTTGTCTATCAGTTCCACCATCTCTTGCCGGAATTCTCGGCGCTGGAGAACGTCATCATGCCGCAGATGATCCGCGGCCTGTCGCGGGGCGAAGCGGCGACGCGCGCCACCGAATTGCTGTCCTATCTCGGCTTGAAAGAGCGTTTGACCCATCGGCCGGCCGAGCTTTCAGGCGGTGAGCAGCAGCGCGTTGCCATTGCTCGCGCGGTCGCCAATGCGCCGCGCCTTCTGCTCGCCGACGAGCCGACCGGCAATCTCGACGTGCACACCGCCGAACGCGTCTTCGGCACGTTCAATCAATTGGTGCGCGCCTCCGGGCTCGCCGCCGTCATTGCCACCCACAATATGGATATCGCGGCCCAGATGGACCGCCGCGTCACGCTGCGCGAGGGCGCGGTGGTCGAGCTGGATTAGCTTGTGCGTGTCGGGCTCTAGTACGGCCCACGCTGGCGCCGGTGCGGCCCCGGCGGCGGTTGGTACCAGTCGTTCCGCTCGCAGAAGCCGCCGATACCGTGCACTGTCTCCAGGCATTGTTCGAACGTCGTGAAGCCGCAATTCATCGCGCCGCCGGTTCCGTTGCCGTAGTGCGCGCACCACGGATAATTGGTCTGCGCTTGCGCCGCGGGCGCAAGCGCAGACAGCGCGGTCGCAAGCCCCAGGCCGAGAAGCAGCGTCTTCATGATGGCCTCCTGTTTGGAAGTTATAGGCTCAAGAGTTCTTGGCATGATGCCGATAGGTTTGCGGCCGCACCGCTAACGGCGGCTTATAGGTATCGTTTTTCTCGCAGAAGCCGCCGATGCCGCTGACGCTCGCCATGCACTGTTCGTAGCTTACGAAGCCGCAACTGGTGTCGTCATAGGGCGTGCCGTAATGGGCGCACCAGGGATAGTTCTGCGCCTGCGCCGAACTTGCCGCCGCGGTCAAAGCCATCGCCGCGCCTGCGATCGCTACAACATGCAACATGATACTTGAACGTCTCATGATAGCTGAACGTCTCATGGCATTCTCCTGATTTGGTGGCTGTGCTGGCTATCGTCGCCGTCCTCTCAAGATGATTTGCGCGAACCGGGTTTGCGCGGTTTGTGCGCTGAAACCGGTCCTGCCGGTTCTGGTTTGTACATGTCGTTCTTGTTGCAGAAGCCGCCGGAGCCGCGCACCGTTTGCATGCACTGTTCGTAACTGACAAAGCCGCAATTGGTGCCGCCAAAGCCGTCGGCGAAATTCGAGCACCAGGGATAATTCGTTTGCGCGTGGGCCGGCGCCGCGAGCACCGCACTCGCAAGACATACGGTCAATATCGGCAAGGGGCGGATCATGCGTCGGATCTTGGGTCGGATCATGGCTTCACGACGCCTGGTGAAGCTTGCGCGCGGGGGGAAGCGAGGGCAGGGGCGATACTCGTGTCTGATATCGCGTATTGATCTGACAGAACCCGCCAATGCCTAGCCGCGACGCCATGCATTGGCCGTAGGTCGCAAAGCCGCAATTCTCGCCGCCTTCGAAGGCCGACGAGAGCAGGCACCAGGGATAGCTTTGCGCAATTTGAAGTTGGACCGGATTCTCGGCTCGTACAGGTCCAACCGCGCTGGCCATTACAGCGGCGATCAAGCCTGCGACGGCGAGCATTTTGGGCGCGGTCGGCGATGGCTTCATGTCCATCTCTTCGCTTTGCGGCGATATCACCACTATGAACGCCGCGGCACCCCCGTTTATTTCCTCTAGCTATTGCGTCAAAACACCCGGCGCGAGGGTTCAGGGCATAAAAAGAGGCCGCCCAATGGGCGGCCTCTGGCGGTATTCCTGTGCGACGGGGCGCTCAGTAGCAGGGACGGCACCAGCAGCGGTACGGCCCACAGGCACGGACGAAGCCCGGCGGGCAATAGGGGCCGAAGCCGCGGCAGGCCGCTTCCTTCAGCGGGGTCGCGTTCTTGATCTGAGCATGAAAGCTCGCAGCGCCGGACGACTGGGTTTGCGCATTGGCCCCAACCGCCATCGTGCCCAAAATGAGCGCGGCCGCGGTCAAAGTCATGGTGAGCTTCCGCATTGCATTCCTCCTGATTGTCGATGTGCCGAAGTCGGAAATAGAGCAGTGATACTACGGGCGGGCGACAACGCAGGCGCGATGCCCATTTTCCGTAGCGCCGTCTGTGAATCAGTCCGGGTGAAGGGTCTTATACTCCAAAATCATCAGCGCTGCTTGGTGCTCGAGTAGGGGAGCCTTGCACAAAAATTCGCATCGTTCGGTGAACAACACATTGACGACTAGGCGGCGGCTTCGGGTAACGGGGTAGCGGGAAAGATGGGAGCCTCTCACCTCTCGTCGGCCGAGCGGCCTCCTCGCCTACAGTGGTGTTTGCGCATGACCCAAAAATCAGCACTGCGGCGGCGCCTCAATCACCTATGATTGACGGGCGTTTTTTATGCGCCATCGACATCGATGAGCCAAGGCTTCGCCGAACAGAAAGCGCAGTACGGCCTGCTGTTCTTTGTTTTCTCTGGACTACATCGTGATTTGCACGATCGCACCATCACGTCGCTCGTCTGGTGCGCGAGACTGGCCTGTGTGTTGCTCGTCATTCTACTCGTGCTGGCGTTCAGCGAAGGCCTGCCGCAGCCGTGGCGCTATCAGTTTTAAGCTGTCACTTTTCAAACTCGCAGAAGTCTAGTTCTGCGTCTTCGCTTGATTGCTGGAATCAACAGCGGACTTTTTGATGCAGAACGAGGACCCCGGCTCGCCCCGGCTGCGTGCATTGCCATTCCGGTCCAAAGCCGCTCGCCCGCTGCCAATCCGCGTGCTTGAAATAGGCGTACAGAAAGAGCGCGGCCACAGCGACTGCGACAAACACAGCCGGAATATCGCCACGCCGAAAATGTGGTTGGGGACTGTTCAGGGTGGCCTCCACGTGTCGGTTGCGCTTCGCCTAAACCTCCGACGCGACGATGGAAGTCCTCAACAATTAAGGAAGCCCTGATCGTGGCGCGAGCAGGTCGCCATCCCCGTTGGTAGTGGGTCAGTTTGAAATAGGGCTTGCGGCCTAGCCGGGTGGGCGCATATTCCGCCGCATGGGCAAATCTCCGAAAGTCAAAGTCATATTCAAGCCGAAACGCATCGCGGAGGGCGATTGGCAAATCGAGGCCCACTGTCCCGGCGCGGAGATTCAGTACATCAAGGGCCTGGTTAGCAAAGCCGACTTTGACGATTGGATGCAGGGTTCCCGCCGCATAGATTGGCTCAGGTCGCAGGGCTATGCGAAATGATGGCGTGACGGATCGCCTTTGGGAAATGACTGACATCGTTGACGTGCTCGATGCCTTCGAGGCGAAGCGCAAGCGTGAGCCGAAAGTCATTTTCGACGTTGAACGGTGGCGGATCGGCGAGGACGTCACTGTCACAATGCCGGAAAGTGAGCCGAAGCGGGTCACTGAGACCTTCGCGATGGAAGGCGAAGCGTGGCGTGGAATCAGAAACGAGGCCGCCGCGTGGTTGCATGCGGATCGCCTAAAGGCTGCCCATTGAGGCGGCCTGTGGTAGAGGCGTGGTCTGCACCTGATCCTGTTCTCGCAGACGGTGCCCAAGAACCTCGGCGCGGTCTAGCCTTGCGGCCTCCGGTAGCTTCCTTAGCCGAAAAATTAGAAACCTGATCAAAGATGATATTTGAACGATAACCATATGATTTATATGGCGTTTTACTATCGTATTGATTTTGTTAACTTTCTCTCTTTCCTGGCTGACACAATTCAAATTGACCCACTACCTGCCTGTTGACCAAGAACAATAAGTGAACTATGTTCCCCATCCGTTCCCATAGTGGAGCGTCAGCAAAAGGGGACACGACATGGTTCGCTCGGTTGTTGAGGAGGCTCTGGCTTTAGCGTCGATCGGCCTGTTTCTGGCCACTGTTGCGGTCTGGGCGCAGGTTTTGGGAGTTATCTGAGGCCGTCATGGCCGGACACCCGGGTCCGACCTGTGGTCGGCCCCGAGTGCAGGCTTGTTCCGGCCATCCACGTCTTTGCCTTGCGTCTTTTGAGGCATTGATGCCCACGGGATTCGGTGAGTAAAGCGCGACGCCGTTCTTCGAACAGCTATGCGTGGGCATGACGAGGTCGTGTGGGGCTTATCAGCATAGCGGGGAAAAGTGGCTTGGCGCGCCCGGGAGAATCGCGATTTGACTGTATGCAGATCGCTCGCGCTTGCCTGACCGAGGTCATTTGAGAAATGCCCGCCGAACCCGGCTTTGTGCATCTGCACGTTCATTCGTCCTATTCGCTGCTTGAAGGCGCGATGACCATTGCGCGCTTGGCGGAACTCGCCAAGAAGGACCGCCAGCCGGCGCTCGCGCTCACCGACACCGACAATATGTTCGGTGCGCTCGAATTCTCTGAAAAGCTTGCCGGTTACGGCATCCAACCGATTGTCGGCTGTTCGCTCGGCATCGATTTCGGCGATCAGGAAAACCGCAATCCTGCGCTCGAGCAGGCTTGGCCGCGCATCGTGCTGCTGGCTGCGGCGGAGGAGGGCTACCGCAGCCTGATGCGGCTGATCTCACGCGCCTATCTCGAAACCTCGGTGCAGGAACGGCCGCATATCAAGCTGTCCGCTTTTGCCGGCGAGACCAAGGGTCTGATCGCGCTGACCGGCGGGCCGAATGGGCCGCTCGATGTCGCTATCGCCGGTGGGCAGAACCCGCTCGCGCAGTCGCGCTGCACAGCCCTGCAGGACCTGTTCGGTGACCGGCTTTATGTCGAATTGCAGCGCCACGGCATGCCAGCGGAGCGCGCCGGTGAAGCCGCGCTGATTGACCTTGCTTATGCGCGCGGCGTTCCGCTCGTCGGCACCAACGAGCCGTACTTTGCCGCTCGTGAGGATTACGAGGCGCACGATGCGCTGCTGTGCATCGCCGAAGGCAGGCTCATTGCCGACAGCGACCGGGCGCAGCTCACGCCGGAACATCGCTTCAAGAGCCGCGCCGAAATGGCGGCTCTGTTCGCCGATCTGCCGGAGGCGATCGCTTCCACGGTCGAGATCGCCGAGCGCTGCGTGTACCGGCCGCGCACCACAGCGCCGATCTTGCCGCGTTTCACTTCGGGCGACACCGACGAGACGCAGGCATTGCGCGAGGAAGCGGTGGCGGGGCTAAAGCAGCGGATCTCACGCTACGGCATCGCCCACGGCCACACCGAAGAGGAATATCACGCCCGCCTCGAATTCGAGCTCGGCGTCATCGCGCGCATGAAATATGCTGGCTACTTCCTCATCGTGGCCGACTTCATCCAATGGGCCAAGGCGCAAGGCATCCCGGTGGGCCCGGGCCGCGGTTCGGGCGCGGGCTCGCTGGTCGCCTATGCGCTCACCATCACCGATCTCGATCCGCTTCGTTTCAACCTTTTGTTCGAGCGCTTCCTCAATCCTGAGCGCGTGTCGATGCCCGACTTCGACGTCGACTTCTGTCAGGACCGGCGCGACGAAGTCATCCGCTACGTGCAGGAGAAATACGGCCGCGATCAGGTCGCGCAGATCATCACCTTCGGTACTTTGCAGGCGCGCGGCGTGTTGCGCGACGTCGGCCGCGTGCTGCAGATGCCCTATGGCCAGGTCGACAAGCTTTGCAAGCTCGTGCCGCAGAATCCGACCGCGCCGATTTCGCTGAAAAGCGCCATCGACGGTGAACCGCGGCTGCAGGCGGCGCGCGACGCCGAGCCCGTGGTCAAGCGCGCCTTCGACATCGCGCAGAAGCTCGAAGGCCTGCATCGCCACGCTTCGACGCATGCCGCCGGCATCGTGATCGGCGAGCGCTCGCTATCGGAACTCGTGCCGCTCTATCGCGATCCGAAATCGATGATGCCGGTGACCCAATTCAACATGAAATGGGTCGAGCCGGCGGGTCTGGTGAAGTTCGACTTCCTCGGCCTAAAGACGCTGACGGTGCTGCAGACGGCCGTAAAACTCGTCAAGCGCCGCGGCATCGACATTGATTTGTCGAACCTGCCGCTCGACGACAAGAAATCCTACGAGATGCTGGCCCGCGGCGAGACGGTCGGCGTGTTCCAGGTGGAAAGTGCGGGCATGCGCCGCGCGCTGGTCGACATGCGGCCGGACCGTTTCGAGGACATCATTGCGCTGGTCGCGCTCTACCGTCCCGGCCCGATGGCGAACATTCCGACTTATTGTGTGCGCAAGCACGGGCTGGAACAGCCCGACTACATCCATCCCAAGCTCGAACCGATCCTGCGCGAGACCTATGGCGTCATCGTCTATCAGGAACAGGTGATGCAGGCGGCGCAGATGCTGTCGGGCTATACGCTCGGCGAAGCCGATCTGCTCCGCCGCGCCATGGGCAAGAAGATTCGCTCGGAAATGCAGGCGCAGCGGCAGCGCTTCGTCTCTGGCGCCGTCAAGCAGGGCGTCGACAAGGGCCACGCCGAGACGATCTTCGAATTGCTCGAGCGCTTCGCCGATTACGGCTTCAACAAGAGCCATGCCGCGGCCTATGCGCTTGTCGCCTATCAGACCGCCTACATGAAGGCGAATTACCCAGTGGAGTTTTTGGCGGCGTCGATGACGCTCGATATGGGCAATACCGATAAGCTCGCCGAATTCCGCGCCGAAGCCGAACGGCTCGGCATCAAGGTCGAGCCGCCCTCGATCAACCGGTCGGCGGTGGAATTCGAAGTCGCCGACAATACGATCTTCTATGCGCTCGCGGCTTTGCGCGGCGTCGGCCGCCAGGCCGTCGAAAGTCTCGTCGATGCGCGCGCCGAACAGCCGTTCAAGGATCTGGCCGACTTCGCCCACCGCATCAATCCACGCGGCGTCAATAAGCGGGTTCTCGAGAGCCTGGCGGCGGCCGGCAGCTTCGACACGATCGAGCCCAATCGCGCGCGCGCCTTTGCCGCCTGCGACACGCTTCTCGCGACTGCGCAGCGCACCCAGGATGACGCCGCTCTCGGCCAGTCCGAATTGTTCGGCGGCTCGGCCGCTGTGGCGCCGATCGTCGTGCCGACGCTCGAGCCGTGGCTGGCGGCGGACCGTCTGCGGCGCGAATATGAGGCGGTCGGCTTCTTCCTCACCGGCCATCCGCTCGACGACTACGGCGCGGCATTGAAACGCCTGCGCGTGCAGTCATGGTCGGAATTCGCCCGCGCCGTGAAAGGCGGGGCAGGGGCGGGGCGCGTCGCCGGCACCGTCGTGTCGCGCACCGAGCGGCGCACCAAGACCGGCAACAAGATGGGCATTATCGGGCTGTCCGATCCGACCGCGCATTATGAAGCCGTGCTGTTCTCCGAAGGGCTCGCGCAATATCGCGATCTCTTGGAGCCGGGCAAAGCCGTGCTGTTGTTTCTCACCGCCGAAGTGCAAGGCGACGAGGTGCGGGCGCGCATCCAGTCGGTCGAGCCGCTCGACGAGGCGGCCGCGCGTATGCAGCGGGGGCTGCGCGTCTTCCTGCGCGACCAGGAACCGCTCGCCAGCGTCGCCAAACGGCTCGAGCCGACACGCAATGGCCGGGGCGGCGGCGAGCAGGGCGGCGGCGATGGCGAAGTCTCCATGGTGCTGCTGCTGGAGAATGGCAACGAGGTCGAAGTGAAGCTGCCCGGCCGCTTCAAGGTCTCGCCGCAAATCGCCGGTGCGATCAAGGCGGTGACGGGAGTCGTGACAGTTGAAGCGCTATGATCTTCATCCTCCCTACAGCGGCGGTCGTGGCGCATATTCTGGCTTGAAACATGAAGTCATTCGATCTCTCGCTCTTTGCCGACTACTTCCAATTCTATATCCAGGACGAAGCCGCAACGGGCGACCTGTCTGAGGCCTGGAATGAAGAGGCGGTTAGCCGCTTGCTTGCGATCGCTCCGGGAACGATTGGCGTTGGCACGGTCCGGAACATGGATGTCCCCGTCAGAGTGGAAATCCATGAACATGAACCAAACAACGATCCCTCTGAATGGAATCAAATTGTTGAAGCGAGCTTAGACGTTGCTTCTGGGCGAATCGTTGTTGCCGGTTGCACCGACTACTTTCCTGATGCAATGCGCATTGCGATCACTCCCGGCACCTATCGTGCTCGAGTGTCGTATGGCGCGCTCGGCACGCTGTCCGAAGATGGCCTCAGCGGGAACGATCACTACAGAGTGCAACTCTGGCTTGCCCCTTCGATCGCCGTACGCATTCTGAAGCAATGGTCGAAATGATGCTTAGGCTAGGCTCCACTCGGCTTGGCGCTTCAGCGCCGCATTCATCGCATTGAAGCCGGTCTCCGTCGCATCGAGCGAGGCTTGCAGGAACCCGACGAGGAGGCCGGAAAAGCTTTCGCCGTGGGTAAGGCGGGTGCGGTCATCGCCCAGCGGGTCGAGCAGGAAATAGTGCTCGCCATCGAAGATTCCCGAGATAATAAAACGGCCTAGCCAGCGCAGCTCACGTTCCGGCCGAACTGTGAGCAGGGTCGGACGGAAGGTCATGGCGGACTTGCCCGGCGGGCGGACGGTAACGGACAGCTGCTCACCGGCCGCGGGGTGCCCCGCAATCGCGGTAATGAACGGATTCCAGCGCGGCATATTCGGAAAGTCCGTCAGCACCGCCCAGACTTTTGCGGCGGGGGCATTGATGTCGATCTCGGTCTCGATGCGGCGCTTAGCCATTCGTTTTCCTTGCCACAATCGCATGACGCGTCACAACGCGTCACACCCGCATTCGTTGCGGGCACCCGCGATTAACTTGAATATGAGCGCGGCCGAAGACGTAGATGGCCGGAGCGAGTCCGACCATCACGGCTTGTTATAGCATCTTCACTCGCTATCTGAGCTGCGCCGCGCTAAAGAACGGCCGCTTCTTTCCCAACCATTCGCTGGAATCTGGACCCGAAATGCTTCGGATCGACAATCTCGTTTTCAATGCCTGGGGCAGAAAATTCTTCGACGGCGCGAGTGTCGCTATTCCGGTCGGCACCAAGGTTGGGCTGGTCGGGCGCAACGGCGTCGGCAAATCGACTTTGTTCAAGCTCATTGTGGGTGAGCTCGCCGCGCAAGGTGGCGAAATCACCTTCCCAAAAAATGCGCGCATCGGTTCGGTCGATCAGGAACATCCGGCAACGCCGGTGACGCTGATCGACACGGTGCTCGCCGCCGATACACAGCGCGAGGCACTCAACGCGCAA
>DATAQN010000185.1:0-14359 GCA_036264635.1 Xanthobacteraceae bacterium | reverse complement strand
AGCGGCGGCTGTCACCCAATCCGCTGGTGACCATCCACAAATATCCGGGCGCCGACCACGCCTTCGCGCGTCACGGCGGCAAGACCTAGAGCAAGCCGGAAGCCGATCGCGCGCTGGAGCTCAGCCTCGACTTCTTCAAGAAATATCTCGGCTAGACGCAACATCGCGCCGCGCAGTCGCGCTCATTTAGTCGCTTTCGGCCGCTTCCATTGGCCGCCAAAAAGGGCGATGCTACAGGCCTAAACCTAAAAAAAAACGAGCCGACCGAAGCCGGACCCGGGATCATGCTCGATCATTCGCCAAGCGCGCCCGCCCCGTTCGCACTCGATGCCGACCAGATCGCCATCCGCGATATGGCCAAGGGCTTTGCCGACGAGAATTTCGCGCCGAACGCGATTACCTGGGACGAGGCCAAGCATTTTCCGGTCGCCGAGATGCGCAAGGCCGCGGCGCTGGGCATGGGCGGCGTTTTCGTTACCGAGGAATTCGGCGGCTCGGAACTGTCGCGGCTGACCGGCACTCTGATCTTCGAAGCGCTGGCGACCGGCTGCCCGACGGTCGCCGCCTATATGTCGATCCACAATATGACCGCGTGGCTGATCGACGGCTTCGGCAATGACGAGCAGCGCCGGCGTTTCCTGCCGCAGTTGTGCACCATGGAGCTGCTGGCGAGCTATTGCCTGACCGAGCCGGGCGCCGGCTCCGATGCCGCGGCCTTGGCGACACGCGCCGTGCGCGACGGCAACCATTATGTTCTCAACGGCGAGAAGCAGTTCATCTCCGGCGCCGGCGCGGGCGACCTCTACGTGGTGATGGCGCGCACCGGCGGCGAGGGCGCCTCCGGCATATCCGCACTGATCGTCTCCGGCGACACGCCCGGGATTTCGTTCGGCGCCAATGAGCGCAAGATGGGATGGAACGCACAGCCGACGCGCGCGGTGACGTTCCAGGACGTGCGCGTGCCGGTCTCTGACCGGCTTGGCGATGAAGGACAAGGTTTCAAGATCGCGATGTCCGGGCTCGACGGCGGCCGCCTCAATATCGCCGCCTGCTCGCTCGGCGGCGCGCAATATGCGCTGGAAAAGACGCTCGCTTACATGAAAGAGCGCAAGGCTTTCGGCAAACAGCTTGACGAATTCCAGGCGTTGCAGTTTCGTCTCGCCGACATGGCAACGTCGCTTGAGGTGTCGCGCGCCTTCCTCTGGCATGCCGCGGCCGCCTTTGACCGCAAGGATGCGAATTACAAGCAACTTTCAGCGATGGCCAAGCGCTTCGTCACCGATGCCTGTTTCGATGTCGCCAATCAGGCGCTGCAACTGCACGGCGGCTACGGTTACCTGTCCGAATACGGTATCGAGAAGATCGTGCGCGATCTGCGCGTGCACCAGATCCTCGAAGGCACCAACGAAATCATGCGCCTGATCGTGGCAAGGCACCTCGTCGGGCGATGAACGAAACTTTAGTGCAAGACGGCCAAAACGGCCAAGGGCACGACGTCATGGTTCGCGCGCGCGGTGCATTGCGCCGGCTGACGCTGAACCGGCCCAAGGCGCTCAATGCCATCACGCTCGGCATGTCCATCACCATGACCGAGATGATGCGCGCCTGGGCGTCCGATCCCGCCGTCGGCGCCGTGATGCTCGACGGCGCAGGCGAGCGCGGTTTCTGCGCCGGTGGCGATATTCGCGCGATCTATGATGCGGCGAAGTCCGGCGATCCGCTGCCGCAGAAATTCTGGGCGATCGAATATCATCTCAACGTGATGATCGCGCGCTACCGCAAGCCCGTCGTCGCCATCATGGATGGCGTTGTCATGGGCGGCGGCATCGGGCTTGCGGGGCATGCCGCGCACCGCGTCGTCACTGAGCGCTCAATGGTGGCCATGCCCGAAGTCGGCATCGGCTTCTTTCCGGACATCGGCGCGTCGTTTCCGTTGGCGCGCGCGCCGGGTTTCACCGGAACCTATCTCGCGCTCACCGGCGAACGCATGAACGCGGCGGACGCGATTTATGCGGGGCTTGCCGATGTTCACATTCCTTCGGCAAAGCTTGCCGAAGTTCCCGACGCGCTCGCCGATTGCCGCACCGCGGATGAGGTGCGCAGCCGACTTGCCGCGTTGGCCACTCCAGCTGCTCCTGGAAAATTGGCAGAGTCACGCGAATGGATCGACGCGTACTTTGGCGCAGACACCGTCGAAGAGATTTTTGCGCGCTTGAGCGCAAGCGGGGCCGAAGCTGCGCAGGCGGCGCTGGCCACAATGAAAAAAGCGTCGCCGACTTCGCTCAAGATCACGCTGCGCAATATGCGCGATGCGGCCAAATTCACGCGCATTGAGGAATGCTTTGTTCAGGACTACCGTATTGCGCTCGCCTGCGTCGCCGGGCACGACATGATCGAAGGCATTCGCGCCACGATCGTCGACAAGGACCGCAATCCCGCCTGGCGGCCGCAGACGCTGGAAAAGGTGACGCCTGAGATTGTCGCACGGCACTTTCGATCTGTCGGCGCGCTCGAATTGAAATTCCAAGAGTGAGCGTATTTTAGGAAACGACCTTCAAGGGAACACACATGCCGAAAATCGGATTCATCGGTCTTGGCAATATGGGCGCCCCGATGGCCGCCAACCTGGTCAAAACGGGCGAGCATGTTCTGGGCTTCGACGTCGTGGTGGCCTTGCGCGACGCGTCCGCGGCAAACGGCGTCGAGATCGCCGGCAATGCCAGGTCGGCCGTCGAGAATGCCGAGGTCGTCATCACCATGCTGCCGGCCGGCCATCACGTGCTCTCGGTCTGGAAAGACATCTTGCCGGTGGCGAACCAGGGCGCGCTGTTCATCGATTGCTCGACCATCGATGTCGCGAGCGCCCGCGAGGCGCATAAGCTTGCGGCCCAGCAGGGCATCGCCACGCTCGACGCTCCTGTCTCGGGCGGCGTCGGCGGCGCCACCGCCGCGACCCTCACCTTCATGGTCGGCGGCACGCATCATGCGTTCGAGCGCGGCAAGCCGGTGCTCGAGCGCATGGGCAAGCGCGTCGTGCATTGCGGCGAGGCCGGCAACGGCCAAGTGGCCAAGATCTGCAACAACATGATCCTCGGCGCTTCAATGATCGCGGTCAGCGAGGCCTTCGTGCTCGGCGAGAAGCTCGGCCTGTCGCATCAGGCGATGTTCGATGTGGTTTCAACGTCGTCGGGCCAGTGCTGGTCGCTCACCACCTATTGCCCGGTGCCGGGCCCGGTGCCGGCAAGCCCCGCCAATAATCGCTATAGACCAGGCTTCGCGGCGGCCCTGATGCTCAAAGACCTCAATTTGGCCCGCGAAGCCGCAGCGTCGGTCCACGTCGAGGCCGCCATCGGCACGCATGCCGCCGAGATCTATCAGGAATACGCCGAGACCGGCTCCAGCGGCGCAGACTTCTCCGGCATCATCAATTTCGTGCGCCAGCAATCGAAGAGCTAGTTGCTCTTCTCCGCTTCCTTGATCGGATCCTTCACGGCCGGGAAGGTCGCAAATTCGACGTTATAGAGCTCGCCGTCCTTGCGCTCGACGCGGCGGATATAGATGTTCTGGATGATGTCACGTGTCTGCGGGTCGATGGTGATCGGGCCGCGCGGGCTTTCGAAGCTCATGCCCTTCATCGCCGCGATCAATTTGTCGCCGTCGGTATCGCCATTGGTCTTCTTGAGCGCTTCGTAGATCAGGCGCATGCCGTCGTACACCGACTCCGACATTTGATTGGGCCGCTTGCCGGCGAATTTAGTGAAGCCCGCGACGAAGGCCTTGTTCTCTGGCGAGGGATGCGCGGCCGAATAAGGGCCCGCGGTGATGAGGCCGAGCGCCGGATCGCCCATGGCGTTGAGGAGGTCATCGTCGGTGACGCCGATATCGCCCAACAGCTTGATGCCGGTCGCGTTCATGCCGCGCTCGGCATATTGGCGCGCGAAGGTACCGGCAAAATTGCCGGGGATGAACACGAAGATGGCGTCGGGACTGGCGTCGCGGGCGCGCTGAATATAGGGCGCGAAATCCGGGCTTTGCACCGGCACGCGTATATTGGCGACGACCTCGCCGCCGCTTTTCTTGAACGCGTCGCCGAACGTCTTCTCGGCGTCGTAGCCGGGCGCATAGTCGGAGACCAGCGTCACCACCTTTTTCACGCCGTTCTGCGCCGCCCATTGCGCCATCGGCACCGCACTCTGGCCGATGGTGTAGAAGGTCCGCGCGATATAGGGCGATTTCTCGGTGATAATGGAGGTGCCAGCCGCCATCACCACTTGCGGGACTTTCGCCTCGGTCGCGATCGGCGCTACCGCCAATGCCACCGGCGTGAAGGTGAAGCCGGCCAATACTGCGACCTTGTCGTTGACGACGAATTCCTGGGCGAGACGTTTGGCGTTGTCGGGCTGGCCGCCGTCATCCTTGATGATGAGCTCGATGTTCTTGCCCGCGACTTTCGTGCCGTTCTCTTGCACGAAATATTTGGCGCCGGCGATCATCATATTGCCGATCTCGGCGAACTGGCCGGTCGATGGCGCGATGAAGCCGATCTTGACGGTGTCGTCGGCACGCGCCGAATGCGTGAGCGCGACTTCACCAGTCAGCAGAATTCCCACCGCGAACGCGATGCACATCCGCCTGGTCATCTTCCCCTCCCGTGCAGTGTTTTCTTGCTTCAACGCATGTTCAGTTCTTCCATAATTTCTTGCTCGCGAGGTCGGCGCCCTCGCGCATCGCCTTGAACTTCTCCCACACCACGGTGTGGTGCACTTCGGTGCGATACAGTGCCTGTGACGAGAACCCGCAATCGGCGGCAGCGATCACATTGTCGCGGCCGACGAGATTGGCGAAGCGCAGGATGCGCTCGGCGATCAGCTCCGGGTGCTCGACGATATTGCTGGCATGGGTGATGACGCCCGGACAAAGCACTTTGCCGTCAGGGATCTTCACCGTCTCGAACAGATGATATTCGTGCTCGTGGCGCGGATTGGCGGCCTCGAAGCTGTAAGAGCCGGCATTGATCTTGAGCATATAGTTCACGACCTCGGCGAGGCTTGCTTCGTAAAGCCGGGGTCCTTCATTGATGCCGTAGCAGGTGTGGAAGCGCACCCGCTCGGCCGGAATGCCGTTCAGCGCGGTATTGATCGCATCGACGTAAATCTCGGCGCGCCGCGCCTTGCCTTTGTCGTCAAGCCCGGGCTCGACGAAAATGTCCGCGAGAAACGGATCGTCGATCTGCACCAGAATGCCGGAATCGACGATCGCCCGATATTCCTTGCTCAGCGCGGCGGCGACGGCGTGGAAATACTCCTCCTCGCTCTTGTAGTATTCATTGATGCCAACGCCGGACGGCGCCGTCGCCGGCAAGAAAACGTGCTCCTTCGGCACGCCGGCGGCAGTAGCTGCGGCTTTGACATTGTCGATGTCGCGCTTGAGCGGCGCTTCGCCGCGATAGGCCACAGGCCCGGTGCAAACGACCGGCGCGAGCGCCACGATGGCGCCGCCCACCATCGCTTGCTTGAAATACTCGGCGTAATATTCCGGAAAGGCCGCGACCTCCTTCTGGAAGAGCAGCATCTTCTGGTTTGGCCGCGGCTCGTAGCCGGACAGCCGTTCCTGGACATAAGTGAAGAAACCGGGCTTGGAGAATTCGCCATCGGTGACGATGTCGATGCCGCAGTCCTTCTGTTTTTTCACAACGTCAACAACGGCCTGGCGCAGCTCGGCGTCGAACGCCTTTTCGTCAAAGGCTTGGCCGGAAAGTTTTGCTTTGAGCTGATCGAGCAAGTGATGTGGGCGCGGCAGGCTGCCGATATGCGTGGTTTGAATGCGGTCGCTATTCTGCTGGAGCGTCATGCGCCTCCTCCTGTCCGGCCGACGGCGCGACATCGTCGCCGCCACGGCTCTTGCGTTCCCCCTGCACCCGCGATTTACCGTGCGGGCCTTTTAATGGAGGCTAGCTGAAGGCCGGAGCCATTTCAAACAAAAAAGGAATGATGCTTTTTACTTCGACGCCTGCGTGGGCGGTGCGCTGCCTGTGCGCCGGCGTTTTGGGCCCCTGCCCGTCCCGGCCCGGCGCGGCCGGTTGGCCGGCCGCGCCGGTTTCGGCGGCGCATGCGGCAGCCCAAGCACCGCTGGCACCAGCGCCGACCATTCCTTGATGACCGCGCGCCGGTTGGTCTCATAGGGCAGCCAGGTATCGACGACAAAGAGGCCGCGCAGCAGATAATGCGTCAGCAGAATGAAACGTTCCGCGTTTTGACGCGGGAAGCCCGCTGCCGTGAGCCTTTCCAGCCAGATCCGATTGAGGCTCTTGCGGGCCTGTCTGACGATCGGCCGATGCGGCTTGGCCAGGGCCTTGTCGCTCGTCGCGGCGATCGAAAGTTCCAGCATGGCGCGATAGAGCGGACCAAAGAAGAAATGCTCGGAGTCCCGCAGGAACCGCTCGACGGTATGTTCGCCGTTGCCCGAAGCCAGCCGTTGCGCATGGGCGACGGCTGCATCCATGGCATGCTGGGTCGCCGCAACCAACAGGTCGTTTTTGGTTGGGAAATAACGCTCGAGCGCGCCGCGCGAGACGCCGGCGCGCGCGGCAACCCGGCTGGCGCTGAAATTGGCGTAGCCGTCATCGATCAGGACATCGAGGGCCGCGGCGAGAACCGCGGCTTGCGTCGCCTGCCGCCGCTGCGCTTGCGTCCGCCTCATGGGTATTTCAGCTTGTTTGCGCGAATCATGCGAAATAATAGCCGCCGGCACCGGCGACGGTAACACCGTATGCTCGACTCGGCGCGCGACACATATTAGGTTGCGCGACGCGCCTGCGAGAGCGCGGAAAATGATACCGGCAACAGAAATTCGCCGCTCCGCTCGGTCGACGACGGGGTCCGACAAAATCAAGCGGCGAGCGGCGGTGGGGACGTTTTGCAGTTCCGTTTGGGGCGCGCATTTCTTTGGATTCGCTTCGCGGCAGCGCTTACGCCGATAGGCTTGTTCGCGTTCGGTGCCTCTACAGTCTCTGCGCAAACCTTCGCTGATTTTTCAGGAACGCTAAATCCGCTGTTCCTCGCCAATCTGACGCGGCCGTCGGATCTCAACAACGCGTTGCAATATGCCGCGACCGCTTCGGTAGACGACATCGAATCCGCGATCGGCACTTACGAGCAATTGCTGTTCTACAACCCGACGCTGTCGAAGATCCGCTTCGAACTCGGCGTGCTCTATTACCGGCTTGGCTCTTATGAAATGGCGCACGGCTATTTCAAGTCGGCGCTGGAGCAGCGCGATTGCTCGCCGGCGCTGCGGCAACGTATCGAAGACTTGCTGGTCGATGTCGACAAGCAGCTGGTGGCCGACCGGTTCACCGGCTTTGTGCAAACCGGGCTCGGCTACCAGACCAATCCCGGCGGCGCGCCGGGACCGCAGACCGTGCTTGCCTCGGGCCGCACATTCGACAACCGCTTCTTCGCCAAAGGCGACGGCAACTGGTTCGGCGCCTTCGCCGTGAGTTACGTCCACGACTTCGAAAATCAGCGCGGCGACACGTTCGAGGCCACTCTCCAGGGCTATGACGCCCAGCAATTCAGCCTGCACCAATTCGACATCGGCACGCTCGAGCTGCGTGCCGGACCGCGCTTCGTGCTCACGCCTGGAAGCCCTTATGCGGTGTCGATCAAACCCTATGTCATCGCGACAGGTGCGCTCCTCGCCGACACGGTTTATTCCGGCGGCGCCGGCGGCGGGCTGACGCTGCACGCCAATGTCGGCAATGTCGCGCTCGATCCCTATGCCGAGGTCGTGCAGCAGAGCTTTCGCAATTCGTCGTTCTACCCGCTGGCGAGCAATCTGAGCGGCACGCTCTCGACCTTCGGCCTGCAGGCCTCGGGACCGATCGTCTCCGGACTGAGCTGGCAGACGCGCGGCGCGTTCGCGCATTCCAGCGCCGCCTTCAGCCCGGACAGCTACGATGCCTACGCGGCCGATCTCTGGCTGCCGTGGAATTTCTCACTGCTCGGCGATGGCCGCATGTGGACGCTGACGCCGATCGCCGGTTTCACCCATTGGCAATACAACGCGCCCGATCCGGCCATCGATCCGTTGACGACACCGCGCACCAACGAATGGCGCGTCGGCTTGGGCCTCGACGTGCCGATCTGGAGCCGGATCTATATGAGCACGCTTGTGCAATATCGCGCCGACACATCGAACGTCGCTGCCTTCACCATGCACGATTTCTCGATCTCCGGCGGGCCCACGTTCAAATTCTAGAAAGCGGATGATGACACCGAGCCAGAAACTCGCTGTAACGCTGACGGTCGCCGCGTTCGCGGCAGCGTCGGTCATGGCCGCCGCATTGGCCCCCGCATCGGCTCAGCAGGTCGGAACCGCGACCGCCGTCAATCCGACAAGCGAGAGCACGAAGCCCGGAGCAGGCACCGTCAGTCTCAATGTCGGCGCCAATATCGTGCACAGGGAGCGCATTCACACGACGCCATCGGGCTCTGTCCAGCTCCTCTTCCTCGACAAGAGCACGCTCAGCATTGCGCCAAACACCAATCTCCTGATCGACGAATATATCTACGATCCGAAGTCCAATACCGGACATATGCTGGCAAATCTGGCCGAAGGGGCGCTGCGCTTCGTCGGCGGTGCACTGAGCCACCAGGGCGAGGCCTCGATCACAACGCGCGATGCCGCAATCGGCATTCGCGGCGGCACGGTCACCGTGGTTCGCGGCCCGAATGGCACCAAGGTCATCGACCATTTCGGCGTGATCACGATCACCAACGGCGCCGGCACGGTCACGATCAGCCGGCCGGGATTTTTCGTGCTGATCGCGAACTGGAACACGCCGCCGAGCGACCCGCAGCGCGTCACTGAGGACGAGATCGCCTATTATCTGAGATTGTTGACCAGCAAGCCCGGTCAGAACGCCGGCGTGTCCGGCCTGACCAATGTGACGATCGGCGAATGCGGGTTGGGCATATTGCCAAGCTACAACTGCCCGCCGGCGCCGTGGAACGCCACGGGCAGCGCGGAGTCGAATGCGTTCAACACCGTCATCCAGGCGACACAGCGCGCGACCGCAACAACACAACCACCGCCGCCACCAACACCGCCGACGACGATAACGCCGCCAACGATAACGCCACCACCAGCCGTAACGCCGCCGCCAACACCCCCGAGGGTCGCGACCCCACCCACGCGCGGTCCGCTGCCCTGACGATCCGTGCTCTAGACCTTGATCCATTTCGATTGAATCGGATCAAGGTCTAGATTCTTTGTTCGAGCATGATCTTTTCCGAAAACCGGTGTCCACTTTTCGGGATCGTGCTCAAGGATGCACAGGCGTCACACGATTGTCGGCAAGCCCTGTCACAAATTCTGCGGCAGACAATGGCTGCACGAAAATCTTTGCCAAGAACGTCGTCATGAGCTTTCCCGATCGCCTGATCGACGGTTATCGCGACTTTGTCAAAACACGGCTGCCGCTGGAGCGCAGCCGTTTCGAGAAACTCGCGGCCAGCGGCCAGCGGCCCGAAGTCATGGTGATTTGCTGCTGCGATTCCCGCGTTTCGCCGGAAGTGATTTTCGACGCCCATCCCGGCGAGTTGTTCGTGGTGCGCAATGTCGCGAACCTCGTACCGCCCTATTCGCCGAGCGGCTTTACCCATGGCGTTTCCGCCGCGCTCGAATTTGCGGTCCAAGGCCTCGAGGTCAAATATATCGTCGTGATGGGGCACACGCATTGCGGCGGCATCCGCGCCTATAGCGAGCATCGCAATCGTCTCAACCCGGGCGATTTCATCGACAATTGGATGTCGCTGATTGCGCCCGCGGCCGAGGCGCTGGGCGAGACCGGCGACGGCGCGGACTATGTCGGCCGGCTGGAGCGGGCCTCGATCATCGTGACCTTGGACAATCTTTTGACCTTCCCCTGGATCAAAAGCCGCGTCGAAGAGCGCCAACTCCAATTGATCGGCGCGTATTTTGATGTCGGCACCGGTCACCTCGCCGTCTATGACCGGGGTGCAGGCGCCTTCGCGGCGCTCAGCGGCGAGAACCTGCCCAGCATGATCTGGCCGGTGGCAGAATAGATCATGCTCCAACGAAAAATCTAGATTTGGCTCCAATTCAATCGAATTGGAGCCAAATCTAGGCTCCGAGCGTCCCGTCTGCCACGTCGCGCGGCAGCGGTGGCGACGCAGCAAAAACCGAACCGCAATGCGGACACACTCCCGGTCGTGCCGGCAGGGGTCTTGCCGGCAAGGTTTGCCCGCGATCCGCTGCCGCTGCCGGCATGTCGGACAAGCCTGCTACGTCGCCGACGCGCTCGTGGTAGCTCTGCGTAATCGAGATGGCCTTTTCAGATACGATCACGTTCACTTTGGCGTGGCGCTCACGGTACATTTTCAGCTGATCCAGAAAACCCACCGTGATCAGGCCGGAGAACAACGCCAGCGTGCCGATACCGATGATCGACACGACGCCGCCGACGATCCTGCCCGCAACTGTAATCGGTACGATGTCGCCATAGCCCACAGTCGTGAGCGTCTCGATCGCCCACCACATCGCGACCGGAATCGACGTGAACACCGCGGGCTGTTCCGGGCCTTCAATCATGAACATCAGCGAGCCAGCGATCGTCACCGTCAGCAACAGAACGAACAGCAGTGCTGTGATCGACTGCGCCTCCTCACGCAGCACCGCGAATAGCAGGCCGAATGTGGTCGAATGCCGGACGAGCTTGAGCATGCGCAGGAGACGGAGCAGGCGCAGTACCCGGAGATCGGCGGCGCCGAGGAAACCGAGCAGCGCCGGCAGCACAGAAAGCAGATCGACCAGCGCAAAGAAGCTGCGCAAATAGCGCAGGCGGCCCCAGGCCGGGTCGCGATAGCGCGCGTCATGAAAGTCGACGCAGGCCCAGGCGCGGAGCACATATTCGGCGGCAAAGATCGCGGTCGCGGCCTGCTCGAAGGCATCGAAACTCGCCGCGAACTGGCGCCGGATCGGCTCCACCGATTCCAGCACGACGCAGGCCACATTGACGATAATCAGGAGCGCCAGCGCCAGATTGAATCCGCGCGTCACCGCGTCGCGTGGTTCTTCGTCCTCGAAGATGATCGCGAGCCGCTGGCGCCAATCACGGGTCCTGGTTCGGGCCAACGGCCTTCTCCCGCTGCAACGGGAAATCGTAGCCGCCCCATATGAACGATTTTTGATAGGGCAAACGGGAGGAAAAAAGACCGGCCAAAGCTGGCCCCTCGCAATCGCGGCGTGAACAGGCGCGCGATCCGCGCGCCGCGACGCAGGCCACGCAACCTTCTGATACGGAACAACATTCTGATACCGAAAATGACGGACAGTTGACTTGAGCAGAAGGCGCTTCGGCCTACATCCCACCGGGTAAGGGAGTGCGGATATGACAAGAACCATCAAAGCCCTGCTGCTGGCCGGCCTCTCCTTCGCCGCCGTCGCGCCCGGTCCGCTGAACGCGAAATCGCTCAAACACCGGGTGCCGAGACCCACCGTTGCTCACCACCAGCAAATTGCTTGCACGGTGCTCGGATGCCAACCGATACCGGCCGCCTGTTATCCGAAAGAGGAGCACTCGCCGACCGGCATTCCGACCGGCTTCGATCAGATCGTCTGTCCCCCCGGGGTGTGGCCGTTCTGAGTGCTGATGGCGAAAGCCGTTCGCGCTTCGCCTCTCAAAGCACCGCAAGCCATTTCGAAATAATGAAGATCAGGACGCCGACAAGGCCGCCGACCAGCGTGCCGTTGATGCGAATGAATTGCAGATCCTTGCCGACTTGCAATTCGAGCCGCTCGACCAGCGTGGTCGAATCCCAGTTGCGCACCACGCGTTCGATATAGCCGCCGATCTCGAAGCGATAGGCCAGCAGCATGTGCAGCGCGACCGCCCTGATACGGCGGTTGATGTTGTCCCGCCGCGCGGGATCTTCATGCAGCCAGTGGCCGACGCTGTGCAGCGACTGCTCGACGGCGCGTGCAATCGCCGGCGCGTGCGCGGGAACGCCCCATTGCAGGCCGCTTTCGAGCTCGCTCCACAAGGTCTTGGCCTGCTCGATGAACAGCGGATTGGCGAGGAGCTCGGATTTGAACACCTCGCCACGGGCGTACATCTGCGGATCGGCGGCGAGCTGCGCGATCAGCCGCTGAATGCCATTGTGCAATTCGACGCGCCAGGGATGCGTGGGCTCGCGCATTTCAGTCAGCGTCGACAGTACGCCGTTCATCACCTTGTCGGCGATGATGCGGTCGACCCATTTCGGAATCCAGCTGCTCGATCGTGCGGCAATCTTGTCGCTGAAATAGTCCTTGTTGTCGGCGAGATAGCTTTGGCCGAGTTCGATCGCCTGTGCGATCAGCGCTTGGGCCTCGCCTTGCGCCCATACGATGGCGAGGAGTTTTGAGGCTGCAGGCGCCGCAGGAATCGTTGCGAGCGCCTGCTGTGCGAGCCGGCCGACGGTTTCGCCGATGCGCGGAATAGGCAGCGATTCGACGAAGCGCGGCAGCTGCTCGGCCAGGTAGGCGCCAAGGGCTTGCGCGTTTTGCGGATTGTCGAGCCATTGTGCCACCGCGCCGACGACGTCGACACGTTCCAGCCGCTCGCCGAGCACAGGCGCGGTGAGGAAATTGTTGGTCATGAAGCGGCCGAGCGCGGCGCCGATCCGCTCCTTGTTGGCGGGGATGATGCCGGTATGCGGGATCGGCAGGCCGAGCGGCCGGCGGAACAGCGCGACGACCGCGAACCAGTCGGCGCAGGCGCCGACCATTCCGGCTTCGGCGAAAGCGCGCAGATAGGGAATCCACGGCCAGTCAAGTTTGATGACGGTGGTGGCAATAAAGATCGCCGTCATCGCCAAAAGCAAGAGCGTGGCGACGGTGCGCATGCGGCGCAGCCCGCGCCGCAGCATCTCTCTGCGTTCTTCGATCGATTGTTGGGCGAGGACAACGCTCTGAGAGCGCGGTTGATCTTCCGGCGGCGCGGCCCGCGCGGCCGCGTCGGCCGCCGCGCTGGATCTTTCATCCATTGGACGTTTTGCGCCGGGCCAGACGCGGCGCCTCGCGCTGCGTTGCCTGCTCGACATAGAGCCGGCGCACCACGGCGGAGCCGTAACGCCGCTCAAGCCTTCGGATAGCGAAATGGCCGGTGGCGACCCGCTGGAAATGGTTCATAAAAATCACGTTCACCGTCGCGCCGCCGACGGCGCCGATAACGGGAAGCGCGCTCGCGGCGGAGCGCTCCGAAACGACGAGGCTAAAGCGGGCGGCGATCTCGGTCACAAGG
Source organism: Xanthobacteraceae bacterium (assembly GCA_036264635.1). Lineage (GTDB taxonomy): Bacteria > Pseudomonadota > Alphaproteobacteria > Rhizobiales > Xanthobacteraceae > BOG-931. Next base: position 1,053 of record DATAQN010000185.1, on the reverse strand, counting down.
CTGCCGGTGACCGGCGCGGAGAGATTGGCGGCGCTGCGTTCGATCAGCATCGTGCTGGCATTGGCCGCCAATCGGCTGAGCAAAGTGCGGGTGGCGTAGTAGCCGAAATCCGCCCGCCGTCCGGTCTTCGGCGAGCCAAGGGCAAAAACCTCGACGCAAGCGAGCCGCGCCTCGAGCGTCGACAGATCCTCGCCGTGATGGCGCGCAATGTCGGCGATGGCGCGCAGCATCAAGGTCGTGGTCAGCGGCAATTCAATCGGCAGCGCGGCAAACCCGAAGAAGCCTGAAATGCCGCCGCTGATGCCGGCCAGCAACGAGCTCGCGCGCCGCTCCGGCGGCGCTTTCGATTGTGGCTCGATCGACGTGATCGCCACGTTGAGGCAATTGAGGATCGCGCTTTCAACCGCTTTGTTGATGCTGCGCGATGCCGCTTTCGGCATCAGCCGCATCACGCGGTCGATCGGCCGGCCAGCATAATCGGCAAGCCGCGAGGCAAAGCTTTGATCTTCAAGGTGGAGAATGGCTTGCCGGAGCGCCTGCTGCTCGGACGGCGCCAGCGTCGGCAACAGATCAGAGCTGGTTTCGGCAAGTGTCATTGATGAATGTCATCGACTGCGTGTCATTGACTACATGTCATCTAACACTCGTCACTGATAACGCAAGATCGGCCGGATGCCGTTAAGGCTCGCGAGAATGGCCGAGCCGTTGCTGATCAGGGCCGTAACCTCCGGAATGATCAGCCCTCCCGGCAGCGCCAAACCGAGCGCCAAGGTATTGAGGCCGGCAACAATGGCATAATTCTGATGGATCAGGCGCACGGCGCCACGCGAAATCTCCACCGCTTTGACGAGTTTCCACAGCGAATCTTCCATCAGCACGACGTCGGCCGATTCGCGCGCCACTTCGGCGCCATGCTTCATGGCGATGCCGACATCGGCAAAGCTCAAAGCCGGCGAATCGTTGATGCCGTCGCCGACCATGGCGACGACATTGCCGTCGCGCTGGAATTGCTGGATCACCTCGGCCTTGTCGGCCGGCAGCATGTCGGCGAAT
>DATAQN010000181.1:0-32183 GCA_036264635.1 Xanthobacteraceae bacterium | reverse complement strand
GATATTTGGATTCATCGGGCTTCTTCACCTCGAACAGATAAGCCGGCTGAATTTTGCGGCCGTCAGCGCGGATCGAGCCTTTGCCGAACAGCGGATCGTCGGTTGGCATCTCCTTCATCTTGCCAACCACGGCCTTGCCGTCGCTTGCATTCTTCAGCGCTGCGACCGCTTTGAGGTAGTGCAACACGCCGGAATAGACGCCGGCCTGCACCATGCTCGGCCACTTGCCCGGCCGCTCGACCTGCCAGCGCTTGGTCCAGGCGCGATTGGCGTCGGTCATGTCCCAGTACCAGGTCGAGGTCAGAACCAAACCTTGCGCGGTCTTCAGCCCGAGCGAATGGACGTCGGTGATGAAGACGAGCAGGCCGGCAAATTGCTGGCCGCCCGCGGTGATGCCGAATTCGGCGCCCTGTTTGATTGAGTTGATAGTGTCGCCGCCGGCATTGGCAAGGCCGATGATTTTGGCCTTCGACGACTGCGCCTGCAGCAGGAACGACGAGAAGTCGGAGTTGTTGATCGGAACGCTGACGCTACCCAGCACCTTGCCGCCGTTCGCGGTGACCACCGCGCTCGTGTCGCGCTCGAGCGCATGGCCGAAGGCATAGTCGGCGGTAATGAAGAACCAGGTATCGCCACCGGTCTTTACCAGCGCTTTACCGGTGCCGTTGGCGAGCATCCAGGTATCGTAGGTCCAATGGATCGTGCTCGGCGAGCATTTCGGCCCGGTGAGATCGGACGTCGCCGCACCCGAAACGATGAAGACCTTGTTCTTCTCGCGCGCCACTTCGTTGACCGCGAGCGCCACGCCGGAATTCGGCACGTCGACGATCATGTCGACATGGTCGACATCGAACCATTGCCGCGCCAGGTTCGAGCCGACATCCGGCTTGTTCTGATGGTCGGCACTGACGATGTCGACCTTCATACCGTGCGCGGCCGGGTTGAAATCCTCAACCGCAAGCTTGGCGGCGGCAACTGATCCGGCGCCGCCGAGATCGGAATAAAGACTCGACATGTCCGAAAGCACGCCGATCTTGACGGCAAGGTCGTCTGCGCGCGCCGCTGTGCCGATAAGCACAGCCGCCGCGGCGGCCAATGCCAGACTCGTGATTTTTTTCATATTTTGGTTCTCCTTGTCGCCGCTAACATGATGATGTGCTCGATCGGTATGCCTGCCCGATCTCAGTTACTGGTCAGCAGCGGACAATTGTCGTCCTTGAGTGGACGAAACGCCTCACTTGCCGGAACCGTGGCGCGCAGCTTGTAATCATCGCCGGGATATTGTGACTCCGACGGCGACTTCACTTCGAACAGATAGGCCGGATGAATCTTGCGGCCGTCGGGGCGGACGACGCCCTTGCCGAAGACCGCATCATCGGTCGATATCTCTTTCATCTTGGCGACTTCGGCTTTGCCGTCGGCGGTGCTTTTGAGCGCAGCGACCGCTTTGAGATAATGCAGCACCGCCGCATAGTCGCCGGCCTGATTCATGTTGGGAAATTTGCCCGGCCGCTCGGCCTGCCAGCGTTTGCTCCAGGCGCGCGTGGAGTCGTTCATATCCCAATAGAACGTCTCGGTGAGAACGAGGCCCTGCGCGACCTTCAGTCCCAGCGCTTCGACATCGCCGATATAAAACAGCAGCGCGGCGAAATGCTGCCCGCCGGCCGCAATGCCGAATTCCGAGCCTTGCTTGATCGCGTTGATAGTATCGCCGCCGGCATTGGCGAGGCCGATGATCTTGGCTTTGGAGGCTTGCGCCTGCAGCAGGAAGGAGGAGAAGTCCTGCGTGTTGAGCGGATGGCTGACGCTGCCCAGCACCTTGCCGCCGCTGTCCTGAACGACATTGGTGGCGTCGCGTTCCAGCGCGTGGCCGAACGCGTAATCCGCGGTGAGGAAGTACCAGGTGTCGCCGCCGGATTTCGCCAGGGCGCCCGCGGTCGAGTGCGCGAGCATCCAGGTGTCATAGGTCCAGTGCACGGTATTGGGTGAGCATTTCGGTCCGGTCAGATCGGAAATCGCTGCGCCGGAGACCAGCAGCACTTTGTTTTTCTCACGCGCCACGTCGCTCACCGCGAGCGCCACGCCGGAATTGGGCACATCGACAATCGCGTCGACATGATCGACGTCGAACCATTGCCGCGCGATATTGGAGCCGATGTCGGGCTTGTTCTGATGGTCGGCGCTGATGATCTCGACCTTCATATTATGCGCCGCAGGATCGAAATCCTTCACCGCCATGTTCACAGCCGCGACGGAGCCGGCGCCGTTGTCGTCGGCATAGAGGCTCGACATGTCGGTGAGCACGCCGATTTTGACATTAAGAGTTTGCGCATGAGCCGCGCTTGCGATCAGCGTTACGGCGGCACATGCGATAAAGCCTCCCAACTTCATTGCAAACCTCCCTATGACGCGCGGGCATTTTTGCCCTTTGTTTCGGTATATCAAACTCCGAGATAGTCGTGCACCTTGTCCATATTGGCCTTTAGTTCAGGGGTCGAAAATTCATCGACGATACGGCCGTGTTCCATGACATAGTGACGGTCGGCGACGGCGGCGGCGAAATGGAAATTCTGCTCGACCAGAAGCACCGTAAAGCCCTGCGCTTTCAGCATGCCGATCGTATGCCCGATCTGCTGAATAATGACAGGCGCCAGACCTTCGGTCGGCTCGTCGAGCAGCAACAGCCGCGCGCCGGTCCGTAAAATTCTTCCGATTGCGAGCATCTGCTGTTCACCGCCGGAGAGCTTAGTGCCTTGGCTGGTGAGCCGCTCGCGCAGATTGGGAAACAGCACGAAGATACGCTCGAGATCGAGCCCACCTGGCCGCACTTGCGGCGGCAGAAGAAGATTCTCGCGCACGTCGAGGCTGGCAAAGATGCCGCGCTCTTCCGGACAGAAGGCGATGCCGCAGCGCGCGATCACGTCCGATTGCAGCCTGATCGTTTCGCGGCCCTCAAAGCGCACCGAACCTTTGCGCTGACGCACGATGCCCATGATCGATTTCAAGGTCGTCGTCTTGCCGACGCCGTTGCGCCCGAGCAAGGTCACCACTTCGCCCGCCTGCACCTGAAACGTCACACCATGCAAGATGTGTGATTCACCGTACCAGCTCTCGAGATCTTTCACGGCGAGCATGGGATCGGGCATGGTCGTTCCTGAATGTAAAACGCTAAGCGTGTCCCGTGCCGAGATAGGCTTCGCGCACGGCTGGATTGTCCGATACCGTCTTGTAATCGCCTTCGGCCAGTACCTGGCCCCGCGTCAATACGGTGATGCGGTCGCACAGATCGGCGACGACGCTAAGATTGTGCTCGACCATCAACACGGTGCGCGTCGCGGCGACCGACTTGATGAGCTCGCTGATGCGCTTGATGTCTTCATGGCCCATGCCCGCCATCGGCTCGTCGAGCAGCAGCATCGCCGGATCGAGCGCAAGCGTCGTCGCGATTTCCAGCGCCCGCTTGCGGCCATACGGCAATTCGGCCGCGAGCAGATGGGCGTAAGGCGTAAGCCCGACATCATTGAGCAGCGCTATCGCGCGCTCGTCGAGCGCATGCAGCACGGCTTTCGAACGCCAGAAATCGAACGAGCCGCCGCGCTTGCGCTGCAGCGCGATGCGCACATTCTCGAGCACGGTGAGATGCGGGAACACCGCCGAGATCTGAAACGAGCGCACCAGGCCAAGCCTCGCCACGTCGGCAGGCTTCAGCGCGGTGATATCGCGGCCGTCGAAGACGATGCGGCCGCGGCTCGGGCGCAAAAATTTGGTCAGGAGATTGAAGCAGGTGGTCTTGCCGGCCCCGTTCGGGCCGATCATGGCGTGGATAGAGCCGCGCGCGACGCGCAGGTTCACCCCGCGCACCGCGATGAACCCGGCAAAATCCTTGGTCAGGTCTTCGGTTTCGAGGACCGCATCAACAGACACAACTGATTTCCCCCACAGCCGGCATTGTCCGCATGTTTCGGCGCAGCCGTAAAGGGGCCAGTTCGTCGTCTTTAGTCGAGTAAGCGCAGGGCCCCAAAACGGGGGACCCGCCCGGTGGGGACGAGACCGGGCGGGTCGGGGAATATCGGCGCTGGCGTCGGGGGGAGAAGTGCGCCGATGGCAGCGCAATAGCTACCGCTAGCTTGGTCGCCTTGACCGCCGCGAAGGTTCGACCGGAAGGATCAGTATTTTCCGCGACAGCCGCACGGGCAGTGACGATCTATCCGCCGCGGACGACCGCCTTGGATCCGGGCCGCGAAAGCTTTGATCCATAGAACGAAATTCGGAGCGGAACAGCCCGGGGGCAAACTATTGGCCGGGCTCGGCAGTCTCCACCACCTGATCCTGCCGCATGCGGGCGACGATCCGGGCGAGTTCCTCTTTGGCGAGTGAGGTCATCGCCACTCTGACGCGGTAGAGCCCGCCAGGCGTCGGGCCATCGACCAAGGCGGCCTGATAGTTCTGCAGGAACTTGGTGATCTCGCCCGCGCTCGCCTGACGCGCGAAGCGCACCATGGCAAAGGTGCCGTTCTTGCGCTCGGCAGCCGGCCCCGCGCCCTGCTCGGCGCCCGGCACCGCACCTTGGGGCTTGGTGAATATGTCGACGATCGCGACTGCCTGCAGCGCGATGGCGAGCATGGCGAACGACGCCGCGACCGCCATGGTGCGCGGCGACAGATTGGCAAAGAACCCGGTGATCCAGCTCGCGGTCACTCCCGGCGCGCGCTTGCGCGTGGCTTCGGCATCAATCGCCGCCATCAGCCGCTCCGCCGCATGCGGCGATGGCGCGCCCAGCGTCTCGTTGAGGTGAATGGTCTCGGCCAGCTCCTCGCGCACGCAATCAAGATGCTCCGCCAGAGCGGGGTCGTTGCGCAGCGCCTCTTCGACGCGCTGCCGGTCGCGGCGCCGCAAGGTGCCGGCTACGTACCACGGCAGCAGAAGCTCGATATCCGATGGTTGTTCCGGTTGCGGCTGTTGCGGACGCGAATCGCGCCCGCCAGGCGTCATGGCTTCGCTAGGCGTCATGGCCAACCTCGATCTATGCCTGCCATTCTGCACAGCTCTCCCAGCTTCTTGCGCGCGTAGAACATGCGCGTCTTCACCGTGTTCTCCGGAATGCCGACGATCCGGGCCACCTCTTCGACGGACTTTTCGTGGTAGTAGACCAAATCGATGATTTCCCGGTGTTCAGGCGAAAGGCCTTCGAGGCACTTCCGCAGTTTCTCGCCTTTGTCCTGCTTGGTGGCGGCACGCTCAGGATCATCTGCAGCATCCTCGATCGACTCTGCCGTTTCCACGTCGAGTCCATCGTCACGCCGCTTGCGCAACAAGGACAACGCCTTGAACCGTGCGATGGCAATGAGCCAGGTCGATACCGCGCTGCGACCTTCGAAACGGCTGGCCTGACACCACACGTCCAGGAAGACGTCGCCAATGACGTCTTCGGCCGCCATTTCATCGCGCAACAGACGAAGCACAAAGCGATAGACCCGCACGTGGTGCCGCGCGAACAGCACCTGCATCGCAAGCCGGTCACCGCGTGCGATGCGTCCGATCAGCGCTTCGTCTGCCGGTGCTTGCATCGCGTTAGGGTCGGCTCACGGTTTTGGTCGCGGTCTGCGGCACGGAGGTTCAATTGCCTGTGAGGATTTATGAGGCTACGGCATAACGCCCAAAATCCTTAAATTCTTTATTCTCTTCAGAAGCTTGGCGGCCGATCTTCGCACCGCCTCTGCTTCCGCGGGTGGAATTTTCCCCGTTTCACCGGATCATGCAAGCTTCCGGTAAGGTCCTGGTAAGCCCTGTCCTGCGCTGCACGCATTCCTGACATGGCTTTTGTCGCATGCTTCGTCACGGATCAGTCAGACCAGCCGGCGTTCCTGGAGCCCAACCTCTGGTCACAGGTTTTGACCGGCGCAAGTCCCGGTCGGCTACCGTACAGTCAGCCGGCCGCCTCGTCTCCCTCGAGCGGCTTCTCCTCGAGCAGGATCAGTGACAAAAACGCCACGCACAGCGTTCCGGCCATGGCAAGAAAAACCGTGGCGAAGGTTTGGAGCGAGGCGGTGCCGAGGAAGTCATGGCCGAGCGTGCCGCCTGCGGCCCCGACCGGAGCCTGCGCCAGCACAATGGCGCCGAATATTGCCACCAGGATCGTACTGACCAGCGTGCGCGCGAAATTCATGGTGCCAAGAGCGGCGCCCAGGTCACGGTGCGCTACGCAGTTCTGCAGCGCGACCTGGGTCAGCGGCGCGCTCGGCCCCCAGCCCAGGCCGATCAGGACCAGCAAAATCTCGAATTTGATGGGCGTCATATTGCCAACCGAAAGCGCCAGCGTGACCACAGCGCCAATGCTGACCAGCAGGAAGCAGAGCGGCAGAATCTTATAACGGCGAACACGGCCGAGCATCTGGCCGGATGCGCCTGCTCCCAGATTGAGCGCCACCAACAACACCATCATGGTGAAACCCGACGATGTCGGCGACCAGCCGAGCGCGCTTTGCAGATACATCGGCAGAAAGATACTGAGGCTGATCATCGAGCCCCAGCCGAAGGAATGCGCCGCAATGGTGAGCCGCGCCCCGCGATCGGAAAGGATGGCAATCGGAATAAGCGGCTCGGCCGCGGTGAGAAGGCGCACAACGAATCCGGTACCCAGGACCAGCGCGCAGCCCAGCAGCGTCAAGACCACCGGCGACAGCCACGGATAGCGCACGCCGCCGAGATTGAGCGCCAGCATGAAGCTCGAGCTCGCCGCCATGATCAGAAACGCACCGGCAATGTCGAGACGGTGCGGCCGCTCGCGGCGCGGCAAACGTCGGAGCACGGTAAGCGCAATCACCAGCGCGACCACACATAGCGGTAGATTCCACAAAAAGATCACCGACCAATGCAGATGCTCGGAGATCCAGCCGCCAAGCGCCGGACCCGTGCCGCCCGCGGTGGTGAAGGCAATCGAGAAATAAGTGTAGTAGCGGCCCCGCTCCTTGGGCGAGGCAATGTCGCCCAAGATCATGTTGGCAGTCACGGTGAGCCCGCCGGCGCCGCAGCCTTGCACGACGCGGCCGAGGATCAGCTGCAGCATCGTGTGCGACGAGGCGGAAACGAGCGCGCCGGTGATATAAACGCAGAGCCCGATCAGCATCGCAGCGCGGCGGCCGTGAATGTCGGCGAACTTACCGTAAAGTGGGGTGAGCGCAGTCGAGGCAATGAGAAACGCCGTGATCAGCCACGGCAGATTATGCACTTCGCCGAGACTTCTGCCGATGGTCGGCAGCGCGGTGGCCAGGATCGATTGGTCGACCGAGCCGAGGAACACCGGCAGCATCATGCACATGACGATGAAGCGCTTCTGCCGATGTGTGAGCGGTTCGGGCTCGGCAAGTCCAGGTTGGACAGATCTTGGTTCGATGCGCTTTGGCCCCGCCGCGAACGGCATTACCTCCGTGTGAGGCGCACACGTGTGAGGCGAACACGTGTGAGGCGCGCAGCCGCTCTCGCCAATCGCCTCGGCGTCATTTGCGGCGCCTGCGTTGCGCTCGTCGTTCATGCGGCACGACTTACGCAGCGCTTTTGGGCGCGGCGTCCTCCCGGGCAGAATTTCAGACCCAGCAATAACCGCAAATGCCACTGCTGTCATTTGCTGTTACGATTGCCTGCATTGAGGCTCGGGCATAGCGAGCCGGAAAGATCACGAGGAGCGCCATGACGAGACGCGAAATGCTTAAGCTCGCTGTATTCGCGGCTCTCGCGCCGCTTGCACCGCGATGGTGGCTCGGCCAAGCGACAGCGCAAGCCAATTATCCGGACCGGCCGGTGCGGATTGTGGTGGACTCCGCGGTCGGCAGCGCTAATGACGCGACCGCCAGAATTCTGGCCGACAAGCTCGGGCAGATCTGGAACCAGCAGGTCGTGATCGTGAATCAGCCCGGCGCCGGCGGCGCCATCTCCGCCCGCGCCGCGTCGCAAGCGTCGCCCGATGGTTACACTTTGTATATGCCGGCCACCTCGGTCTTTCTAGCGCTGCCAGGCGGTCCCGGCGTCGCGCCGAATCTTCCTGTCGAATTGCCGCGCGACTTCGCCGCCATCGGCTTCGTGCTGCAGCAGCCGATCTTCATTGCCGCGTCGCCGAAATCCGGCATCACATCGATCGCCGACCTGATCGCACGCGCCAAGGAGAAGCCGAACGAATTGTCTTATGCCTCGACCGGGCGCGGACGGCTCACGCATCTCACCATGGAACTGCTGCAGACGCGCGCCGACGTGAAGCTTCGGCTCGTGCCTTATGCCGGTGGTCCGGCGCAAGCCATGGGCGACATCGTCGCCGATCGCGTCGATCTTGTGCTCGATGCTTATGCCGGTCTCGCCGGCGCCATGCAGGGCGGCCTTGTGAAAATGCTCGCCTCGACATCGGCGCAGCGGTTGCCGGGAATGGAGAATCTTCCGACCGTCGCTGAAACGCTGCCTGATTTCTTTGTCGGCGCCTGGAATGTCATCCTTGCGCCGAACGGCACGTCTGACGCGATCATCCGCAAGGTCAACGCCGATCTGAAGAGCGCCGTGGAAGACAACGAGGTCGCGGCGAAGTTCGCCGCGAACGGCGCCTTTTCGCGCGACATGACGCCGGACGAGACCACGGCTTTCACGCAATCGCAGCAAAAGATCTGGCGCCCGATCCTGGAGAAAGTGGCGCGCGAGAGCGAGTAAAGCGCTACCCGCACGCCGCCGGCCGAAACTTGGATGACTCGGCTGTCTTGGCTAAGATAGCTGCGCGAACCCGCTGCGCCGCGAGCGCATCGCGGGGATCCGGAACCGACGCTCTCCGGACATTCAATTATCGACAACCGCGCGGCATCGCCGCGCCGCTTTATTGTTGGAGGACCATCATGAAGATCAGCGCACGCAATAAGATCAAAGGCAAAATACTGGACGTAAAGAAGGGTGCGACCACCGCGCATGTCCGCCTCGAAATCGCCCCCGGTCAAGTCATCACCGCTTCGATCACCAATGAGGCGGTCGACGAGCTCGGACTGAAAGTCGGCGCCGAAGCGATCGCTGTCGTCAAAGCATCCGACGTCATGATCGCCGTCGATTAAAGACGCGCGAATCGAGAAGACAGCATCGAAAGGACGGCATCGTGAAATGCGCAATCTTTGCGATCGCGGCCTGCATCGTTGCCGGTCCCTGCCTGGCGCAAGGACAAAATCAAGCGCCGCGACAGGAGCCGGTCGGGTGCGACAAGTTCAGATGGCCGCTCGACAAGGAGCGTGCAACGCTCACCGGCACCGATCTGCCCAAGGTCGCCTCCGGCGATCACGTGACTTGGCCGATCCCGTGGGCGACGATCATGACGCTCACACCTCTTGCCGACACGAAGCTTCCAGTCGCGCCGGAGTTCGCACCCAAATCGCCGTCGTCCTTCGCCGGCTTCATCGAGGTGCGTGCTCCGGCCAAGGCCGGCACCTACAAGATCACGCTGTCGTCGGAAGGCTGGATCGACGTCGTGCAAGGCGGCCACACGGTGAAATCCTCAGCTTTCAGCGGCGCGACGGGCTGCGAGGGCGTGCGCAAAAGCGTGAAGTTCGATCTCGCGGCGCAGCCCCTGACTATCGAGTTCAGCGGCGTTGCTGAAAATACGATCCGGTTCGCGGTCAGCGGCGACTGAGCCGGCAGCCTGGACCGCACGGGTCCGAAGCTCCAAAGCACATGTCATTTGACGTGGTCGCCGCCGCCGCCAGAGCGGTCAGGAACCTATTAAAGAGAATTGCGTTGTCAACTAACGTGAGGTTTCGGATCTAAAAGCGCGCGGGCTGTTGCAACGCAGTCTCGAAAACGCCGAGACTCTCGACAGCCAAGACCCTCGACAGCAGGGCCGCCGACAGGAACTCTGGATGAGCATGGAAGAGACGTCCGCCCGCCATGCCTTCAACGTCGCGTCGTTTGATCGCAGCATTATGAGAAACGGCACTGCTGCAGCCGAGGCACAGTCGGATTGCACCGAGCAGATCGCGCAGCGGCTTGCTTCGATCGTTGAATCCTCCGACGACGCAATCATCAGCAAAAATCTCGACGGCATCATCTTGACGTGGAATCGCGGCGCCGAGCGCATCTTCGGCTATACAGCCGACGAGATCGTCGGCAAGGCGGTGACGGTTCTGATGCCGCCCGACCGGGTTGACGAGGAAGCTGGGATTCTTGCGCGAATTCGCCGCGGCGAGCGCATCGAGCATTATGAGACCGTGCGCCAGCGCAAGGATGGCACATTGGTCGACATTTCGCTCACTATATCGCCGGTGAGGGACGGCTATGGGCGGATCGTCGGCGCGTCGAAGATCGCGCGTGACGTGAGCGAACGAAAACGTGCCGATCAAGCGGCTGTGCACCTGGCGGCGATCGTGGAGTCCTCGGACGATGCAATCATCAGCAAGGATCTCCACGGCATCATCCTGAGCTGGAACCGCGGCGCTGAGCGCATCTATGGCTATACGGCCGACGAGGTCATCGGCAAGCCGGTGACGGTTCTGATGCCGCCCGACCGCGTTGATGAGGAGCCCGGAATACTCGCGCGTATTTGCCGCGGCGAACGGATCGAGCACTACGAAACGATCCGCCGGCGCAAGAACGGCACACTTATCGATGTCTCGCTCACGGTTTCGCCGGTGAAGGATTATGCCGGGCGCGTCATAGGCGCCGCCAAGATCGCGCGCGACATCACAGATCACAAACGAATCCAAGCGAAGCTGCGCGATAGCGAGCGCAAGTTGCAGGATCTGCTCACCGCCATACCGGCCGCGATTTACACGACCGACGCCGACGGCAAAATCACTTATTTCAACGACGCCGCAGTCGCGCTCGCCGGCCGGACCCCGACGATCGGCAGCGACGAATGGTGCGTAACCTGGAAGCTCTATCGGCCGGACGGAACGCCGCTGCCGCACGATGAATGCCCGATGGCGGTCGCGCTCAAAGAGGGACGGCAGATCCGCAATGCCGAGGCAGTCGCCGAACGACCCGACGGCACGCGCGTTCCTTTCATCCCCTATCCCACGCCGCTGCGCGATGCGGATGGCGAGATCATCGGCGCGATCAACATGCTGGTCGACATCAGCGAGCGCCGGCAGGCCGAGACGCAACTGCAGATCCTGCTCAAGGAACTCAATCACCGCGTCAAGAACAACATGCAGACGCTGCAATCGCTGCTGCACATGGCAACGATGCGGACGCAAAACGCCGAGGCGCGGAAGGTTCTCTTCGAAGCCACCAGCCGCGTTACCGCGATGGCCGCCGCACAGCGGGTGTTTTATAGCACCGCGAACGCAACGGAATTCGAGGTGGACGAGCTTATCGAATCCGTCTGCGAGGCTGTCCAGCAGACGCTCCCCCCTCATATCAAGGTCGTCTGCGAGAGCGCCGACGGCCGGCTTTCGAACGAGGACGCGATGCCGCTGGCGCTGATCCTCAACGAGCTTTTGACCAATGCCGCCAAATATGGATTCAACGGCCGCGGCCAGGGCACAATTCGAGTCAACATGAAAGACGAGGATGGTGCGTTCTTTCTGTCCGTCGAGGACGACGGACCGGGCTTTGATCTGCAATCGATTCGCGGCAAATCGTCCGGCTTGCGTCTGATCGATGGCCTGGCCCGCCAGCTCCGCGGCGAGTTCAACGTCACGCGCACCCCGCCCACGCGCTGCACGCTGCGCTTTTCATGAAGGCGATTTCCAGGCGCGCCAGGCTAGCTTCGCCGTCTCCCCATGATCCGTTGTTTGCGCCGCAGCCGGCGCGGCGCCATCCGGCTTTCGCCCATGACGATGCTTGGGGAGCCGGCACGCAAGCCGTGCGACATGGCGGCATCCTGATCGTCGAAGACGATTTCCTGATCGCGGCGCAACTCGAGGCGACACTCATAGATGCCGGATTTGAGATCGCTGGCATCGCCGCATCGGCTGCCGAAGCGATCGAATGCGCCTCTTCGCAGCACCCGATACTGTGCGTGATGGATATCCGCCTTTCCGGCGACCGCGACGGCATCGAGGCGGCGCTCGAATTGCTTCGAGCGCACAGTATCCGCTGCATCTTCGCCACCGCGCACAACGACCGCGACGTGCGCCGCCGCGCCGCGGCCGCGGATCCTCTCGGCTGGCTGCAGAAGCCCTATACGATGTCCTCGCTCGTCGCCTTGGTGCACCAAGCCGTGGGCGAGCTGCGCGGCAAAGTACGCTAGGACGAAATCGTTTAAGTTTGAATCATGCCGTGGTCGCTCCGCATCGCCTTCGCTAGCTTATGCGCATTGCGCTCACAGCGGATCAAGGAGCATTCATGACGGAGCGTCTGGACTACACGCGCGCCGCACCGGACGGCATGAAAGCGTTCGGCGGCGTACATTCCTATGTCGACAAATGCGGCCTGCCGAAGCCGCTCATCAACCTTGTTTATCTGCGCGTCTCGCTGATCAATGGCTGCGCCTATTGCATCGACATGCATTCGCGCGATCTGCTCAAAGGCGGCGTGCCGGCGGAAAAGCTCGCGCTGGTCCCGGTCTGGTTCGAGGCGGAGGACCTGTTTTCCGAACGCGAACGCGCCGCGCTGGGCTGGACCGAAACAGTAACGCGTGTCGCCGACACTCACATTCCAGACGACGCCTATGCGGCGGCCAAGTCGGTATTCAGTGACAAGGAATTGGCCGATCTCACCATCGCGATCGGCCTGATGAATGCTTATAACCGCCTGGCCATCGGTTTCCGCACCACCCCGCTCGCCGTGCTCCACGGCGTTTCGGCGACGGTGTAGAGCATGATCAGGAAAAAGCCTGCCCTCGGACTTGATCCGAGGGTGGGAACCGGTTTTCCGAAAAGATCATGCTCAAAGATAAGACGCACCGCCGCTTACTGCTGCAGCGTATTGGCGACCTTGAAGCTCGCCTCGGTCTTCGACTTGATCTCGTCGAGCGACACTTCTGGCGCAAGCTCGATCAAGGTCAGCCCGCCGCCATGGCGGTCGAGGGTGAACACGCCGAGATCGGTGATCACCATGTCGACGACGCCGGCGCCGGTGAGCGGCAGTGTGCACTGCTTCAAGAGCTTGGATTCGCCCTTGGCGGAATGCTCCATCAGGACCACCACCTTCTTGACGCCGCCGACCAGGTCCATGGCGCCGCCCATGCCTTTGACCATCTTGCCGGGGATCATCCAGTTGGCGAGATCGCCGTTCTCCGCTACCTGCATGGCGCCGAGGATCGCGATATTGATGTGACCGCCACGGATCATGCCGAAGGAGTCCGCCGAGCTGAAATAGCTTGTGGTCGGCAGTTCGGTCACGGTCTGCTTGCCGGCATTGATCAGGTCGGGGTCTTCCTCGCCTTCAAACGGAAACGGCCCGGTGCCGAGCATGCCGTTCTCGGACTGCAGCTGCACGCTGACGCCGTCCGGGATGTAGTTCGACACCAGCGTCGGAATGCCGATGCCGAGATTGACGTAGAAACCGTCCTGCAATTCCTTGGCGGCGCGTTCCGCCATCTGCTCACGGGTCCAGGCCATAGCCGTCTCTCCTAAGCTCGCTTGCGCACAGTGCGCTGCTCGATGCGTTTCTCCGCGTTCGGCACGTGGATCAAACGCTTGACGAAAATTCCCGGCGTGATGATGTGATCGGGATCGATTTCGCCGGGCTGCACCAGGTGCTCGACTTCGGCCACGGTGACCTTGCCGGCGGTTGCCATCGGCGGATTAAAATTGCGCGCGGTCTTGCGGTAGACCAGGTTGCCTTCGGTGTCGCCTTTATAGGCATGCACGATCGACAGATCGGCGACGATGCCGCGCTCCATGACGTAGCGCTCGCCGTCGAACACCTGCTCGGGCTTGCCCTCCGCGATCTTGGTGCCGACGCCGGTCCGGGTGAAGAAGGCCGGGATGCCGGCGCCGCCGGCACGAATGCGCTCGGCCAGCGTGCCCTGCGGGTTGAACTCGATCTCGAGCTCGCCTGCCAGATATTGCTGCATGAAGGTCTTGTTCTCCCCGACATAGGAGGAGATCATTTTCTTGATCTGGCGGGTCTCCAGCAGGATGCCCAGGCCAGCGCCGTCGATGCCGGCATTATTGGAAACGACGGTCAGGTTCTTCACACCGGAATCACGGATCGCAAGGATCAAGGACTCCGGGATGCCACACAGGCCAAACCCTCCGGCCATGATGGTCATGCCGTCCTTGAGCAACCCGGCCAACGCAGCACGCGCGTCGGCATGGACCTTATTCATACCCCCTCCATATCTCCCGGCGCTTGTCTGACACCGATTATCTCAATCTTGGTCTGATTATGCTTGCCCTACGCATAGCGGGACAGGCGGAAACGTCAACCATTCGACGGATAGGAATAAGTCGTCACGATCGGCAGCTGGATCTGCGGGTGCGGATAGTAATTCCAAGCCACATACATAGCGGCAAACAGGATCGCGGTGAGGAGCGCACCGCCGATCCGGCTGCCGAACGAAATGACATTGCCGATGAGGGCGGCGACGAACACGAAGACCCCCATGATGGCGACATAGAGCCAATTCACGGCCGACAAGTCGATGGGCATTGTTTGCTCCTGAGTGAGGTCTGTCCGATTCAGTAATAATCTGGGTTCAACGGCGAGTTAGTCCAGCTTAGCCGAGGCTGCCCACCCGCGCGACACCCAGTGATCCGATACCAACAAGCTTTGGCCGGCGCCGAATATCGGACACTAGACCATGACCCGATCAAGTCGAATCGAGTCATGGTCTAGTTTCTTCCTTGGAGCATGATCCTTTCGGAAAACCGGTTTCCACCCTCGGATCAAGTCCGAGGGCAGGCTTTTTCCGGATCATGCCCTAGCCGACGCTTCGCCGGAAACGATATAACCTTCGCGCAACCCGCCGGTGACACCCGCAAACCGGCGCTCCACCCCGCCGTTCCTCCTCAAAGGGCTACGGCGCCCCCTCCAACCGGTTACGCGAGCCACTTGGAATACATGACGAACCTGCTGATCCTTCTGACTCTGCCAGAAAATGTCCGCAACCAATATCACGACCGGCTCAAGGCACGCTTTCCTGAGCTGTCGATCGATATTGCCGATCATCACACCAAGGTCGGCCCGCATATCGCCAAGGCTGATGCGCTTTTGACCTTCGCGCCCATGCTGTCGCCCAAAGTGCTGCAGGAGGCGCCGCGCCTGAAATGGGTGCAGGCGCTGGGCACCGGCGTCGATAATCTCATCGACCAGGAGGCGCTGCGCAAAGACGTCATCGTCACCAATATCCACGGCATCCATGGCCCGCCGGTCTCGGAAGCGGCGCTCGGCGCCATGCTGGCGCTCGCCCGCGATCTGCCGCGCGCGGTACGCCTGCAGGACGAGAAGAGGTGGTTTCGCTTCCCGGCCCAGCTTCTACACAACAAGACGGTCGGCATTTTCGGCATCGGCGTCATCGCCGAGGCGCTGGCGCCCAAATGCAAGGCCTTCGGCATGCGTGTTGAGGGCATCAGCTCGGCGCAGCGCCCGGTGCCTGGCTTCGATGCCATGCACGCGCGCGGCGACATGTTGAAGGTGGTCGGCGATTTCGATTTCTTCGTGCTGCTCACCCCGCTGACCGACAAGACCCGCAACAGCGTCAATGCCGAAATATTCGCCGCGATGAAGCCGTCGAGCTTCCTCGTCAACCTCGCGCGCGGCGGCGTCGTCGACGAACCGGCATTGGTCGAGGCCCTGAAGGCCAAGCGCATCGCCGGCGCGGCGCTTGACGTCTTCACCCAGGAGCCGCTGCCTCCCGATCATCCGTTCTGGTCGATGCAGAATGTCATTATCACCACCCACCAGGGCGGCTTTTGCGACGTCTATGTCGATTTCGCGCTGCCGGTGATCGAAAAGAACATGGAGCACTTCCTCAAAGGCGACACCGCCGGCATGATCAACGTGGTGGCGCATTAGGAAGAATGTAGGGTGGGCATTGCGCGGCACAGAGTTTAAGAAAGACGCACCGCGCGCGAGCGCAATGCCCACGCGGCTCCACCTCACCGCGTGGGCAAAATCGCCACAGCTCACCATCCAAACCAACTCGCAATAAGGGCGATTTTGCCCACCCTACGAGGGCCAGGAGACGAAAATGGAAAAGCTTTCCGAACGTTTGCAGACCCCGATCTCGACCAAAGAGCTGGAGCGCCGCTGGGCCGCCGTGCGCGCCGCCATGGAAGATCAGAAGATCGACGCGCTGCTGATGCAGAACAACAACGACTATATGGGCGGCTACGTCAAATATTTCACCGACCTGCCGGCGACCAACGGCTATCCCCTCACCGTCGTGTTTCCGCGCGACGACATGATGACGCTGGTCAGCCAGGGCCCGTTCGGCGGTGTCAACAATCCGACCGCGAACGGCGACGGCGTGCGGCGCGGTGTCAAACAATGGCTGACCACGCCGAGCTTCGTGTCGTGTGATTACACCAAAGCTTATGACGCCGAGCTCGCCGAAAAGGGACTGGAGCCCTATGCCGGCGGCACAATCGGACTTGTCGGCACCGCCGGCATGTCATTCGCCTTGGTCGACCATCTGCAGAAGGGGCGCTTCTCCAACACGCGCTTTGTCGACGCCACCGATCTCGTCGACAAGATCAAGGTCATCAAGAGTCCTGAAGAGCAGGAGCTGATCCGCCGCGCCGCGGCGATGCAAGACGGCGCGATGCGCGCTGCTTTCGCCGCCGTCGAGCCCGGCATGCGCGACCGCGACATCGCTGCGATCGCGCAGTGCTATAGCCAACGCCACGGCAGCGAGAACGGCATTTATCTGTGCGCCTCGATGCCGGCCGACACGCCGGTGCAGTTCAGCCAGCGTCACTATCAGAACCGCGTCATCCAGAAAGGCGACACGCTCGCGCTCTTGGTCGAGGATTCAGGCCCCGGCGGCATGTATACCGAGCTGGGCCGCTCCTGCGTCGTCGGCAAGGCGTCGAATGAGATCAAGGAGGAATTCGCCTTCGCGTTGGAAGCGCGCAAGTTCAATCTGAGCCTGCTCAAGCCCGGCGCGCCGTGCAAAGAAATCTTCGCCGCCTATAACGACTTCATGCGCAAGAACGGCCGGCCGGAAGAGAAGCGCTTGCATTGCCACGGCCAGGGCTACGACCTCGTCGAACGTCCGCTGATCCGCAGCGATGAGTCGATGTCGATCCAGAAAGACATGAACATCGTCGTGCACCCGACCTATATCCGCGGCCATGTGCTGTCCTGGGTCTGCGACAATTATCTGATCGGCGCCAACGGCCCCGGCGAGCGGCTGCACCGCTTCCCGGAGGAGATCACCGAGCTCTGATTGAGCTCTGATTTTGGGCGTGCTCGGATGAGCCGGCCTTAGCCAACATGCCGCCTTGCGGCGAACGGCTGGGTTGACTGGACGCGGCGGGCGATGCAGCACTACGCGATGTGACAAAAATCAGACAAACGAACAAACGACCCAAGGAACGTTCGAACATGAAGTTGAAAGTGCTTGCCGCCCTCGCCGCGGCCACATTTGCGTACGCGCTCCCCGCTTCCGCGGATGAGTTCCCCTCGCATCCGATGACCATGGTGATCCCGTTCGCTGCCGGCGGCCCGACCGACATTCTCGGCCGTGTCATCGCCGGCCGCATGAGTGAGATCATGGGCCAGACCGTCGTGGTCGAGAATGTCGGCGGCGCCGGCGGCATGACCGGCTCGGCGCGCGTTGCCAATGCCACGCCCGACGGCTATCAGTTCGTGCTCGGCACCGTCGGCACCCATGCGCAAGGCCAGACGCTCTACAAGAACCCGCTCTACAACGCGGTGACCGATTTCACGCCGGCCATTCTGATCGCCAATGTTCCGATCGTTCTGGAAACGCGTAAGGATCTGCCAGTCAACAACTTCAAGGAATTCGTCGACTACGCCAAGGCGAACCAGTCCAAGATGCAATTCGCGTCCGCAGGCGCCGGCTCGGCGACACATCTCGGCTGTGTGCTGTTGAACTACGTTATCGGTGTCAACGTCACCCATGTGCCCTATCGTGGCACCGGACCGGCGCTACAGGATCTCGAAGGCGGCCGCGTCGATTACATGTGCGACATCATCACCACCGCGAAGCCGCCGATCGACAGCAACGCGGTCAAGGGCTTGGCGATTTTCGACACCAAGCGCTCGCCGGCGCTGCCGAACATCCCGACGGCGGCCGAACAGGGCACGCCCAATCTGGTCGCCTATACCTGGAACGCGATCTTCCTGCCGAAAGGCACGCCGGAGCCGATCGTGAAGAAAATTCACGACGCCGCGCTTGCCGCCATGCACACGTCCGCGGTGCACGACAGGCTGACCGAGCTTGGCGCTGAAATCGTCTCCGATCAGGACGCCACCCCGCAACATCTGGGCGAGCTGGTCAAAAGCGAAATCGCCAAATGGGCGGGGCCGATCAAGGCGAGCGGCGTCACGGTCGAATAGCCTCCGCGGTCGCTGCGGGGCCTCCGGAGGATTACGGCCCGCCGCAACCGGACTGACACGATTTTGAGATATTCTAGTGTCCAGGTTGAGATCGGCCCGGATACTAGGCCCTTGGCAAAGCCGGAGGCATTTCGATGCTCGATGGCGTCATGCTGTTGTGGTTTGTGCTGACCGCAGCGGCGTTGCTGTTCGTAGCTATCGACATCCGCTCCACGCCCGAATCTCCGGTGCTGAAATGGGGATTCGTACTGTTGACCGCCTATACCGGCGTGATCGGCGCGTTCCTTTACGTCCTCGGCTGCCGCGAGCCGCTGCCCGGACTGCATGAACGTTACGTCGCGCGCGCTGGCGGCAGACGCTGGGATCGACCATGCATTGCGTCGCCGGCGACGGCCTCGGCATCCTTGCCGGCGCCGTGCTGTCGGCGTTTTTGCTTCTTCCGCGGCCGGCCGAGATCGCCGTCGAATATATTCTCGGTTTCGCCCTCGGCTGGACGATTTTCCAGGCGCTGTTCATGCGCGACACGGCGGGAGGCTCTTACCGGCGGGCGCTGACCACCACATTCCTTCCCGAGCTGTTGTCGATGAATCTGCTGATGGCAGGAATGATGCCGACCGTGATAATCCTCAGGAGATACATCGAATTCGCCGACAATCCCGCGACACCCGCCTTCTGGTTCGTGATGTCGATGGGCCTTCTCGTCGGCTTTATCGTCGCTTATCCGATGAACTGGTGGCTCGTGGCGAACCACTTGAAACACGGCATGATGACGGTGCGCCCCGCCGCTGCGGCCGCCGGCCATCAGATGGCCAAAGGCGATATGGGCGATATGGCCAAAGGCGCTTCCGCGATGGAAGGCATGTCGATGGCCGGGGGCGCGCCTCCCCGACCGTCAATTCCAGTGATGACGGTGCTGTCGTTCGCGGCGCTGGCCGCCGGCCTTGCGGTTCCGTATCTGCTCCCGCGCCCGTAAAAAACGGCCGCCTTTTTCCATCCTCGTTTGCGCAAAGAATCCGCAATTGCGTCACCATGAGGTCACTCCGGCAATGCCCGATACGGACGGGGCGTCATCCTGCGTGCGTAACGGAGGACGCAAATGCTGCGTATCCGCATTCTCTCTGTGGCGGCGGCCACGACCATTGCAACTGTGCTCGCGGCCAGCGGCGCGACCGCGCAGACCGCGAGTTCCGATCAACCCGGCAAGCCGCTGTTGCTGGCGACGCCATCCGGCAATGCCGCGGCGACTGTCAGAAGAACCAGAGTGAGACACGTCGCGAGCAGGAAACACAGCAAGACCGAGACGACGCAAGAAACGGAGCATCCGGCCGATAAGCCGGCCGATCCAGCGCAGAGTAAAGCGTCAGCCGATGCGTGGCTTTCGGCAAGCGCGCCGCCATCCAATCCAGCTCCAACCTCGCCGCCCGCGCAGGCGAATAATACGCAGACGGCAGCGCCCAATCAGGTTCAGCAAGGCAACGCGCCCTTGCCCAGTGCGGTCGTGGTCAACGGCCAGACCGTTCCGATCGGTACCGCTGAAGAGGTCAACGCGCTCGATCTTGCCGCCGATAATTCGCCGGGCAATTCACCGCTAGGCAATTCGCCGCCGATGGAATCGACGCTGTCGCCAGGCGACCGCGCCGATCTGGCCGCGGCACTTACCGCCAAAGCTTCGCAGGTCAAGGATTCGCAAGTCGCGTTTGCCGCGCCGACTGCGACCGATCAGACTGCCGATGGCGGCCATGCCGGCGCGCAAAACGCTAGTGCGCAAGATGCGAACGCCCAAAACGCAAGCGCTCAAGACACAAGCGCTCAAGACACGGGCGCTCAAGACACGGACGACCAAAGTGCCGCCGCGCCAAATTCCAGCACAATCGGCAGCGCGTCATGGGTCGCACAGGTGCTCGCGGCGCTGGGCGGCGCGATGGCCGCAGGCACCCTCGCCTGGTTCCTCATCGGCGGCGGACCGCCAGCGCGGGATTACGGTTAGAGTTGGAGTCGTTGTTGCGAGCGCAGCGACTTACTCTTACTGCTCCGCGATGGTGGAGAAGGAAGAGAAGGTCACGCCGCGCGCATGGCGCCTTTGGCCTTGAGCGTATTGAACAGCTCGAGCGCCTCTTTCGGCTTCATGTTCTTGTGCACGACCGCGGCGACCGCTTCGATCATCGCAGCCGGCGCTTCGGACTGGAAAATATTGCGGCCCATATCGACGCCGGCCGCGCCCTGCTGCACGGCATTATAGGCCATGGTCAGTGCGTCGAGCTCGGGGAGCTTCTTGCCGCCGGCCATCACGATCGGCACCGGACATGAGGCAGTGACGGTTTCGAAGCCTTCGTCGACATAATAGGTCTTCACATACTGCGCGCCGAGCTCGGCGATGATGCGGCAGGCGAGCCGGAAATATTTGGCGTCGCGCACCATGGCTTTGCCGACGGCGGTGATGCCCATCACCGGGACGCCTGCACGCAATCCGGCATCGACGAGCTTGGTCATATTGTGCACCGAGCGCGTCTCGTGCTCGCCGCCGATGAAGACCTGGATGCCGACGCCGGCCGCGTTCAATCGCACCGCGTCATCCATGTCCATGGCGATCTGTTCGTCGGACAATTCCTCGCGCAGGATGCTCGGGCCGCCGGACGCGCGCAGCACCATCGGCTTTTGGCATTCGGCGGGAATGACGCTGCGCAGAATGCCGCGCGTGCAAAACAGCGCGTCGCAGGACGGCAATAGCGGCACGATGGAGAGATCGATGCGCTCAAGGCCCGTGGTCGGGCCCTGGAAATAGCCGTGGTCGACCGCCAGCATCACGGTGCGGCCGGACTTCGGATCGAATACCCGCGCCATGCGGTTCTTCATTCCCCAGTCGAGCTGATGCGTGCCTTTGAGAAAAAAGCCCGGCGTTTGCTGGGGCTGATCGAGGGAATAGCGTTCCCCCTGCTTGTCGGCTTCCGGCATGGTTAGTCAGTCTCCCACATAATTTCCATGGCCTATGTAGTGCCAGCGGCCGGCACCTGGCCGCGGCTCAGCTCGGTAGTGCCGCGGCGCGGCCGCCTGATAGTAGGGATTGTGCTGGCAGAAGCCGCGATTGCCGGCCAGCACATTAGGCGTGCACTCGGCGACCGTCTGGTAGAAGCACTCCCACATGACGTTGCCGGCGCCCTGATTGACGACCGCGCACCACGGCGCATCGCCCTCAGTCGAGGCGCGACCTGTCGAGACGCCGAAAGCGAGTGCCGCTGCCGAGGAAAGCGCGGCCGCAAATGTCAGTCGGATGATGATTTTCACGGGCGGCACTTTAGGCGGCTGGAGCCGAAAAGCAACGCGCCGCTCCCTCCCCTAGCACAAGCTTTGGGGTGGCCGACAAACGCCACCGCAACCGGCAGCCGCTTGGCAATGTTCTTTGTTTGTTCTATAGTAACGATCTAGAACGTACAGTGAACATAAACAGCCTGGCCACCGCCCCATACAGGGCGTGTCCCCAGCCAATTCAGAAGCTTTTGCACGGCCTTATCACGGCCGACCGCATTTGGAAGGTGGGCCAATGGCCGATATTGTGGAACTTTCGATCGGCGTTGCAGAAGCGCAAAAAGGCTCGCAAACGCGCGCTGCAACGCGTTCCGCCGTTGTTGAGGAATTGCGCCGTCTGCTGCCGGGGGTGGACGATATCCACAACACCCTGCCCTTCGGCCTGTCGGCTCTGGATTCCCATCTGCCGCGCGGCGGACTTGCCCGCGGCGCCCTGCATGAGGTCGTGCCCGAAACGGAAGGCACGCTCCCCGCCGCCTTGGGTTTCGTGGTCGCCATGCTGGCGAACCTGTTTTCCCCTCCCCCTTGTGGGGAGGGGAAAGGGGTGGGGGGCGGGCAAGGAAGTACGAACGTTGACGCCCGCGCGTCGTCCTGGCACCGGCCTCTCATCTTCATTCTGCCTACCTATGGCCAGCGCGAGCATGGCCGTCTTTGCCGGCATGTGTCCGCACATGGCCTCAACAGCCTCGGCCTCGATCCGGCGCGCATCACGCTGGTCGAAACGGCGCACCGCAAAGACACGCTGTGGGCCATGGCAGAGGCTCTGCATTCGGATGTGCCGCAAGCGGTCACTGCCGCGATCGACCAGCTTGATCTGAAGACCAGCCAAAAACTGCATCTCGCCGCAAACGACAGCGGCCGGCCGCTCTTTCTCATCCGGCCGGCGCCGACGCTCGATGCCAGCGCCGCCGCAACGCGCTGGCGCGTCGGCGTGGCGCAAGCCGCGCGCGATCGTTTCGGACTCGTCACCCGTCCGCGCTGGCACGTGCAGCTCGAACGCTGCCGCAACGGACGTCCTGGGGAATGGAGGATGGAGTACGATCATGTCACGCATCGTTTCAGTCTGGCTGCCGCGCTGGCCGATCACGCGCTTCCTGGCAGCGCAAGCGCTCGCCCCCTCAAACACGCCGGTTGATCCTGACCGGCCCTTCGTCCTGGTCATCGCGACGAATGGCGGGCTGCAGATCGCCGCCTTGAACGCGGCAGCGGAAGACAAAGGCCTCACAGCCGGTGAACCGCTCGCCGACGCGCGGGCCAAAGCCGAGGGATTGCAAGTGCGTCCCCTCGATGCTGCAGCCGACGATGCCGCATTGCGCCGCGTCGCGCTGTGGGCGACGCGCTACACGCCGACCGCTTCGCCGTGGTGCCGGGATATGTGGGACGAAGAGAACGGCGCCGACGGTTTTTTCCTCGACATCGAAGGCGCGGCGCATCTGTTCGGCGGCGAAGACAGGCTGATCGCCGACCTCGCCACGCGGCTGAGAGATTTCGGCCTGCCGGCGCGGCTTGCGGTCGCTGCCACGCCAGGCGCGGCCTGGGCGCTGTCGCATTTTCACGCTTCGCCCTTGTTTGTGCTGCCGTCTGGCGATGAAGCCTCGGCGCTCGCCGATCTGCCTGTCGAAGCCTTGCGGCTGGCGCCGGACATTCGCGCAACGCTGCGCCGGCTCGGCTTCAAGACCGTCGGCGCCCTTCTCGACAAGCCGCGCGCACCGTTTGCCGCGCGCTTTGCGGCACAGCTTTTGCAGCGCGTCGATCAGGCCCTCGGCTTACTCGACGAGCCGCTGGTGCCGATCGTGGCGCCGCCGGTCTATCACAGCCTGCATTATTTGCTCGAGCCGATCGTGACGCAGGAAGCCGTGATCGCGCGGGCCGACCGGCTGATGCAGACGCTGGCCAATGTGCTGTCGCGCGATGATGCCGGCGCGCGGGCCTTGCGGCTTTGCCTCTACCGTGTCGACGGCGCGGTCGAGACCGTCGATGTCGGTCTCACTTTGCCGACGCGCAACGTATCGCATGTGGCGCGGCTGCTCGATCTGAAACTCGCCGCGCTGGCAGCAACCCACGATACGGGTTTCGGCTCGGAATTCGGCTATGAGGCGGTCGGCCTTGCCATCACCCATGCCGAGCCGATGCCGGCACGGCAAATCGAGATCAGCGCCGCTTTCTCCGGAGAATCCGAATGGGGGAATGGCGATGCCGCCGAGCGCTATGCCGCCCTGATCGACACGCTGCGTGGGCGGCTTGGCCCGCAACACGTGCGGCGTTTCGAACCGGTGGCGAGCCATAGTCCCGAACGCGCCGAGATCCTGACCGCGGCCGGCTGCGAGAACGCGAGAGCTGAGGAAACAGTCTGGCCGCTGGCCGACGAGAAATCGCGTCCGCTTCTCCTTCTACCGCAAGCCGAGCCGACGGAAGTCACAGCTCTTGTCCCCGACGGGCCGCCGCGGCGTTTTTCCTGGCGCGGCGTGACTTATTATATCGCCGGCGCCCAAGGGCCGGAACGCATCGGCGACGAGTGGTGGCGCACGCCCTACGGCAACACCAAACCGACCCGCGACTATTACCTCGTCGAGGATTTCAGCGGCCACCGTTTCTGGCTCTATCGCGAAGGCCTTTACGGACGCGAGACCACGGACGCGCGCTGGTACGTGCATGGCCTGTTTGCATGAGTTTTTGCGTGAGTGTGAATTATGAGTGCGTATGCCGAATTGGCCGTCACCACGAATTTCTCCTTCCTGCGCGGCGCTTCGCATCCGCAGGAAATGGTGGCGACGGCCGAAGAGCTCGGGCTCGCCGCCATCGGCATCGCCGATCGCAATTCCTTTGCCGGTGTGGTGCGCGCTTATGACGAAGCGCGCAAAAGAAAAATAAAACTCATCGTCGGCACGCGCCTGGTGACAGTCGACGGCTTTGCCGCGATCACCTATCCCACCGACCGCGCAGCCTATGGCCGGCTCTGTCAGCTTTTGACCAATGGCAATCGCAAGGCCAAGAAGGGCGAATGCCATCTGTCCTTCGACGACATTCTCGAGGCGAGCGAAGGCCAGATTTTCATCGCGCTGCCGCCGCTCACGCTATCCGACGGCCGTCATCCTGAGGTGCTCGTGCGCAGCGCGCGCCTCGAAGGATGCCAACGCTCGGGCCATCGCCCTTCGAGGCTCGCTACGATCGCACCTCAGGGTGACGGACTACATTTCCCCGCCCGCCTCGCCGCTTTAGCCCACGCCGCGCCCGGCCGCACATTCCTCGCCGGCACCCATTATCATCGCGGCGATGAGCCGCGCCGGCTGGCGCTCTTGGCCGAGCTTGGCGAGCATTCAGGCGCGCCACTCGTCGCCGTCAACGACGTCTACTATCACGCGCCGGAACGCCGGCCACTCGCCGACGTGCTCACTTGCGTGCGCGAGAAATGCACGCTCGCCGAAGCCGGCTTCAGGCTCACCGTCAATGCCGAGCGCCATATCAAGCCGCCGGAAGAAATGGCGCGGCTGTTCAAAAATTTTCCCGACGCCATCGCCCTCACCACAAAGATCGCAAAAGCCTGCACCTTCTCGCTCGGCGATCTCAGATACGAATATCCCGACGAGCCGGTGCCGCCGGGCAAGACCGCGCAACAGCATCTGGCCGATCTGACCTGGGCGGGCGCAGCCAGGCGCTATCCCAAGACGCTTTTTCCAAACGGCATTCCGGCCGACGTCGTCAAGCGGCTCAACGAGGAGCTGGCGCTGATCGAGGAGCTCGAATACGCGCATTATTTCCTCACCGTACATGACGTCGTCGCCTATGCGCGGGAGCGAAAAAATATCCTGTGCCAGGGCCGCGGCTCGGCGGCCAACAGCGCGGTTTGCTATTGCCTCGGCATCACCGAGGTCAATCCCAACGAGAGCCAGCTTCTGTTCGCCCGTTTCATCTCGGCGAACCGCGGCGAGCCGCCCGATATCGATGTCGATTTCGAGCACGAGCGGCGCGAGGACGTGATTCAATACATCTACACGCGCTATGGCCGCCATCGCGCGGCGATCTGCGCCACCGTCATCCATTATCGGTCGCGCCGCGCCATCCGCGAAGTCGGCAAGGTTCTGGGCTTGACGGAAGATGTCACGGCGGCGCTGGCCAAGACCGTGTGGGGTCATAACGACAGCGGCCTGCCCGACGATCACATCCGCCAGGCCGGCCTCGACCCCGCCAATCCGGCAATCCGGCAGGCGGTCGCGCTCGCCGGTAAGTTGATCGGCTTCCCGCGCCATTTGTCACAGCATGTCGGCGGCTTCGTGCTGACCCGCGGCCGGCTCGATGAGACAGTTCCGATCGGCAATGCCGCGATGAAAGAACGTACCTGCATCGAATGGGATAAAGATGACATCGATACGCTCGGCCTAATGAAGGTCGATGTGCTCGCGCTCGGCATGCTGAGCTGTCTGCGCCGCGGGCTCGACCTTTTGCGCGAGCATTATGGCAAGGATTATACGCTGGCGGCCATTCCGAAGGACGGCACGGAGGACGCCGCTGACGTTTACGCGATGCTGTCCCGCGCCGACTCGATCGGCGTGTTTCAGGTCGAGAGCCGCGCACAGATGTCGATGCTGCCGCGGCTGAAACCGCGATGTTTCTACGATCTCGTCATCGAAGTCGCGATCGTGCGGCCGGGGCCGATCCAGGGCGACATGGTGCATCCCTATCTGCGTCGCCGCGACGGCATCGAGCAGGAGCATTATCCCTCGCCTGTGCCGGAGCACGGACCGGCCAATGAATTGCAAGAGGTGCTCAAACGCACGCTCGGCGTGCCGCTGTTCCAGGAACAGGCGATGCAGATCGCGATCACGGCGGCAAAGTTCACGCCCGACGAGGCCGACGGACTGCGCCGCGCCATGGCGACGTTTCGTCACACCGGCAAGGTTCATCTGTTCCGCGACAAGTTCATCAATGGCATGGCCGAACGCGGCTATGACCGCGGCTTTGCCGAACATTGTTTTGGCCAGATCGAAGGCTTTGGCGAATACGGCTTTCCGGAAAGCCACGCGGCAAGCTTCGCGCTGCTCGTTTATGCCTCGGCCTGGATCAAATGCCGCTATCCCGACGTATTCTGCGCCGCCATCCTCAACAGCCAGCCGATGGGCTTCTATCAGCCGGCGCAGCTCGTGCGCGATGCCCGCACCCATGGCGTCGAAATCCGTCCCGTCGACGTCAATTACAGCACCTGGGATTGCACGCTGGAGCCGGCAACGGACGGCAAGCACGCCGTGCGGCTTGGCTTCCGCCAAATTCACGGTCTCAATGAAGACGAATTGAAGAAGCTCGTCGCCGCGCGCGGCAACGGCTTTGCCTCCATCGAACGGCTCGCGGCCACGGCCGGCATTTCACGCTTCACCATCGAGCGGCTTGCGGAAGCCGACGCTTTCCGCTCGCTCGGCCTTGATCGGCGTGCCTCACTGTGGACAGCGCGGCGGCTCGACATGATCGGCGCCCGCCCGCGCCGGAAAGCTTCCGATAAAAGCAATAGCGGCAACGACAATAGCAATGACAATAAAAAAGTCTTCGTCGATACAGACGAGACGCTGCCGCTGCTCACGGCACATCTGAGCGACGAGCTTTTCCCCGAGCCACATGTCGCCCTCCCCGCCATGCCACTGTCCGAACATGTGGTGGAGGATTACGTAGCGACCGGCCTGTCGCTGAAAGCGCATCCCGTGAAGTTTTTCCGCGATCGCCTGACGACGCTTGGCGCACTCCCCAATACGCAGCTGCGCAGCGACGCTGTGCCGCAGGACTCAGCCGTCACCGTCGCCGGCCTCGTCCTGGTGCGGCAGCGGCCCGGCACCTCGAAAGGCGTCGTGTTCATGACGCTCGAAGACGAGACCGACATCGCCAATATCATCGTCTGGCCGAAAGTCTTTGAACAAAACCGCCGCACGGTGATGACGGCGCGGTTCCTCGCCGTGCGCGGGCGGCTGCAGCGCGTGGGACTGGTCATCCACATCGTTGCCGAGAGCTTTATCGATCTTTCGTCGCTCTTACCGTGGCTGCGCGAGGGCGGCGATCTGTTCGCGCCGAAACTTTCCGGCGGCCCCATTCCCGATGAACCCATTCCGCTGCGCAGCCGCGACTTCCATTGACGGCTCTTGGAGCTTCCCATGTGCGGCCGCGCAAAACTTCCCGAGGATGTGTCCGAGCTCAAGCTCGACCTCGCGATCGACTGGGACGAGATCGGCACCTACCAGCCAAGATGGAATGCCGCGCCAACATCAAAACTCCCGGTTGTCGTCTCGCGCGACGGCCAACGTACGCTCACTCTGATGCGCTGGGGCCTGGTGCCGTCCTGGGCCAAAAATCTCAAGATCGGCCACTCAACCTTCAATGCCCGCGCCGAAGGCATCGACACCCGCCCGGCCTTTCGCAGCGCCTGGAACGCAGGCCGCCGCTGCATAGTCATTGCCGACGGCTATTACGAGTGGCGCGATGCCGACAAACAACCTTTCGCCGTCAGTCTCAGCAATCGCGGACCGATGACTTTGGCCGGATTGTGGGATTGCTGGACCTCACCAGCCGGCGAGACGACCAAGTCCTTCACCATCATCACCACGACCGCAAACGCTCTTCTGCAATCCTTGCATGGGCGCATGCCCGTTCTGCTGGCGCCCGAGAACTGGGCAAGCTGGCTCGGCGAGACGGCGGCAACTGACGCCGAACTCAAAGCCATGCTCAAACCCTACCCTGGCGCCGGAATGACGTTTTGGCCGGTGAACCGGCGCGTCGGCAGTGTCCGCAATGACGATCCGGACCTGTTTGCGCCGCACACGCACGAACAATGAGGCGTTTACGGAGTTGTTACTCGAGCTGAGAGCTGTCCGGAATAAGCCCCATTGACTGCTGTTAAATATGGTCCAAAGCGTGCCAGCAGCATTGTTGTTCTGTCATACATAGATGTTGCACCCTCGCGCCGTGACCTATATCGTCTGGTACCTGCCGGATGCAGGGTCTCCACTGTGCCGAACACTACGGCAGGGGGAAAACGGCGGGAGACCCCGCGAACGGGTTGGTCGCGACAACAGCAGTGTTGCGACACCTGGTCGCTCCGGAACACCTCGCTACTTGTTGAAGTTCCTCGTTTCGAACAATATCGAAGCGAGATCAGTAAAAGGCCCCGAAGACGGCGCCGGGAGGAAAAATTGCGGCCTTCCACCAGCCCTCTCCGCGAGCTGTTAAGCAAGCGGGATTTCTACGCCGGCGGCTTGATGATGCTGCTCGGCCTTGGCGTTGCGCTCAAAGGCACGAGCTATCGCGCCGGCACACTCATGCATATGGGACCAGGATTTCTGCCGACGGCTCTCGGCGTCCTCCTGGTCCTTCTCGGCATTGCCATTGCGGCGGCGGGACTATCGCCGTCAGCAGACGGCCATGAAGAAGATCAAAGCATCTTGCCGGAGCACCCCCAATGGTGGGCGTGGTTCTGCATTCTGATGAGCCCGATCTGCTTCATCTTCTTCGGCCGCTACTTCGGGATGATTCCAGCGACATTCTCATGCGTTCTTATCGCTGCACTCGGCGACAAGAACGCGACCTGGCTGAGCTCGATCGTCCTCGCCGCTATCATCACCATTTTCGGCGTCGCTCTGTTCTCCTATTTCCTCCAAGTGCCGATGCCGATCCTCACCTGGAGGGGCGAACTGTGATCGGAACCGCATTGCAGGACCTCTGGGGCGGCTTTCACGTCGCCTTCGAGCTGCACAATCTGGTTTTCTGTTTCGTCGGCGTGCTCGTCGGCAACATGGTCGGCGTGCTGCCGGGCATGGGCCCGCTCGCCACGATCTCGATCCTTCTGCCGCTCACCTTCGGCATGAAGCCGGTCGCCGCCATCCTGATGCTCGGCGGCGTGATGTACGGCGCGCAATATGGCGGCGCCATCTGCTCGATCCTGCTCAACTTGCCATGCCATCCGCCGCATGCGGTGACTTGCTTGGACGGATTCCCGATGACCAAGCAGGGCCGCGGCGGCATTGCGCTCGGCCTCACGGTGTTCGCCTCCTTCGTCGGCGCCTCCTGGGGCATCACCGAGATGATCTTCCTGTCGCCGCTTCTGGTGAGGGCAGCGCTGCAATTCGGCCCAGCCGAAGTGTGCTCGCTGATGCTGCTCGGTCTGCTCGCCGGCTCAACGCTGGCGCGCGGCTCGCCGATTAAGGGCGTTTCTATGACGGTGCTCGGCCTGTTCCTCGGCTCGGTCGGCACCGACCTCGAGACTGGTTCGGAGCGCTTCACCTTCGGCATGACCGAGCTTGACGACGGTATCGAACTCATTGCGCTCGCCCTCGGCCTGTTCGGCATTGCCGAGTTCATGAGCAGCGTCAATCAGGTCGCGCCGATCAACACCAAATACACCAATGTCGGCCTCAAAGACATGCGGCCGACCAAACAGGATTTCAAACAAGCCTTCTTCCCGATGTGGCGGGGCACGATCATCGGCAGCCTGTGCTCGCTCATTCCGGGCACCGGGCCGACGATCGCCTCCTTCGTCGCTTACGCGACGGAGAAGAAGATCTCCAAACATCCGGAGAAATTCGGCACCGGCCTGATCGAAGGCGTGGTCTGCCCCGAAGCCGCTACGCACTCCTCCGTGCAGGGCGACTTCATCCCGACCATGAGTCTGGGCATTCCCGGCGATGCCGTGATGGCCCTGCTCTTGGGCGCCTTGATGATTCAAGGCATCGTGCCCGGCCCACAGCTCATCTCACAGCACCCCGACATCTTCTGGGGCCTGGTGGCGAGCTTCTGGATCGGCAACATCATGCTGGTGCTGCTCAACGTGCCGCTGATCGGCATCTGGGTGAAGATGCTGGCGATCCCGTACAAGTATCTGTACCCGAGCGCCATGTTCTTCGTCTGCATCGGCGTCTATGCCGCCAACAACGACTTCTTCCAGGTTGGCGAAGTCGCCGCCATCGGCATGTTCGGCTATATTCTCCTCCGCCTCGGCTTCCATCCGGCGCCGATCCTGCTCGGCTTCGTGCTTGGTCCGCGGTTCGAGGAGAACTTCCGCCGCGCCATGCTGATCTCGCGCGGCGACATCACCGTCTTCGTGCAGCGGCCAATCAGCGCAGTCTTCGTCGCGCTCTGCGTGATCCTGATCGGGTCGCAGATCTACTTCCGGCTCAAAGGCCCGAAAGCGCCGATCGAGCCATCGCTGCAGCCTCACGATGGCACTTCGCCGGTGACCGCGGAGATGCACACCCCTGCTGAATAAGCAGTTCGCAAAGGTAAATCAGGGGCATGATCTCGACCGG
Organism: Xanthobacteraceae bacterium; assembly: GCA_036264635.1. Classification (GTDB taxonomy): domain Bacteria; phylum Pseudomonadota; class Alphaproteobacteria; order Rhizobiales; family Xanthobacteraceae; genus BOG-931. Next base: position 1,176 of record DATAQN010000181.1, on the reverse strand, counting down.
GATCATGCCCCTTTGATTTTCAAGAGCAGCACTCATCCAGCTCGAAAAATATCCGCAGGTCGAAAAATATCCCGCTCACTTCCGCGAAAGCGGGAATGGCGGTTCTTTCTAAACCGCAGGCTGGGTCCCCCCGCTTACGCGAGGACGAGCGGAACCCCATTCAACGCACCCCGCGCTCCAACACCCGCGCGAGCCGCTCAGAGAACCGCTTGGCGTCGGCCGGGCGGTCGCCTTCAAGGAGCCGCGCCTCGTCGAACAACAGATGGGCGGCGTCTTCCTTGAAGCCCTGTTCGCCAGCGCCCAAGCCCGCGAGCGCGAGGACGAGCTTGTGGTGCGGATTGACTTCGAGGATCGGTCTCGACGCGGACGTCAGTCGTCCGGCGTTGGCGAGGATCTTTTCCAGCGCCCGGTCAGGGCCGGAATCGGCCGCCACCAGACAGACCGCGCTGTCGGTGAGCCGCTCTGATGCTCTCACCTCCGCGACCTGATCGCCGAGCGTCGTCTTGAGGAAAGCCAGGAACTGCTTGACTGCCTCGGCGATGTCGGGCGATGCCGCTTCGGCGGCGTCGAGCCTTGGAATGAGCGCCAGATCGGCCGCGCCCTGCGTGACGGATTCAAGCGGCTTGCCTTCGAATGACACGCCGGACATCACCCAGAACGTGTCCACCGGGTCCGGCAACAACAGCACCTCGACACCGCGGGCGCGAAAGCCTTCAAGATGCGGCGAGGATTTGAGCCGCTCGATCTCGTCGCCGGCGATATAATAAATGGCAGTCTGGTTGGTCTTCAGCGCAGCGATATAGTCAGCGAGGCTTCGCCAGTCATCGCCGCCCGCCGTGGTCTTAAAGCGCGCGAGCTTCAACAGCGCATCGCGGCGCTCGAAATCCTCATAGATGCCTTCCTTGAGCACCGCGCCGAACACGTCCCAGATCTTGCTATAGGTCTCGCGCTCCTTGTCGGCGAGCCGTTCGAGCTCGGATAAAGCGCGGCCGGTGACGCCCTTGCGGATCGCCGCCAGCAGCGGGCTCTCCTGGATCTTCTCGCGCGACACATTGAGCGGCAGATCGGCGGAGTCGACAAGCCCGCGCACGAAGCGCAGATAGCGCGGCAGGATGTCGGCATCGTCGGTGATGAAGACGCGCTTGACGTAGAGCTTCATCCGGCTCTTTCGCTCGG
>DATAQN010000129.1:0-19440 GCA_036264635.1 Xanthobacteraceae bacterium | reverse complement strand
AGCTACCGCGAGAACAATGTCTATGGCGACATGTCCTCGGTCGGCAGCCATTCGGTGAAAGACTCCCATGTCAAGCTGCAGCAGGTCGGCGCCAGCGCGCGCGAGCGCCTGATCGCAGCGGCAGCGGCGCAGTGGGGCGTGCCGGCGTCGGAATGCAAGGCGGCCAATAGCGTCGTGCTCCACCCCGCCTCGAACCGCAGCATCGGCTACGGCGCGGTGGCCAGCGCCGCGGCACAGATCAAGCTCGCGGCCGAGCCCACGATCAAGACGCCGGAGCAATACACGTTCATCGGCAAGCCGCAGCCGCGTGTCGACGTGCCGTTGAAGGTCAATGGCGCGGCGCAATTTTCTATCGATACGCGGCTTCCCGACATGGTCTATGCCGCGATCGTGCAGTGTCCGGTGCCGGGCGGCACACTGGCGGGCGTCGACGAGGCGCCGCTGAAGAATATGCCGGGCATCGTGCAAGTGGTGCGTTTGCCGGATGCGGTCGCCGTGGTCGCGACCGATACATTCTGGCGCGCCAAGCAGGGGCTGGCGAAGCTGCATCCAGAATGGAATGTCGGCGCGGCGGGCTCGACCAACAGCGCGCAATTCGCCAAGGAATATCGTGACGCGGCGCTCACAGGCACCGCACCTGTCGCACGTAACGACGGCAATGTGGACGATGCTCTTACGGCAACGGGCGCGAAGGCGCTGTCGGCGGTGTACGAGGTGCCTTATCTGGCGCATGCGCCGATGGAGCCGATGAACGCGACCGTGCATCTGCAGCCCGATCGCCTTGACGTGTGGGTCGGCACCCAATCGGCCGATCGTACCTTGACGGCGGCCGCCGCGGTCGCCGGCCTCAAGCCCGAACAGGTCTATATCCACAACACCTTCATTGGCGGCGGCTTCGGTCGCAAATCGAAGAACGACGAGATGGTGCAGGCGATCCAGATCGCCAAGGCCGTCAACCGGCCGGTGAAGCTGGTCTGGACCCGCGAAGACGATATCCGCCACGACCGCTATCGGCCGCAGGCGGCGATCAGCTTCAAAGGCGCAGTTGGAGCCGACGGCATGCCGACGGCGCTCTATATCCGCCCGGCCGTCGGCTCCCTGTTGCGCTCGCTCGGCGTGAATAAGGTCGAGAGCGGCATCGAGCCCATGGCCGTCGAGGGCTTTGCCACTCATCCTTATAAGATCGCCAATTCCAGGGTCGAATGCGCGCTGAAGAACACGCATATCCCGGTCTCGTTCTGGCGGTCCGTCGGTGCGTCGCAGAATGCTTTCGCGCTCGAAAGCTTCATTGACGAACTAGCCCACGCCGGCGGTCAGGATCCGTACCAGTTCCGCCGCACGATGCTTGCCGGCAAGTCGGATTGGCTCGGCGTGCTCGACATGGTCGCCGAGAAGGGCGATTGGGGCAAACCCATCGAATCCGGCCGTGCCCGCGGTATCGCCATCTTCGAATGCTACGGCACCATTGTCGCCGAGGTGGCCGAAATCACCATCAGCCCGCAGGGGAAGCTCAAGGTCGACAAGATCACGCTCGCGGCCGATTCGGGCCATGTCGTCAATCCGCTGTCCTTTGCCGAGCAGATGGAGGGCGGCTGCATCTTCGCGCTGACGGCGGCGCTCTTCGGCAAGGTCACGGTAAAGAACGGCATTCCGGAGCAAGGCAATTTCGACACTTATCCAATGGTGCGGCTGGCACAGGCGCCCAAGATCGACGTGCACCTGGCGCTGAGCGGCGGCAAGAAGTGGGGCGGCGCCGGCGAGCCGGGCGGCGCACCAACTGCGGCTGCCGTGTGCAACGCGATCTTCGCCTTGACCGGCAAGCGCATCCGCTCGTTGCCGCTGATCGACCAGGATCTGGTGGGATCGGCATAATCTGCGGCGCGTGCACCATGCGCGCCGCATCTACTCAATATTTCTTAGCTCGTACCGGCTCGACGATTTTGCGTGCCTGCTTCAGGAGGCGGGAAGACGTGACAAAGATTGCAACGACTGTTCTTTTCACTGTGCTGTTTTCGCTGGGCGCAATCTGCGCACGCGCCGACGATGCGAAGGCGCCGGAAAATCCCGGCGAATATCTGGCGCGCGCCGGCGATTGCGTGGCGTGCCATTCGGTGCCTGGCGGCAAGGCCTTCGCCGGCGGCCTGAAAATGGGCAGTCCGCTCGGCGCGATCTATTCCACCAATATCACGCCCGATCCCGAGACCGGCATCGGCAATTATACGTTGGAAGATTTCGATCGCGCTCTGCGCCAAGGCATCGCCAAGGACGGCCACCGGCTCTACCCGGCGATGCCCTATCCATCCTACGCCAAGCTCACCGATGAAGACGTCAAGGCGCTCTACGACTTCTTCATGAAAGACGTGCCGCCGGTGCGTCAGGCCAACAAGCCGAACGAGATTCCGTCGCTCTTGAGCTTCCGCTGGCCGCTGGCGCTGTGGGACGTGGTCTTTACTACCAGCGGCAGCTACGTGAACAAGCCCGAGCATGACGCGGTGTGGAATCGCGGCGCCTATCTGGTGCAGGGGCTCGGCCATTGCGGCGCCTGCCACACGCCGCGCGGCATCGCCTTTCAGGAAAAAGCGCTCGATGAGGGCAATCCGGCTTTTCTCAGCGGCGCTCTGCTCGACGCCTGGCTCGCGGCAAACCTACGTGGCGATCAGCGCACCGGACTCGGTCAATGGTCGCAGGCCGATCTCGTAGAATTCCTCAAGACTGGACACAACCGCGACGGCACGGCCTTCGGCTCGATGATCGACGTCGTCAACAACTCGACGCCGTATCTCTCGGACAGCGACATCACGGCGATAGCGGTCTATCTGAAGTCGCTGGCGTCGAGCGGCCAGCAGCCAGCCTACACCTATGACGATGCGACGACGGCGGAACTGCGCGGCGGTCATTCGGCGGAGCCGGGCGCTGCGATCTATGCCGGGAACTGCGCCTCGTGCCACGGGCTCGACGCCAAAGGCTTTGCGCCTTACCTGCCGCCGCTCGCCGGCAACCCGACCGTGCTCGGCGAAGATCCGGCTTCGTTGATTAATCTGGTGCTCAACGGCTCTGTCCCGCTGGTCGTCAAAGGCACGCCGGACGCTTATCGCATGCCGCAGTTCCGGCTCAAGCTCTCCGATCAGGAGATCGCTGACGTGCTGAGCTTCATCCGCAAGGGCTGGGGCAATCAGGCGGGGCGGGTGACTTCGGCGCAGGTGGCCGATCTGCGCAAGTCGACCGATCCGACGAGTGATCGGGTTGTTATCCTGAAGATGCGGTAAGGCCGGCGTTTCGGTCAGGGTGCAAAGGCCGACGAGGCAGAGTTTTTCATTATTGTACGGCCAAAGGGTGCCTCAGAGAAATTCGCAGTCAAGGATAACTTTAGCCCGTTGCTTGCAACGGGCTAAAGTTACCGCCATAGGCGGCGGCCCTGCAGGCCGTCCTTGAGTTCGAATTTCTCTGAGGCAAAATGGTGGGCGTGTAACAATGAAGTGTCAGCGCTGACAGCAGCGCTTTTGTCCAAAAGGTTCAGTGCAATGGATCAGTCGCTAAAGACCTCGTCCGCATCATTCCGCGTCGAAGAGGCGACGATTGCCAACTTGCATGAGGCCATCAAAGCCGGGCGCACGACTTGTGCCGAGGCCGTCCGCCAATACATTGCCCGGGCGAAAGCCTTCAACGGTGTGGCGACGCAGCTGGTCACGCAAGACGGCGCCCCCGTGCCGGAACAGCCCGGTACAGTGCGCGCCGGCGCGCCGCTGAAATTTCCGACGGAGACCGTAAAGGCTGCGTCGTTCCTGCCCGATCTCGACACATATCAAGGCCCGCCGCTGGAATACGGACGGATGGAGCCGACTGCGTCCGATCCTTCCGTCTACCAGCAGTTCGGCATGATCGCCGGCATCCCCAATGCCGGGCAGCTCAATGCGCTGGCCACGCTCAACATCCGCGGCGAGCGTTCGGTGACCTGCAAAGGCGATTTCGACCGCCATCCCTCGCTCGGCCCGCTGCCGCCCGGCGCGCCGCCGATCTGCGAATATTTCCGCCAACTGCCGGATGCGCTCGAACAAGCCGAGGCGCTCGACAAAACATTCGGTCGCAATCCCGATCTCGAAAAGATGCCGATGTACGGTGTCGTCTTCTCGTTCAAGGATCCGTTCGACACCAAGGACATGCGCTCGACCGGCGCCGGCGACGCCGCCTATGACATGGACTTTCCGGCGCGCGATCATGTTCTCGTCGCGCAGCTCCGCAACAAAGGCGCGATCATTTACGCCAAGGCGCTCAACACCGAATATAACGGGCGTGCCGGCAATCCCGGCGGACGCAATCATCCCGACAAAGTGCTGCCCTCGACACTCGGCTATCAGCGCAGCACCTGGGCCGGCAATCCGGTCAATGTTTACGACACCAGGCGCTCGGCCTCGCTCGGCTCGAGCTCGGGCTCCGGCGTTTCGGTCAGCGCCAATCTGGTGATGGCAAGCCTCGGCGAGGAAACGCGTGCCTCGTGCCGCGGCCCCGCCAACCACAACGCCGTCGCCTTGATCCTGCCGCACAAGGCGATGCTCGGCTTCGACGGCGGCGCGATCGGCGCCGATATCTATTGCGACCGCAGCGGCATCCTCTGCCGCAGCATCGCCGACTGCGCCAAAGTGCTTGATGCACTGAAGGACCCGGACGAGGGCTATTACGATCCGCGCGATCCGTTCACCACGGTGCCGCGCGCCTCGGTGCTGAGCGGGCCTTATGCCGCGCATGTGACGCAGAACGGCGCAACCGGCGCGCTCAAAGGCCTGCGGCTCGGCGTCATCCGCGAGTCGATGCTGATCCGGGCGAATTCGAAGACCGAAGAACCAATCGTCACGGCCGCGGCGCGCGAGATCAAAACCGTGCTCGGCGCAAAACTCGGCGCGACGCTTGTCGAATCCTCCGATCCGCTGTGGCCACGCGATCCCGATATCGAACTGATGCAGACCGATTTTCGCCGCGCACTGGCGCGCCTGGTGCCGGTTTTCATGCCCGATCTCCTGTTCCGGCTCGGCCGTGACGGCAAGCCTTTGTTCAAAGAATTCGCCGCCGCCATCGCGCCGACCGAGTTCGTGCCGGGCAAGATTTTCGGCAGTGGCGAGATGAAGCCGATCGATTATCTGGTCGCGCTCGCCGAGGGTACAGTCACGCCGCCGATCAATCTCGACATTGCTACCATCCAGCAGCAGCAACTGGCCAACACGTTCCGCTTCCACATTCCGCAATATCTGACGCGCCGTGCCGCGGACTGGAAGAAGCTCGGCTACACCGAGACGCTGACCGATTTCGCGGCGCTCAACGCGCGCTCCAAATATTGGGGCGACGATCAGCGCGCCGCCTTCAAGAATTGGGAAGAAGTCTCCGATCCGCGCAATCCGCTCGGCGGCCGCCAGGGCGTCGACGAGCGCATCATGCTGCGTGAGCTGTTGCGCCGCGTCGACATGATGGTGATCTACGAGAACAAGCTCGATGCTCTGGTGCGGCTGCACACGCCGTGGCCGCCAGGCCTGATCGGGCACGCCTATCAATATGACATCGAAAGCAATCTCAGCCCGGAATCGCTTTACGGGCCGAATGCCGGCCTCACAGAAGTGCTCATTCCGGCGGGCTATATCACGACCACCTACGATCCGGTCTACAAGCTCAACGACGATCGCACGCGCTATGTCTCGCAGCCGTCGCACACGCCGACCACGATCCCGGCGCCGGGCTTGCCGTTTTCGCTGGTGTTCCGCGCCGAGCCGGGTAGGGAGGACGTGCTTCTGAAGGTCGCTTCGGCTTACGAGAGCGCCTCGAAGCGGCGCATTCCTCCGCCGAATTTTGGACCGTTGTGAAAATGTCCATCACCCTGAGGTGCGCGCCGCAGGCGCGCCTCGAAGGGCGACGGCACTCAAGTCGGCAGTTGCCGACTTGAGTACTTAAAGTGCCAAATCGGCATGCCGATTTTGGTTGCGCCTCGGCCGTGCATCCTTCGAGGCCCGCTTCGCGGTCACCTCAGGGATGACGGACCACACGCTTCGATTTGAAGCGATCACGCCTAATCCTGCGTGCGCAGATTCCAGCTGGCGTTTTCGACGTGGCGGTTCTTCTCGAGCCGCGTAACGACGGCATCGAGCTCTCTGGGATCGGCGGTGGTGCTGAGCAGGACCGCGACCAGTTCGGCGTCGCCCTGTTCGCGCTCGATCACTTCGATATCCTGCAGCGGATAATTGGCGGCGTCGAGCTCGTCGCGGAGCAACTCGCGGACATCGTCGAGATGTTCGCTCGCTGTCGTGACATGCACCTCGTAGATCGCTTCCGTGGCGTGCTGGTCGAGCGGCGCGCGATTGATGGCATTCACCAGCGGACGCAGCAGAGTATTGCCGGCGAGAACGAAGCCGGTCAGCGCGATCGCCTCGAAAGCGAGATCCGCCCCGGCGCATGCGCCGACCGCGGCCGAGCACCACAAGGTCGCTGCGGTATTCAGGCCCCACACATTGCTGCCTTGCTTCATGATCACGCCGGCGCCGAGGAAGCCCACACCGGACACCACATAAGCGATGATCTGCGTCGCGCCGACATTGCCGTTGAGATGCTGGCCGATATCGACAAAGGTCGCGGCGCCGACAGAGACCAGAACATGCGTGCGTAACCCACCGCCGCGCTGGCGGTACTGCCGCTCGGCGCCGATCAGCGTGCCGAGCACAAAGGCCGCAAACAGGCTGACGAGCGAATCGAGGAAATCCGGCAGCGCGAATGAATGAAGGAACGCCATAGGAGCCTGCGCCAATAAGCTTATCTGTCGGTGCCTGGCTGGGAACGATGGCAAACCGGGCCAGCGGTTGCTTGCGACAAGTTGACGATTTCCGCAAGGGCGCGGTTCAGTCGGAGCCGGCGGCCAGTAAATTCTGCACGATCTGCAAGAGATCGCGCGGCCGATAGGGTTTGGCGATATAGGCGTCGCAGCCTGCGGCGCTTGCCTTCTGGTCGTCGCCGCTCAATGCAAATGACGTGACGGCGACGATCGGGATGTTGCGCAGATCCTCGCGCGCCTTGATCCGCCGCGTCGCCTCGAGGCCGGAAATGCGCGGCAATTGGATGTCCATCAGGATCAGGTCCGGGCGTTCGCGCTCGGCCGCAACCAGCGCCTCTTCGCCATCGAAGGCCTCGACGACCTGGTAGCCCTGAAACTCCAAGAGATCGCGCACGATCATCCGGTTGGCGGCATTGTCTTCGACATGGAGAATGCGCACGCTCATCTTTCCCCCGCTGCGCCGAGTGCCGCGTCCATCACGGACGCTGCCGTCACCCGCCGCGGCACGACAATGTGGAATGTCGATCCGACATTGAACGTGCTTTCGGCCCAGATGCGGCCACCGTGCATGGTGACGAAACGCTTGGCAATGGTTAGACCGAGGCCGGTGCCGGCGAACTCCTTGGCAATGGCCGGATCGCCGCGGCCGAATTCCTCGAAGATCGAGCCCAGTTCTTCGGTCGGAATGCCGATGCCGGTGTCCCTGACGGCGTAGTGGACGTCGCCGTTCTCCCGCGCAACGCGGATATTGACGCCGCCGTAGCGGGTGAACTTGATGGCGTTGCCGGTGATGTTGAGCAGGACTTGGAACATGCGCTTGCTGTCGCCGTAGCAATTGCCGATCCTGGACTCGCTCGATACGCCAAAGGCAAGCCCTTTGGCCTGCGCCAGGGGATAGGCCGCGGCTTGCAGCGCCTCGACGATCTCGTCCACATTGTATTCGGCGAGACTGAGCTCGAGCCGACCGGCTTCGATCTTCGACAGATCGAGAACGTCATTGATCAGCCGCAGCAGGTGCTGGCCGTTGACCTGCAATTGATCGATCGGCTTGCGCAGCCGCGGATTAAGGTCGCCATAGATGCCGTCGAGCATGAGATCGGTAAAGCCGAGAATGGCGTTCATCGGCGTGCGCAATTCGTGGCTCATATTGGCGAGGAATTGCGACTTGTGCTGGCTCGCCAGCTGCAGCGCCGTGTTCTTGCGGCCGACCTCGTAGAACAGGCGGGCATGCTCGATGGCGATGGTGCAGCCATTGGCGAAAGTGCGCAGAAGGTCGATTTCCTCGTCGCTATAGCCGCCGGCCACTTTTCGCCCGAGCACGATGCCGCCGAGCACGCGGCCGCCTCGGGTCATCGGCACCGCGAGCATCGAACGGTAGCCCTCCGCGAGCACGGGCGTATTGCTGTGGGGCGCCGTCGGCTCGGCGCCGTCGGGGATGTTTTGCGGCTCGTTCAGGACGGCGGCGCGGCCGATGATGCTGTCGAGCAGTGTGGGTGGTGCGGCGACAAGCTCAGTGACGAATTCGGGCCGCAGCAGATGGCCGGCGCGGAAGCGGAAGACTTGCGCATCCTCGTCGAATTCGTAGATCACGCCGCCATCGGATTTGGAAAGCTCGGTGGCGTGGACAACGATGGTCTGCAGCACTTTCTGCAGATCGAGCGAAGCGCTGACCGTCTGCATGGTGTCGCTGAGCGCCTTGACCTCGCCGAGCGACTGTTCGAGCGCTTGCGTGCGCTCGGCGACCTTGTGCTCGAGGCCGGCATGGGCTTCTTGCAGCCGCGCGGCCATGCGGTTGAAATCCTCCGCGAGATCCTCGAATTCGTCGCCCGTCTTGAGGCTGAGCCGGGCATCGAGATCGCCGGATTCGAGACGTACCGCGCCCTGGCGCAAGGCCTCGATGGGTTTCACCACACGGCGCCGCAACCGCACGGCAGCCGCGAAAGCAAGAACGCAAAGCGCGAGGAAGATTCCGCCGATGCGGCCGAGCGAGAGCAAAGCAGGCCCATAAGCTTCCATCAGCGGCCGTTCGACCAGCACCGTCCAGCCGAGGCTCGGGATGCGCTGATAGGCGACGAGCGCGCGCGCGCCGCTCAGGCCCGGATATTCGCCCGTTCCGGATTCGCCAGAGTCGGGATCGCGAAGCTGGGTGATCTGCGGCAGGTCGGAAAGGTCCTTGTGCTGCAGCACGAGATGCAGATCAGGATGCGCGATCAGGATTCCGTCGTTGCTGACCACATAGGCATAGCCGGATTTGCCGACATGGATGTCCTGCACGACGTCCCAGATGTAGCGGACATTGACATCGGCCGCGAGCACGCCCGCTACGTCACCGGCGAAAGGCTCGATCGGCACAGCGATGCGAATGCGCGGCTCGAGCGAGTCGTTGGGAAACTTCACCGGGCCGTAATAGGTCTCGCCGTCGCGCGCGGCGACGAAAAAGGGGTCTGCAGAGTGATCGGCCGCCGTATTGGGAACAGAGGCCGCGATTCGTGACTCGCGGAACTGTTCGTGGCCGTCGAGGCCGATGACAAAGGCGTCGCGAATGGCCGGCGTATTCCTGATGAGCGTACGCAGATTGAAGAGATAATCTTCACTCAACCGGCCATCCTTGAGCCCCCGCGGCGGAGCCGCGATGCGCAGCGTCTGCGCGATATCCTCGACATAATTCTCAATGCGCAGCGCGGCCAATTCCGCCATCCGCTGATGCTCGCTTTGCAGCGTCAGCCGGGCTTCCTGGAAGCGGAAGGCAAGTTCGACGAAGAGGCCCGCAGCCAGCGAGCCGCCGATCAACGCGGCGAAGATGAGGAAATAACGGCGGACGATGCCGCCGCGGCGATCGGGCGATGGCGGCGCCATATCTGCCTCCGCGGCCGCGCTACCGCGGTTTTCAGCGCCCGTCATGACCGCGGCCACAACCGACCTCCTCGCCACTCAGGCCTCGCGCACCGCTGTTGTCTCAAACGATGTGCGGAAGCTTAACATTCAGCGCCTGCGCCGCCGGGCGGCTGACCGCCCATTCGAAATGATCGTTGGCGGCGTCGGCGATTTTCAAGGTGTGCGGTTGCTCGGACTGCCACAGAATGCGGTCCACATAGTCCGCCATCAGCACGCCGCAGGTATGCTGCGCCACGCCATAGCCGCCCAGCGCGCCGTTCCTGACGAAGTCGGTGACCGGAAAGAATGCCGGCACGTTCTTTTGTCCCTGTGCGATCTCGATGATGAGCGAGGCCGCGCCGAGGCACACATCGACCGGCAGGACCTGCACGCCGACTTCGGCCGGCTTTTTCAGGTCGCGCTTCGGCATGGCCTTGAGCTTCTTCTCGATATCCTCGCGGGTGTTGATCGAAAGCACCTCGACGCTGACCCCGCGTTTCTTCGCGGCTTTCTTGACGAGCTTGAGGCTGCGCTCGGAGGGGCCGTATTTCGGCTTGTGCAGTACGCGCACCTTTTTGAGCGACGGCACGGTCGCCAGGAAATATTCGAAACAGTCTCCGGCGGTCTGGCTGCGGCGCGCCGAAATGCCGGTGATGTTCTTGGCGCTGGTAAAGCGTTCGGCCTTCGGCTCGGACATGACGCCAACAATCGGGATCGTCTTGCTGGCATCCTTGGCGGCGCGCACCACATTGGTCGACATGGCAAAGACCACGTCGCAGGGGCTCTCTTCGTCGGCCAGCAGAGCCTTGGAGGTTTTGCCATTGGCCAGATCGGAATGGAGCCGTTCCTTATAGTCGATCTCGTAATCGGTTCCGATGTGACGGCCCTTTTGCTCGAGACCTTCGATCAGGCCGTGGATATAGTGCCGCACGTTTGCGGCGTGTTCTCTGGCGCTGATACGATGATTGCGCTGCGGCCCGACTGCAAGCGCAAGCACTTTCTTGACTGCCATGACGTCCTCCTGACAATTCAATTCACGGGATCATTTGCTTTCCTGCAATGACGCTCTTCATCTGATGACCTGATCGGCCTGGCCGAGCACCTCGAGCGGCACCGTTATGCCGAGGCATTGCGCGGCTTTCAGATTGATCACGAAAGTCGGGTCGACAGGCTCCACCGGCAGGTCGCCGGGCTTTGCGCCATTGCTGATCCGGTCGATATACCAGGCGACGCGCGAGCCGGCCTGATACGCGCTCGGCCCGTTGGCGGCGACCGCGCCCCACATCGCCATGTAATCGAACACGCCGAAGGCGGCGACGCGCTGCGCCAGGCTGGTTTCGATCACCAGGTCGAGATTGGCGATGATGTCGGAATCGGGAACCACCATGATGCCGTCGTCGCCTTCCGGGTGCATGTTCGCCATCAGGTCGTCGATATCCTGCCGGCTTGTGACGATGCGGTCGACCACGTCGATCTTCAGGCGCGTGGCGGCATCGCGGATTTCCACCATGCTCTCGTCCGATGGCGCATAGTGCGCCTGATGCATGGTGAAGATGCGCTTAAGGCCGGGCAAAAGCTCCTTGAACAATTCGACGCGCTTGCCGCTGCCTTGAACGACCTGATGGCTGACGCCGGTAATGGCGCCGCCGGGCCGCGCCAGCGATTGCACAAAGCCGTATCGCACCGGATCGCTCACGCCGGTCATCAGGATCGGCATCGGGTGTTCGCGGGTCGCCTGTTGCGCGACCCGCACCGCTTCGGTCGCCACCGCAACAATGATGTCGGCGCCGCCGGAAGCGAATTCGCGGGCGTAGCCCTCGAGCTGACCGGGCGTGCCGGTACGTACGATGAGCTGGAAATGGCGGCCAGGCTTGCGGGCATTCTCCGGCTTGTCTTCGACGTAATTCAGCTTCTTGAGCTGGTCGACCAGCCCGACGACGTAATAAGGCTGGGTGTCGCGGTTCGGATCCGGCGCCCCTGGATGATAATCCGTCTCACCGCAGTGCCACGACGGAACGTAGCGCGGGCCGAGCGCAAGGACGCCGATGCGCAGCACTTTGTCTTTGGCGGTGAGGTTTGGCGCGGCGAGGCTCTGCGCGTTGGCCGAGCGAAAACCGCTGAGCACTGCCGGCGCGAGCGCGATCGTGATTGCCGCAATTGTGGCGGCGGTCAAAGCCCGGCAACGGCGGCTCGTGCGAAATAAAAGCGCGCTGCCACAGCCGCGGCGCTGCTGTTGGCCGTCGCTCCGCTTCGCCTCTGCAACTGGGCGCATTACGCGGCCCTCCACCGCACAGAACGAAAAGCACTACGGACTGAAAGTTATTTGGATCGTTTTTCTTGTTTCATTCCTGATCAGTTCGAATTCCAGCAGTACCGATATTCGCGATAATGACGCGCCGGCCCGCACGCCGATGTGATCATTGTCAACGGAACGTGAGCGGTCCTCGGTCATCCTGATTCAAACATAGCACGACTACAGGACGCACTTGTTATAGCACGCCCGCGGCAGCTATCGCCGCGCGGCCCTATGTCGCCAGACGTTGTCGGCTTATTCCGGCTGAATGCCGGCGAATTTGACGACTCTGGCCCATTTCTCGGTCTCGTCGGCAATGAATTTGGTAAAATCCTCGGGCGAGCCGGGCGCCAGAATCAGGCCTAGATCGGTGAAGCGGGCTTTGACAGTCGGATCGGCCAGCGCGGCATTGATCTCGGCATTGAGCTTGTCCACGACGGCCTTGGGCGTCGCTTTGGGCGCGACAATGCCATACCAGCCTGCCGCTTCGTAGCCCGGGATAAATTCGCTCACCGCGGGCACGTCCGGCAAGGCGGCCTGGCGTGTTGCCGAGGTCACCGCGAGCGGGCGCAGCTTGCCGCCTTTCAGATAGCCGAGCGACGCCGGCATGGCGGCGAAAATCATATTGATCTGCCCGCTCATCACATCGGGTAGCGCGAGCCCTTCGCCGCGATAGGGCACGTGCATCGTGTTCACGTCCGCCATCATGCAGAAAAGTTCCTCGGCGACATGCGCCGGCGAGCCGGTGCCGCCGGACGCCATGGTGACCTTGCCGGGATTGGCTTTCAGATAGGCGATGAATTCAGGCAGGGTCTGTGCCGGAAACGACGGCGTCACAGCGACGACGAGCGGAATGCTGCCGAGGCGGGCGATCGCCTGCGTGTCGCGCGTGAATTTGAAATTGAGATTTGAGAACAGCGACACGTTGATGGCATTGCTGGAGATCGCGACCAGCAGCGTGTAGCCGTCCGGCGCCGAGTTCACGACATATTCGGTGGCGAGATTGCCGCTGGCGCCGGGGCGGTCGTCGACGACGAAGGGCTGGCCTAATCTCTCCTGAAGCCATTGGCCGATCACCCGCGCGACAATGTCGGGAGAGCCGCCGGCCGGCGTCTCGCCAATCAGATGCACCGGCCGTGTTGGATAATTCTCGGCTGCCGCGAGCCGGGGTAGTGCGGCAAGCGAGGCTGCACTGGTGACGAGGTGGAGAAAGTGCCGGCGGGGGAATGTCATGATGCAGCGCGGGATGAGGCGACATGTGGAGGTGGGCCGGCAAGACTAACGCGGTTGCCGCCGGCAAGGAAGCGTCTGCCCTCCTTCAGCGCCGGGCCATCTCAATCCATAATGTGATAACCGCCGTCGATATAAAGCGTCTCGCCGGTGATCAGGCGCGCGGCGTCGTGGGCGAGAAAGGCGGTGGCGACGCCGACATCTTCGATGCTGACAAGGCTGCGCGCCGGCGCTTTCGCTTTGGCCTTGTCGAGCAGCGCATCGAATTCGGGAATCCCGGAGGCCGCCCGCGTCGCCAGCGGACCGGGCGAAATGGCATGAACGCGGATGCCTTTTGGGCCAAGCTCGGCGGCGAGATAGCGCACTGCGCTTTCCAGCGCCGCCTTGGCCACGCCCATGATGTTGTAGTTCTTCACCACCATCTGGCTGCCGTAATAGGTCATCGTGAATAGCGTGCCGCCCTTGCGCATCAGCGGTTCGGCGAGATGCGCCATGCGGATGAAGGTCCAGCACGAGACCTCGAGCGTGGTGAGAAAGCCATCGCGCGGCACGTCGACGACGCGGCCCTGCAGCGTCTCCTTCGGCGAAAACGCAATGGAGTGAACGACAAAATCCAGCCGGCCCCATTCATCGGCAATGCGCGCGAACACCGCTTCCATCTGGCCCGGCTGGCGCACATCGAGCGGCATCACGATCGCCGCCTCGACTTCGCGCGCCAGCGGCGCGACATGGGCCTTGGCCTTGTCGTTGAGATAGGTCACTGCGAGCTCGGCGCCGAAGGCGCGAAAGGCCTTGGCGCAACCCCAGGCGATCGACTGATCGTTGGCGATGCCTACGACCAGCCCCCGCTTGCCATCGAGAATCTTGGCTTTGACGGTCGGGATCATGTGACGTCCTGTTGCTGACGCGGCTGTAGTGACCTACTCTATCGCCAACACGGCGCGACCGGGACCGGACCGGGTGCAGCGAAATAAAGCGCGATATGAAATAAAGCCCGATATCCGGTGTCTCCTTTTTCAGATGCGGTTCTGGTCCCATTGTGCCGCCTGGATTGTGCAGTCTTGATGTACGTCAAAGCGCCGTCGCTTTGTTCTGGTAGCTTGAAGTTCCCATAAGTTCCGTCGGTTTGCAGCGCCGTTTGCGCTTTTCGACAATTCGCCCCTGCCGGTTTACCGCTTGTTATCGGCTTGGATGAAGGAACTAGTACCATGCCGCAGCAACAACACCTCTCCCCGCAGCCCACTGATGGCACAGTGCTTTCGTTCGGCGTGTTCACGCCCGTGATCGAATATCTGGTCGACGCAGGGCAGCGCTGGGTTCTGTTCCTCGACGTGATGCGGCAGCGCGGCAACCAATATCGCGCGCATCTCGCCGAGACCGTGCCCCATGTCCTCGACTACCAAGTCGAACTCGTTGTCGACGGGCGCACTTTGCCGCGGCCGGTGAATTACGGGCTGGTGCGCGTGGTTCCGCCTGAAGGCGTCGAAATCGACCCGGAACTGCGGCCCTTTGTGATTGTCGATCCGCGCGCCGGGCACGGCCCGGGTATCGGCGGCTTCAAGGCCGACAGCGAGATCGGCGTCGCCTTCAAGGCTGGTCACCCCTGCTATTTCATCGGCTTCCTGCCCGAGCCGATGCCGGGCCAGACCATCGAGGACGTCGCCCGCGCCGAGGCGGTGTTCCTTGAAAAGGTCATCGAACTGCACCCGCGGGCGGACGGCAAGCCTTGTGTGATCGGCAATTGCCAGGCCGGCTGGGCGGTCATGATGCTGGCCGCGGTTCGGCCCGATCTGTTCGGCCCGATCATCATTGCCGGTGCCCCGCTGTCCTATTGGCAGGGCGTGCACGGCCAGAATCCGATGCGCTATTCGGGCGGACTTCTCGGCGGCAGCTGGCTCACCGCCTTTGCCGGCGATCTCGGCCACGGCAAGTTCGACGGCGCCTGGCTGGTGCAGAATTTCGAGAACCAGAACCCGGCCAACACGCTGTGGACCAAGCAATACAATCTCTATTCCAAGATCGATACCGAGGGGCCGCGCTATCTCGGCTTCGAGCGCTGGTGGGGCGGCCATGTCAATCTGAATGCCGAGGAGATTCAATTCATCGTCGATGAATTGTTCGTCGGCAACAATCTCGCCGCCGGCAATATCCACACGTCGGACGGCTTGACCGTCGATCTGCGTAATGTCCGTTCGCCGATCGTCGTGTTCTGCTCCAAGGGCGACAACATCACTCCGCCGCAGCAGGCGCTCGGCTGGATCCTCGACCTGTACGAAGATGTCGACGAGATCCGCGGCGACGGCCAGACCATCGTCTACACAGTTCACGAACATGTCGGGCATCTCGGCATCTTCGTCTCCGGGAGCGTGGCGCGAAAAGAGCACAATCAGTTCTCGAGCAATATCGATCTGATCGACACGCTGCCGCCGGGGCTTTACGAAGCGGTCTTCGAGGCCAAGACCGACGCCACCGCCAATGCCGATCTCGCTTCCGGCGATTGGATCATGCGCTGCGAAATGCGGACTCTCGACGACATTCGCGCGCTCGGTGGCAATGATGCCGCCGACGAGCGCTGCTTCGCCGCGGCGGATCGCATATCGCAGACCAATCTCGCGCTTTACCAGACCTATATGCAGCCTTTCGTGCGCGCGGCTGTCAGTGCGCCGCTCGCCGAGACCATCCGGCAGTTGCATCCGTTGCGGCTGCAATACGAGTTGTTCTCCGACGCCAATCCGATGATGGCAGGCATCGCGGCGATGGCCGACGAGGTGCGCAAGCAACGCCTGCCCGCGGAGGCCGAAAATCCGTTTCTCGCCATTCAGGAAGGCGTGTCGCAGCAGATCGTTTCGGCGCTGGAAGGCTGGCGTAAGGCCTCCGAAGCTCTCGCCGAGCGGACGTTCCTGACCGCCTATGGCTCGCCGACCCTGCAGGCGGCCGTCGGTGTCGACCCGAACCTCTCGCTGCCGCTGCGCAAGGCCGGAAAGAGCGCGCTGCATCAGGAGCTCATCGCACGGCGGATCGCCGAGATCAGATCGCGGATCGCCCAGGGCGGGCCGCGCGAGGCGGTCATTCGTGCGCTGGTGTTCGGCGGCCTGGGGCGCGCCTCCGTCGACGAGCGCGGCTTTGAGATCGTGCGCCGCCTCAGGGAGAAACACGGCGAAATGCCGTTGGCGGAATTCAAGGCCCTCGTGCGCGAGCAATTCTATATGCTCGTGATCGACACCGAAGCGGCGCTTGCGGCTATTCCGGGCATGCTGCCCGAAGATCCGGAGCTTCGGCGCCAGGCGCTCGGCGTGATCGAAGAGGTGTTAAACGCGCGCGGCGAGCGGTCTGCCGAGGATGAAAGGCGCTTCGCACGCGTCGCTCAATTGTTCGGTGCCGATGGACAATTGATCGCGGCACGGCAACGCGCGCTCGCAGCCAACGAAAATCCGGTGCAGGCCATTGCCTCCTGAACAAAATGGACTCGGCGCCAGGGAGCTTGGCGCCAGGGAGTTTGGCGCCGGGTGACGTTCATTGCTGACCGGCCGCGGCCGACGAATCGTCGCCGATTTCATCGCGCGTCCAGACCTCCACCAGTTCCCAGGCAATCGCCAATACGATTGGGCCGATGAAGAGGCCGATCAGGCCATGCACAAGAAGGCCGCCGATCACGCCCATGAGGATCACCGGCATCGGCGTCTTCAACCCATGCGCAAGAACGATCGGACGCAAGAAATTATCGAGGACGCTGACCGGCACCATGTAGATGGTGAAGAGCAGCGCCGCATGCGTCTCCATGGTCAGCCAGCTCCAGACGATGGGCAGGATGATGATGACGGAAGCGCCGACCTGAAGAATGCCCAGCACCAGAACGAGGAAACTGAACAGGCCCGCCCCCGGCATGCCGGCGACGATGATGCCGAGGCCCGCCAGCAGCGCCTGCAGCAGCGAAATGCCGATCACGCCGCGCGCCAGATTGCGGATGGTCGCGCCCGCGAGGTCGACGAATTCCGCGCCGCGCCGGCTGGCGATGTGATGGGTCACCGACTTGAAGGAATTCACCAGCGACGGACCCGGCACGAACAGAAACCCCGATATCGCCACCGCGGCAAGGAATTGCAGCGTATTGATGCCGGCGCTGCCGGCGATGCTCAGCAGGCTCGGGCCGAGCGGTTTCAATTGCGGGCTCAATTCGGCGAATGCCGCTTTGAGGTTGGTCGAGGCCAGATCCCAGAATGCAAAGAATCCTTCGCCGATCAGCGGCCAATTCTGGATCGATTACGGCGGCGGCGGGATCGCAATGGCGCCGCTGTTGAGCTGGTCGACCAGCGACCCGACGGTTGCAATCAAGCTGACGCCGAGCCAGGTCGCTGGGCCCAGCACGATGGCGAAGCTTAAGATCGTGATCAGCGTCGCCGCCACCGCGCGATGCAGCCGCAGCCGCAACACCATCCAGTCGAAAATCGGATAGAGCGCGACCACCAGGATGATGCTCCAGACGATGATGGTCAGGAACGGCTGGATCAGGAGCGCGGACCAATAGAGCAGGAGCGCAAGGCTGCCGAGCTTGATGGCCCACTCGATAGCCGTCCCGTCGAACGCATAGCGGTCGCTGCTCGTTGCCGGTATCTTTAGGCCCGTGGTTTCATCCATGAGAGGCGTAGCTCGTTGATCCAGCGCGGACAAAGGCGATTATATCCGGATATATAGGCCTTTGACTCGGCTTTGCGCAAAATAGGCTTGTCGCTTTGTCCGGTTCAGGGATCGGTCATGGGTCCGAAAGCGATTTCGCCGTGCGTCGGTCTTCCCAGTCCACCCAGTCGACATCGTCGTGACCGGCGAGATAGCTGCCGGCGGCGGCGCCGATCGTTGGAAAGAAGAATGCTTCGCCGATTTGCGCCCACAGCCCAAATCGCTTCAATTTGTCTTTCACTGGATCTTTCAGTTCGGCAAAGCCCAACTCGATTCCGTCAGCGTGCAGCGTCTGATCCAGTTCGGCAAGCATGTCGGCTGCGGTGACGTCGACGCTCGTAACGGGTTCCGCCGCGACCACCAGCCAGCGTACCGGACTTGGCGAGTTCGCCACCGCATCGAGAACGCGCTCTTTGAACGCTTCGGCATTGGCGAAGAACAAGGGGGCGTCCCAGCGAAACAGCACCAAACCGGGGATCTGGCGCGCGTTCGGATAGCGAGTGATGTCGTGATAGCCCTTGACGCCTTCGGCGCGGCCGAGCACCGCCGAATGCGGACGCCAGCCGTCCCACAGGAATTCGATGACCGCGGCTACGATCGCCAAACCTATCCCGGGAATGACGCCGAGGACGGCGACGCCGACGAAGCACAAAATGGAAAGCCAGAACTCCCAGCGCTGGATGCGAAAGATGCGCACGAGGTCGGTGACCTCGACCAAGCCGATCGCCGAGGCAATGACGACTGCCGCGAGCGCGGCGGCGGGGAGATGTTCGAGCAGATTTGGCGCCGCCAACAGCAACAGCGCGACGGCGGCGGCGCCGACTATCCCGGTCAATTGCGTCTTGGCGCCCGCAGCCTCCGCCACAGGCGTGCGTGACGAACTGCTGCTGATCGGAAAGCCCTGAAAGAACCCGGCGGCAAGATTGGCCGCCCCAAGCCCGACCATCTCCTGGCTGGGATCGACTTTGGCGCCGGTCCTGGCGGCGTAAGTGCGGGACAGCACGCTCGTGTCCGCAAACGACACCAATGCGACCGCGCCGCCCCCGATCAGGACCGGAAGCAAATCGGCATAGTCGATCCATGGAATCGCGAAGGCCGGAAGCCCTCGGGGCAGGGGTCCCAGCACCGATACGCCGGCGCGTTCGGCCAAGTCGAATACGCCGACAATGATTGTGGCACCAACCACCGCAACCAGAACGCCCGGAAAGCGTGAGCTGCGCTTGAACAACAGGATCACCGCAAGCGTGCCGGCGCCGAGCGCGAACGCCACCCAATTGCTTTTGCCGCCGAGAATGGCCGCACCGATCGTCCAAAGCGTCCGCAACGGTCCGCTATCTTCGACCGAAAGCCCGAAGATCTTGGGCAGCTGGCTGACCAGCACGGTCAGCGCAATCCCGTTCATATAGCCGTAGCGGATCGGCTTGGAGAGCAGTTCGGTGACGAAGCCCAGCCGTGCCGCGCCCGCGAGAATGCACACGAGTCCCGACACGATTGCCATCATGCTGGCGAGCGCGACAGCGCGATGCGGGTCACCGCCCGACAGCGGAAAAACGACGCCGAAGAT
>DATAQN010000241.1:0-4579 GCA_036264635.1 Xanthobacteraceae bacterium | reverse complement strand
CAAGGCCCTGGCGCAGCGCGATTCGTCGCAAGCTGATCTGCAATCGGCGCAGTCCAACGAGCAGCAGGCCGAGATCAATTTCGGCTATACCGACGTGACCGCCCCATTTGACGGCGTCGTTTCCGCCCGGAAAGTATCGGTGCTCGCCACCATCGTTCAGCTCGATCCGATTTGGGTAAATTTTTCCGCGAGCGAGCGGGATGTGCTGCAAGTACGCGCCGCGCTGGCAAGCCGCGGTGAAACAACCTCCTCTCTTATCGGCATTCCGGTCGAGGTCGGGTCGCAAACCGAAGACGGCTACCCGCATACCGGCAAGCTCGATTACGTCGCGCCGACCGTGAATGCGTCGACGGGAACGCTGGCGGCCCGTGCCGTTTTCGACAACCCGGATCGGGCGCTGCTGCCGGGCTACTTCGTGCGCGTGCGCATTGCCTCGCGGCGGCAGCAGCCGGCATTGCTGGTGCCGAATGTCGCGCTCGGCAGCGATCAGGGCGGCCCCTATGTGCTTGTCGTGAACCACGACAACGTCGTCGAGCAGCGCCAGGTCGACGCCGGGCAGGTCATCGGCGATTTGCGCGTGATCGAAAGCGGGCTTGGCAAGGACGACCGCGTCATCATCGGCGGCATCATGCGCGCGATCCCAGGCGAGAAAGTGGACGCCGAGCAGCGCTCGGCATCCAATTAGTGCGTTACGGAAATGATTTCCAAGTTTTTCATCGAACGGCCCGTTCTCGCCAACGTCATCGCCATTCTGATGATCGTGATTGGCGCGGTTGCGCTCTATGGCTTGCCGGTCGCGCAATATCCGGATGTCGTGCCGCCGACCGTGCAGGTGACGACTCGCTATCCTGGCGCCAGTGCGCGCACGCTCATGGATACGGTCGCACTGCCGATCGAGCAGCAGGTCAACGGCGTCGAGAACATGATCTACATGCAATCGACCAGTGCCAGCGATGGCAACTACACCCTGACCGTGACTTTCAACATCGGCACCGACCTCGATGCCGCGCAAATCCTCGTGCAGAACCGTGTCGCCAGCGCATTAGCATCCCTGCCGCAGCCCGTGCAGGCGCAGGGCGTCACGGTGCAGAAGCGGTCGACCGCGATTCTGTTGTTCGTCACCTTGACCTCGCCGGATGCGCGCTACGACAGCCTCTACCTCGCCAATTACGCCACCATCAATTTGAAAGACGAACTGGCCCGGCTTCCGGGCGTCGGCAACGTCAACGTGTTCGGCGCCGATTAATATTCGATGCGCATCTGGCTCGATCCGGACAAACTGAAAGCGCGCGATCTCAATGCCCAGGACGTCGTTCAGTCATTGCAGCAGCAAAGCCAGGAGGTGGCGGCTGGGCAGGTCGGGATGCCGCCGACGCCGCCCGGCGTCGATTTTCAGCTCACCATCCAATTACAGGGCCGGCTAGAGGACGTCAGCCAATACCAGGACGTCATCTGAAGAGCGGCGACAATGGCGAGGTCACCCGCCTGCGTGATGTCGGTCGGGTCGAGCTCGGCGCGCAGACTTACAGTCAATACTTCTCCCTTGACGGCAAGCAAGCCGCCGGCGTCGGCATCTACCAGTCGCCCGGCGCCAATGCGCTGCAAGTCGAGCAGGCGGTCAAGGCCAAAATGCAGGACCTGGCGCGCGCTTTCCCGCAGGGGCTCGTCTATTCGGTGCCGTTCGACACCACGGTGTTCGTGAACACCTCGATTCACGAAGTCTATAAGACCCTGATCGAGGCAGCGGTGCTGGTTTTGGTTGTTATTTTGGTTTTCCTGCAAGACTGGCGCGCGATGCTGATCCCGGCGACTACCGTGCCGGTCACGATCATCGGCGCCTTTGCGCTGATGTGGGCGCTCGGCTTCACGGTTAATTTTTCGACGCTGTTTGCGATCGTGCTGGCGATCGGCATCGTCGTCGACGATGCCATCATCGTCGTCGAGGGCGCCGCGCACAATATCGAGAAAGGCATGAGCGGGCATGACGCGGCGATCCGCGCCATGCAGGAGCTGCTCGGTCCGATCGTGGGCATCACGCTTGTTCTCATGGCGGTCTTTCTGCCCGCTGCATTCCTGCCCGGATTGACCGGGCGCATGTATGCGCAATTTGCACTGGTGATCCCGGCAACGGCGCTGTTATCCGCCATCAATGCGGTAACGCTCAAACCGACGCAGTCGGCAATGTGGCTGCGTCCGGCAGTGCCGCCAGAGCGGCGCAACGCATTCTATCGCGGCTTCAACGCGGCCTATGCGCGGCTTGAGCGCGGCTATGCTGGTTTAATTCGCCACATGGTGACCCATGCCGGCCTGATGACGCTGATCGCCTTCGCGATCATGGGACTGGCGTTTTGGGGTTTGGCGCGGGTGCCGACCGGATTTTTGCCGATCGAAGATCAGGGCTATGTCCTGGTGAGCGTGCAGCTTCCCGATGGCGCGGCATTGGCACGCACGCAAGCGGCTCTCGACCAGGTCTCGACAATCGCTCGGAAAGACCCGAGCGTTGCGCAGGTGATCAGCATCGCCGGCGTGTCGGTCCTCGATAACAACGCCACCTTGGCGAATGCCGGCGTGGCTTACGTGGTGCTCAAGGACTGGAGCGAGCGCGACGATCTTCGCACGGTGTTCGCGCGCCTGGCGCCGGCGCTCGACCCCGTCGATGCGCGTGTCGTCGTGCTGCCCCCGCCGCCGATCCAGGGCATCGGCAATGCCGGCGGCTTCACCATGCAGGTGGAATTGCGCGACGGCAGCACGGATTTTGCCAAGCTACAAAACGTCACCAACACAATCGTCGCCAATGCGCGGTCGCAGAGCGGATTGCAGCGCGTTTCAACGTCGTTTCGGGCTACAGCGCCGCAGTTTCGGATCGACGTCGATCGCGTGAAGGCGGAAACGCTGCATGTTCCGGTCGATCAAGTATTTTCCACCTTGGCAACCTATCTCGGCTCCACCTACGTTTCCCAATTCAACAAATTCGGCCGGGTATTCCAGGTCTATGCCCAGGCCGACGCGCAATTCAGGTTGCGTCCGCGGGACATCGAGAATCTGTGGGTGCGCAATCAGCAGGGCGACATGATTCCGCTGGGAACGCTGGTGTCCATCGAGCCGGTCGTCGGCCTGCCATTGATCGGCCTGTACAATCTCTTTCCGTCATCGAGCATCATCGGACTGCCGGCGGCCGGGTTCAGTTCCGGAGAAGCGATCCATCTCATGGAAGCGGATGCAGCGCACACGCTCCCACCCGGCATGGGCACTGAATGGACGGCGATGTCCTACCAGGAGAAGCTCGTTGGCCATCAAATGTATTTGGTCTTCGCGATGGCGTTGCTGCTGGTCTATCTGGTCCTCGCCGGGCAATACGAGAGCTGGTACGCGCCGCTTGCGGTCATCCTATCGGTTCCGCTTGCGCTCACTGGACCGGTGCTAATTCTCGAACTGTTGCATATCGACAATAATCTCTACACTCAGATCGGCATCGTCCTGCTTATCGCGCTATCGGCCAAGAACGCGATCCTGATAGTCGAGGTCGCGCGCGAGCACCGCGTGCGGGAAGGCCAATCGTTGTTCGACGCGGCGGTCGGAGGTGCAATTGCGCGACTGCGTCCGATCCTCATGACGTCGTTCGCCTTCATTCTCGGCGTTGTACCGCTGGTCATTGCCAGCGGCGCTGGCGCCAGCGCGCGCAAGTCGATCGGAATCACCGTATTCAGCGGGATGATTGCTTCGACCTGCCTTGCGATCTTGTTCGTGCCATCGCTGTTTGTAGTCGTGCAGCGGATCGAAGAGTGGCGTGCGGCTCGCAAACGTCCGATCGCAGCGCACGCGAAGTAAGAAAGCGGGATTTCCGCTTTTGGCACTTAGCGGACCTGCTCCCGCGGGGATCTGATATCTGCTTGCAGGAGCAAAGCAGACATTACGAAGCCGACCTCGGATGTCTGTTTTTTGGCCCAAAGCGGACATTGCCTCAACCGCCGCAAGATGGAACCCGAGCCAAGTTATTCGCTATTTGGGGGTCGCCATCTCTGATTGGGGTGGTAGACTGCACAAATCAGAGTCAAGTCGGGGGACGGACTCATGAAGCGCAGTTTGGCTTTGTTTGGTGCGGTGGCAGTGATGATGCTTACCGTGACGATAATGGTGACGCTCTCTCGCGCGATGCTTACTACTGGCGGTGTTGGCAGCTTAAAGTGCTACGACGTCAAGTGGGTTGAAAAAGCGTGCTGAGCGTCTCAGCGTCGCGTCTGTCGTCGTTCAATGTGCGAGCGAGTGCAGGCCGAAAGCGACGAAACTCGAAAACGCCAATACCAGTGGCGCCGCACAACAGAACACCAGGACGACCTCGGCGGTTATGCGGAGCATCGGCCGTTGGTTGGCGACTTCCAATAAATAGCTCATCTGACGCTTTCCACCCTTTTGTGTTTGCTCCGCGGGGCGGGTGACACCCCCGCAAGCTTGTTTTTTATTTGCACGCCGGTAGTCCTTAATCTGTGACCGACATCACAGCCAAGCGATCTTGTGAGGTAGCCTTACTAATTTCTCCTGCGGTTGCCCTTTTGCCACACAAGGTGCTGAGAAGGGGGCG
>DATAQN010000022.1:0-28683 GCA_036264635.1 Xanthobacteraceae bacterium | reverse complement strand
GCATGGACTATTTCGTCCAGCAGCTCATCAACGGCATTACGCTCGGTTCGATCTACGGCCTGATCGCCATCGGCTATACGATGGTCTATGGCATCATCGGCATGGTGAACTTCGCCCATGGCGACGTGTTCATGGTGTCGGCCTTCATCGCGCTGGTCGCCTTCCTGATCCTCACCACCTGGCTCGGCATCACTTCGATCGCGCTCGCGCTGTTGATCGTGCTGGTCGTGGCCATGCTGTTCACTGCCCTCTTGAACTGGACGATCGAGCGCGTCGCCTATCGGCCGCTGCGCGGCTCGTTCCGCCTCGCCCCGCTGATCTCGGCGATCGGCATGTCGATTTCGCTGTCGAATTTCGTCCAGGTGGCGCAAGGCCCGCGCAACAAGTCGATCCCGCCGATGGTGCGCGGCGATTTCACTTTGCTTCACAGCGACGGCTTCAACGTCGCGCTGTCCTATAAGCAGCTGATCATCTGGGGCGTGACGGCGGCGCTGCTGGTCGTGTTCTGGTACATCGTCGCCAAGACACCGCTCGGCCGCAATATGCGCGCCTGCGAACAGGATCAGAAAATGGCCGCGCTTGTCGGCGTCAACGTCGACCGCACCATCGCGATGACTTTCGTCATCGCGGCTGCGCTCGCGGCGATCGCCGGCACCCTGTATCTGATGAATTATGGCGTGCTCAGCTTCTCCGACGGCTTCATCCCCGGCGTCAAAGCCTTCACCGCTGCCGTCCTTGGCGGCATCGGCTCGCTGCCCGGCGCGGTTGTCGGCGGATTGCTCGTCGGCCTGATCGAGACCATGTGGTCCGGCTATGTCTCCATCGACTATAAGGACGTCGCCGCCTTCTCCATTCTCGCCATCACGCTGATCTTCCTGCCGCAAGGCCTGTTCGGCCGGCCGGACGTCGAGAAGGTCTAACATGGATGGCGCCGCGCCGGCCCGGCGCTTCGACGCTGTCAGCGCGCTGAAAGACGTGGGTCTCACCACGCTCATCGCCTTCGGACTGTTCCTGCCACTGGTCGGCTTTCAAACTGTCACCGACGTCCGCAATGTCCTCATCCTGCAAACGCGGTTTCCGCTGCTGTTCTCGCTGACTGCGAGCATCGGGGTCGCGCGATTAGCCTATCTGCTGTCCATTGCGCCCTGGCTCGAACGGCGCGCGGCGCGCCCCGTCGTCCCGGCGCGGCCCGCACGCTTCGATTGGAGCGCGGTTGCCGCGAAATGGTTCCTCCCCTTCGCCATCGGCTTTGTCATCGCCTATCCGATGATCGTACTCGCGATAAAAGGGCGCGGCGGCGCGGTCAGCTGGGTCGACAATTTCGGCATCCAGATTCTGATCTATGTGATGCTCGGCTGGGGCCTCAATATCGTCGTCGGTCTCGCCGGTTTGCTTGATCTCGGCTACGTCGCCTTCTACGCGGTCGGCGCCTATTCCTACGCGCTCCTGGCCAAGACATTCGGACTGTCGTTCTGGATCCTGTTGCCGCTGGCCGGCTGCCTCGCCTCGTTCTGGGGATTGCTGCTCGGCTTTCCCGTGCTGCGGCTGCGCGGTGATTATCTCGCCATCGTCACGCTCGCCTTTGGCGAGATCATCCGCATGGTGTTGATCAATTGGGTGGCGCTGACCAACGGCTATGCCGGCATCAGCGGCATTCCGCGGCCGACTTTCTTCGGCATTCCCTTCACCGCCAACGACGACGGCTTCGCCGCGAGATTCGGCCTCGACTTCTTCCCGATCTACCGCACGATCTTTTTGTACTATCTGATCTTGGCGCTGGCCTTGCTGACGGCCTTCGTCACCGTGCGGCTGCGAAGGCTGCCGGTCGGGCGCGCCTGGGAAGCGTTGCGCGAGGACGAGATCGCCTGCCGGTCGCTCGGGATCAACACGACCAATACCAAGCTCACCGCCTTTGCCATGGGTGCGATGTTCGCAGGCTTTGCCGGCTCGTTCTTCGCCGCGCGGCAGGCTTTCATCTCGCCGGAATCCTTCACATTCCTGGAATCGGCGACGATCGTTGCCATTGTCGTACTCGGCGGCATGGGCAGCCAGATCGGCGTCGCCATTGCCGCCATCGTCATGATCGGCGGCACCGAGGCGCTGCGCCAGATCGATTTCCTCAAACAAATATTCGGGCCGGACTTCGATCCGACGCAGTATCGCATGCTGCTGTTCGGGCTCGGCATGGTGCTGATGATGCGGTGGCGCCCGCGCGGCTTGATCACGCGCCGAACGCCGTCGGTGTTCTTGAAAGAGCGCAAAAGCATCGCCGCCGATCTCGTCAAACAGGGGCATTTTGTGGAAGGATCTGGCTGATGGCGCCGCGCGGCGACAAGCTGCTGTCGGTCGAGCATCTGACGATGCGCTTTGGCGGCCTCGTGGCCATCGACGATCTTTCCTTCGCCGCACATCACGGCGAGATCACCGCGCTGATCGGGCCGAACGGCGCCGGCAAGACCACTGTGTTCAACTGCATCACCGGCTTCTACAAGCCGCATGTCGGCCGGATCGGCCTGTGCCACGGCGCATCCGCTTTGTGGAACGAGCTCGATGCGCTCACCGAGAGCGGCCACCGCAGCCTCAGGGCGGCAGCCGGCGCGCTGTTTGCGCTCGAGCGCATGCCCGACTTTCTTGTTGCGGAGCGGGCGCGCGTCGCGCGCACGTTCCAGAACATCCGGCTGTTTCCGGGCATGACGGTGCTCGAGAATCTGCTTGTCGCCCAGCACAACCGGCTGATGCTCGCCTCCGGCTACACGCTCCTTGGCATTTTCGGCATTCCGTCCTATCGCGCCGCCGAGCGCGCCGCGATCGACAAGGCGCAGCATTGGCTCAACCGCATCGGTCTCCTCCATCGCGCCGACGATCCGGCGGGCGACTTGCCCTACGGCGACCAGCGGCGGCTCGAGATCGCGCGCGCCATGTGCACCGACCCGGTCCTGCTTTGCCTCGACGAACCGGCGGCTGGCCTCAACCCACGCGAAAGCGCGGACCTTAATGCACTGCTGCTCTCGATCCGCGACCAGGACGCAGCGTCGATCCTTCTGATCGAACATGACATGTCGGTGGTCATGGAGATTTCCGATCGGGTCGTGGTGCTCGATTACGGCGTCAAGATCGCCGACGGCACGCCCGCGCAAATTCGCGACGACACCAAGGTCATCGCCGCCTATCTCGGCGTCGCCGACAAGGACGTTGCCAAAGTCGAGGCCGAGGTCGGGCTATGAATGCGCCGTCCCCGCTTCTGTGCGTGCGCGGCGTCAAGACGTTCTACGGCCGCGTCATGGCGCTCCGGGGCGTCGATCTCGACGTCAACGAGGGCGAGATTGTCGCGATGATCGGCGCCAATGGCGCCGGCAAGTCGACCCTGATGATGACGATCTGCGGCAATCCACGCGCCCGCGAAGGCACGATCGCCTTTGCCGGCCGCGACATCACGCAGCTGCCGACGCACGAGATTGCACGTCTGCGGCTGGCGCAGTCGCCCGAAGGCCGGCGCATTTTTCCGCGCATGACGGTGCTGGAAAATCTCCAGATGGGCGCGATCACGGCCGACGGCGCACAGTTCGATAACGATCTCGATCGTGTGCTTGAGCTGTTCCCGCGTCTCAAGCAGCGCCTCACCCAGCGCGGCGGCACGCTCTCTGGCGGCGAGCAGCAGATGCTCGCAATCGCGCGCGCGCTGATGGCACGGCCGCGATTGTTGCTGCTCGACGAGCCGTCGCTTGGTCTCGCCCCGCTTGTGGTCCGGCAGATTTTCGACGCCATCAAAAAACTCAATGCTGAAAGCGGCCTCACCGTGTTTCTGGTCGAGCAGAATGCCTATCACGCGTTGATGCTTGCGCATCGCGGTTACGTCATGGTCAATGGCGTGATCACACTTTCCGGAACCGGCAGCGAGCTTCTGGCGCGGCCTGAAGTCAAATCCGCCTATCTTGAAGGCGGCAGAGAAACGGCCTGAGGCAGACTGGAATGACCGTACAACTGCTCGACGAGAATGCGTTGTGGATCTTCGTCCTTGTGAGCATCGTGCTTGGCGGCGGCGCGTCGGCGCTTGCCGGACGCGCCATCGCCAAGACTTGGCGGCCGCTATGGCAGGTCGTCGCTTATGGCTTCATTCTCGGCATCGCCGTGCGCTTCATCCATTTCAGCGTCTTTTCCGGCACGCTGCTGTCGCTCCATTATTACCTCGTCGACACCGCGGTCTGCGTGGCCTTCGGCCTGCTCGGGTTCCGCGCCGCCCGCGCGGCGCAGATGGTCACGCAATATCGCTGGCTCATAGAACCGGCGGGCTTGTTGCGCTGGCGCCGCAGGCAGGCCTGACGTAACATCAACGGTGCGTCACTAAAATGTGTCACCAAACTTCCGGCCCGTTCATCACGAGGGGAACACGAATGAACAGGATCACCACGCTCGGTCTCGCCCACGGCCTCGCCTTTACATTTGCATTTGCGATCGCGGGTACCGCGCAAGCGCAGGTCAAATTCGGCATGGGCGGACCCATTACCGGCCCGAGCGCCGCGACCGGCGCGCAGATGAAGAATGGCGTCGATCAGGCCACGACCGACATCAATGCCGCGGGCGGCATCCTCGGCCAGAAGATCACGGTGAGCTACGGCGACGATGTCTCCGATCCCAAACAGGGCGTGTCGATCGCCAACAATTTCGCCGGCCAGGGGGTCAAATTCGTCATCGGCCATTACAATTCCGGCGTCACCATGCCGTCATCGGAGGTCTATCAGGAGAACGGCATCCTGGAGATCACACCTGCTTCAACCAATCCGCAGGTGACCGAGCGCGGCATGTGGAACATCTTCCGCGATTGCGGCCGCGACGATCAGCAGGGCAAAGTCGCCGGCACCTACATTCTCGACCATTTCAAGGGCAAGAAGGTCGCAATCGTTCACGACAAGACCACCTACGGCAAGGGGCTGGCCGACGAGACCAGGAAGACCATCAATGCCGGCGGCGTGAAAGAAGTGCTCTATGAAGGCATCAATACCGGCGAGAAGGATTATTCGGCGCTGGTGTCGAAGATCAAACAATCCGGCGCCGATCTCGTCTATTTCGGCGGCCTCTACACCGAAGGCGGACTGATCGTGCGGCAGATGCGCGACCAGGGCGTCACCGCGCCTTTGATGGGCGGCGACGGCATCACCTCCGACGAATTCGCCGCCGTCGGCGGGCCTGGCGTCGAAGGCTCGCTGATGACCTACGGCCCCGATCCGCGGCTCAATCCGGACGCCAAGAACGTCGTAGCGGAATTCCGCGCCAAGAATTTCGAACCGGAAGCCTACACGCTCTACAGCTACGCCGGCGTGCAGGTGATCAAACAAGCCGCCGAAGCTGCGCAATCGCTCGATCCGAAGAAAGTCGCCGACAAGATGCATTCGGGCATGGTGTTCAAGACCGTGCTCGGCGACCTCTCCTTCGACAAGAAGGGCGACCTCACCAAGCTCGATTACGTGATGTATCTGTGGAAGAAAGATCCGAGCGGCCGCGTGACCTACGTACAATGCCCGAACTCGGACTGCACGAAGCTGACGAACTAAAGGGCTTGATCCAACAGACTGAATCGAAATGGCCGGACCTGTTCCGGCCATTTTGCGTTTTTGCGGAATGCCGCCAGCTTTGGATGTTCGCGATTTGTGGAACGTCGGACCGTGAGCGCGACGGATTACTGAAACCACTGCGGATGCTGCACCAGGGCCGACAACCCATCCAGGAACGAGAGAGAAATGACGAGGAAGAGCAGAATTGAGAGATAAGCGCGATCCGTCATGGCTTATCTCTGCTGCTTCTCGCCCTCACGATATTCCGGATTCGAAACACAGAAACCGTGATAATCGACGGTCTGTTCGCATTGCGCACGGCTCATGTAATAGCAACGCAGGACGCTGCCCTGAACGCACCAGGGATACGATGTTTCCTGTGCCGCCGCGGCGCTTGGAACGGCAAGCGGCGCCATCAGACCCGCACCGAGCGCAAAAGTCATGATCAGTTTCGACGTCATCGCCCGCCTCGCATCATACGGTTCAGGTTCGTTCGCCGAGCGGTCACACGAGCCGCTCGGCGAACGTTTGTTATTTATCAGATCTGGGGGCGTAGTAGTCGCCCTGCTCGGCCTGGCGCAGTTCCTGCGCGGTCGGCTGCTGCACGACCGTCTTGCTGGGGGCATAATAATCGCCCTGCTGTGACCAGTTTGCCTGTTGCGCGAACGCGGTCGCTGACATCGACAACGCAAGAACGGCGCCCAGGGCGAATTTCGTTGCAATGGCTTTCATGTTGAATCTCCTTCAGGTGTGGAAATCGGGATGCAAAGGAGCGCCCCCTGCATAAGAAGGAGATAGATCGGGCCCGACGGCGCACCCATTAAATTGGCCGGTGCAAGACTAAATTCGAATTTAGAAACGACGAGCCATTTGCGGTCGCGCCGGCCAGCGCGTTTGGGGCGAGCTTTTCGGGCAGCGAGCCGCCGCCCGATCAGCCGCGCAATTGTGCAAGCAGGCCTGCAATATCGCCCATGCCCCAATGCTCGGCGATCTTGCCGTCTTGCACGCGGAAAATGTCGCAGGACGTAAGGCGCAACGCCTTGCCGGTGGGCGCGACCCCGAAATAGGTACCGTTGTGGGTGCCGGTATAGACGAAACTCGCCGCTACGTGGTCTTTATCTGCGACCATGGCTTCAATCGCAACTTTGAGATCCGGCAGCCCGGTCAACCGCGCTTTGAAAAAGGCGACGGTAGCCTGCTTTGGGCTGACATTCGCAGGCGGTGGTGGCGCGGCCGCGCTGACTTGATGATTGACATAGTCGTCGGAGAGAAGCGCGGCCAAACCGTCAATATCGTGCGCGCTCAGAGTCGACGCGAACCGCTCCGCGAGTGACTGCGGCGCGGCGCTCGATTGGGCGAGCGCGGGCTCAGCGAGACTTCCCACGACGAACAGCCCGGCCGCCGCCACTCGCCTGCGATTTAGCATCACGATCTCCGTAAGAGGTTTATCCGCCGTCCTAGCCGATCTTGCCGAGTGCCGGAAACGTGTCGAGCAGCCAATAGCTGACTTGGCCCACTGTGCCGGTCAGAAAGGCGACGCCGGTCAGGACCAGGAGCCCGCCCATCGCCTTCTCGACCAAGCCCAGATGCGCCTTGAAGCGAGAGAGAAACGCAGCGAAAGGCTCGACTGCGAAAGCCGCAAGCAGAAACGGCACGCCGAGGCCGAGCGAATAGATCGCGAGCATGCCGGCGCCTTTGGCCACGGTTTCTTCTGATGCCGCGACGGCAAGGATCGCGGCAAGGATCGGCCCGATGCACGGGGTCCAGCCGAGCGCAAAGGCGAGCCCCATCACATAGGCGCCCCACAGGCCGACCGGCTTCGTCATCTGCATCCGCTTCTCGCGCATCAGCCAGGCGATGGGCGTCAGCCCGAGAAAGTGCAGGCCCATGACGATGATGCAAACGCCGGCAACGATCGCGAGCTCGCTCGAATAGGCCCGCAGCAAAGCGCCGGCGGCGCTCGCGCCGGCGCCCAGCGCCACGAACACGGTGGAGAAACCGAGCACGAACAGAAGCGCCGCAACGATGGTCTCGCGTTTCACGCGGGCTGCCGGCTCGGCGTCAGCGAGGCGCTCGATCGAGGTGCCGGTGAGATAAACGAGATAAGGCGGCACCAGCGGCAGCACACAGGGCGAAAGAAAGCTGAGCATGCCTGCGGCCAGCGCGGCGGCGATGGTGACATTCATGGGCGCAGGAATGCACCGGCGGCGATGGCGATTGCAAGGCCGTAGCGGCTCACTCGCAGGTCACGTCATTGCGAGGAGCCAACGGGTCCGGCCCAAAGTGGCCGGCCCGATGACAGGCGCCGCGACGAAGCAATCCAGCGCGGTTGCGCCAAACTGGATTGCTTCGCTTCGCTCCCAATGACGGGCTAGGATAAAGTTATGCGCAACCTGATCACCGACGTTCCCGGACTGCGCGTCGGCCACGCCGACGATCCGCGCCTCGGCTCCGGCGCGACCGCCATCATTTTCGACGAGCCCGCGGTCGGCTCCATCGACCTGCGCGGCGGCGGGCCCGGTACGCGCGAAACCGCCCTCCTCGATCCGGCCCAGACCGTTGAGGGCGTCGACGCAATCACTTTGTCCGGCGGCTCGGCCTTTGGCCTAGATGCCGCGTCCGGCGTGCAGGCATGGCTTCGAGAGCAGGACCGCGGCTTCGTCGTGCGCGGCGCCCGCGTGCCGATCGTGCCGGCGGCGATCCTGTTCGATCTGCTCGGCGCCGGCGACAAGAATTGGGGGCGTTTTCCGCCCTATCGCGAACTTGGCTATACGGCGGCGGCCAGCGCGGGGCTCGATTTCGCGCTGGGCAGCGTCGGTGCAGGCACCGGCGCAACCACCGTCAACTGCAAGGGGGGCATCGGCTCCGCCTCAGCGCAAAGCCGAGGCGGCTTCATTGTCGGGGCGCTGGCGGCTGTGAACGCGGCCGGCAGCACCGTTGTCGGCGATGGACCGTGGTTCTGGGCGGCCCCCTTCGAGATCGGCGGCGAATTCGGCGCCCGCGGGCTCCCCGAGAGTTTTCCACAACGAGCTTTCGAGCCGATCACCAAAGGCAGGCCGCGCGAGAACACGACTCTGATCGTTGTCGCGACCGATGCCACGCTGACCAAGGCGCAAGCCAAACGCGTCGCGGTGATGGCGCAATCCGGCCTGTCGCGCGCGATTTATCCGGTACACGGTCCGCTCGACGGCGATGTCTTATTTGCCGTCTCAACCGGCCGCCGCCCGCTGCCTGAAGGAACTTTTGCCCTGACCGAGATCGGCGCACTTGCCGCCAATGTCGTCGCGCGCGCGGTCGCCCGCGGTGTTTTTGCTGCGACCGCCCTGCCATGGCCCGGCGCCCAACCATCCTGGCACGACCAATTCGGCCGTTAAAACCACAAATTTCCTGCACATTTCAGAGGCATACTTCACTGCGTCAACAATACCGGCAGTGACTCACCGAAACTTGCGGATGCTTTACCGAACTGAAAGGTCCTTGCCGTTGACTCAGCTACGGATTGCGCCTTCACTCGCGAAGCTCTCCCGTTATCGCGGATAGGCGGCGGAGGTAACGATGCGCGTCGTGGTCATTCTCATAGCGGCGCTGGTGACCTTGGGTCTCGCCGCATTCGGCATTGTCGCAGCTCAGAAAGAAGCCGGCTCGACCTCGCTGCTCGCGGTGGCCGCCCACATGATTTCGCCCGCTAAGGGCACACCGCCGGCGCAAGTCGCGGCAAATCCGGCGCCACCGGCCGCGCCACGCAATCCGGTATCCGATTCGGCACGCTCGACAGCGCCAATCGTTGTCGCCCAGAACAATAAGCCTTCGGCCCTGCCCGCTCCTGCACCGCAGGCCGCGAGCGCACCGGCGCCGACCGCGATCCCGGCCTGCGCCAATCCCAACGGGATTGGCATTTCACGCGTGGTGCAGATCGACACGACCGGCGGGCCCGCCTTCGGCAGCGAGCACTTCAAGCAATATGACTTCCTCCGCGACAAGGAAGTGGTGCTGACCTTCGACGATGGACCGTGGCCCGAAAACACGCCGGCCGTGATCAAGGCGCTCACCGACAATTGCACCAAGGCCACGTTCTTCGAGATCGGCGAACATGCGACCTGGCATCCCGAGATCACCAAGATGGTGATTGCCGCGGGCATGACAGTTGGCAGTCACACCTGGTCGCACAAGGATTTGGCACGCAACCCCTACGCCAAGGACGCCGAGCAGGCGAAGCAGGAAATCGAAATGGGCGTGAGCGCGGTGGCGATGGCCGCCAATGGCCCCATCGCGCCGTTCTTCCGCTTCCCCGATCTGCAGCAGCCGGCGGATATGATCACTTATCTCGGCACACGCAACATCGCGACCTTCTCGACTGACATCGACTCGTTCGACTTCAAGATTCACAAGCCGGACGATGTCATCAAGTCGGTGCTGACCAAGCTACAGAAGAACGGCAAAGGCATTGTGCTGATGCACGACTTCCAGAAGGGGACTGCGGAAGCGATGCCGCAATTGCTCGCGCAGCTCAAAGCCAACGGCTACAAGATCGTCCACATGGTGCCGAACGGATCGGTAACGACGATCGCCAAATACGACGAAATGGTCAAAGCGCAGGACAAATTCTCGTCGACCAACAACACGCGGCCGGAATCGAGCGTCGTCAAGACGATCAGCGAGTAGCCGCCGTCGCTTCGGCTTACTTCAAACGTCATGGCAAACGTCTTGGCCCGACAACGTCACTTCAAAAACCGCTCCGCGCTGTAAGGCGCAGGATCGCAGAATGGCGTCTCGCCGATGATCATTTCGGTCATGAGCCGCCCAGTGACTGCGCCTAGCGTCAAGCCCCAATGGCCGTGACCGCCGGCGACCCACAATCCACTTAAGCCCGGCGCCGGGCCGATGACCGGCCGCGAATCGGCAAAGCACGGCCGCGCGCCCATCCATGGCTGCGCTTCAACGGGATCGCCCAGCGCGAACAGTTCGCGCGCCGCCGGCATCAGGCGGTCGAATTGCACCGGCGTCGGCTTGGCGTCGCGGGCGGCGAATTCGGCGCCGGTGGTCAGCCTGATGCCCTGCTCCATCGGCGCCAGGACATAGCCGTTATCGGCATCGAGCACCGGCCGGCTCAGCGCCGCATTGCCCTTGCCGCGGAAATGCCGGTGATAACCACGCTTGACCGCGAGCGGCAGCTTCACGCCAAGCGGATCAAGCACATCCTTGAGCCATGGCCCGAGCGCCAGCACGACATTGCCGGCATCAAGCGCGCCGGCCGATGTGTCGACGCGCCAGTTCGCGCCATTGCGATGCAGCGTGCGCGCATCGCCGGCGAAGCTCATTCCGCCGAGCGCCGCATAGCGCGCGACATAGGCGCGCGTCAGCGCCAGCGGATTGCTCACACTCACCGCGCCGGTCCAGTGCACGGCGTGGCGAAAGACCGGCGCCAGCGAGGGCTCGAGCGCCCGCGCCGCATCAGGGTCAAGCGGCACATTGGCGATCGACAGTTCCTTGGCGAGTTCACGCTCGCGCGCGGTGCCGGCGAAGGACTTGTCGGTCCGATAGAGCTTGAGCCAGCCGTTGCGGCGGAGATACCGCTCGGCTTTGGCCTCCACCGCCAGCGCTTCATGTTCGGCGACCGCGCGCGCCAGAAGCGGCCGCATCAGATGCGCGGTCTCCACCAGACGCGCAGGCGTCGAGGCGGCGCGAAAAGCCAACAGCCACGGCGCGATCTTCGGCAGGAATGCGAGGTGATAGTTGGCGATCGGCGAACGCTTCAAGGCGACGCGCAAGACCTCGGCAAAGTCCGGCGGAAACGCGGCCGGAAAGATCGTATTGCCTTCGATGATGCCGGAATTGCCGTAAGAGGTCGCCTCCCCCGGAGCGCCGCGGTCGACCAGAGCGACGGTGAGACCCTTCTTGGCGAGATGAGTGGCAATCGAGGTGCCGACGATGCCAGCCCCCAGAACAATCACATCACTGCGCGCCACGCCAACCTCCGCCGCCGAAAGCACTGCGCCCCGGTCCTTCTCGCCGGAGCGCATTCATATCTTTGCTCTCTTCGGCCGCAATCAAGGCCCTAACAGGGCCTTGTGACTGCGGACAGCGTCAGGCGGTGGCGATGCTTTGCGGTGTGGTCGTGTTGAGCAATTGCGCCTGCATCTGGATCAATTGCTCGAGGAGATTGTTGGTCGACACATTCGCCGTCCCGGCGGTCGTGGAATTGTCCGATGAAGCGGTGCTGCTGGACGATCCCGACGATGTCGCGCTGCTCGGCGCGGTGGTCATCGAAATGCTCGAACCATCGCTGTAGTCGATCGTGGTCGTGGTCGAGCCGTTGCTATTGGTTGCGCTCTGTGTCGTGGCGCCATTGGTCGAGGCGTCGAGCATTTGCATGAGCTGCTCCAGGCCACCGCCGCCGCCGTGGTGATGATGGCCCTCGCCCTGCTGGGTTTGCTGCGTCTGGCCGTCGGTGTCACCGGTGTCGCCGGCCTGCGAGGATTGCCCGTCCGAGCCATTCGCCTGCATGGAGAACAGCGCCTGCAATAGCTGTGGGTCGAGTTGCGGACCGCCAGCCGATGACGCCGTCGTGCCGCTGGCCGAACTCGCCGAGTTCGAGGACGACGACGAGCTGCTTCCTTGATCGAGCGCCGAGAGTAGCGCCGACAGCGGATCGGATTGGGTAGACGTTGCATTGTTGGCTTGTGTGCTCTGCTGCTGCCAGAGCGCTTGCAGATAAGAATTTTGGTTACTCGCTGAATTGACCGACGCGGACATTGACAGAGACTCCTCGGGATACGCTTCATGTCGCCGGCGCCACCGGCCGGCCGGCGTTGCCGATGCAAGCGCCGGGCCGTCTGCCAAACGCAAGAAAATAAAGGGCTTTCGAGCTTTTTCGGCGGCCGGCGTAAGCGGAAATTTGCCGGTGCTCGGCAAGTGTTGCCGGGTTGTTGTGGCATCCGTTGCCGATACGGGCTGAACCTATGCCGGGCCCGTTGACGGTTAGTAACAGGGCCGTTTGCCCGCGCACAGCGAGCGTGTTAGGCGAACGGCGGAAGCGCTTGCCAGGATTAGAAAATGTCCCGCCCGCTCATCATTTCGCCGTCGATCCTCGCCGCCGATTTCGCCAAGCTCGGCGAAGAGGTGCGAGCCGCCGATGCCGCCGGGGCCGACTGGATTCATGTCGACGTCATGGACGGCCATTTCGTGCCGAACATTTCGATCGGGCCCGACATCGTCAAGGCGATCCGGCCCTACACCAAGAAGCCGCTCGACGTGCATCTGATGATCGCG
Organism: Xanthobacteraceae bacterium; assembly: GCA_036264635.1. GTDB lineage: Bacteria > Pseudomonadota > Alphaproteobacteria > Rhizobiales > Xanthobacteraceae > BOG-931. The sequence continues at coordinate 15,865 of DATAQN010000022.1, read as the reverse complement.
CCCTGCGATCCCTATCTCGAGGCCTTCGCCAAGGCCGGCGCCGACATCATCACCGTGCATGTCGAAGCCGGGCCGCATATCCACCGCTCGCTGCAGGCGATCCGCGCGCTCGGCAAAAAGGTTGGCGTCACCTTGAATCCCGGCACGCCGGAAGTGTGCATTGAGCCGGTGATCGATTTCGTCGATCTGGTGCTGGTGATGTCGGTCAATCCCGGCTTCGGCGGCCAGAAATTCATTCCCGAGGCGCTCGCCAAGGTGAGAAATATCCGCGCCATGATTCGCGACCGGGCCAGCGGCCGCCCGATCGACATCGAGATCGACGGCGGCATCACGCCCGAAGTCACGCCGGAAGCCGCGCGCGCCGGCGCCAACGCCTTCGTCGCCGGCTCCGCGGTGTTCAAGGACCGCACGCCGGAATCTTATCGCGCCAATATCGGCGCCATCCGCCAGGCCGCAATGCTCGCGCGTGGAGAAGCGGCATGACCATCGCCCGCTATTCCCGTCCGCAGATGGCGTCGATCTGGACGCCGGAGACGCGGTTTCGCATCTGGTTCGAGATCGAGGCCTATGCGGCCGACGCCATGGCCGAGCTCGGTATGATCCCGAAGGAGTCAGCGAAGAACATCTGGGACAAAGGCAAGACCGCCGAATTCGACATCGACCGGATCGATGAGATCGAGCGCGAGACCAAGCACGATGTCATCGCTTTTCTCACGCATCTTGCCGAGATCGTCGGGCCAGAGGCGCGCTTCGTGCACCAGGGCATGACCTCGTCGGACGTGCTCGACACCTGCCTCAATGTGCAGCTGGTACGCGCCGCCGATATCCTGATCGCCGATGTCGAGACGCTGCTTACGGCGCTCGAGCGGCGGGCACGCGAATACAAATTCACGCCGACGATCGGCCGCTCACACGGCATCCACGCAGAACCGACCACATTTGGGCTCAAGCTCGCCGTCGCTTATGCCGAGTTCTCACGCGCCAAGGCGCGGCTGGAAATGGCGCGCAAGGAAGTTGCGACCTGCGCGATCTCCGGCGCCGTCGGCACCTTCGCGCAGGTCGATCCGCGCGTCGAAGCCTATGTTGCCGCGAAAATGGGACTCGAGGTCGAGCCGATCTCGACGCAGGTCATTCCGCGCGACCGCCACGCCATGTATTTCGCAAGCCTCGGCGTCGTTGCCTCCTCAGTCGAACGGCTCGCCATTGAGATCCGCCATTTGCAGCGCACCGAAGTCCTTGAAGCCGAGGAGTTCTTTTCCGCCGGCCAGAAGGGCTCCTCGTCCATGCCGCACAAGCGCAATCCGGTGCTGTCGGAAAACCTCGTCGGCCTTGCCCGCATGGTACGCGCCTATGTGACGCCGGCTTTGGAAAATGTCGCGCTCTGGCACGAGCGTGACATCTCTCATTCATCGGTCGAGCGCATGATCGGGCCGGATGCGACTGTGACGCTCGACTTCGCGCTTGCGCGCCTTGCCAGCGTGATCGACAGACTCGTCGTCTATCCCGAGAACATGCTGAAGAATCTCGACCGTCTCGGCGGCCTCGTGCATTCGCAGCGTGTGCTTCTGGCGCTCACGCAAAAGGGCGCCGCGCGCGAGGACGCCTATCGGCTGGTGCAGCGTAACGCCATGCGGGTATGGGCCGGCGAAGGCGATTTTCTGACATTCCTGAAAGCCGATCCGGATGTGCGCAAATATCTGAGCGAAGACGAGCTCGCCGCCAATTTCGATCTCGATTTTCACTTCGCCCATGTCGACACGATCTTCAAACGTGTCTTTGGACGGGCGTGAGCCCCTTTGGCACGCGGCTTAGGCGCGGCCCCGTAAATATGGCTAGCAGCGCGTAACTCAACCTTGTCCGACTCGGCCGCCTGACATAGCGTCGCGCGACGAGCTGGGCACAGGAGGGGGCTATGGGCCGCTTGGTCCGCAAACCTACAGTGGCGAGTGTCGAACCGCCACAGACCGGCGGCGATTTCGGCAACATATTCCAGAGCCCGCCGCGCTCAAGATCCGTCGTCGAAGCAATTCCGGGTGACGATTATCTGCTGCGCATGGCGAAATATATCCCGGCCGAGGTGCTCGGCTTCTCCATGCTGGTGAACTCCATTCTCGCGCAAGCGATGGTGGCTGGCGGCGGCACGGCCAGCATGGCGGGCCTCTCGGTGACCAGCATTGCCGTTGGCGCGCTCATAGTCGGCTGCATTCTGACGCCGCTGTTCTGCTGGTATGTGAGCGAAGAGGGCGACGCCTGGATCACCAATGCCGTCGTCTCGACGATTGCCTTCCCGTTCTGGTCCTACCTGGTGGGAGCGGCGGCCTTCGATAAGGTCCATGACGGCAATCTGGCCGTGATCCTGATCCTCACCTTCACCGCGGTGAGCGGACTCGTCGCGCCGGTGATCGACCGCCCTAAGCAGCAGGAGCAGGTGAACGCGACGCCCAAGGAAGGCCCGCGGCTCGTCGAAAGCCTTAAAGCTTAGAGTGAAGTTCTTCTATATTGTCGGATCGTCGTTCTAGCATTTTGATCGCGCGCGATGTTTGCGGGGGACGCGCGGTTGCTTTTCGGCTTCCGATCCTGCCGATTGCGGACGCCCTGCCCTTCATGGCATTTGTCGCCTGATGGCGGCGCGAAAATCGATCCTCGTCTTCGATTCCGGCCTGGGCGGCCTCACGGTCTATCGTGAGGTAGCGGCGGCGCGCCCCGACGCGGATTATCTCTACGTCGCCGACGATGCCGCCTTCCCCTATGGCGCCTTGAAGGAATCCGCGCTGATCGAGCGGGTCGTCGGCCTGATGGGCGACCTGATCGAGGAGCACCGGCCCGATCTGGTGGTGGTCGCCTGCAACACCGCCTCCACCATCGTGCTGCCGGATCTGCGCAAGAACTTCACCGTACCCTTTGTCGGTACTGTGCCCGCGATCAAGCCGGCTTGCGCGGCTTCCGTCACGCGGCGTGTCTCGGTGCTCGGCACCGAGGCGACGGTGAAGCGCGAATATACCCGTGCGCTCATTCGCGACTACGCGCAGAACTGCGAAGTGACCCTGGTCGGAGCGAAACGGCTCGCCGCTTACGCCGAAGCGGAGCTTGCCGGCGCGCCCGCCACCGACGACGAACTGCTTCCTGAAATCGCGCCGTGCTTTCGTGACGGCGGCGCCCGCACCGATACGGTCGTGCTCGCTTGCACACACTACCCTTTACTGCTCGAGCGGCTGCAAAAACTCAGCCCCTGGCCGGTCAGCTTCCTTGATCCGGCGCCGGCGATCGCGCGGCGCGTCACCAGCCTTCTGACCGATACGCCTGCCGCCGGCACAGGCTCCGCGCGGGCGATTTTCACGTCTGGAAAGCCACCTGAAAAAGCCCTGCGGCGTTTCGGAATTGCTGCAAGCGCCGTCCAAACGATGACCACGCGCTAGATTTCGGAAAACCGGTCTCCACCCTCAGATCAAGTCCGAGGGCTGACTTTTCCAGGACATGCGCCGAACCTGCCCATTCTCAGATCAGCCCCTGCCCCGATTATCAGCTTTACTCGGCCGGCGGTCCCTACGAGTTTACCACACAGACGGCCGGTGGCAGACTGTGGGAGCTAACGGGGGGAGACGGATCATGACAATTGCTGTTCCGGCCGAGCACGCATCCGGACTAACAAACCGCTGGGTCCAGCTCGGTCTCGGCGTCATCGCCATGATGGCGATCTCGAGCCCGCAATATACCTGGACGCTGTTCACCGGTCCGCTGAACAAGCAATTCGGCACCACGCTCGCCGAGTTGCAATGGACCTTTTCATTGCTGGTGATCCTGCAGACCTGGTTCTCGCCGTTTCAAGCTTATTTGGTTGATCGCTTCGGGCCGCGGCTCCTCATCTCGCTCGGCGCGATCCTGTCGGGCGGCAGCTGGGTGCTGGCGTCAGGTGCTTCCAATCTTTGGATGCTCTACCTCACCTATGGCATTATCGGCGGCTTCGGCACCGGCATCATTTATGTCGGCATTATCGGGCTCATGGTGCGGTGGTTCCCGGACCGGCGCGGTCTGGCCGCGGGCCTGGCGGCGGCGGGCTACGGCTTCGGTGCTTTCTTCACGAGCTTCCCGATCGACAGCATGATCAAGAACTCGGGCCATGAGCACACCCTCCTGGTATGGGGCATCATCCAGGGCGTGATCGGCATTGCCGCCGCACAAGGCCTGCGGATGCCGCCGGAAAGCGCGCAAACCGCGGCACCGGCGGCCACGGCGATCAGCGCGCAGCAAAGCGCACGCAGCTATTCGCCGACCGAGATGCTGAAGAATCCGATCTTCTATTTGCTGTTCGTGATGATGAGCATGATGTCGACCTCGGGCCTCATGGTCACGTCCAATGTCGGCCCGTTCGCCAAGGAATATGGCGTCGCTGATGCGATGGTGCTGGGCATGGCGGCGCTGCCGTTGTCGCTGACGCTGTCGCGCGTCACCAACGGCCTGACCCGGCCGTTCTTTGGCTGGGTCTCCGACCATATTGGCCGCGAGGCCACGATGGCGCTCGCCTTCTCGCTCGAAGCAGTCGCCATCCTGATCCTGTTTTATTACATCAACCAGCCGGCGCTGTTCGTCGTGCTGACGGGCCTGGTGTTCTTCGGCTGGGGCGAGATCTTCTCGCTCTTCCCCTCGACGCTGACCGACACGTTCGGCCCGAAATATGCGGCGACCAATTACGGCTTCCTCTATATCGCCCAGGGCGTCGGCTCGATCCTCGGCGGCCCCGCCGCGGCCTATCTCAAACAGGCCACCGGAAGCTGGACCTCGGTGTTCATTGTGGTCGCCATCCTCGACATTTTGACCGCATTCCTTGCGATCACGGCGCTCAAAGCCATGCGCCAGCGGCATTTTGCGGCCGGATAGGGTCACCGGGCTTGTTTGACATCGGCTCGGTTTCCTCCTAAAAGCCGCCCACTTCGCGGGCCTAGAGCGAAAATCTGCTGATTTTCGCTCTATCGTTTTCTGGCGCATGATCTTTTCGGAAAACCGGTTTCCACTTTTCCGGATCATGCGCTAAGGCCCGCGTAAGTGTTTCGCGACCCGTGGTTTGAGCCGGCGCTTCGGCCGCAAACCTGTCGGTTCCGGGCCAAAATCCGGAACAGTAGGAGGGCGCGATCCTCAAAATCACTCGACATCAAAGAGGACGCGAATGACCAAGCGCCATCAGGCCAAGTATAAACTCGACCGCCGTATGGGCGAAAACATTTGGGGCCGCCCCAAATCGCCTGTGAACAAACGCGAATATGGCCCCGGCCAGCACGGCCAGCGCCGCAAGGGCAAGCTCTCCGACTACGGCGTGCAATTGCGCGCCAAGCAGAAGCTCAAAGGCTATTACGCCAATATGTCGGAGCGGCAATTTCTCGGTATCTATAAGGAAGCCCGCCGGCTCAAGGGCGACACGGGCGCCCATATGATCGGCCTGCTCGAGCGCCGGCTCGACATGGTCATCTACCGCGCCAAACTCGTGCCGACGATTTTCGCCGCGCGGCAGTTCGTCAGCCACGGCCATATCAAGGTGAACGGCAAGCGCGTGACCATCGCGAGCTATCTGGTAAAGGTCGGCGACGATATCGAGGTTCGCGACAAGTCGAAGCAGCTGGCGCTGGTGCTCGAAGCCAATGCGCTTGGCGAGCGCGACGTGCCGGACTACATCGAGGCGGATCACTCCAAGCAGACAGCGAAGCTCGCGCGTGTGCCGGCGCCGACCGACGTGCCCTACCCGGTCGTCATGGAGCCGCACCTCGTCGTCGAATATTACTCGCGCTAACCGGCGCCTTCCGGTCGCTCAAAAACAGCGAGCCCGGATTGCCTATTCGCCCACGGTCTCGCACCGAGAGCGAATAGGAAATCCGGGCTCTGTGCGTTCTGGGCCCGCAATTAAGTCCGCTTAGGAGGCCGCCGCGGTCTCCTTCACCGCGATGCCCTTGTCCTTGAGCAGGGACTGCAGCTCACCAGCCTGGAACATCTCGCGGATGATATCGCAGCCGCCGACGAATTCGCCTTTAACGTAGAGCTGCGGAATGGTCGGCCAGTTCGAATAGCCCTTGATGCCGCCGCGCAGATCGTCGTTCTCGAGCACGTTGAGCCCCTTATAGGGTACGCCGAGATAGTCCAGGATCTGCACCACCTGGCCGGAAAAGCCGCATTGCGGGAATTGCGGCGTACCCTTCATGAAGAGGACGACGTCGTTATGCTTGACTTCGTTATCGATGAATTGGTCGATCGACATTACCTTCATCCCTGTTGGGGGCCGCGGGTCGTCCCGCCGAATCTCGCCCTGTCGTTCCTGCAATATATGTACCGCAAAAGGCCCGGGAAACCCAAGGGGCGGCAATAAAACCCATTAAATCGGCCGGAATAGCTGTGCTGATCGGCGTAAATCCCCGAGAACGGCATACTCGGGCAAGGTCGATATAGAGGAAGTTTTTCGTCGAGCCGCGCGCGACCTCAGCGCTCCGGCGTACCGGTCTGCAGCGCCAAAGCGTGCAGCTTGCCGCCCATCTCGGCCTTGAGCGCCTCATAGACGATCTGGTGCTGCTGAACGCGCGATTTGCCGCGGAACGATTCGGCGATCACAGTCGCGGCATAGTGGTCGCCGTCGCCGGCGAGATCGCGAATCGTTACTTCCGCGTCCGGAATACGCAGGCGGATCAGCCGTTCGATGTCATTTGCCGCCATGGGCATAGGGCTTCTCCTCGCTGGACACCGTTCCCGGCGAAGCGTCGTCTTTTTTGCTTAGCAGAATGGGTCTACGTGGCAAGGGCCGGCGACGACTCAAGCCGGGCCCTGCTGGACGCTGGTTCGCCCGCCATGCATGGTCGATGGCGAAAGGTGCATTTGTCACCGTGAGGGAGGATTTCATGTTTCGGCCGTTCATATTCGCGGGCATGCTGATTGCCCTCAACTCTAACCCGGCCGCGGCGCAACAACCGACCCAAGCGCAGCGCGATGCGATCCGCGCGTCGTGCCGTTCCGATTTCATGGCCAATTGCTCGGGTGTCACGCCGGGCGGCAAGGAAGCGTTGGAATGCTTGCTGCGAAATCAGGCGAAATTGTCTCCGGCGTGTAACACCGCCGTGAGCGCGGTGGTACCAGCAACACCGGCGGCACCTTCGTCGCCGCCCGCCTCGGCACCCGCTCCCGCAGCGGCAAAGAGCGAGCCGGCCACGGAGCCGGCAGCCGCAGCCTCCGAGCCCGCACCGAAATCGGCGGAGGCACAGGAGGCGCAGCTCAAGGCGGTACGGCAGTCCTGCACACTCAACGACTTCATGTCGCACTGCTCCTGGATCAAGCCGGACAATCCCGAGCTCCTGCTATGCTTGCAGGCGAATGCGAGCGACCTGTCGCCGGCCTGCCAGTCCGCAATCCAGGGCGCGCAGCCGCCGGCCGCGGAGGCACCATCAGCAGAGCCCGAGCATAAAGCCACGACAACGCGGACCAAGAAATCCACCGCTTCGCGCGAGCGCACATCGCCCCCACCCGCGTCGGCGGCGCCCGCGGCCGCAGCACCCGCGCAACCGACCGAAGCGCAGAAATCAGCCATTCGCGCCGCTTGCCGCTCCGATTTCATGGCGAATTGCTCGGGCGTCCAGCCCGGCGGCGTCGAAGCGCTGCAATGTCTCAAGAGCCATGCGGCAAGGCTCTCTGGAGCCTGTCAGAGCGCGGTGGCAGCCATTGGTGGTGGCGCGGGCGGTGGGGCGCCGGCCTCCGCGTCTTCATCCGCTGCACCGGGCGCAGCCACGCCGACACCGGCGGTTGCTCCGCTCGGGCCGATCCCGCCGATGCGCCCGCGCGAGGCGCTCGGGATTCTGGCGATGTGCCGCGCCGAACACGAGACACTATGCGCTGACGTGCCGCTCGGCGGCGGGCGCATTCTGACCTGCCTCGCCGATCATGCCCAGCAATTGTCGCCGCAGTGCTACCAGGCGCTCGCCCGCGCCGCGCGATAAGCTCGAGCTGGATGAGCTCTAGCTGGCGCCGGCCATATAGCCTGGCAGCCAGTTCTCGGAACGCGCTTTCAGCTCGTCGACCGGCAAGGGCCGCTCGCCGGCAACCGCGAGAACCCGGCCGCCGGTGGCGCCAAGCCGTGCAAACGGTACGCCTGCGGCCTTCGCGCGCTCGGCAATCGGCTCCGAATTGCGCGCCGTCATGACATAGCGGGCCTGGTCCTCGCCGAACCAGAAGCCATGTGCGGGCACGTTGGTCTGCGCTTCAAGCACCGCGCCGATCCCGGATGCCATCGCCATTTCGGTGAGCGCCACCAATAGGCCGCCGTCGGAAACGTCATGGACCGCCGACACCAGGCCGTCGCGGATCAGGCCTCGTACGAATTCGGCGTGACGCAGCTCGGCAGCGAGATCGACCGGCGGCGGCGCGCCCTCTTCCCGCCCGGAGATATCGCGCAGGTAGAGGGATTGGCCGAGCCAGCCGCGTGTCTCGCCGATCAGCATGATCGCTTCGCCTTCGGCAGCGAAAGCAAGCGTCATGGACTTGGTGAATTCATCGAGCACACCGACGCCGCCGATGGTCGGCGTCGGCAGGATGGCGCGGCCCAAATCTTCCCCGACGAACTTGGTCTCGTTATAGAGCGACACGTTGCCGGAGACGACGGGAAACGACAGCGCCTTGCAGGCCTCGCCGATGCCACGGATGCAGCCGACGAGCTGCGCCATGATCTCCGGCCGCTCGGGATTACCGAAATTGAGATTGTCGGTGACGGCAAGCGGCTTGCCGCCGACCGCCGAAATGTTGCGATAGGCTTCAGCGACCGCCTGCTTGCCACCTTCATACGGATCGGCCTCGCAATAGCGCGGCGTCACGTCAGACGTCAGCGCCAGCGCCTTGGGCCCTTCGTTGATGCGCACCACCGCAGCGTCACCGCCCGGCCGCTGCACGGTGTTGCCGAGGATGACGTGGTCATATTGCTCCCAGACCCAGCGCTTGGAGCAAAGATCCGGCGAACCGATCAGCTTTTCCAAGGCATCGGCAGCGCTCATGGGCGGCTTGACCGAAGCCGCGTCGATTGCCGGCAGGCTGGGGCCGGCCTTGTGCGGCCGGTCGTAAACCGGTGCTTCGTCGCCGAGCTCTTTGATCGGCAAGTCCGCCATCACCGCGCCGCCGTGCCGGACCACGAAGCGCTTGCTCGGCGTCGTTTCGCCGACAATGGCGAAATCCAAGCTCCATTTGCGGAAGATGGCCTCGGCCTCTTTCTCCTTCTCGGGCTTGAGCACCATGAGCATGCGCTCCTGGCTCTCCGAGAGCATCATCTCGTAGGCGCTCATGCCGGTCTCGCGGCACGGCACGGTATCAAGATCGAGCGTGACGCCGAGATCGCCCTTGGCGCCCATTTCCACGGCCGAGCACGTCAGGCCCGCCGCGCCCATGTCCTGGATGGCGATGACGCAGCCCTTGGCCATGATCTCGAGGCAGGCCTCGAGCAGGAGCTTTTCCGAGAACGGATCGCCGACCTGCACCGTCGGGCGCTTCTCTTCAGCGTCGGCGCCGAATTCAGCCGACGCCATGGTGGCGCCGTGGATGCCGTCGCGGCCGGTCTTGGAGCCGAGATAGACGATCGGCATGCCGATACCGGAAGCTGCCGAATAGAAGATCTTGTCCGTCTCGGCGAGACCGACCGCCATGGCATTGACCAGGATGTTGCCGTCATAGCGGGAATGAAACCTCACCTCGCCGCCGACCGTCGGCACGCCGAAGGAATTGCCGTAACCGCCGATGCCGGCGACGACGCCGGCGACCAGCGACCGTGTTTTCGGATTCTTGGGATCGCCGAAGGACAGTGCGTTGAGGCAGGCGATCGGCCGCGCGCCCATGGTGAAGACGTCGCGCAAGATACCGCCGACACCCGTGGCAGCGCCTTGATAGGGCTCGATATAGCTCGGATGGTTGTGGCTCTCCATCTTGAATACGACGGCGAGCCCGTCGCCGATGTCGATCACGCCGGCATTCTCGCCCGGCCCCTGGATCACCCAGGGCGCCTTGGTCGGCAGCGTACGCAGATGGATGCGCGAGGATTTATAGGAGCAATGCTCGTTCCACATCGCCGAGAAGATGCCGAGCTCGGTAAAGCTCGGCACGCGACCGATCAGCTTCAAGATGCGATCATATTCATCCGGCTTGAGACCGTGCTGAGCGACGAGTTCGGGGGTAATGGCGGGCTCGTTGGAAGTCATCAAAAGGGCTTTTGATCCGGGGTTATGGCCGTCATGCGGCCTTCGTGGCTTGTCAGATAGATGGATTCCCTCGGCTCTGAAATACAGTACCGGTGGATTACCGAAAACCGGGCCCGCCTGCTACCTCCGATTGCGGGCTCGGTTGCCAAACCGATGACGGGAACAACGATGCGTCACGAGCCGCCGGTCCGCGATCGAAACACATCGATTTGGCAATCGGCGATATACGACAATGTCGACGATTGGCGCACGGCGCGGAACCGACGCGGAAGCCCGACAGGACGCAAGCCGCCGCGTGAGACCGCATCCCCGTCCGAGACGCCGACGCCCGGTCAAACGCTGCCGCCCGCAGTCGAAGAAGCCGAAGCAACGGCGAAGGAATATATCCGCGGTTTGACCGCCAGATACGGCGTGCTCGATTGGCGCGGTTGGCTCGGCTGCCTCATCCAATATTTCCGCTACTCCTTCGAGGCCCGCTTTCCGCAATACAACGACTGGAGGAAACAAAAGCCGGCGTCGCTCTCCTTTGGCGTGATCGACTACCGGCTGCCGGCTACCAGCAAGGTGCTGCTCATCGGCGACTGGGCCACGCATATGACGGACAATGTCGCCCTGCTGCGCCAGGCGCTGAAAAAGCTTCGTCCCGATGCGATCATCCATTTCGGCGACGTTTATTATTCCGGCACACGCATCGAATGCGAGCAGAACGTGCTCAATGTCCTTGATGCGCTGGTGGCCGAACTGAAAATCCCGCGGCCGCCGTTTTTTACCCTGCCAGGCAATCACGACTATTACTCCGGCGGGCGCGGCTTCTACGAAATGCTTGGGCGGGTGAATTCATCGCTGCCAAGCTGCGAACAAAAGGCGGGCTATTTTTGTCTGCGCACCGCGGACGACCACTGGCAATTTCTCGGCATGGATACCGGCTACAACGACCGCGACCCGATCAATCAGGCGGCGCCTGGCCTGGTTCATAGCGAGATCGCCTGGCATCACGACAAGCTCGAGAATTTTGCCGGCACGACGGTGCTGCTCTCACACCACCAATTGGTCTCAGCCAAGGAAGTGCTGCATCAAAGCGGCAGGTTGCCCTACATGAATGCCAAGCTGCAAAAGGTCTTTCATCCATATTTCGATCGTGTTGCGGCGTGGTTCTGGGGTCACGAGCACTGCCTGATCTTGTTCGAAGACAATTTGCCGTTCACCGGGAAGCCGCCGCTACGCAAAGGGCGCCTCGTCGGCTGCAGCGCTTATGAAGAGTCCGTTTCACAAGATCCCTATGGGATCAGCAAGGGCAGTGAAGCGGCGGTTTTCATGAAAGACATGAAGCGGCTCAAAGTCTCGAACTACCGGTCGCATCTGCAGAAATTCTACGACCACGCTTTCGCGCTTCTCGAGGTGACGCCGCAGCGGATCACAGCAAAATACTACACATATCCGAGCTGGGATCAGGACTTTCACGTGCCGGCAGAGCCGGAGCTTGGCGCGCCGATCTATGTGGAAGACCTGCCGTTGATAAAAGCAGCGCTCACCGCGCCGCAGGCCTAGAGCGAAATTGTTTTATGTTGAATCGATTGTCGCTCCAGCATTTTGATGGAGCGTGATCTTTTCGGAAAACCGGTGTCCACCCTCGGATCAAGTCCAAGGGCATGCTTTTCCGGATCATGCTCTAAGCGCACCGCGCTCTTGCTCAGCCGCGCATGGCCTTCTCGGCAAGCGCAATCCATTCGGCTTGTGCGCGCCGCACATATTGGGGCGCGCGCTTGAGCTGGGTCAGGACTTCACCAAGCACGTTTTTCGCTTCGGCTTGCCGCCCGGATTTGTCGAGCAAAAGTCCGTAACGCACGCGCGCTTCCGCGCCCGGGTAATAATTGGCCAATGCCTGATATTCGGCGAGCGCATCCTGGGTGCGCCCGCTCCCTTCGAGGGCGCGCGCATAGAGCAGATGCGCTTCGGCAGACTGATAATCCGGCCAGCGCGAACGCAGATTATCGAGCGAGACGATCACGTCATCCCAGCGGCCGAGACCGAATTGCGCACGCGCCCTGCCGAGCACGTAGATCGGATCGTCGCCCATCGGTAGCGACAGGATGTGCTGATAATGCTGCAAAGCCTCGTCGAATTTTCCGAGCGCAAGGCACTGCTCGGCAAGTGCGGAGCGGTTTGCGATCGTATCAAGGACTTCAAGCTGGTCGGCGAGCTGGCGATAGCGCCGGCCCGGATCGAGCGTTGAGACCATACGTGCCCGTGCCTGCTGGCCTTTGACACTGCCAAACCACTCGGGAACGAGTTCGACCAGCACATAGGCCAGCGACCCGATACCAGGCAGGAAAAAAATGATGAAACCCCATGGCATGAACCGGCCAGTCTTCGCCGCATGAACAAGCAGCACGACCTCGATCAGGAGCAGGATTAGTCCGATTTGCATGGAAGCCTCGGAGCAGCGCCGCTAAATTTTCGCTTGAGCATGATCTTGTCCGAAAACCGGTTCCCACTTTTCGGGATCATGCTCACGCCGCGCGCTTGAAATGATCAACCAGCCCGGCGAACAGGCCGCGGCCGTCGGTGCGGCCCATCATGGCCTCAACGTGATTTTCCGGATGCGGCATCATGCCGAGCACGTTGCCGTGCTCGTTGATGATGCCAGCAATGCCGTTCAAGGCGCCATTGTGATTCCAGTTCGGGTCGATAATGCCGTCCGGCGAAGAATAGCGGAATAGCACCCTGCCCTCGCCTTCGAGCCGCGCGATGGTCTCACCGTCAGCGATGTAATTGCCCTCGCCGTGGGCGACCGGCACGCGGATCACCTGGCCAGCGTTGTAGCCACGGGTGAACGGCGTATCGGAGCGCTCGATGCGCAGATAGACGTCGCGGCAGATGAAGCGCAGCTGCGCATTGCGCATCAGCACGCCGGGCAAAAGACCGGCTTCGCAGGCGATCTGGAAACCGTTGCAAACCGCGAGCACGAGCCCGCCTTTCTGCGCAAAGGCCCGCACCGCGTCCATGATCGGCGCCCGCGCCGCGATCGCTCCGCAGCGCAGATAGTCGCCATAGGAGAAGCCGCCAGGAAGCACGACAAGATCGGTGCCGGCCGGCAGTGCCGTATCGGCATGCCACACCATCGCCGGCTCTTGGCCGGAGATGAGCCGCAGCGCGCGCGCCATGTCGCGCTCGCGATTGATGCCGGGGAAGACCACGACGGCTGATTTCATTTTCATCCAGGCCGGCTAGAGCTTTTTGTTGTGTCGCATTTTCTTATGGAAAACCGACATCTACTTTTCCTGAAAATGCTCTAGACCATGATCTGATCAAGTTGAACCGGATCATGGTCTAGTTTCTTTGTCGGAGCATGATCTTTTCGGAAAACCGGTTTCCACCCTCGGATCAAGTCCAAGGGCATGCTTTTCCGGATCATGCTCTAGTGCCGGTCCCATTCATCAGCTGACGTCGACGCGATAATTCTCGATCACGGTGTTGGCGAGGAGTTTTTCGGCGGCGCTTTTCAGCGCCGCCTCGGCCTGGGCGCGGTCGCCGCCTTCGATCTCGATGTCAAAAACCTTGCCCTGGCGCACGCTCGCGACGCCGTTCACGCCGAGCGTCCTCAAGGCACCCTCAATGGCCTTGCCCTGGGGGTCCAAAATCCCCGATTTCAGCGTAACGGTCACACGGGCCTTCATGGCACACTGCTCTCGCGTCGGCGGTTTCACCCCCTTCAATATGGATGAATCGGTACGACCGCAACCGCCGGAATGCGCTCATGCACGCCGGCCATTGCGCGGGTCAACCGGGCGCAAATGCCCTGGATTCGGCTGCCGGATCAGAGCGGTTCCGCCTTGCCGGACGTCGCGGGAAGGTCCCCCGGCTCTTGCGTCCCAGGTGGCGGCGGAGGTCCCTCTTCGATCTTCATGACCTCGACAAAGTCGTTCAACGACTTCTGCGCCAGATCACGGTTCTGCGAGGCCGATTCCACGCGGATCATGACCGGTCCGGCGAAGATCAGGGCAGTGTCGATGTAAGTCACCAATTCGGCTCGCGTGAATTTGCTCTCGTTGATGACTGCCGGATAGGCCTTCAGAACCGCCGACTTGGACGACAAAGTGTCCACGTTATCCACGCCATTCGTGGGGGCTTCGTGGGCTGCATGCGCCGCGCGGATGCTCTTGGGCAGATCGACTTTGGCAAGCTTATCGAGCGCCTGCGGATCGGGATGGCGGGTTGGGCTCCTCGAGAACCCGATTGCGACGGTTTCGCTGTCGGAACAGGCCAGTGCCTTGCATTTGAACAGCCGCTCCATCCCATTGGCCGATTTTTGCCCGTCCCATTTTTCGGGTTCCGGCGCCTGCGTGATGATGCGCACGCCCCCCGGTTTCAAGGGGGGAACTGGATTGGCTCCATTTGGCGAATTGGCTGTGCCGGGACTGGAAGGTGCCGGATTAGCCGTGTCGGGCGCAGGGCCTGCCGGAGCATCGTGGTTCGGAGTCTGCGCCATAGCCGCAGGAAGCACTGGCGCCACAGCCCAAAGGGCCGCCGCGAAGATGAGATTTTTCATAGCTGTCGACCGCTGTTGGAACTCTATGCAATGGCCCAGGAAAACAGGCCGTGCCGCCCGCAACGGGTTAATGCACAGCGGGGCCGGAGCGTTCGAACAACTGGCCGTAACCTGCGACATGGCCGCTGTCACCGACAAGCCGCATTGCCGCCCAGAACGCGGCCGTCGCCGACGAGACGACCGGGATGCCGAATTTCGCCTCGAGCGGCCGCGCCACGTCGAGCGTTCGCAATCCGCCGCACGAGATGAGAATCGCCTCCGCGCCGGGCGCAGCTTCGGCCGCGCTTTCGGCGAGCGCGATGATATCGGCCGATGTTTTCTTATGCGGCTCGCCGAATTCGACGATGTTGAAGCAGGTCAGCGCCAGCACATCGATATCGGCTGCCGCCAGAAGCTCTTTCAAACGCCGGTTCACGACGTCGGTATAGGCGGTGGCGACCGCGACGCGCTTGGCGCCGACAGCCTTAAGCCCGTCGAGAATAGATTGGCTCATGGTCGAGACCGGGAGATGCGTGCGCTGGCGCAGTTGTGCAAGCAATTCCTGGTGCGCCTTCGGACCGCGGTAGAAGGTCAGCGAGGTGCCCGCCACCATGATGGCATCGACGCCTTGTGCGACGAGACCGTCAACCGCCGGCAGGATCGCATCCCAGGCCGGATCGTAACCGGCCGGCGTCAGGTCGTTCACCCGCGCCGAGCGCGCAATAAAGCGCACGCCCGGATACATGACTGGGCCTTCCGGCGGAACCGCATCTTCCGCGGTTGGAACGACGAGGCCGATGGTCAAGTCGTTCCGCATGTCCGCGCTCGCACGATGGACTTTGGGACCTAGCCTTTGACCAGAATCGGCCCCGTGCCCTGCGGCCGCTCGCCCTCGTTCATGATGCCGAGGCGCTTCGCCACTTCGGTATAGGCTTCAAGCAACCCACCGAGATCGCGGCGGAAACGATCCTTGTCGAGCTTCTCGTTCGACTTGATATCCCACAGCCGGCAGGAGTCGGGCGAAATCTCATCGGCAACGACGATCCGCATCAGATCGTTTTCCCACAGCCGGCCGGTCTCCATCTTGAAATCGACCAGACGAATGCCGACGCCGAGGAACAGACCGGACAGGAAATCA
>DATAQN010000205.1:0-14493 GCA_036264635.1 Xanthobacteraceae bacterium | reverse complement strand
ATGTGGACTCACTCTAAAGAGCAAGCCCAAAACATAACTGACAACAGCGATTGACACCACCGAACTGACAACAGTAATTGACAACAGGGTTAAAATCGAAGAAACCACTGTGCACATGGGTTTCTTGGCGCGCCCGAGAGGATTCGAACCTCTGACCTTTGCCTTCGGAGGGCAACGCTCTATCCAGCTGAGCTACGGGCGCGCGGAGCCGGTTCGGCGGGCGTCTAGATAGCTAAATCGCGCTCTGGCGGCAACTGCCGAGGAGCTGGAGGAACACACCATGGGGGTGAAGTTGAGGCTACCGGGACAAATATGTGGAGTACAATAGAACCGATCCGGACCCGCAGTATCGATCCAGACCCGCTTGAAAAAATGCTTTAAGATTGAAATAATTCGGACAGTGCGGAAGCGCCCAGAAGACCCCACAGGAGACCCCCCATGTCGCAATTGGCCGAGAAGAGCAACGAAACGGCGGAAAAGCGCGAATCGAAGGCGACCCAGATCAAGGACGCCGCGTTCAAATGGGACGATCCGCTCGATCTCGAGGGGGATTTATCCGAGGAAGAGCGCATGGTGCGCGACACTGCGCGCGATTATGCGCAAGAGAAATTGTTCCCGCGGGTGATCGCCGCCTATCGCGACGAGAAATATGACCCGGCCATCGTCAAGGAGATGGGTGAGCTTGGCCTCCTCGGCTCGACCATCCCCGAGGAATATGGCGGCGCCGGCCTCAACTATGTCTGCTATGGGCTGATCGCGCGCGAGGTCGAACGGGCGGATTCCGGCTATCGCTCGCTGATGTCGGTGATTTCCTCGCTAGTGATGCACCCGATCTACGCTTACGGCAGTGAGGCGCAACGCAAGAAATACCTGCCCAAGCTCGCCAAGGGCGAGATCGTCGGCTGCTTCGGCCTCACCGAGCCGGATCACGGCTCCGATCCCGGCTCCATGATCACACGCGCCCAAAAGGTTACGGGCGGCTTTAGCCTCACCGGCGCCAAGACCTGGATCACCAATGCGCCGATCGCCGATATTGCGGTGGTCTGGGCCAAGCTCGACGGCAAGATCCGCGGCTTCATCGTCGAGCGGGGCACCAAGGGATTTTCCACGCCAAAGATCGAGGGCAAGCTGTCGTTGCGTGCTTCGATCACCGGCGAGATCGTGCTCGATGGCGCGGTGGTGCCGGAAGAGAATCTGCTGCCGAACGTATCCGGGCTGGCCGGTCCGTTCGGTTGCCTCAATATGGCGCGCACCGGCATTGCCTGGGGCGCGATGGGGGCGGCCGAATTCTGCTGGCACCGGGCACGCGACTACGCGCTCAACCGCAAACAATTCGGCCGGCCGCTCGCCGCCAATCAGCTGGTGCAGAAAAAGCTCGCCGACATGCAGACCGAGATCACGCTCGGGCTGCACGCGGCGTTGCGGCTGTGCCGGCTGATCGACGAAGGCAAGGCGTCGCCGCCTTCGATCTCGCTCATGAAGCGCAATAATTGCGGCAAGGCGCTGGATATCGCGCGGATGGCGCGCGACATGCACGGCGGCAACGGCATCTCCGAGGAATATCACGTGATGCGCGTGCTCTCGAATCTCGAGACGGTGAACACTTACGAGGGCACGCACGACATTCACGCGCTGATCCTTGGCCGCGCGCAGACGGGGATACAGGCGTTTATGTAATCGCACTATTCCGGGCGCGCTTCGCGCGCCCTGGAATGATCGATAAGTGGAGTGCCGCCATGTGCCGCAACATCCGCACGCTGTTCAATTTCGAGCCGCCGGCGACGGAAGAAGAAATCCGTGCTTCCGCGCTGCAATTCGTGCGCAAGCTCAGCGGCTTCGCCAAGCCGTCGCAGGGCAATGCGGCGGCGTTCGACCGCGCCGTGGAGGAAGTCGCGGATGCGGCGCGCCGGCTCCTTGGCGCGCTTGAAACATCAAGCCCGGCCAAGGACCGCGAGGTCGAAGCGGCAAAGGCGCGCGAACGGTCGCGAGCGCGGTTCGCTTAAGCGCCCGGGACCGTCGCGCTAGAGCTACAATTTCATCGCAATATGGCCGGTGCTGGGGACCCCTTGCTCCAAGGAGGAGAAGCACTATGCGCCTGCCGCTGATCGATCCCGCCGCCCTCACCGCCGAGCAGCGTCCGATCTACCAGGACATGAAAGCCGGCATCGAAAAGAACTTTCAGGGCTTTGCCACCATCGCCAAGAACGGCGCCTTGATGGGGCCGTGGAATCCCTGGTTGCACGAACCGAAATTCGGCAAGCCGATCTGGGATCTGACGCTTGCGCTGTCGGTATCGCCGTCGCTGCCGCGCACGGTGCGCGAGGTGGCGATATTGGTCACCGGCGCGGCCTTTCATTCTTCCTATGAGCTTTACGCCCATGTCATCGCCGCCGAACGGCGCGGCCTGTCCGACGACAAGCTCGCCACGATCGTTTCCGGACAGCGGCCGGCCGACCTGACGCACGAAGAGGCCATCGCTTACGACGTCGCCTCGTCGCTTTTGCATCACGGCACGCTGCCGGAACTGAGCTACCGTGCAGCGGTGAAAGCCTTCGGCCAGCACGGCGCCGCCGAGCTGATTTATCTGGTCGGGCTTTATTGTCTCGTTTCGGTGACGTTGAACGGCTTCAACGTTCCCGTGCCTGAGACCGAAGCGGATTAGCAGGTGACAGCCGTCATGGCCGGACTTGTTCCGGCCACCCACGCCTTTTGTTCCGACACTGCTTAAAGACGTGCATGCCCGCGACATAGGCAAGCGAAGCAACGCCGTTCTTCGAACGGCTATGGCGGGCATGACGACCGCCCTGCTGCAAGTCTCAGCGCGGCTCCTGCTCGGTCCGGCAAGCTTCGAACAGGAACCAGGTACGCCGCTCGGATTCATCGATCCAATTTTCGAGCAGGCTCGTGGTCGCGACGTCGCCGTGCTCGTCGGTCAGGTCGTGGACCTCGCGCATATGGGCGGTCAGCTGTTTGTTGTCGTCGCGCAGCTCAGCGAGCATGTCGAGCGGCGTGACGAAATCGGCGTCGTTGTCGAGCACGCGCTTGAGCTTGTTGATATGGCCGATCGAGCGGATCGTGGTGCCGCCGATCTTGCGGGCCCGCTCGGCGATGTCGTCCGTGGTAGCGAAAATCTGCTCGGACTGCTCGTCAAGCATCAGATGATAGTCGCGGAAATGCGGGCCGGACATGTGCCAGTGGAAATTCTTGGTCTTTATGTAAAGCGCGAACATGTCGGCAAGCAGGATGCGCAGCGCGCCGGAAATATCGCCGACGGCATTGTCCTTGAGGTCCGTCGGGGTGCCGAGTGCGGGTCGCACGGACTTGGCATTCATGGGCTTATCCTTTCGTTGCTGGCAAAAATGACGTCATTGCGGAGGGAATAACGCACAAACCCCTGATTAGGTCTCAGGCTGCTTTGGGGTGGAATCTGCGTACGGCCAAGAAGCCGAGCACGACAAAGACAATGAGCACGGCACTTTGGGCGATAAGGAACGGCGGCTCGGACTGGGTCGGCGCCAGGTCATGCAGCGCCTGGACTTTGAGGAAGCCCTGGAAGACCAGAACGAAGCAATTCAAATAAAGCGCCGTCATCGCGGTAACGACATAAACCCAGCGCCAAGCGCCGGCGAGATGAAACAGATAGTAAGCGCCGACCGCAATCGCCAGGAGGATCAGTGACAAGATACCGATGGCGCGCGGCGGATCGAAGCCGAAGGGCGCGAGCGGAAAGCCCGTTGCGCTGGTCAAGATCGTGGTCGCAAGAAACAGCCCTGTCCAGCCCCCGAGCGCCTGGCCGGTCAGGAGACCGTAAAGCACGATCAGGCCCGACACGATACCGACCAGACTCAAGCCAACATGAATTGCAAGCAGTGACATTGTCGTCTCCTCACTAGGTCATTTCGAAATGCTAAAAACCTCGCCCGAAAAAAGTCTTGTTCACCAAACTCATGTCTCGGTGATGAAATCGACGATTGCTGCCGTGGTCTGCCGCGGCTCTTCTTCCATCACCCAATGACCTGAATTTGTGACGACACCGCCGGTGACGTCGGTGCCGACGAACCGCATGATATCGGCCATCAGCGTCTTATAGGAATGGTCGCCGCCAAGGGCGAGGATCGGCATGATCAGCTTGCCTTTCGCGGCAAAGACCTGATTGTCCTCGGCATCCTGTTTGAAAGCGGCGAATTGCTCGAAGGCGCAATGCATGGCGCCGGGGCGAGCATAGAGCCGCGCATAATGCCGCCGCGTCGCCTCGTCGATCTTTTTCGGATTGGCCGACAGCTCGTTCCAGAAACGGTCGAGATAGATGCGCTCGCGGCCTTTGACCAGGCGCTCGACATCAGGCCCGCGGAAATTGAAATGCCAGACTTTCGGATTGCGCAACTGCTCGTCCCAGGGCCCGATCCCCGGCAGCGGCGCGTCGATGACGGCCCAGCGCGTGACCCGTGCCGGAAATTGCGCGGCAAAGGCGTAACCGACCATATTGCCGATATCGTGGGTGACAAGCGCCGTGCTTTCGATCTTCAGCCGATCGAGCACCGAGGCGATATCGCGCCCTTGGGTTTTCTTGTCATAGCCGCCCTTGGCGCGGGAGGAGAGTCCCACGCCGCGCAGATCGGGCACGACGACGGCATGACGGTCGACGAGCGCCTCCGCGACCGGCGCCCACATGTCGCCGGTGCCGCCGAAACCGTGCAGCAGAGTGACTGCAGGCCCGCTACCTCCGGCACGAACATAAATTGTCGCGCCGTTCGTCTTGATGTTGCGGGCTTTCATGGGCGACGGAAACAAGCGGGGCCTTTTAGACGCAGACGACATGCTTGCTTCCCTCACGCCAAAATTTGCACGCTGGACTATGCGACGGGACGACCCCCGCAGTTATGAGCTATAATATGTGACTTAGTGCCCGCGAAGCCAGATGTCGTCAGGGCAGCAATGCGCGGCATCGTTGTAACGTGTTGCAATACCCAGCCGCGGTGGAACATATGGCGGCGCGGATAAATGCCGGACCAGCCGTTTGAAGGAGCGCCTCATGAACCAGCATCACTTCCATGCCGTCGTCTGGATCGATCACCACGAGGCGCGGATTTTTCGCTTCAGCCCAGACGATGTCGAGAAACTGGTCCTGCATCCCGACAACCCACACGTGCATATTCATCACAAAGCCAATTCGATCGGCGCGGGTCATGCGGCCGAAGATCAGAATTTCCTCGACGCGGTCGCCAAAGCGATCGCCGATGCCGGCGCTGTTCTCATCACCGGGCCGGCCAATGCCAAGACCGAGCTGGTCAAACATATCAGCGCGCATGAGCCGCAACTGATGAAAATCATCGACGGTATCGAAACCGTCGATCACCCGAGCGACGGCGCGCTCGTGGCGCATGCCCGAAAATATTTCAAGGTCGAGGATCGGATGCTGCCGCAGAAGGCGTAGCGGAGCGGAGACCCAACGGGAGCCCTAACGGGAGGGCGCGACAGGAGACCGCAATGCGCTGGTTCTATCTCGCGATCGTCGTCGTTTTTGTGGCCGCGACGCTGATCTTCGTGCTGCAGAATTTCGATTCGGTCACGATGGCGTTTCTCGGCTTGCGCATCCGCGCACCGCTCGCGCTTGTCGTCGCCATCGTCTATGTGCTCGGTGCGATCACCGGCGGCTCGCTCTATGCGCTGCTGCGCTACTCGATTCGGCAATCCAAACCGGGCCCATAGGCCGACGCGGAGGCGCCATCGCCCTGAGCGCGCTCTTGCGGACCGGCCGCAGTGGAACCATATCGGCCTTGCGGCCCCGTCTTCCCGCCTTCCGGCCGCACATTCATCGCAAACCACACATTCATCGCAAACCAACTGTCACGGAAACGCCATGCCGCAAACGATGACGCAAAGCTCGCTACCGACCTTTGAGATCACGCTGAATTCCCTCTCCGCCGTTCTCGACAAGGCGGAGGCCTTCGCCACGACGAAAAAGATCGATCCGGCGGTGCTGTTGCGCACCCGGCTCGCCCCAGACATGTTCGACCTCACCCGCCAGGTGCAGATCGCGACCGATCAGGCGCGACGCGGGTCGGCGCGGCTCGCGGGCGTCGAGCCGCCGAGCGTACCGGACACCGAGACGACGATCGGGGAGCTCAAGGACCGCATCACCAAGACGATCGCCTTCGTAAAGGGCCTCGACCACAAGGCGATCGATGCTGCAGCCGAACGCGAGATCGTCTTTCCGCTTGGCCCCGAGAAGAAGGGCTACATGAAGGGCGACGATTATCTCAACCACTTCGTGCTGCCGAATTTCTATTTCCATTGCACGACGGCCTACGACATCCTCCGCCATTGTGGTGTCGAGATCGGCAAGCAGGACTTCGTCGGACAGATTCCGATCAAGGTTGTGTAAACCGACAGCTTATCGAGACGTCGTGGCCGGGCTTGTCCCGGCCATCTCGATCCAAATGCGCCGCGCCATCAAAACGAGATGCCCGGCACAAGGTTTACCTTGGGCCGGGCGCCGCCAGGAGCCGCGCGCGCAGTGAACAACACAATCACAGCGCCGACAGCGACGATATCGCAACGTTCACGCTGCCCACAGCGTTCGCGATGATACGGAGCGTCTTGTTATCATAGGCAATGCCGGTCAGGCGCAGATCGTTGACCGCGGCGCTCGCGGTCACGCCCGACGCCTGCGCGGCGAGATTGCCGACAGCCGCGGCGATGCGCGTCTTGGCATCCGCGGCGAAAGGCTTGAGATCGACGACCGCGCGTTCCGCCAGGATTTTCTGCAGATACGGCGTGGCCGCATCTGCGGCGGCGTCCAGCAGGCCGAAGGCGGCTTTCGAGTTCACATCGAGCGTGACGTCGGTAAAGCGCAGGATCTGGTTGGCCTGATCGAGCACCGGCCGCCCCCAGACATAGACCGTCGCATCGGCACCGACCGCGAAGAAGCCGCTCTTCTTCACATGCACCAGGAGCGAGATCAGAAGACGATCGCCGGCCGGAGCGATGCTCGCCTGCTTGATCGTCACCGCGAAGGACCCCGAGCCGTCCTCCGGGAAGGTCTTGCCGGCGAACTGCGTTTCCAACAGACGGCTCACCTCGGTGAACGGGATGTCGATCGGCACGGCGATATCGACGTGGCCTTGGCTTGCTTGGCCTTGGTTGCCCTGCGGCACGAGATCGAGCTGCGCGGGAAACGGACAATCCGGCTTGGTTTCGTTCGGCACGATGCGCGTATCGGCCTGCACGCCGACCAGCAGCGTCACGGCCTTATTGTCGATCTGCGGCTGCGCCGCGATGGCGCGGCGCGGACGGATTTCGAGCCAGAGATTGGGCATGGCTTGACCGCTTCCCTGGCCGGCGGCGCCAAGCGAAATGGCGCGGCAGAGTTTGGCCCATTCGCTGCGCGCTGCGGTCTCGATGAAGGGATTATTGCGTAGCTGCGATTCCAGCGTACCTGTCTGCTGGCGCACCATCGCGTCGAGCGCCGGGTTCACCGCATTGGCGACGCTGAGTTTCAGCCCGGCGATCGGCAAGGTGACATCTGCGATGTTGACTTGCGCGGCGAGATTGGGCGCGAGCCGCCAGTTCGGCGCGATGCTCGGCCGTGACGTCGTCGTCACGCTGCCTTGGAGGTCGGCACGCTGATCGAAGGCCTTGCCGGCCAGATTTTGTACCTGCTGCCCGAGATTGCTGCCGCCGAGCAGATTGCCCAGCGCGCCGCCGGCGGCGGCGATGCCGTTGCCGACCCCGCCCGAGATCGTGCCGACCGCCTGGAATTGGCCGGTGAGCGGCGTGGTCACCGTCAGCGCGCCCGGCTGCCCGCTCACCGCAAAGGGGCCGCGGTTGACGGAAAACGTGAGCTGCGCGTTGGCGAGCAATTGCGACAGCGGATTTTGCGGCTTGCCCGACAGATTCCGCGGCGCCTGCGCATCGAGCGCCGCACTGATCGCCGAGAGCGCGATCGCCGCCGGCGCCAGCACGGTGGAACTGCCGGTGAGCGGCTGCAACGGCGGCATGGCGGCCAGCGCGGGTCGCGCCGACTGCTGCGGCGCGGACGGCCACAGCACGCTTACAAGCAGCGACGCGCCAAGCGCCGCGCCGGCCAAAACCAGGACACCGAAGATGATGCTGCGAAGGCTCATGTCGAATCCCTCCCCGGCGCGATTTTAGGAGCGACGGCTACGCTTGTCGCTGCCTTGTTGTTGCCGCATGTGGGCCGCGGTCCCACGGCGGAGCAGCTTTTTCTCGTCACCGCCGGGCTTGACCCGGCGGTCCATGCTGAAAAACCGCACTGTCGAGCCTCCACAAATTCGATCAAGTCCGATAATGCGGGACGTCGCATGGATCGCCGGGTCAAGCCCGGCAATGACGAGGTAGGAAAGTACCGACCATCCAATGGATATGGAATTCATCCACGACCTGTTTGCTCCGTTCGGCCAGGTCACTATTCGCCGCATGTTTTCAGGTGCCGGCATTTTCCGCGACGGGCTCATGTTCGGCCTGGTCGTGCGCGAGGTGATTTATCTGAAAGCTGACGAGACAAGCACGGCGGATTTCGAGCGCGAAGGTTGCGGGCCGTTCACGTACGTCCGCGGCAAGAATTCGGGACAGCCGAAACAACATGCGCTGCCGTTCTGGCGGCTGCCGGAGCGGCTCTATGACGACCCCGATGAACTCGCCGAATGGGCACGCAAGGCGTTTGCGATTGCGGAGCGGAAGAAGCTGACGCCGCGCAAGCGCACCAAAGCGGCAAAGCGAAAGTCCGCGGGCCGGCGTTAGAGCATGATCCCGAAAAGCATGCCCTTGGACTTGAACCGAGGGTGGAACCCGGTTCTAGGAAAAGATCATGCTCAAGCGAAAAATCTAGCGTTACTTACAACGGAGCCTCTTCGCCACCTTCCCGCTTGCAGGCGATGCTCGCCTCTTCGAGGTCGAGCTCGCGCTCGATGCGGCGGCGGGCCTCATCAGTGATCTCGCCGCTTTGTAGGAGCCCGTAAATAAATTCGCGTTCGGCGGCGATCAGTTCGAGCCGGAGCGCCGCTGCTGCCATCGCGACATCGGTGCCATCCGGCGTAGTTCGCGGCAGCCGTCCAACGCGGTATTCCTGATGGGCGCGCAGGATCGCATGCGCTTCGGGCGAAATGCGCCCTTGGTCGATAAGCTTCTGCAAGCGCGTCTGCGCAACGTTCAGAGCTTGCTCTCGTGCGGCGAGCTCGGCCTTGTGCTCGCGCTCACGTTCTTCGGTGACATGGTCGGCGAGGCCGAGCCAGCGCACGACACCGGGCAGCGCCAGGCCCTGACCGATCAGCGTGATGACGATGATGCCGAAAGTGACGAACAGGATGAGATCGCGATCGGGAAACGGCGCGTCAGCCGCAGTCGTAAACGGCAGCGCCAGCGCGGCTGCCAGCGAGACGACGCCGCGGACACCGACAAAGCCGAGCAGAAAGCCCCATTGCCAGGGCGGCGCAGGATCGCGCCGGCGCAACGCCCGACTGAGCCAGCGCGGCAGATAGACCGCAGGAAACACCCAGGCGAAACGCGCGATGACGACGACGACGGCAGTCAGCAAAATCGCAAAGGCGAAATGCTGCCAGGGCACCTCATGCATGCGGATGAACAAGGTTCGCGTCTGCATACCGGTGACGAGGAAAATCAAGCCCTCGAGCAGGTAGATGAGCAAATCCCAGAAGAAGATGCCTTGGAGCCGTGTTGCCGCCGGAATGAGCAGCGGGCCGTTCCAGCTCACATAGAGGCCGCACGCCACCGTGGCCAAAACGCCCGAGCCGCCCAATTGCTGCGGGAGCAGAAACGCCGCGTAAGGCGTCATCAACGACAGCGTGATTTCGACACGCGGATCGTTCGCCCAGCGGCGCAGCCGGAGACTGGCCCAACCGACTGCGATGCCATAGGCGATCTCGCCGACCACGATGAGAGCGAATTCGCCGGCGGCCGTGCCAAAAGAAAACAGCCCAGTGCTCACCGCGGCAACCGCAAAGCGATAAATGATCAAGGCGGTGGCGTCATTGGCGAGACCTTCGCCCTCGAGCACCACAATGAGCCGGCGCGGTACGCCCAGGCGGCGCACGATGGTGAGCGGCGCCACCGCATCGGGCGGCGACACGATGGCGCCGAGCACGAAACCGACGGCCAACGGCATGCCGAGGAGCCAGTGAGCCGCCGCCGCGACCGCACAGGTGGTGAACACGACGCCACCAAAAGCAAACAGCGTGATCGGCCGCAAATTGAACTTGAACTCGCGCCAGCTCATGGCAACGCCGGCCGAATAGATCAGCGGCGGCAGGATGCCGAGCAACACCAGTTCCGGCGCCAGCTCGATGCGCGGCAGATCCGGCGCGATCGCGAGCACGATGCCGGCAACGACAAGCAGAATAGACGGCGCGATGTCGAGCCGGCGCGCGACAACCGCGACGATGACGAGGACGCCGAGGAGCAGCAGGACTGTTTCGATCGTTTCCGTCATACGGCGGTCTTATAAAAAACTCTGCGGGTCGATGTCGATGTCGAGCTTGATCGAGCCGCGACGTTTGGGGGCCTTCGCTAGCCACCGTCGCAGATAAGCTGAGAGATCGTATTGGCGCGGCGCCTTGAGCAACAGGCGCATGCGGTGGCGGCCGCGAATGAGGGCGAGCGGCGCTTCGGCGGGGCCCAGCACGCGCACGCTTTCTTTCATGTTCTCGTTGAGCGGCGCCCAGCGCGCAAGTTCGCGCGCGTAGGACGCCGTATCGTGCTTGTCCGTGCCGGAGACAACGATCGAGGCGAGCCGACCGAACGGCGGGTAATGGGTTCTTTCGCGGAGCTCGATTTCGGCGTCATAGAAAGCCTCGCGGTCCTGCGCGATCAACGCGCGCATCACCGGATGATCGGGCTGGTGCGTCTGCAGGAAGCCGCGGCCGATGCCGGCTTCGCGGCCGGCGCGGCCAACGACCTGATGCAGAAGCTGAAAGGTGCGCTCGGCGGCGCGCGGATCGCCGTTACTCAGGCCGAGATCGGCATCGATGACCCCGACCAGATTGAGCATCGGAAAATTGTGGCCCTTGGCGACGAGCTGTGTGCCGATGACGATGTCGAAATGGCCTTGCGCGATCTCGGCGAATTCCTCACGCATGCGCTCGACGGTGGCGACGAGATCGCTGGAGAGCACGAGCACGCGCGCCTCCGGGAACAGCTCGTGCGCCTCCTCTTCGAGCCGTTCCACACCCGGGCCGCAAGCGACGAAGGAATCGGCCGCGGCGCATTTCGGGCACTGGTGCGGATGCGGCATGCCGAAGCCGCAATGGTGACAGACGAGTTGCTTCTTGAAACGATGATCGACCAGCCAGGCATCGCAATTCGGACAGGCGAAGCGGAAGCCGCAGGCGCGGCACAAAGTGAGCGGCGCATAGCCGCGGCGATTGAGAAACAGTAGCGCTTGCTCGCGGCGTTCGAGCGCGGTCTTCACTTCGCCGGCGAGCAGCGGCGAGATGAAGCGTCCGCGTGGCGGCGCTGCGGCGCGCAGATCGATCGGCTCGATCGACGGCAGGCGCTGGCCGCCGAAGCGCTCGGGCAAAGCAATCCTTGCATAACGTCCGCGCCGCGCATTGACCTCGGTCTCGACCGAGGGCGTGGCCGACGACAACACGACCGGGATTTTGGCGATATGCCCGCGCACCACTGCCATGTCGCGGGCGTGATAGTGCACGCCATCTTCCTGCTTGTAGGCCGGATCGTGCTCTTCATCGACGACGATGAGCCCGAGATCGGCATAGGGCAAAAACAAAGCCGAGCGCGCGCCGACGATGACTGACACTTCGCCTTTGGCGACGGCCGACCAAGTGCGCGCGCGCCGACGCGGCGTGAGTTCGGAATGCCATTCCGTGGGCCGGGTACCGAAGCGGGCGGCGAAACGATCCAGGAATTGCGCGGTGAGCGCGATCTCCGGCATCAGGATCAGGCTCTGGCGTCCGCTTCTCATCGCATCCGCCACCGCCTCGAAATAAACTTCGGTCTTGCCCGAGCCGGTGACGCCGTCGAGCAGCGACACCGCATAGCCGCCCTTGGAGATGGTGGCTTTGAGCGCATCGGCGGCGGCGCGCTGCGCGGCGGAAAATTCGGATTGCGCGAAGTCCGGATCGGGCTTTTCGGCGACCGCCTCGGGCGGCAGCACCACGGTCTGCAACGTGCCTTCGTCGATGAGGCCGTCGACAACGCTCGCGGAGACGCCGGCCTCGCGCGCGGCTTCGCTCTTGCCTCGCGTCATGCCGTCTTCGAGCAGCGCCAGCACGCGGCCCCGCGCCGGCGTCATGCGCGCGGGTGCGGCGCCGACGAGGCGCACGCCGATGCGCTCGCGCTCTTCGCCCAGATGCTCGCCCATGCGCAGGCACATGCGCAGCACCATGCCGCGCGACGACACGGTGTAATTCGCAAGCCATTCGACGAAGTTGCGCAGTTCCGGGAGGAGCGGCGGATAATCGAGCTTGTGCGCGATGTCCTTGAGCCGATTGTCGAGCCGGATATCGGGCTTGGGATTCTCCGCCCAGACCACGCCTGTCGCCTCGCGCGCGCCCAGCGGCACGCTGACGATGTCGCCCGGGGCGAGCGCAAGCCCGTCCGGAACCCGGTACGAATAGGCCCGGTCAAGCGCGACCGGGACCAGAACATCGACGACGCGTTTAGCCATTGGTGAAGTTTGGGCCGATTCCTGGCAGTTTAGGAAGGGTAAAGGCGGACGGCCTAAATTTGCCGCTCGTTCCCGCGAAAGCTGGAATTTAGTGCCGAGATCGCAGCGAAAAAGGCCTGGGTCCCCGCTTTCGCGGGGACGAGCAGAAAATGGCTGAAACTGAGCTCACCCTCATCGACCCCAAAGTCGCGGCCGAGATCGCCAATTGGCTCAAGCATCTCGGGGCCGAGCGGCGTATGTCGCCGAAGACCCTCGAAGCCTATCAGCGCGACGTGCTGCAGTTCCTGGCATTCCTCGCTGAGCATCTTGGCGGCGCGCCGTCGCTCAAAGACCTTGCCGCGCTGACGCCGGCCGACGTGCGCGCCTTCATGGCGGCGCGCCGAGCCGACGGCATCGGCAGCCGTTCGCTGATGCGGACGCTTGCCGGCACCCGCGCCTTTGCGCGCTTTCTCGAGCGCAACGGCAAAGGCAGGGTCGGTGCGCTGTCGGCCGTGCGGGCGCCGAAAATCGGCAAGACCCTGCCGCGGCCGCTTGCCGTGTCTGGCGCACGCGCCGTTGCCGATCCGGATATCGCCGCAGGCGATGGGCGCGAGCCGTGGATTCATGCGCGCGACGCTGCGGTGCTCGGCCTGCTCTATGGCTGTGGCTTGCGTATTTCCGAGGCGCTGGGATTAAAGCGCGGCGAATTCGGCGCGCGCGATGTGCTCACCGTGATCGGCAAAGGCCGCAAGCAGCGCATGGTGCCGCTCATTCCGCCGGTGGCAAAGCTTATCGCTGATTATGTCGCGATCTGCCCTTATGATCTGCCCGAAGATGGCCCGCTCTTTATCGGCGCCAAAGGCGGACCACTCTCGCCACGCCTCGTCCAACTCGCCATGGCGCGGCTGCGCGGCGCACTGGGGCTTGCCGAGACGGCGACGCCGCATGCGCTGCGGCACTCCTTCGCCACACATCTGTTGGCGCGCGGCGGCGATCTGCGCTCGATCCAGGAACTTTTGGGCCACGCCTCGCTGTCGACCACGCAGATCTATACCGAGGTCGATACCGACCGCCTCATCGAGGCCTATCGCTCGACGCATCCGCGCGCGTGAGCGTCCTCGCCAGCGAAGCAATCCAGTACCGCCGTGAGGTATGGATTGGTTCGAAGCTTGCGCTCCTCGCGATGACAGGCAAAATGCCCCCAACATCCGGAGGGGGTCGTCATGTCGGAAGTCAGCGAAGCCATTGAGAAGGCGAAGGAGGGCGGTCTCGTCGAGGGCGGCGAAGGCTTTAACAGGAAAGTCGCCCTGGTAATCGCCATTCTGGCGCTGTTCCTGGCTTTTGCGGAGACGCTCGGCAAGAGCGCGCAGACGGAGGTCACGACTAAGAACATCGAAGCCTCGGACCTGTGGGGCTTCTTCCAGGCCAAGAATATCCGTATGACGCAGATCACGACCGCGGCCGAGGGAATGGCAGTGCTGGCGGCCGGCGCCACCGATCCCACCGCAAAGGCGGCGATGCAAAAGCAGATCGACGCCTGGAAGAAGAGCGTCGAGCGAATCGACACCGAAGCAAAGACGGGCCGCAAGGAGATCGAAGAACAAGCCAAGGCCGCCGAGGAAGAGCGCGACTTGGCGACGGCGAAATATCACCACTATGAATTGTCGTCGGCGGCGTTTCAGGTCGGCATCGTGCTCGCCTCCGCCGCGGTCATCACCGCCACGGCGGCGCTGGTCTGGCTCGCAGGCGCGTTTGGCCTTGTCGGCCTCGGCCTCATGGCTCTCGGCTTGTTCGCGCCGCACGCCGTGCCGTTTATTGCGACGCTGTAATTCATCCTCCCGCGCTAACGC
>DATAQN010000099.1:0-5232 GCA_036264635.1 Xanthobacteraceae bacterium | reverse complement strand
GCTGGTCAAGCGCTTTGCGACCACGGTGCTGCCTTCGGCGTCGAGCCTGAAGGCACTGCGCCAGATTGCGGGGGCAAGCAGGGCGCCAAAGCCGTTCGCCGGCTTCGGCAACCCGCTCCTCGATGGAGACGTCGAGCGCGCACGACTGGCGCGCCAGTTCCAGAACTGCACCAGCCTGCAAGCGCCGGCGAACCAGATCGCGCAACGGGGATTGCGTTCGCTGATGTCACTGTCCGGCGGTGCCGCCGACATCGATCAGCTCAAGCGACAAATGCCGCTGCCGGAAACCGCCATTGAACTCTGCGCGGTGGCGAACAGCTTTGCCCCTGTCAAAGGTGACGTCTATCTCGGCAACGATGCGACCGAGACCAGGATCAATGCGCTGAGCGACAGCGGCGCTTTGCGACAATACCGCGTCCTGCATTTCGCAACCCACGGCGCGCTGGCGGGCCAGATACACGGCACGATCGAGGCCGGACTGATCCTGACGCCCCCGGCCGCGGCGACGCCGGCCGACGACGGCTATCTCTCATCCTCAGAGATTTCGGCGCTCAGGCTCGACGCCGACTGGGTCGTGCTATCTGCCTGCGACACTGCCGGCGGCGAGGATGCGAATTCCGAAGCCTTCTCCGGTCTTGCCCGGGCATTCTTCTACGCCGGCACGCGTGCGCTCCTGGTCTCGCACTGGCCGGTCGGCTCGGATGCGGCGGTCTCGATCACGACCGGCACCAACGACGCGATGGTCGCGCATCCCGATATCGGCCGCGCCGAGGCGCTGCGCCGCTCCATCGTAGCCTTGCTTGCCAAGGTGGCGTCAATGCGCAGCCGAGCCTATGGGCGCCGTTCGTGCTGGTCGGAAACGGCAGCCCATAACGCCCCATGGACCCAGGCTACGCCGCTGTTATAGTCGGGTCAGATCGATGGACCGCCCGGCTAAACGGGTGGCAGAGGGAGTGCGTGGGAGTGGTGCTATCGAGAACGCCGAGCCTGTTGATCGCGTTCGCGATCTCTGTTGCATCCATCATCGGAGCCCGCGCCGAGGCGCCCTACCCCAACCGTCCGATCCGCGTTGTGGTGCCCTTCGGCCCCGGCGGCTTTGCCGACTTCACCGTGCGTATTCTCGGGCAAAAGCTCACCGAGCGCATCGGCGCGCAGGTCGTCGTCGAAAACCGGCTGGGCGCCGGTGGCATCATCGCCGCCAATGCCGTGCTCGCCTCGCCGCCGGACGGCTACACGCTGTTTGTGTTCTCCAGCGGCATCGTGCTGTCGAAATCGCTCTTGAAAACGATGCCCTTCGATCCGGTCACGGCGTTCTCGCCGATCTCGACCATGGCGCTGTTCGACCTACTGCTGCTGGTGCGGGCGGATTCGCCGCTGCATACGCTGAAGGACGCGCTCGACGCCGCGCGCGCCAACCCGCAGAAGTTCGACGTCGCGACCATCAGTCCCGGCAGCACTCAGAACGTGACTGCAGAGCTCTTGCGCGCAGTCAGCGGTGTGCCCATGACGGTCGTGCCGCACCGGACCTCCTCGGAAGTGCTGACGGCGTTGTTACGCGGTGATGTCCAGGTCGGCGTGGAAACCTATGCCGCGCTGAAATCGGCAATCGACAGCGGACAGGTTCGCGCCATCGCTTCATCGGGCAGCCGGCGTTCGCAGCAAGAGCCTGATGTGCCGACCTTGCGCGAGAACGGCATCGACGCCGCGGTCGACGGCTGGAATTCGCTGGTAGCTCCGGCCGGCACGCCGCGCGAGATCGTCACCTTCCTCAATGACAACATCCGCGCCGTCATCTCCGATGCCGACTACCAAAAGCGGATGGTCGAGCTCGGCGGCGAACCTGTGACGGGCACGCCGGAGGAGCTTGGCGCGCGGCTCAAGTCCGACGCCGACATGTGGGCCGGCGTGGTGAAAAAGGCCGGCCTCGAGCCGAACTAGACCTGGTCTGGGCGAGCGACACCCCATTTGTCGGACACGAAGTCCAGTTCAGCTATCAGGCAACGATCGACTGACCGGTCGACGCCATTCCCGACGCCACCGCGCGCGAGAAGATTTTTGGCGAAACGGCGCGTGGGCTTTACTTTAACGGCGCATAAAGATGGCGACACCGGGAGTTTACGGGGCAACATTTCGCTATCAAAAATCTGCAAGTTGACTTTGTGTAAACCTTAACATGCCTCGTTTTAGCTCCGAACGCGCTCTCGAATGTTCAAATGCGGCTTACTTCGCAGCCGGATATTTAGAGTGTTGCCTGTATGAAGAAGGGATGAGCTCGACCTATTGCGAATGAAAGGTCAAAAGGACCCGGATTCGATGCTTGAGGAAAAGTCATTTTTGAAGGAATTGGACGACGCCGTCCTGCGCGGATCAGAGGAGAGTCGCGCCAAGGCGCTTTGGTATGCCACCGACATGCTGATCGTTGGGCATTACTCGGACGAAGAAACCTGGGTCTTCGGTGAGGTGATCGGTCGGCTGGCCAGCGCGATCGAAGTTGCGACACGGGCGCAGCTCGCGAAGCGGTTAGCGACGGTTTCAAAGGCCCCTCTCAACGCCCTGTACAAGCTGGCCTTCGACGACGCGATCGAGGTAGCGGGCCCAATCCTGCAACATTGCGAGCGGCTCGATTCGAAGACCCTGGTCCAGAACATCAGGACCAAAGGCCTGCCGCATATGCTCGCCATCTCCAAACGCAGTACCATTTCTGAAGCCGTGACGGATGAGCTAGTGACCCGCGGCAATCGCGACGTACTGGTTTCGGTGGCCGCCAACAACGGCGCCTGCATCTCGGATTTCGGCTTTCTTCAGATGGTCAAACGTTCGACCAACGATTCTATTCTCGTCGAGCAACTGGGCCTACGGAAGGATATTCCGCGGCAGACCTTCCAGCAACTCGTGGCAAAAGCTACCGACGACGTGCGGCGCAAGCTTGCGCAGGAACGTCCCGACCTGGCAGGCTATATCCACACTTCCGTGGCAGAGGTCGCCGGATCGTTGCAGTCCAAATTCGGACCTGCCACGAAGAACTACTTCACCGCAAAGAAGGCGCTGACGGCTCTGCACCAGCGTGGCGAGTTGGACGAGAGCCGGATCCTTGGATATGCCCGAGAGCGTAAGCTCGAGGAGGCGACAGTCGGGTTATCGCTGTTGTGCTCGCTGCCGGCCAATGTCGTCGAGCGCGCCCTTGGCGACCGGGAAATGACCCTCATCCTCAGCAAAGCCTGCCGCTTCGAATGGGAAACGACCATGGCGCTGTTGTTCCTCGGCGCCAAGGATCATCAAATCAATGCCCGCGTGCTCGAGGAGATGAAGCAGCAATACGCGCGTCTTGACGCCAAGACGCCGTCGCAGGTCCTGAGTTTCTATCAAACGCGCATGCACGCATCGGCCGCTCTAGCTGACGAGCGTCGCCTGCCTCAACTCCGCAACGTCTGAGCGGCGCAACTACGACCGCGTCTTCGGCGGCGCCTGCACCGAGGGCACTGCCGCGGCGAAGAGGTCGGCGCGACTGCCGCTGCGCGGCGGATAGATGCGTTCGCGGTTGATGGTTTGCTTGGTGATCTTGGCGGCCGCCCCGGTCGTGCGCACCTTGCGGTCCCAGCCCTCGGTGTAGAGCGCGCCCCAGGCGCCGAGGTCGAGCACGGTGACGTACCAGTCGATGTCGAGCGGAATCATCGGCTCGCCGAACAGCTCCGCGACGACGTTGTGGCCGGCATAGCGGCCCATCGGCCGCGCGAACTGGCAGGACATGACGGTTTCATGCTCGCCGTCCAGCCTCGCGCTCGCGACATCGCCGGCGGCAAAGACACGTGGGAAGCCTTTCACGCGCATGAACTGATCTACCGAAAGACGCCCATGTTCATGTTCGCCCGGCAGCGTCGCAACCAGCGGGCTCGCGCACATGCCCGCACACCACACGACGGTCCGTGCCGGAATGATCTCACCTGACGAGAGCCTGATGCTATCGGCATCGAGGGTCTCGACCTTCACGCCGAGCCGCGTCTCGACCCCGAGCGCTGACAGCGCCTCGTTGATCACCGGCCTTCCGTTCGACCCGATGGTAGCGCCGACCACGGGATTGGGATCGAGCAGAATGACGCGGCGCTCCCCGTGGACGCCGGCTTTCTCGAGCTTGGCCGGCATCTCGGTCGCTACTTCGATTCCCGTAAAGCCGGCACCGACGACGACAATTGTCGAGCGCGCCGGCGATGGCGGCGCATCGGCGAGCGAGGCGAGATGGGCGTTGAGCTTTTGCGCCGCCGCGTAGGTGTCGACGTCAAAGCTATGGGTTGCGAGCCCGGCAATCGCAGGCCGCGCCAGCTCGCTGCCGAGCGCCAGCACCAGCCGGTCATAGGCGATGCTTCCCGCATCGCCCGCGACGGTGACATGCTGGTTCGCGACATCGATCGCCGCTACCTCGGCCACGCTGTACTTGACGCCGACCGGATCGAGCAAACCGCGAAGCGGAATCGCGACGTCGCTCAGATCGACCTCGTAATTGCGGACGCGGATGTTGTGATAGGGATTGCGGTCGAGCACGAGGATCTCGAGCTCAGCGGCGCGCGAGCCGATCTCGTCGCGCTTGCGCGCGGCGCCGATCGCGGCCCACAGCCCGGCAAATCCCGCGCCCAGGATGAGAATGCGTGCCATGCTGTGCTCCGGCCCTGCCGGCTCCGCCCATTTTGGGGAGCCGAGGCACAATAGCACAGATCAGGAGGGCCATTTCAGCCGGCCGCGACGGCGGCACCGCCCACCACCTCACCGAACGAGGCAAAGAACTCGCCCGCGAGTTTCTTCGCGGTGGAATCGATCAGGCGGCCGCCAAGCTGCGCGAGCTTTCCGCCGATCTGCGCGTCGACTTCATAAAAAAGGATGGTCACATCCGGGCCTTCCTCGCTGAGCTTCACCGTTGCGCCGCCCTTGGCAAAGCCCGCGATACCGCCGCTTCCCTCGCCGGTGATGCGATAGGAATTGGGCGGGTCGAGATCGGACAACGTCACCTTGCCGCCAAAGGTCGCCTTCACGGGACCGACCCTGAGCACCACCGTCGCCGTCATCTCGTTCGGCGTGGTCATTTCAAGCGACTGACAGCCAGGAATGCATTGCTTCAGGACGTCGGGATTGTTGAGCGCCGCCCAGACCTTTTCTTTCGAGGCCGGAATGCGCTGGCTGTCATTCATCTGCATGTTTGGTCTGGCTCCTTGACGTGGATTCGCGCTGCCCGCGCCGCCGCTC
>DATAQN010000048.1:0-54447 GCA_036264635.1 Xanthobacteraceae bacterium | reverse complement strand
TTCCACCGGCCACATCCTCGCCGCCGCCTCGCATCTGATCGCCCATAACGAAGGCCGCCTCGGCAAGACGCTGCGCACCGACGACGTGCCGGGCGAAAAGGTGACCGTCACCGGCTCCTGGGACTCCGAGGAAGAAGCCCGCGCCACCGGCGAGGAGATCGAGCAGTTGCAGCGCGGCGGCCATGCGCTGAACCAGATCGCCATTCTGGTGCGCGCCTCGTTCCAGATGCGCGAATTCGAAGACCGCTTTGTCACGCTCGGCCTGCCGTATCGCGTCATCGGCGGCCCGCGCTTCTACGAGCGCGCCGAGATCCGCGATGCGCTGGCTTATCTGCGCGTGGTCAATTCGCCGGCCGACGATCTCGCCTTCGAGCGCATCGTCAATGTGCCCAAGCGCGGGCTCGGCGACGCCACCGTGCAGCTGCTGCACGATCATGCGCGCAAGCGCCGCGTGCCGCTGACGGAAGCCGCGCGCGCCGTGATCGAGACCGATGAGCTGAAACCCAAGCCGCGCGGCGCGCTGCGCGCGGTGCTGGAATCTTTCGACCGCTGGCGCAAGCAGCGCGATGCGCTGCCGCACAACGAACTCGCCGAGATCATCCTCGACGAGTCCGGCTATACCGAGATGTGGCAGAAGGACCGCTCCGCCGACGCCGCCGGCCGCCTGGAGAACCTCAAAGAGCTGGTGCGCTCCATGGAGGACTTCGAGAACCTGCAAGGCTTCCTCGAGCACATCTCGCTGGTCATGGACAACGAGAAGGGCGGCGAGGCCGACGCCGTCAGCATCATGACGCTGCATTCGGCCAAGGGCCTCGAATTCGACACCGTGTTCCTGCCCGGCTGGGAGGAAGGCGTGTTTCCGAACCAGCGCACGCTCGACGATCAGGGCCGCGCCGGCCTCGAAGAGGAACGCCGCCTCGCCCATGTCGGCCTCACCCGCGCGCGCAGGCGGGCCAAGATCTATTTCGCCACCAACCGCCGCATGCACGGCCTGTGGCAGACCAACATCCCATCACGCTTCCTCGATGAATTGCCGGAAGCCAATGTCGAGGTGACCGAAGCGCAAGGCGGTTTCGGCGGCTATGGCGGCTACGGCGCCTCACGCTTCGACAGCGCGACATCGTTCGGCTCGAGCTACGGCACCCCCGGCTGGCAGCGCGCGCAGGCGAACAAGTCACGCGGCGATTTCGCGCAAGCCGGCTTTTCAGATGCGGAAGCCGATTACGACGCGGACGACTTATCTTCCCTCTCCCGCCCCGGGAGAGGTCGGTCGGGCGCAGCCCGATCGGGTGAGGGCCCACGGAATCCCGGCAGCAACGCCCGCCGCATCCCGCTCACCATCGAGGGCGAACTCGTCGCCAAATCCACCGGCACCGTCTCCGCCTTCAACCTTGGCGACCGCGTCTTCCACCAGAAATTCGGCAACGGCAACGTCAAAGCCATCGACGGCAACAAGCTGACGATTCAGTTCGACCGCGCCGGCGAAAAGCGCGTGGTGGATAGTTTCGTCGAGCGGGTGTGAAAGCCGATTCCTATTCTAAATTGGCACCGGTGCGTTGATTGACTCCGGTACCCCAAAGGGGTACTAAGCCAATCATGCAGCGCAGTCCGGTTTCGGTAATCGAGCTCCCCGGTTATCGGCGGCGAGCGGACGAGCTGCTAAGTGCTGACGAACAGGACGCGTTTGTTGATCTGATCGCTTATGAGCCGACCTGCGGCGATCTCATTCCCGGCACCGGGGGCTTGCGGAAGGTTCGCGTCGGGCGCGGCGGCAGCGGCAAACGTGGCGGCGCGCGAGTCATCTACTATTTCTACAACGCGGAATTTCCCGTTCTGCTTCTGGCGATCTACGCCAAGAATGAGAAGGCCGACCTGAGCCCGCAGGAGAAAAAGAAAGTCGTAGCACTGGTGATGGAGATCGCAGCGCAATGGCAAAGAAAGTGAAGAAGAACAAGCTGGCAGATGACATTTTCGCGAGCCTCGATGAGGCGCTGAAATATGCGCGCGGCGAAAAGGCCGACGTGGTCGTGCATCGCGTCGTACCGCGTCATACCGATGCGCGTGAGGCCCGGCACAAGCTCGGCCTGTCGCAGCGTGAATTCGCCGCCGTCATCGGCACGGCGGTCGGCACCGTGCGCAAGTGGGAACTTGGCACGCGACGGCCATCCGGCGCGGCCCGCACTTTGATCGAGATCATCAAGGCCGAGCCGAAGGCGGTTCGCCGCGCTATCGCCAAAAGTAATTCGGCGGCGTGACGGCCTGACGCTGGTGACACGCAACCTAGAGCATGATCCGGAAAAGTGGAAACCGGTTTTCCGAGAAGATCATGCTCCAACGAAAAAACTAGACCATGATCCGATTCAACGTGACCGGAATCATGGTCTAATGGACTCGCTGCGCAGCTCCGGCGAGGTCACTGCCGTCCCCTTCGCGGGGAAACGCGCTCACCAATTCCAGAAGCCCCGCTGCTGCGGGAAATAGGACTGGCCGCGCGGCGACTGTCTCGTGCCGTATGACGGGAACCAATCGCGCTGGCGGCTGGAGGCATAGCCGTACTCATCGCGGCTATAGTCATCGCGGGCGACCATGTCGGGCGAGCGCGCGCGATTCTCGAAGCCGCCCTGCGGCTGGTTGTTCAGCACCACCACGAACTCGGTGCGATAGTTGGTTTCGCTGCTCAACGGCTCATCCGAGATGGTGATCGAGGACAGCGGCAATGCGGTGGGCGCGATACGGTCGAGCACTTCTTGCGGGAAGGTGATGCGGTCAAGCGCGTCCTTGGCGTTGTCGCCGTCGTCGATGGTGACTTCGGTCCAGCGCAAGCCGCCCGCAGTGCCTCCCCCGTCGCGCGCAACCGCGGTGAAGATATGCGTGCCGATCGGCTTGTCGGGATCTTTGATCGTGACCGGGAATTCCAGGCTCGTGTCGTACATCTCGCCGCCGTCCGGGATGCGCTTGTGCGTGTCGCGCCGCACGTAAAGCTTCTGCGTCGAACGGCTGATGAAGATCGAGACTGGCGCGCCTGCAAGCTTCGCGTCCGCCGCGGCCTGGGTGGCCGCGCTCCGCTTGGTCTCGGCCGTCTTGGCGGTTGCATCCGCGGCCGCGGCGGCGTCCTGCTTCGCCTTGGCGTCGGCTTTGGCTGCGTCGAGTTGCGCGGCCAGCGGCTCGGCTTTGGCGGCGGCCTTCAGCTTGAAATCCCCGGCCATGGCCATGGCCCGGTCCGTCCTGGCGGTAGCAAGCATCTTCTCGGCGTAAGCGAGCTCGGCGTCCGTGCGTTTCTTGAGAGACTCGAGACTGCGCGCTGCCGCCGAGGCCGCGGCAGCCTCGCGCTTTGCCGCCGCGGCAGCGGTCTTCGCGGTGGCAGCCGCTTTGCTGGCCTCGTCCGCTTCGCGGCCGAGCGCTTCGGCGCGCGCCGGTATGGCGTCGATCGCATCCTGCTTGGGCACGAACAGCGACGGATGAGAAAACGTGACCGGCTCTACGTCGCTTGGCCCGATGATGACCCGCATCCCCATCGGCGCCTTGTCGAACACCTTCTCGGCGAAATCGAAAGGCATGCGCACGCAGCCATGCGAGGCCGCGTAGCCGGGCAGGGGGCCGCCATGCAGCGCGATGCCGTTCCAGGTGATGCGCAGCATGTTCGGCATCCAGGCGTCGTCATAGAGGCTTGAATGATGATCTTTGTTCTTCTCCACGACGGCAAAGACCCCGGCCGGCGTCTCGCGTCCGGTTGTGCCGGTCGATACCGGCGCGCGCAGAATCCAGCCGTCGGCGTCGTAGAAGGTCACCTGCTGACTCTTGATCGACACGATGGCCATGATCGGTTCCGCCGCCGGGCGGGGCGCCGTCGCTTGCACGGCCCGCGCGGGGCCCGGGTGCCTGGCGGCGGCGTTGGCAGGAGGCACGGCAATCACGCCCATCAGCGCGACCGCGAGCGTCACAACGGCGGCAGGTGCCGGGGTTAATCGATTTTTCATCCATTCCTCGGGGAAACGAGATTCACGAGACGAGGTCGAAAAATGAACCGCGAAGCCGTGACCTATGGTAGCGATTCTCACGGCCTGTCGATACGGGCATATGCTAGTCGAACAGGATGATCACCCTCTTAATCGATGCCGACGCCTGTCCCGTAAAGCAGGAAATCTACCGCGTCGCCGAGCGCCATTTGCTCAAGGGCACAGCGCTCAAAGTCTTCGTCGTCAGCAACTCACCGATCGCGGTGCCGCGCGATGAGATGATCGAGCGGGTCGTTGTCGCCGCCGGCATGGACGAGGCTGATAATTGGATCGCCGAGTGCGCGCGGCGCGGCGACATCGTCGTCACGGCCGACGTGCCGCTGGCGAGCCGCTGCGTGAAAGCGGGCGCCACGGTGCTCGCGCCGAACGGCAAGCCGTTCAGCGAAGACTCCATCGGCATGACGCTGGCGACCCGCAACCTGATGGATTCGCTGCGCAGTTCAGGCGAGATCACCGGCGGCCCAAAGCCGTTTTCGCCGCGCGACCGTTCGGCGTTCCTCTCCGCACTGGATCAGGCGATCGTACGGCTCAAGCGCGAGGGCTTTGGCGAAACACTTCCGCCGTGACTCCCTCCCCCTTGTGGGGAGGGCTGGGGTGGGGGTCGGGACGATTGTTCTCGGCGAAGACGTCTGCTCTTGCGCACGGCGTCCCGACCCCCACCCCTAGCCCCTCCCCACAAGGGGGAGGGGAACAGCAAGCTTGCCCTTCCAAAACTATCGTCACCGCGCCATTGACATTTGTCACCGTTATAGTTACATACCGATTCAATCTCGCTCGTGAAGGACGCCCACGGGAGGTAGGCCTGGGGGCCGGAGCGAGTGCGGTGCCCGCGGGCGGAGTTACGATCCGCACCCGGGCGGTTTCGGGCATCAGTCTCCTGGCACTACAGACCAGGCCGCGAGGTGCTCGCTGGGCGGGGACAGGTGAAGGCGGGTAACACCCGCAAAAACTGTGTCGGTTCTGCCCCAGGAATGGGGATCGACAGGATCGGCGCTAACTCCAAGTCCCCGGAAGCATGGCCTGAGGCCGCACCTAGGGATGGAACACTCTCTAGGGCAGAACCGTGGTGGAACGCCGACAGGCGAGCGCGCCCGCAGCGGAGGGTCGGCGCGAGCCGACCTCTCCGTGGCGCGCAGCTGTGCCCGCTGGCACGGCGACATGAGACACTGCGTCTGTCGGCGTTCCGCTTCCTTCTTTTTGTTTTGTTTTTCTTCGTAGCCCGGATGAAGCGCAGCGTAATCCGGGATCAGCGTTCAAGCGTCATCACCGTTCCCGGATTGCGCTGCGCTTCATCCGGGCTACGAGATTGCGTTGCTCTTTGACATCGTCGGTAAGGACTCTCGCCCGCCGCCCGCCGTCGGCTGCGCCACAGCGGCCACCAGAGCATGACGTAAAGCGCCACCTTTCTTTCTTTTACCGCCGCATTCCATTCACTATTTCGCCGAAACGTGATTGGCGCGGCTGTCGTTTTGAACCGAAAGGGTCTTGATTTGAACCAAAAGCAAGGGCCAGACTTGTAATCGACGGGGCGACCTACCTATGGGTAAATCTATGCGTTCCGGCACAGCCGTTTGCTCTTCGAGCGCTTCCTTTTCGCGCCTCTATTTTTGGCATCTTTCCGCAGCCGTCTTCGCCACAGTTCTGACCATTGCTTTCGCGAGCGCGGCGCGGGCCGATATCCTGATCAATATCGACAAATCGTCTCAGCACATGACGGTCGCCGTCGATGGCAGCCAGCGCTACGACTGGCCGGTCTCGACCGGCCGGGCGGGCTACGACACGCCGAGCGGCGACTTCAAGCCTAACCGCATGGATGCCGACCATTTCTCGCAGGAATGGGACAATGCGCCCATGCCGCATGCGATCTTCATCGACCTGAAGGGCCATGCCATCCACGGCTTCTTCGATGTGAAGCATCTCGGCCTGCCGGTGTCGCATGGCTGCATCCGGCTGTCGCCCGATCATGCCGCCACGCTGTTCGATCTGGTGAAGCAGCAGACCATGGCCAATACCAAGGTCGTCATTACCGGCCATACGCCGGGCGGCGACAGCGGCCCGGTGGCGCGTTCGCGTCTGCCGGTCAACGAGACGGCTTACTCGCCGCAGCCGCAACAGCAGCGGCCGATGGCGGTTGCGCCGGATGACAGCCAGCAGGGCTACAGTCAGCAGGGTTACGGGCAACAGGGCTACGGCCAGCAGTCCTATGGCCAGCAAGGTTACGCCCAACAGGGCTATGGCCAGCAGCAGACATATGGCCAGCAGCAAACCTATGGCCAGCAGGTCTACGCGCCGCCGCGTCCGGCTTATGTGCAACGCGGTTTCCCGCCGCAGCCGCCGCCGGCCTATTACGGACAGGGCTACCAGCAGCAATATCCGCAGCCCTATCCGGGTCAGTCGTATTACCGGCAGTGGTGATCACGCGCTGTTGAGCGCGCGCCATTCGGCCGTCGCAGTGCTGCTTATAAAGATGGAATAGGCTTGTGCGTCCGTTGTTGGCTACAACAGCGGACGCATTTTTTAGAGCATGATCCTGGGGGCGCTTTTGGAAGAGGTCATGCGCAAACGCAAATGTAGAGAGGACACGTCATGCCGATTATTCGTTCCGTCGGTCGCTTTGTCGGTTTTGCCGCCACGGCTTGTGCGCTCACGGCGTTCACCGCACCTGCTCACGCGGCGCTGATCATGCACAAGGACCTGTCTTACAGCCTCGCCAAGACGATTGCCGAAGCCGTCATCGCCGCCTGCACCGCCAAGGGCTATCCGGAATCCGTCGTCGTCGTCGATCGCGACGGCGAGATGATGGTCGCCATGCGCGGCGACGAGGCCGCGCCGCATACGATGGAGAATGCGCGGCGCAAGGCCTATACGGCGATGACCTTCAAGCAGACCACGGCGGAATACGCCAAGAAGCTCAATGACGGCAATCCGGTCATCCGGCAGCAGGTGACCTTGCCGAATGTGATCGCCATTCCCGGCGGCGTGCCGATCAAGGTCGGCGATACCGTCATCGGCGGCGTCGGCGCCTCGGGCTCGCCGGGCTTCGACGACGATTGCGTCAATGCCGGGCTCGAAGCGGTGAAGGACCAGTTGCAATAAGGTGAATGATCGAAGACCGAACTGGTGTCGCTTACTCCGGCTCGATGCCCGCCGCTTTGATCAGCGTCGTCCATTTCACCAGTTCGGTCTTCACATAGTCGGGAAAGCCGGCCGGACCGATCCAGGACACTTCGACGCCGGAATCGCGGAAGCGGTCGCGCACATCGGGCTTCGACAGCGCCGCCTCCATCGGCTTCGCCAGTGTGTCGACGACTTGCGGCGGCAGGCCCGCCGGCCCAAACATGCCGGTCCAGGCGAGGAGGTCGTAGCCGGGCATTACGGTTTCGTCCAAAGTCGGCAAATCCGGCAGTGTTGGATCGCGATCTTTGGTGAGCACGGCGAGCGGGCGGATCTTCTCGGCTTTCAGCAGTGGCAGCCCGGTCGAGAAATCCGGCACGCCCATCTGCACATGGCCAGCCATCAGATCGGTCACCGCCGCCGGATTGCTGCGATAGGCGACCGGCGTGATGTCGAGATTGAGCCGCCGCTTGAAGATCTCGGTGGTGATGCGGCCGGTCGAATTGCCATAACTGGCATTGATCTTGCCGGGATTGGCCTTGGCATAGGCGACCAGTTCCTGCATCGATTTCACCGGCAGGTCGTTGGTCACCGCGATGAAGGAGGGAAAGCTGCCGATGCGGGCGATCGGGGTGAAATCCTTGATCGGATCG
Organism: Xanthobacteraceae bacterium; assembly: GCA_036264635.1. Lineage (GTDB taxonomy): Bacteria > Pseudomonadota > Alphaproteobacteria > Rhizobiales > Xanthobacteraceae > BOG-931. The sequence goes on along the minus strand of DATAQN010000048.1, from coordinate 46,664 downwards.
TAAGGCACCTTCTTGAACAGGCCGGGTGCCGCCGAATGCGTACTGTTCGAGGTGAGCAGCAGCGTATAGCCGTCGGGATTGGCGTGGGCGGTCGCTTCCGCGGCGATCATGCCGATAGCGCCCTCACGATTCTCGATGATGAAGGGCTGGCCCAGCGCGTCTTGCAGATATTTGCCGATCAGCCGCGCCGCGGTGTCCGTAGCGCTGCCCGCCGCATAGGGCGTGAGGACCGTGACCGGCCGCGACGGATAGTCGTCAGCCAAGGACTCTTCGACTTTGAGCGGCGTCACGCCCGCAGCCACCAACAGTGTCAGCGCCGTGCGCCGGTTTATTGCATGCATTTCAGTCCTCCCCGCCCGCAACAACTTTTATTTGCTGCCGGCCATGAGAGGATGCGTGGAGAGAGGCGTCAAGCCGAGCCTTGCGCGCAACGCATGAGGAAGGTGCTTTCGCCTGCGTTGAACGAAGGAAGCCCGCGGCGAAATCGCACGCGGGCTTCTCGAGGCATCGTGCAGAAAAATGGCGCCGTGCTGGAAGGCCGTCTCTTAGTTCGGCTTCTGGAATTTCAGCACGAAATTGTCGATCGGTACATCCTTCTTGTAGCTCGGATAGTCCTTGGTGTCGGCGCTGTTGCGCCAGAAGTCACCTTCGCCGACGAGCTTGAAGCCGGCGGCTTCGACTTCCTGCTTCAACGTATCCTCGTCGATGCGGTGCAGGGTCTTGCCGACCGTCGTGCCTTGACCGGCGGCGGCGGCGTGGTCGGCGATCACCAGAATGCCGCCGGGCTTCAGCGCCGCAAACATCGCCTTGTCCATCGCCACGCGGTCGACGGGCATGTAGGTGGTGTCGTGGTAGAAGAACAAAAACGTGATCAAGTCGAGATCGTTGACGCCGGGCGGTGCCGGATTGTCGAACGGCTGCGCATCGGCGGCAGCGTCTTTCATGCCCGGCGATGCCAAGCGGGCATCGAAGGCGGACTTCATCTTATCGCTGGCGTCGGGCGGGTTCTGGCCATAGACCTTGCCGTTCGGCGCCACCGCGCGCGCCATCAGTTCGGTCGAATAGCCGCCGCCGGCGCCCATATCGAGCACTTTCATGCCCGGGCGTGGCGCGGCGAATTGCAGGAACGGCAGCGGATCGCGCCGCTTGTCGGCCTGCCGGTCATTGTCGCTGCGATCGGGCGCGGCAAGAAGCGCGGCATAATCGGGCGCCGCTTGCGCCTGTGCGCGACCGGCGGCGAAGCCGAAGCCAAGGCAAGCGGCCAAGGCAGCGGCGGCGAAGACGTGAATTCCTCGATAGGTGGCGATCATCCCATTCTCCCGGCATTACTAATGATGGACGCCTATTATGAACACCGTACGGCGGTTCGAATGCGCGCAGGCGGCGTGAATATTTGCGGAAACCCTTGTGGAAAAGCCATGAACAAACTGGTGATGACGCTGTGAATGATTTCTCTCCTGAGAGAACACAGGCTGCCGCAATGCAGCCCTGTGAATTGCGGGCAAATTCTTAGGAAATGCCGGGATCTCAATGAATTCGGAACCACTCCCTGCGGCGGCTGAAACCCAGTTGGCGGTGCTCGAAACCGATGAACAATCGGCGCGCCGGGTCGCCGATCTGCTTGCCGAGAGTTTTCCGCCCGATGAAATCGCGGTGAGCCTTGTGGATACAGGGCAGGGCGCGGATCCCGGGCAAAGCAAATGGCGCGTCACGGTATTTTTTCGTGACCGCCCCGACGAAGCCGGGCTACGCGAACTTACCGCTGTTGCCGCCGGCCCCGAAGCAGGCCGCGCGCTGCGTTTGGAAACCATCGCCGCCAAAGATTGGGTGCGCGAAAGCCTCGCCGGATTGAAACCGGTTTCGGCCGGCCGCTTTATCGTGCATGGCGCGCATGATCGCGACACCGTGCCGCCAAACCGCATCGGCATCGAGATCGAAGCCGCGCTCGCCTTCGGCACCGGCCACCACGGCACGACGCGCGGCTGTCTGCTCGCGTTCGACAGCATCTGCAAGCAGAACGGAAATGGACTTCAGAGCACTCTCGATGTCGGCACCGGCACCGGCGTTCTTGCCATCGCCGCAGCGCGCGCCTTGCGGCGGCGCGTGCTCGCGACCGATATCGATTTGGCCTCTGTGCATGTCGCGCGCGACAATGCACGGCTCAACCGCGCCGGCACGGACGTCACCTTTACGCATGCGAATGGCGTCATGGCGCCTGCGATTCATGGCCGCGCGCCGTTTGATCTGGTCTTCGCCAATATTCTGCTCGGCCCGCTCAAGCGGCTTGCCGCGCCGATCCGGCACGTTCTCGCGCCCGGCGGCCGCATCGTGCTGTCGGGCATATTGAACGCGCAGGCCAATGCCGTGCTCGCCGCTTATCGGCCGTTGACGCTCGAGCGCCGGATCGAGCTCGACGGCTGGACTACACTGGTGCTCCGCCGCGGCATGCGCCGCGCCGACATTGCCCAATCCCGCCGCCAACCATAAATTGAACACCATGTTCGAAGCCCATTTCCAATCCTTCGAGGATCGCAGCGAAAAGAGCGCCACCGCACCGCGGCTTGCAGCACTGCGGGCCGAGCTCAAACGGCGCGGTCTCGACGGCTTCATCGTGCCGCGCGCCGACCGCTATCAGAACGAATATGTGCCGCCCTGCGCCGAACGGCTTGCCTGGCTCACCGGCTTCACGGGCTCGGCCGGGCTCGCCATCGTGCTCGCCGACCGCGCGGTGATTTTTATCGACGGCCGTTATCTGGTGCAGGTGCGCGACGAGGTCGATGCCTCGGCCTTTACGGTGGAGCATCTGGTCGATCATCCGCCGGCGCAATGGATCGAGGAAAATCTGCCGGGTGGTTCGAAGCTCGGCTATTCGCCGTGGCTGCACACCGTGGATGGCGCCGAGCGGCTGGCGAAAGCCTGCGAAGCCGCCAAGGCAACGCTTGTCGCCGTCGCCGACAATCCGCTCGACGCCAACTGGAGCGATCGGCCGGCGCCGCCGCTTGGGGCGGTCGTGCTGCATGAGTTGCGTTATGCCGGCGAAGAGGTCTCAGACAAGCTCAAACGTGTCCGCGCCGAAATCGAGAAAGCCAAAGCCGACGCGCTGATCGTGTCCGATCCGCAATCGGTGTCATGGCTGTTCAATATCCGCGGCCGTGATGTGCCGCACACGCCGGTCGTGCTCGCATCCGCCATCGTGCCGAGGGACGGACGTCCGGCGCTTTATGTCGATGGCCGCAAGCTCGCCAACGACGTGCGGCATCGTCTCGAGGAATTGGCCGACGTGCGCAGCAATGACGCGTTCGAACGCGATCTTGCCGCGCTCGGCAAGGCGCAGCGCGCCGTGCGGCTCGATCCCAGCATCTGTCCTGAAGCCATCGCCAGGCTCATTGCCGACAACGGCGGTAAGGTCTTACGCGGCGGCGATCCGATCGTGCCGATGAAGGCGATCAAGAACGGGGCTGAGATCGCCGGCGCGCGGGCGGCCCAGTTGCGCGACGGAATTGCAGTGACCCGCTTTCTCGCTTGGTTCGACAACGAGGCACCGCGCGGCCAATTGACCGAGATTGAAGCGGTCGAAGCTTTGGAGAGCTTTCGCCGCGACACTGGTTTGCTGAAGGATGTTTCGTTTCCAACCATCTCCGGCGCCGGGCCAAACGGCGCCATCGTGCATTATCGCGTCAGCCGCCGCAGCAACCGGCAGATCGCGTCTGGCGAATTGTTCCTCGTCGATTCCGGCGGCCAATACGAAGACGGCACGACCGACATTACCCGCACGCTCGCCGTCGGTGCGCCGACCGCTGACATGCGCAGGAATTTCACGCTGGTGCTCAAGGGCCATATCGCCATCGCCCGTGCCGTCTTTCCGGATGGCACGTCGGGCGCGCAGCTCGATCCGCTGGCGCGACAATTCCTCTGGCGCGAGGGGCTCGATTTCGATCACGGCACCGGCCATGGCGTCGGCAGTTACCTGTCGGTGCATGAAGGGCCGGCGCGCATTTCCAAGCTCGGCAATGTAGCGCTCAAGCGCGGCATGATCCTCTCCAACGAGCCGGGCTATTACCGCACCGATGCCTACGGCATCCGCATCGAGAATCTCGTTCTGGTCACTGAGTCAAAGCCCGTCGCCGGCGCCGAGAAGCCGCTCAATGCTTTCGAGACGTTGACGCTTGCGCCCATCGACGCCCGCCTGATCGAGCCGGCGCTGATGACGCCTGAAGAAATCGCCTGGCTCGATGCCTATCACGTACGCGTACGCGAAGAGATCGCGCCGCTCCTCGATGCCAAAGCGCGCGAATGGTTGATCGCTGCGACAGCGCCGCTTGCCGTTTAGAGCATGATCCGGAAAAGCATGCCCTTGGACTTGATCCGAGGGTGGAAACCGGTTTTCCGAAAAGATCATGCTCAAAAGCAAACATCTAGACCATGATCCGATTCAATCGAATTGGATCAAGGTCTAGGCGCAACTGAACTCAGTCCGTTTGATTGCAGTGCGGCATGTCTTTTGACATGCCGGTGCACGACAGAAACCTTTTTGCATCCGGAACGTTTATTCCTCGAGTTGTTTTTTGATCGCGCACAAGCGAGGACACATGCTTTCGACGATTCTGATTATTCTTCTGATACTGCTGCTGGTCGGCGCGTTGCCGGCATGGCCGTACAGCGCCGGCTGGGGCTATTATCCTGGCGGCGGACTCGGACTGATCCTGATCATCGTGCTCGTCTTGGTGCTGACAGGACGAATATAAAGCGCGCGGGCCAAGAGCGAAGCGCATGGGTGAAGCTCAGCGAACGAGCTTCGCCCATTCATCTTCCGTCAGCACCGTGACGCCGTGCTTCTTGGCGTCGGCAAGCTTTGAGCCGGCGCCGGGCCCGGCGACGACGTAATCTGTTTTCTTCGATACCGAGCCCGATACTTTCGCGCCGAGCCGTTCGGCGGAAGCTTTTGCCTCGTCACGCGTCATCTTCTCGAGCGAGCCGGTGAAAACCACGGTTTTGCCCGCGACCGGCGAATCGCTGCGCGGCTTTTCGGCGTCGAGGATGTTCACCTGTTGCGCCAGCCGCTCGATGCGCTTGCGGTTGTGCGACTCGCCGAAATAATCGTGCAGGCTTTCGATCACCGTGTCGCCGATCTGGTCGAGCGCGTCCATTTCCTCCTTGGCGTCTTCGTCGTTCTTGGCAAGCCGGAGGCAAGCATCATGGAAGGCGTCCCAGGAGCCATAGCCGCGCGCCAGCGCAATCGCCGTGGTCTCGCCGACATGGCGGATGCCGAGCGCATAGATAAAACGCTCGAGCGAAATCTCGCGCCGCGCGGCGATTGCCGCAAACAGGTTGCGCACGGATGTCTCGCCGAAACCTTCGACCTCTTCGAGCTTGATCCTCTTGTCGCGCTCTTCGAGCGTGAAAATATCGGCCGGCTCCTTGACCCATTCGTGCTCGTAGAACAGTTCGATCTGCTTGTCGCCGAGGCCATCGATATCGAAGGCGCGCCGCGACACGAAATGCTTCAGATGCTCGATCGCCTGATGCGGGCAGGCAAATTCGCCGGTGCAGTGATAGCGCGCGCCTTCGGCGCCGCCGGCAATGATCTCGCGCACCACATCGGTGTGCAGCGGACACGGGCATTTCTTGGGAAACTCATAGGGCTTTGCCCCGCGCGGCCGTTTGTCTTCGACGACGCCGAGCACTTGCGGAATGACGTCGCCGGCGCGCTGGATGGTCACCGTGTCGCCGATGCGCACATCAAGCCGCGCGATCTCTTCCGCATTGTGCAAGGTCGCGTTCTGCACCACGACGCCGCCGACGGTGACCGGCTCGAGCTTGGCCACAGGCGTCAGAAAGCCGGTGCGGCCGACTTGGATTTCGATGTCCTTGACGACGGTGGTTGCCTTCTCGGCCGGGAATTTGTGCGCGATCGCCCAGCGCGGATCACGTCCAACGAAACCAAGTCGCTTCTGCCAATCTATGCGATCTACTTTGTAAACGACACCATCTATGTCGTATTTCAAAGAGGATCGAATAGTTTCGATGTTTTGATAAAATAACATTAGTTCTGCGATCGAGTCGCAGATTTTAGTAAGTGGGTTGACCTTAAAGCCACGTGACGCAAACCAATTTGCCATACCGGATTGGGTTTCCGCGGGCATCTCGCTCATCTCGCCCCAGGCATAGGCGAAAAAGCGAAGAGGGCGCGACGCGGTGACTCTAGGGTCCTTTTGCCTCAGTGACCCAGCAGCGGAGTTGCGCGGGTTGGCAAAGACCTGCTCATTTCGCTCCTTTTGTTTTTCATTTAGGCTGACAAAGTCGTCTTTCCGCATATAAACTTCACCGCGGATCTCGCATACATCAGGTATGCGGTTGCCCTTAAGTTTCTGAGGGACCTCCTTTAATGTTCGAATATTTGCAGTTACATCCTCGCCCTCGTTTCCATCACCGCGCGTAGCCGCAGTAACAAGTTCGCCTTTTTCATAACGCAGTGACATCGAGAGGCCATCGATTTTTGGCTCCGCGCTGAAAGCGATTTCCTCCGCTGTCTCAAGCTTTAAGAATCGGCGAATCCTGCCAACAAAGTCACTTACATCCTGTTCGGTGAAGGCGTTATCTAGCGACAGCATCGGCACGGAATGCCGTACGGTTGCAAAGCCGACAGAAGGTTTGGCGCCTACTTCGAAGTATTTTTCGGTAAGCTTCGCTGGTGCGATCTTCTCGATCGAAAGAACGATATTTTTGAGTACGTCGTATTCCGCGTCGTCGATATATGTTTTGTCGCGAGCGTTGTAGATATTATCTTGAATTCGAACCAGGCTCTTTAGTTTCGAATATGTTGTCGAGAGGTTCTGGAAATGATCTAAGTGATCCTTAGCAAAGGATATGAAGACGTGAGGATTTTGCGTTACCTCATCTGGGCTTTTTGAGATTGCGAAATGCAGTGTAACGTAAAGATCACGAAGTAAATTGTCTGGTAGATACCCAAGTGCTTTTTTAATCGTTGGTTTTTGATACTGAATAACGAGTACAGAGAGGTCGTCCCCCAATTGTTCGATCGCTCTTTTGCGATCTCGATCCTTACTAAAATCGAGGTTCCTAGCGCTTTCGTGGCTGCCAAAAAGATCGGTCATTTCCTAACTCGCAAGCGGCTCGTCAGATGTCTTAATTTGATCAAGGTATGCGTCGTTTAACTCGCCGCCCGCATCAGGCGTTCGGCGGCAGCGCGGGCCTCGGCGGTGATTTCCGCACCGGCCAGCATGCGCGCGATTTCTTCGCGGCGGCGCTCGCCTTCGAGTTCGGCGACGCGGGTGGTAACGCGCTTGCCCTTGGCGAGAGCGTCCTTGCTGATGAGATAATGCCGGTCGGCGCGCGCGGCCACTTGCGGCGCATGCGTCACCGCCAGCACCTGCACGCCGGAACCAAGCCGCGCCAGCCGCACGCCGATCGAGTCGGCAACCGCACCGCCGACGCCAGTATCGATCTCGTCGAAGATCAGAGTCGGCGCCGAACCGCGGTCGGCCAGCACCACTTTGAGTGCAAGCAGAAAACGCGCAAGTTCGCCGCCCGAGGCGATCTTCATCAGCGGGCCAGGCCGTGTGCCGGGATTAGTGCGCACCCAGAATTCGACGCGGTCGAGGCCGTCCGGCCCTTCGTTCTCGCTTTCGATCGCAGTGGAGAATTGTGCGCGTTCGAGCTTAAGCGGTTTCAGCTCGGCATTGACCGCCTTGTCGAGCTTTTGCGCGGTGCGCTGCCGCGCCGCCGACAGCGCCTCGGCAGCGGCACGGTAGCGCGCGACAGCTTCCTGCGCCTCGCGCTCGAGCTTGGCGAGCCGCTCGGCGCCGGCATCGATCAGCGCAAGGTCGGATTCATAACGCTCCGCCAGCGCCGCGAGATTGTCGACCGCCGTATTGTATTTGCGCCCCGCGGCGCGCAACGCGAACAGACGCTCCTCGATGCGCTCGAGCTCTTGCGGATCGTAGTCCGCGACCCGCAAGGCGTGTTCGAGATGCTGGCGCGCTTCCTCGAGCGAATTGAGTGCGGCGTCGATCGCCTTCACCACAGGCTCGATCAACGCCGGCACCTGCGTGGCACGGCGCTCGAGCCGGCGCACGGCCGTGGCCAGCGGCGGCACCGGCGAGTTCGGCCCGGTGACGCTGTCATGGGTCGCGCGCAGATCCTCGCCGACTTTTTCCGCCTGCATCATGGTGGTCCGGCGCTCGGCGAGCGTCGCCTCTTCGCCCGGCTGCGCGGCGAGCTTGCTCAACTCGTCGACGGCGTGACGGAGCCATTCGGCTTCCCGCGCCGCGCGTGCGACGTCGGCGCGATGCTCAGCGACGGCCGCTTCGCGTGCCCGGCGATCGGTCCACAGCCGCACCGCCTCGGCGGCATCCGCCTCGAGCCCGCCGTAGGCGTCAAGCAGCGCGCGGTGGGTCGCGGCGTCGGTGAAAGCGCGGTCGTCGTGCTGGCCATGGATCTCGACCAACGCCGCGCCGAGCGCGCGCAGCACCTGCACGCTCACCGGCTGGTCGTTGATGAAGGCGCGGGTGCGGCCGTCGGCGAATTGGACCCGCCGCACGATCAATTCGTCGTCGACGCCGAGGTCGTTTTCAGCAAGTACCCGGCGCGCCGGATGCTTCTTGGCCAGGTCGAAAGCGGCGATCACCTGGCCCTGTTCGGCGCCTTCGCGCACGAGCCCGGCGTCGCCGCGGGCGCCGAGCGCCAGAGCAAAGGCATCGAGCAGGATCGATTTGCCGGCGCCGGTCTCGCCAGTGAGCGCGGCAAGCCCCACTCCGAAATCGATATCCAGCCGTTCGATCAGGACGATGTCGCGGATGGAAAGGCGCGCCAGCATGGCAGCTCGTTTGGCAGGTCTTTTGGCTGGTAGCGGGTTGGTCGGCGGTTTGGCAGCAATTACAGCAATGAGGGCGAACTAAGCATCGCGCGCGAACTTCGCAATCGCGCCTTCGGACGCCGAATATATTACCGATTCTCGGCAGCTGCGTCAGTCACCCTTCGATTCGCCGGCGGTGGTGCCGCGGCTGAGGGTGCTGTAGGCGAGGGCGTCGGCGCCACCGATGGAGGCGGGACGACCACCGGCGCAGGCGCCGCTGATGCCGGCGCCGCGGGTGTAGGCGCGGCGGGTGCAGGCGTAGGCGCGGCCGCCGTCGCGGGGGGCCGAGTCGAGAAGGCGCGGCTGATCCAGGACTGCTTGTTTTCGCTCGGCTCACGGCCGGCATTCTTCACCAGCGTGTAGGCGTCCTTGTACCAGGGGCTTTCCGGGAAATTGTGCCCCAGCACTGCGGCAGCGGTTTGCGCCTCGTCGGTGATGCCGAGCGCGGTATAGGCCTCGGTGAGCCGTTCCAGCGCCTCTTCGACGTGACGCGTGGTCTGATATTGGGTCACCACCACCTTGAAGCGGTTGATGGCGCCGATGAAGTCGCGGTTTTTCATGTAGTAGCGGCCGACATCCATTTCCTTGCCGGCGAGTTGGTCGCGCGCCATCTCGATCTTCTTCTTGGCCTGGATGGCGTATTCGCTGTTGGGATATTTGCGCACGACCTCCTGCAACGCGTCGATCGCCTTGTCGGCGCGTGCCTGATCGCGCGACACGTCGAGGATCTGGTCGTAATAGGAAGCGCCGATCAGATATTGCGCGTAAGCCGCGTCGGGGCTGCCAGGATGCAGCGCGACATAGCGCTTCGACGAGTTGACGCAGGATTCGTAGTCTTCCGCCTGGTAATAGGAATAGGCCGACATCAGGAGCGCCTTGCGCGCCCAGTCCGAATAGGGGTTCTCGCGGTCGACCTCGTCGAATTTCTTCGCCGCTTCCTTGTAGTCCTGCTTGGTGTTGAGGAGATAGAGGCCCTCGTTATAGAGCAGGTCGGCGGGGCTGTCGGGAACGAAGTCCTCTTCCTTGGAGCAGGCGGCGAGCGGCACGGCCAGCAAAGCGAGCATAAGCCACAGAACCGGCGCGCGAAGACCCGCCGCGCGTCGAGCCGGCGCGCAAAGCTTCGAAGCGGATCGCGGAGATCCTTCTGGAAGCGTCATGAGCGTAATTTGCGCCCCCTCGGTACGCGTCGGCTCGATCTGTCTGTCTCGCGTCAAACCCGGCTCAGCCCCAAACCAGCCCACCAAGCTCGCGCAGAGACCGCAGCCCCTGTGACAATACCGTTATTATGGCGGATATTCGGCCCGGATTAAGGCGCCAAATGCTTGAAAAGTTAAAGGCGTCCCGGACCCGGAGTCTCAACGAAGCCCAGGCCTTAAAAGAGCCTAGGAAACGTCGGGGCCGTAGGCCGCGGCCGGGAAGCCAGCGGTCAGGTCGGCATGGCCGCGCGGGCGGCGCGTCTCGGGCAGTTCGACATAGGCCCAGGCGCTGCGATCCGCCATCAGCGCGCTCAGCACGGCATGATTGAGCTTGTGGCCGCCGCGCACGGAATGATAGGCGCCGATGATCGGCGCGCCGGCGAGTGCGAGGTCGCCGATGGCGTCGACCGCTTTGTGACGCACGAATTCGTCGGCGAAGCGGATGCCCTCGGCATTCAGCACGCGATCTTCCGCGATCACCACGGTGTTGTCCAAGGAGGCGCCGAGCGCATAGCCCGCACTCCACAGTTTCGACACGTCGCGCATGAAGCCGAAAGTGCGCGCGCGAGCCAAATCGCGGCGGAACATATCCGGCTCGATGTCCATCGCCAGCGCCTGCCGGCCGATCAGCGGATGGTCGAATTCGATTTCGGTCTCGAGCCGCAGGCCGCGCAGATGCGGCCGCAATTCGCCGAAGCTCTCGCCTTTGGCGACGCGGACGGTCTTGAGTACCTGGATGTAACGGCGCTGTCCGGGGAGCGCGACAATTCCGGCTTGATCGATCGCGGCGACGAAGGCCGCGGCGCTGCCGTCCATGATCGGCACTTCGGGGCCGTCGACCTCGACGACCGCATTGTCGACGCCGCAGCCGGAGAGCGCGGCAAGCACATGTTCGGTGGTCGATACTGCGGGGCCGGCATTGTCGCCGATGACGGTGGCAAATTCTGTCGCGGTCACGGAGCGGTAATTGGCGGAAATCTCGCGATCCGGCTGGCCATTGATGCCGCTGCGCAGAAACACGATCCCGGTATTCGCTTCGGCGGGATGCAATGTAAGATTAGCTGGAGCTCCGGAATGAACACCGATACCGGACACAGTGACATGATCTTTAAGCGTGGCCTGCCTGCCGGCTTGCGCACTTCGCATCATGTTTCGATCCCACACCTTACGGCCAAACCGCGCGGGCGCATTTGCCCGAACAATTGTGGCCACCCCACCTTGAGGGAACGCAAGCTGACTTGCAGATTGGAGGTCGGTCGATGCGGTCGGCAAACGTCAGCCCCGAAAACGAGTGCCCCGCTAAAACCTCAATCCCCAAAACTCCCCCTACGACGTTGTAAACCTTACTTGCGCCGCAGCATTCGGCCAACTCACGCTTTCTTACCGAGTGTTACCTTTTTCTGGCCGCACTGCGGTCGGCTCGCTGCCCCAAAATCGCACGACTGAAACCGGCCCCAGGTTCCCGAAAAGCAAAATCCGCCCTGGCGCCTTTTCGCGGCGACGGAGCGGATTTTACGAAAATCATCAGAAGTATAAGTCTTATCAGTGGCTTATGGTTAAGGCGCCGGGTCCTTTGGAGGGGCGCGACGCCGGCTTTGGCGCGCCCCCCTCCGTGGAGAAATCTAGTTCGCTTGCCGGCGCAGGAAGGCCGGAATGTCGAGCTGGTCCTCGTCGCTAGAGTTATGCACAGGGGGCTGTAACGGAGCCTGGCGGCCGTGCTGGTCCAGGCCCTGGGGCGCCGGACGCTGCTTGGCATATTCCGATACCGGCGGCTCATGCCGCGGCTCGGCAGGGCGAGGCATGGCTGGACGCGCCATCGGGCGTTCCGGCATCGGCGCTGGCGCGCGCGATGCGGGCGCCGGTTCTTCCTGCTCGCGGCGGCCGAGCCCCACCGAGGCAAGCCGCTGCAGCAGCGACATGCGCTGCTTTTCCGGGTGATGATCGTCCGGCATTTCGCCGCGGCGGGCGCGGATCTCATTTTGCGCTGGAACCGGCAACTCGTCGATTCGCGGCATGCGCGGCGCCCGCGCCGGCACGCGCTCCGCCTGCGGCGGGATGAATGTGCGCGGCTCCTCGACTGCCGGCGGCTCAGGCGCGCGTTGCGCCGGATCGATGAACAGTGAGGGCTTCGGCGGCGCGATCGGACGAATCGTGATGTCTTCGACCGCAGCCGCAATCGCTGCCTTGGCGGCCGATTCGATCGATGCGTTCAGCGTCGCGGGAGCCGCAGTCGGGCCCATCGCCGGCGCGGTGATCGCCCCCATCGGCAGGTTTCCGGCCGGGGCCGCCATTTGCGACGGCGCCGCTGCAGGCGCGACAGGCGGCGCGCCGACCGGCGCCGGAGCTGCCGTTGCCGGGCGGGTCGACGTTTCGGCACGCTCGATGCGCTCGGCGATGCGCTGGTTGTCGGCGCGGATGCGCTGCGCCAATTCGGCAAGCCGCGAATCCGAAGAGGACGAAGGCATCGCTGGCGCAACCGGCGCCGTGTTGGCCGAATGCGTGACTGCCGGGCGCTGTTGCTGTTGCTGAAGCGAGGCTTTGTCGATGCCGGTCGCCACCACCGAGACGCGGATCATGCCATCGAGGCTTTCGTCGAACGTGGCGCCGACGATGATATTGGCGTCCTGGTCGACTTCCTCGCGGATGCGTGTGGCCGCTTCATCGACTTCATAGAGGGTAAGATCGCGGCCGCCCGTGATCGAGATCAACAGGCCCTTGGCGCCCTTCATCGAGGCGTCGTCGATCAGCGGATTGGCGATCGCCGCTTCCGCCGCGGTCAGCGCGCGCTTCTCGCCCTGCGCCTCGCCCGTGCCCATCATCGCCTTGCCCATCTCGCGCATCACGGCGCGCACATCGGCGAAGTCGAGATTGATGAGGCCTTCCTTGACCATCAGGTCGGTGATGCAGGCGACGCCGGAATAGAGCACCTGGTCGGCCAGCGCGAAGGCGTCGGCGAACGTGGTCTTTTCATTGGCGACACGGAACAGGTTCTGGTTCGGAATGATCAGGAGCGTGTCGACGGACTTCTGCAGCTCGGTGATGCCGCTGTCGGCGATGCGCATGCGGCGCTGGCCCTCGAAGTGGAAGGGCTTGGTGACGACGCCGACCGTGAGAATGCCGAGATCGCGGGCGGTCTTGGCGACCACGGGAGCAGCGCCGGTGCCGGTGCCGCCGCCCATGCCGGCGGTGACGAAAACCATATGCGCACCGGAGAGGTGGTCGCGGATCTCGTCAAGCACCTCTTCGGCGGCAGCGCGTCCGACATCAGGCTGCGAGCCGGCGCCGAGTCCCTCGGTCACCTGCACGCCCATCTGAATGATCCGTTCGGCCTTCGACATCGTGAGCGCCTGGGCATCGGTATTGGCGACCACGAAATCGACGCCTTGCAGGCCCGCGGTGATCATGTTGTTGACGGCATTGCCGCCGGCGCCGCCGACACCGAATACGGTGATGCGCGGCTTTAGCTCACGGATATCAGGAATATTCAGATTGATAGTCATGATTGCCTCTTTCTCGTAGCGCGGGCGCTATCCGCGCCAAGCCCGATGCGGTCCGCCACTGACCGCTGTGATTTTCCGACTTCGCATCTGTGGGCCATCAGAAGCTCTCGCGAAGCCATAGCCCGACCCGGGCGAAGTAGCCGCCCGAGCCAGTCATGAGTTGCCGCCGGCGCCGCGACTCGAAATGCTCGAGATGCGCTGCCTGCGGATAAACGAGGAGACCGGCGGCCACGGCAAAAGCCGCGCTCTTGGCCACGTCCGGCGCGCTGGCAATGCCGAGCGGACGCCCGATGCGGACCTGGCGGCCGAGAATGTGCGCTGCCAGATCCGGCAATCCGGTGAGCTGGCTCGCGCCTCCGGTGAGAATGACATGACCGCGCCGGTCGCCGCCGAGCGGCGAATGGGCCAGCCGGTCACGGACCATTTCCAGTATCTCTTCGGCGCGCGGCTTGATGATGTGCACCAGCGTGGCGCGGGATACCAGTTGCGCCTGCTCGCGCTCATCGTCGCTTAGCGGCGGCACCGTGATCATGTCACGCTCGTCCGATCCCCCGCTCAGCACAGTGCCATAAAGCGTCTTGATTCGCTCGGCGTCCGACACCCGGGCGTTGAGTCCGCGGGCGATATCCATGGTCACGTGATGGCCGCCCAGCGTGAAACCGTCGATATGGACGAGGCGGCCGGCCTGGAACGCCGCCAGGCTCGTGGTGCCTGCCCCCATATCGACCACGATCGAGCCGAGATCGGCCTCGTCATCGGCGAGCACCGAAAGGCCCGAGACATAAGGGCTTGCGACCATGGCCTCGATGTCGAGATGGCAGCGCTCGACTGCGAGCATCAGATTGCGCGCCGGCGCGACATCCACGGTCGCGACATGCATGTCGACGCCGAAGCGCGACGCGAGCATGCCGCGCGGATCGCGCACGCCGTTGACGCCGTCGATCGAATAGCCGACCGGCAGAGAATGCAGAATGGCGCGGCCGTCGCGCAGCGAATGGCGGCTGCCGGCGTTCAGCACGCGGGCGATGTCATGATCCGAAATGGTGGAACCGACGATGTCGATCTCGGCGGCGAACAATTCGCTTGCCGGCCGGCCGGCCGAGAGCGACAGCACCACGGATTCGATCTCGACACCGGCCATGCGTTCGGCGGCATCGACGGCCTGGCGGATGGCTTCTTCGGCGCGGCCGAGATTGACCACGCAGCCAGCCTTCATGCCGCGGGCGACGGTATGGCCGAAGCCGACGATCTCGATGCCGTGGCTCCTCCGAGTCAGAACCTGCTGCGGCGCGCGCGGGCGCAATCGGCCGATCATGCACACGACCTTGCTCGAGCCGACGTCAAGCGCCGCCACAAGCGCGCTCTTGCGCGGCGAGATCGGCTTCATTTTCGGGGTCAGGCCGTAGCGCAGGGCGTTCATGCGTCACCGCCCTTCTTTTTCTTGGCATTGGCGTTGGCTTTGAGGATTTCGTCGCGCGCGGCCGCCGCAGCATCCGACAGCCGCACGGTAACGCGATCCGGCAGACGCAGGTCGACCATGGTGATGTCGCGCGACAAGAGCTTCTTGTCGCGATCGAGCGCGACCAGCCGGTCGAGCGCACTGCCGACATTGGCCTCCGGCAAGCGCACGTCGATGCCGTTGCTCAGCCGCAGGTTCCAGCGCCGTTCGGCGACCATGATCGAGGCGCGCAACATGCCGCGGATGTCGGGATAACCATTGAGAAACGTCAGGAAATCCTTGGCCTGGCGCTCGGCGCCGCGGCCCACGACCAAAGGCAGGCCGAGATAGCGGTCCTCGACATAAGGCTCGAGCACCGTGCCGTCAGAGGCGATCACATTGACATGGTTGTCTTTCTGCCAGAGCGCGAAGGCCTGCCGCTCGGTGATCGAGATCTGCAGGCGGTCCGGGTAAAGTTTCAGAACCGCGGCATCGGCAATCCAGGGATTGGCCATCAGGCGCGCCCGGGCGGCGTCGGCATCGAGGAACAAGAGCGAAGCGTTTCCGGTCACGCCGGCGGTGTTCAGAATCTCGTCGCGGCTGACTTCTTTCTCGCCGGAGAGCGAAATGGCGGCGATGCGGAAGCCGAGCGAATTGGCGCCGACATCGCGGGCCTCTTTCAGCCAATCGATGACCGCAGGGATGTGCTGGCCGCGCACGGCGCCATAGCCGAGCGCGCCGCCGATGATCAGGACGGTGGCGGTAACGCCAAAGCCGCCCGGAAACGGCAGCCGCGCGATTTTGCCGGCCACGCGCGCCGCGCGCCGGCTGTAGCGCGACAGCCGGGAGAAATTCGTCGGATCACTGTCGTCGGGATGCGCGTGGGCGTGCGTCAGGGTTGGCTCGTCATAGCGCGCGCCGATCCGATCCCCAGCTGCTGGCCCCGATCGCGTCAGCGATTGATCGAGGCGTCCTCCACCATCCATTGCACCAGCTCATCGAAGGTGATGCCCGCGTATGCGGCAAGCTCCGGCACGAGCGAGGTCTCGGTCATCCCCGGTTGTGTGTTGACCTCAAGACAGATCAGCTCCCCAGTTCCCCGATCGTCGTAGCGAAAGTCCGCACGGCTTACGCCGCGGCAGCCAATCGCATTGTGGGCAGCCAGTGCGAGTCTTCGGACCTCCTGGTAAACATTTGGTAAAATTTGCGCCGGTAACACGTGTTTAGAGCCGCCGGCCGCGTATTTTGCTTCGTAGTCGTAGAACCGCGTCGTCGGCACGATCTCGATGACGTCGAGCGCGCGGTCGCCCATCACGGCGCAGGTGAGTTCCTTGCCGGGCACGTAGCGCTCGACCATCACTTTGTCGCCGAAGGCCCAGTCGTCGCGGAACAGCTCTTGCGGCGGATGCGGATGCGCTTCGGTGACGATGAAAACGCCGACGCTCGAACCTTCGGCGACCGGCTTGATCACATAGGGCCGCGGCAAGAGATGCTCTCTGGCCGCCTCGAAGCGCGACACCACGCGGTCTTCGGCGACCGGAACGCCTTGGGCGCGGAACATCGCCTTGGCGTAGTCCTTTTGCATGGCGACAGCCGACGCCATCACGCCGGAATGCGAATAGGGAATGCCGAGGATTTCCAGAAGCCCTTGCAGCGTGCCGTCTTCGCCTGGCCGGCCGTGCAACACGTTCAGTGCCGCGTCAGGCTTTGCCGCCGTCAGAACCGCGGCGATGTCGCGGCCGACATCGATCGGCGTCACCTGATAGCCGCGCCGCGTCAGCGCCGCCGCGCACGCCTTGCCCGAGCGCAGCGACACCTCGCGCTCCGCCGACCAGCCCCCCATCAATACGGCGACATGCTTGGCCATTTTCTAAAGCCACATCAACAACATCGAATCGGCCACCTGGCGGCCGAAACTCCAAATTCTGATTCGTGCATGTCCTGGAAAACCGCCGCCGACTTTCCGAGACATGCGCCAAACCGCTGATTCGCAGGAATGACCAATAGAATCGACAAATGTGGAAAGGTCGAGAGTCCAGACCGCGAACTTGAAAAAGGATCACCGTTTTATTCGGCAGTTCCGATCCGTTTGATCTCCCATTCGAGATCGATGCCGGATTGGTCTTTGACGCGGCGGCGCACCGTTTCGCCCAGCGTTTCAATCTCGGCGGCGCGGGCATTGCCGAGATTGATCAGGAAGTTGCAGTGCATCTCCGAGACCTGCGCGTCGCCGACGCGCAAGCCGCGGCAGCCGGCGGCATCGATCAGCTGCCAGGCCTTTTGGCCGGGCGGATTCTTGAAGGTCGAGCCGCCGGTGCGGCTTTTGATCGGCTGCGTCGCTTCGCGTGACTCGGTGATCTTGTCCATCTCGGCCGCGATCGCCGCCGGATCGCCGCGCTCTCCGGCGAACACGGCTTGGGTGAAGATGTAATCCTCCGGCGCGCCGCAATGGCGATAAGTGTAATGCATGTCGCGATTGTTCAGCACGTGGACGCGGCCCTGCCGGTCGACGGCGCGTGCTTCGATCAGCGCATCTTTGGTCTCACGCCCGTAAGCGCCGCCATTCATGCGCAGCGCGCCGCCGATCCCGCCGGGAATGCCGCGCAGGAACGACAGTCCGGCAATGCCGGCTTCCTGCGCCGCGCGTGCGACTTTTACATCAGGCACTGCGGTACCGGTGCGAACCTGCACGCCTTCGACCTCAAGCTCGCTGAAGCCGCGGCCGAGCCGGATCACGACACCTTCAATGCC
This sequence comes from Xanthobacteraceae bacterium, assembly GCA_036264635.1. Taxonomy (GTDB): domain Bacteria; phylum Pseudomonadota; class Alphaproteobacteria; order Rhizobiales; family Xanthobacteraceae; genus BOG-931. Next base: position 28,904 of record DATAQN010000048.1, on the reverse strand, counting down.
GCCGTCGCGCACGATCAGATTGGAGCCGAGCCCGATGACGGTGACCGGAATATCGGCGGACAGGTTTTTCAGGAAATAGGCGAGGTCGGCCTCGTCCTCCGGCATGAATAAAACTTGCGCCGGACCGCCGACGCGAAACCAGGTCAGCTCGGCCAAAGATTGATTGGCGAGGAGCCGCCCGCGCAGTTCCTTCATTTGTGCTCTTAGATCGGGGCCAAGATCGGAAAACATCGAATGTGCATCGTTTAGCTGAGCCATCGGCGGGGATCGCGATGCGCGTGAACGCACCGCAACAAGATCACTTCGCTCTGAAAAACGGAATAGATGATAAGATAGGGAAATCTGTGCAACAGGGCGCGCCGCAAATCACCGCGAAGGACTTGATACTGGTGCGGATTGCGGCAAATCGCTTCGATCGCGTCCTCGACCGAATCGAGAAAGTCGTCGCCACGCCCCGGGGATTGAGAGTCGTGCCAATCGACGGCCTCTGCCATTTGAAGCCGCGCTCGCGGCCGGATAACCGGCGTCCACTTCATTTACGGCGCGAGCGAAGCCAGGTTCGAACCACTTCCCAAGATTGGGCGCCACTGGGGTCCGCTTTATGTGCGGCAACCTCTTGATCAAGCTCATCCAGCTCCGCAGTTGTCATGGGAGGCAACTGCTCTGGCGCGATGCTGTCCCACAATTCTTCAGCGAGCTCGAATCGCTCTTCGGGCGTCAGCTCCATAAGCTCTGCCCATAATTCCGATCGTCGCATGGACTGCCTCGATTTGCTGCCGTCATTTTAAATGGGGCCGCGTCGGCCAGCAACAAGTCATGCTCGGTGCGGTCGAGCAAAGTCAACTCGACTTGCCTTCGTCCGCGAGTTCTCCCGGCAGCGCATAGGCCCATTGCGTGATCGAGCCGGCGCCGAGACAGACCACATAATCGCCCGGCTGCGCCATGCCGGCGATCAGCGACGCGAGCCGCTCGGGACTGTCGAGCGGTATCACCTGGCGATGGCCGTGCGTGCGCAGGCCCTGCACCAATCCATCACGATCCGCGCCTTTGATGGGCGCTTCGCCGGCCGGATAAACAGGGGCGACAATGACAATGTCGGCGTCGTTGAAACAGGTGCAGAACTGATCGAACAGAGCGGCAAGCCGCGTATAGCGATGCGGCTGCACCACGGCGATGACCTGGCCTTTGGTGGATTCGCGTGCGGCTTTGAGCACGGCTGCGATCTCCACCGGATGATGTCCGTAATCGTCGATGATGGTGACGCCGTTCCACATTCCGGTGCGGGTGAAGCGCCGGCGCACGCCGCCGAATTTGGCGAGTGCATTGCGAATAGTGTCGTCGTCAACGCCGAGCTCGTGTGCAACCGTGATCGCCGCCGTGGCGTTGAGGGCATTGTGCTGCCCCGGCATCGGTAGCGCGAGGTTCTTGATCTCGTGCGCCGGCTGGCCGGCGCGCTCGTTGAACATGATCGTGAACAGCGACGTGCCGCCGGCATGCGACACGTTCATCAACCGCACATCCGCCTGCGGGTTCTCGCCGTAAGTGATGATGCGGTGATCCTGAATGTGGCCGACGAGTTTCTGCACGACTGCGTGATCGGTGCACATCACCGAGAAGCCGTAGAACGGCACGTTCTCGACAAAGGCGCGGAACGCGTCCTGCACGGCGTCGAAAGTCTTGAAATGATCGAGATGCTCGGGGTCGACATTGGTGACGATGGCGATATCGGCCGGCAGTTTCAAAAAGGTGCCGTCGGATTCATCGGCTTCCACCACCATCCAGTCGCCGGCGCCGAGCCGCGCATTGGTGCCATAGGCGTTGATGATGCCGCCATTGATCACGGTCGGATCGAAGCCGCCGGCATCGAGCAGCGTAGCCACCATCGACGTTGTCGTCGTCTTGCCGTGGGTGCCGGCAATGGCGACGCAGCTTTTCAGCCGCATCAATTCGGCGAGCATTTCGGCGCGCCGCACCACCGGCAGCCGTTGCGCGCGCGCGGCGATAAGCTCCGGATTGTCGGACTTGATCGCGGAGGACACGACGATGACGCGCGCGCCGTCGAGATTTTCGGCGGCATGCCCGATCATGGCTTTCACGCCTTTGTCGCGCAGGCGTTTGACATTGGCGCTGTCGGCCTGGTCGGAGCCCTGCACCGCATAGCCGAGATTGACCAGCACCTCGGCGATGCCGCTCATGCCAATGCCGCCGATGCCGATGAAATGCACCGGCCCGATGTCGCGCGGCAGTTTCATATGGGCTCCCCGATCTTGCGGTGCTGCGGCCCCATGCCCGGCACCTGCCCCATCCCCGGCAATGACGCCTATCAATGAAAGACAGTTACGGCCGGGACAAGCCCGGCTGTAATACATTGATATTATTATAATTAATGTCTGGCCCCGATCCCGGCGACCTGCAACACGAGGTCAGCGAGGCGTTCGGCGGCGTCGAGGCGGCCGACCGATTTGGCCGCCGCCGCCATGGCGGTGAGCCGCTGCGGCTTGCCGGCGAGGACCGCGATCTCGTTTGCGAGGCGCTGCGGCGTGAACTCATCCTGGCGCAGCCGCAGCGCACCGCCGGCGCCTTCGAGCACGCCGGCATTGGCGAACTGGTCCTGATCGAGCGCATGTGGCAGCGGCACCAGGATCGCCGGCCGGCCGATCGCGGCGAGTTCGGCGACGGTGGATGCGCCGGAACGCGAGATCACGAGATGCGAGGCGGCCATGCGCGCCGGCAGGTCGGAAAAGAACGGCGCGATCTCGGCGGCGACCGAGACCCGCGCATAAGTCTGGCTGACGCGGCTCAAGTCTTCTTCGCGCGCCTGTTGGACGATGGCGAGACGCGCCTGCAGCTTCGGATCGAGCCGGGTGATCGCGGCCGGCACGACATCGGCCATGATGCGCGCGCCCTGGCTGCCGCCGGTGACGAGAATGCGCAGCGGATCGCCGGGCGCCGGATAGGGGAGCGCTGCCGCCGCGAGCACTGCCGGCCGCAGCGGATTGCCGGTGAGGGTGGCTTTTGCCGCCAAGGCCGGCGCATTGGCGAACATGTCGGGAAAGGTCGTGGCGATGGCGGTGACGCGTGGCGCCAACAGGCGGTTGGCGCGGCCGATCACGGCATTGGAATCATGGATGAGGCTCGGCACGCGCCGCCACACCGCGGCGAGGACCGGCGGAATGGTCGGATAGCCGCCGAAGCCGATGATGGCCGCCGGCTTGAGCCGCCCGATCAGCGCCCGCGCCTGATTGAAGCCGAGCGCAAGCGCGGTGAGCGTCTTGGCGACAGCGAGCGGATTTTTCGAGCCAAAGGTGGCGCTCGAAACGACGTGCACCTTGTCGTCGGGGAAAGCGCCGCCGAAGCGCGCGGCGCGGCGATCGGTAACAAGATGTGTGGCGATGCCGCGCTGCGAAAGTGCCGCCGCCAGCGCCTCGGCGGGAAACAAGTGACCACCCGTGCCACCGGCGGCAACAAGCACCGGGGCCGGGCGCATCGCATCCATCAGGCCGCACCTGAAGGCACGGAATGCAGCGGGACGAGGTTGCCGCCGGCCAGCTTGGCGCGCGGCCGCTCGCGCGTCAGCGCCACCAGCATGCCCATGCCATAGGCGAGCGAGATCAGCGACGAGCCGCCATAGGAGACGAACGGCAATGTCATTCCCTTGGCCGGCATCAGATGCAGATTGACCGCCATATTGATGGTCGATTGCAGCCCGAACAGCATGGCAAGTCCCGCGGCCGCAAAGCGGATGAAAGGATCGTCGGTGCGCATCGCTTTCATCAACGCGCGAATCACAATGAAAGCGAACAGCGCGACCAGAATAAGACAGAGCACGACGCCGAATTCCTCGCCCGCCACCGCGAAGACGAAGTCGGTATGGCCTTCGGGCAGAATGCGCTTGATGGTGCCTTCGCCGGGGCCGCGGCCGAACCAGCCGCCGCGCAGGAAGGATTCGGTCGCGATGTCGATGTTGAAGGTGTCGCCGGAGGCGGGATCGAGGAAGCGGTTGATGCGCTGCGCCACATGCGGAACGGTGAAGAAGGCCACGGTGAGGCCGACGCCGGCGGCGCCGGCGAGCCCGATCACCCAGATCAGCCGCATGCCGGCCATATAGAACAGCGCGCCCCAGACCAGCGACACCAGCATGGTCTGGCCGAAATCCGGCTGCGCCACCAGAAGCGCGACGACGATGATGAGCAGCGCCAGCGCGAACGAATTGGCCGGCATTTCCGGCCGCGACCCGGTCTCGCCGAACAGCCAGGCGATCAGCACGACGAAAGCCGGCTTCATGAACTCCGACGGCTGGATATTGACGCCGAGGATGACCAGCCAGCGCCGCGCGCCCTTGATCTCGGCGCCGAAATAGGGCGTCGCCGCCATCAGGATGATGCTGACGACGAAGACGATCAGCGCCACCTTGCGGATGTCATGCGGCGAGAGGAACGAGGTTCCGATCAGCACCGCGATCGCCGGGATGAGATCGAAGATCTGCCGGTTGACGAAATGGAACGGGTCGAGCCCGATGCGCGCCGCGACCGGCGGGCTCGCCGCCAGGCACAATATGATGCCGGCCAGCATCAGCGCGCCGAGCGCCGCCAAAGTCGGCCGATCGACCGTCCACCACCATTCCGAAAACGGCGTCGGTTGCGCGCGCGAAGTCATCACGTCCCCGGGAGATTTCCCCAGGATACAGGTGACATCGGGATGGTTTACGGGGGATTAAGATTTGAGTTGGCGCAGCTTTTTCACATCGGCGTCACGCGCCAAGCGGTGCGTTCAAGTGGCGTGTGCGGGCAACGCTCAGATGCGCCGCCATATAGTCCTCACCGCCACTCCCAATACTCCTTCGAGCTGCCGGAGTTATTCGCGTTCAAGATCAAAGCCCGCTAAAGGGCAGCAGCAAGAGCACGACATACTAGGTTGGCATGACCTAACGGCATTGTTTCAGCCGCAATGATGGCGTCCCGCAACTCTTTCAAATGCGGCTGAGTCATCTGAACGATGAATGCAGGTGCGGCACTTTTGATTTCCGCATCCGTGTATTTGGCGATTGCGTTGCATCCGACGAAGGAATCATAAGACAGAAAGTCGTAATCCTTCTTCAAAATCCTATAGTCCTTGTACCAATCCATCGTATTGATAAACAAAAATACGTTTCCGATCTCATCGGAACGGCCAATAAAAATATGATATTTTCTGCGCTTTTCGTGACCTTGCGCCTGATCCGTCTCCCAAAGATAAATCTCCCCCAGACGCATCACGTATTACCAGACGGCGTCACATGTGAGCTGAAACCGAGTCAAAATCTTCGATCAAAGCCGCTCTTCGTTTCTCGTCTTCGATCATCTCTTCATAAAACATTTCTGCTCGCTCGCCTTCGCGTCGAGTATTCCATGCAGTCAAATAGGCATCATGCTCATGGGTCAGATCCATGAGTTCCTTGAATGAATAATTGCCGTATTTCTGCAAGACCTCGTCAAAGACGCGGAGGTCAGATCGTGAGAAGACGTTGTAATTCACGTCCCGCGCTGGATCGGAAATGAAGATCGTGTCACTTCCGTTCGGCGCCTTTCCGGCCTCCGTTTTAAACGGCAATGACTTGATCTTCGCTTGGCGCATGACCCAGTTATCGCCCTCAAGAAGATCGAGCGTCTTGGACGCCACAGGGCCATACCAAAGCGCATAATATTTATCGAAGGTGATGGGACGGCCGTATCGAGCCAAGTGCTCGCGATCGGCCAAGTAAAAGAATTTGACCGCTTGATACTTGTCGGCGCCGGGTTTGTGCTCCGCCAAGTACAGCAGCAATTCAACGATTTTATCGAATTTTGGCCTGAACATTAGGGGCATAGGGAACTCCCCAGGCGGCCTATGGAGTCCGAGGTGATTCGATAGATTCCACCATACTTCATACAAGACATAATACTACAGCCCTAATGTCGATCTCTCATTTTTGATTTCAAGGGGTAACCTGTCAATTTTTGCGATAACGTTGCAGAATTGCAACCATCCCGTACACGGGTAATCGAACATCCCTCCTCAATATGAAACAAATAGAGAACAAGGATGGGGCCTTCAGCGGGCCGGATCTGGCGGCCACGCCGCGGCTTTATGATTTCGCAATCACCCCCGGCAGCGCCTTTACCAGCGCCCTAAACGCGTCGCCGCGGATTTCGAAATTGCGGTACTGGTCGAAGGAGGCGCAGGCGGGGGAGAGCAGCACCACCGGCTCGCGGCTGGGTGAGGCTTCGGCGTCGCGGGTGGCGGCGGCGACGGCTTTGTCGAGCGTGATGTCGATCTCGTGCGGCACGTCGTCGCCGAGCGTTTTTGCAAAATCTTCGGCGGCTTCGCCGATCAGATAGGCTTTGCGGATGCGCGGGAAGAATGCGCGCAAGCTTTCGATGCCGCCGGTCTTCGGCTTACCGCCGGCGATCCAATAGATGTCGTTGAAACAGGCGAGCGCTTGCGCGGCGGAATCCGCATTGGTGGCTTTGGAATCGTTGACGAAGAGCACGAAGCCGCGGCGGCCGACTTCTTCCATGCGGTGCGCGAGGCCGGGGAAGGATTTCAGCCCCGCTTGGATCGTCGCCGGCTCGGAGCCGAGGGCGAGCGCCGCGGCCGTAGCGCAAGCGGCATTCTGCGCATTGTGCACGCCGCGCAGCGAGCCGATGCCGGTGAGGTCGGCGATTTCGAGCGAGCCCGAGGCTTCGGCGCGGATGATGTGCGGCCCCTCGGCATAGAGGCCGCTGGTGAGCTTGCGCCGCACCGAAATGCGCACCAGGCGCTTGCCGGCTTTCTCCAGCCGGTCGGCGATATTGCTGCACCAATTGTCGTCGACGCCGACGATCGCGGTGCCTTTGCTTGGCACGCCCGCGACCAGGCGCTCCTTCACTTGCGCGTAGTGTTCCATCGTGCCGTGGCGGTCGAGATGGTCTTCACTGAGATTGATCAGGATGCCGACGGACGGATCGATCGAGGGCGCCAGATCGATCTGATAGGAGGAGCATTCGACGACATGGACGCGCAGCGGCTTGACGTGATTGTCCGGCGGCTGCAGCGACAGGATCGCGGTGCCGATATTGCCGCCGAGTTGCGCATCCATGCCGGCGGATTTGATGAGATGCGCGATCAGCGCCGTCGTCGTCGATTTGCCGTTGGTGCCGGTGATGGCCACGAAGGGCGAGCCGGGCGCATGGCGCGCGCGCTCGCGGCAGAACAATTCGATATCGCCGATGATTTCGACATTCGCATCGCGCGCGAGCTTCACCACCCAATGCGGCTCGGGATGGGTGAGCGGTACGCCGGGTGCGAGAACGAGCGCCGCGATCTTGCTCCAGTCGGCCTTGCGCAGGTCGCCGGTCGGAATGCCCGCGGCGCGCGCTTTGGTGACGCTCGCCTCGCTGTCGTCATAGCCGACGACATCGGCGCCGCCGGCCAACAGCGCGCTGGCGCTGACCAGGCCCGAGCCGCCCAGCCCGAACACGGCGACCTTTTTCCCCGCGAAAGTCGTGACCGGAATCATGACACGCGCTCTTCCCCTCCCCCACCCGGGTCGCGCTTGCGCGCGCCCGGGCGCAAGCTTGTCGGGGAGGGGCTAGGGGTGGGGGTCGGGACGTTAAGTGCGCGCGTCGACATCAGTGCCGAGCGTCGCGACCCCCCTCTCCATCTCTCCCCCACAAGGGGGGAGAGAGCAGTACGCGACTCCCGCAATGCCCCGTCCCCCCGCATTGCAATTACCTCAACTTCAGGGTCGACAGCCCAGCCAGCGCCAGCACGACCGAAACAATCCAGAAACGAATGACGATCTGCGGCTCGGTCCAACCGAGCTGCTCGAAATGATGGTGGATCGGCGCCATCTTGAACACGCGCTTGCCGGTGAGCTTGAACGATACGACCTGCACGATCACCGACACTGCCTCCAGCACGAAAAGGCCGCCGATCACCGCCAGCACGATCTCGTGCTTGGTCGCGATCGCGACCGTGCCGATCATGCCGCCCAGCGCCAGCGAGCCGGTATCGCCCATGAAAATCGAAGCCGGCGGCGCATTGAACCAGAGAAAGCCAAGGCCTGCACCGACCACGGCGCCGCATAGCACGGCAAGCTCGCCGGTGCCGGCGACGTAATGGATCTGCAGATAATCGGCGAAGACGGCATTGCCCGAGAGATAGGAGATCATGCCGAAGCTCGCGGCCGCGATCATCACCGGCACGATGGCGAGCCCGTCGAGCCCGTCCGTGAGGTTCACGGCATTGCCGGCGCCGACGATGATGAACATCGCGAACACGACAAAGAACCAGCCGAGATGGAGCACGAATTCCTTGAAGAACGGGAACACCAGGGTCATCGAGATGTTCACCTGGCCGAGCCTGACCAAGATGAAACAGGCGATGCCGGCGGTGATGAATTCGAGCACGAGGCGCGAGCGCCCAGCGAATCCGTCGTGCGATTGTTTGGTGACCTTAAGATAGTCGTCATAGAAGCCGATCAGCCCGAAGCCGATCGTCACCCCGAGCACGACCCAGACATAGGGATTGGCCGGATTGGCCCAGAGCAGCGTCGACACCAGCATGCCGGAGAGAATGAGCAAGCCGCCCATGGTCGGTGTGCCGGCCTTGGCGATGATGTGCGATTTCGGGCCGTCGCTGCGGATCGGCTGGCCTTTGCCCTGGAGGAGGCGCAGGCGGTCGATCATGATCTGGCCGAACAGGAAGACGAACAGCAAAGCGGTGATGATCGCGCCGCCGGTGCGAAAGGTGATGTAGCGAAAGACGTTGAGAACCGAGAGCTTGTCAGAGAGTTCGACCAGCCAATAGAGCATCGCATCAACCTTGTCGCATCAAGCTTTGCCGAATCAACGGTGCCAAATCAAACTTGCATTTGGGCGTTTTGCAGAGAGGGTCCGCCGCGGCCGTTACCATTTTCGTGGCGCGGATAGGCTCGCTGCAACGCCTTGACGATGGGCGCCATGCGCGAGCCAAGTGAGCCTTTCACCATGACGACATCGCCGGCATGGATTGCGGGCAGCACTTGCGCTTCGAGCGCGGCTGAATCCTCTGCATAGCCGCCGCGGCGGCTCGCGGGAAGAGCTTGCCACAGCGCGTGCATCAGCGGTCCGCAACAGAATACCAGATCGACCGCATTGTCGACGACCGATTCGGCGAGGTCGCGATGCAGCGCGCGGCCTTTGGGGCCGAGTTCCAGCATGTCGCCAAGGACGGCAATGCGGCGGCCGCGCGGGCCGACCTTGGCCTGGCCGAGCACGGCGAGCGCGGCGGCGACCGACGCGGGGTTGGCATTGTAGCTCTCGTCAAGAAGCAGCGCCGAACCGCCCCGCGGCTCGATCTCGATCGGCGCGCCGCGGCCCGACACCGGGTTGAGCTCGCCGAGCGCGAGCGCGGCAAGCGCAAGATCGGCGCCGGCCAGTTCGGCGGCCGCGAGAACCGCAAGCGAATTGACAATGAGATGCCGGCCCGGTGCGCCGATCTTATAGGTGATGTCCGTGCCGAGGATGTTGGCTTCAACGGTCGAAGACCGCGGCTGCAATACGCATTTGACGAGACGCGCATCGGCCTTCGTGTTTTCGCCGAAGGAGACGATGCGGGAGACACCGGCGTCCTTGGCGCGGCGCTTGAGCTGATTGAACTGGGCGATGTCGTGATTGAGCACGGCCGCGCCGCCCGGCTCGATGCCGTAAAAGATTTCCGCTTTGGCGTCGGCGATCTTCTTCAGCGTGCCGAGAAATTCCAGATGCACTGGTGCGATCGTGGTGATGATCGCGACATGCGGGCGCACCAGCCGTGTCAACGGCTCGATCTCGCCCTCGTGGTTCATGCCCATTTCAAACACGGCATAGTGCGCGCTCACTGGGCAGCGCGCCAGCGACAGCGGCACGCCCCAATGATTGTTGTAGGAGGCGACCGAGGCATGGGTCTCGCCGTCCTTCGACAGCGCGAGACGAAGCGCTTCTTTGGTGCTGGTCTTGCCGACCGAGCCGGTGACGCCGACGACTTTGCCCTGGAAGCGGGCCCGCGCCGCGCGCGCGAGGTCGCGCAAGCCGGCCAGCACGTCGGGCACGATCAGAAGCGGCGCGTCGGCGGGAAATTCGGCGCGCCGATCGGCAGCGATGACCGCTAATCCAGCTTTGGCCGCGAGCGCGGCGGTAACGAAATCATGACCGTCGCGATTGTCTCCGGTGATGGCGAAGAAAGCTTCGCCGGGCGCAATCGACCGGCTGTCGATCGAAATCCCCGAAATCGACGGCGGCAGCACACCTTGGCGCTCGGCGCGCATCGCGCTCGCCACGTCATCGATGATCCACAGGGCAGGCGCACTCACTTTGCGGTCCTCATGCGGCAAGTTCCTTCAACGCCGTGGCGACAGCCTCATGATCGCTGAATTCAATGACGCGGTCGCCGATAATCTGGCCGGTTTCATGGCCCTTGCCGGCGATCAACAGGACGTCTCCGGCCTTCAGATCGGCGATGGCGCGGTGGATGGCCTCGCGGCGGTCGCCGATCTCGGTTGCGCCTTTGGCGGCAGCCATGATCGCGGCGCGGATCGCCGCCGGGTCTTCGCTGCGCGGATTGTCGTCGGTGACAATGACACGATCGGCTTTTTCGGCGGCAATGGCGCCCATTAACGGCCGTTTGCCGCGGTCGCGGTCGCCGCCGGCGCCGAGTACGACCACGAGCTTGCCGTTCACATAAGGTCGCAGCGCCTCGAGCGCCTTGGCGAGCGCATCCGGTTTGTGCGCGTAATCGACAAAGATCGGCGCATCTTTATTGGTGCCGACGCGTTCGAGCCGGCCCTTGGCGCCATGCAGATGTTCGAGCGCCTTGAAGGTTGCGGCCGCATCGCTGCCCGTGGCGATGGCAAGGCCAGCGGCAACGAGCGCATTCTCGATCTGAAATTCACCGACCAGCGGCAGGTGGACCTGATAGGTTTTTTTGTCGTGCTCGACCCGCATGGTTTGCGCAAAGCCATCGATAGCGGTGTCGATGAGACGAATGCCGGTGCCTTTGTGCCCGATCGTCATGATCGAAAGCCCGCGCGCCTTGGCCGTGGCCACGACTCGATCGGCATGATCGTGATCGGCATAGATGACGGCGGCTGCGCCCGGCGCGAGCAGTTCCGCGAACAGCCGCAGCTTGGCTTCAAGATAGGCGTCAAAGCTCGGGTGATAATCGAGATGGTCGCGGGTGATATTGGTGAAGCCGCCCGCCGCAATGCGCAGACCGTCGAGGCGCGATTGATCGAGCCCGTGCGAGGAGGCTTCGATCACCAGATGCGTCACGCCTTCGCCGGCAAGCTCGTCGATCGAGCGATGCAGCGCCACAGGGTCTGGCGTCGTGAGCGATCCATAAGTTTCCCCGCGCGGCGCAACGATGCCGACAGTGCCGATGCTGGCGGCTTGGCGGCCGAGCGCAGTCCAGATCTGCCGCGTGAAGGCTGCAACCGAAGTCTTGCCGCTGGTCCCGGTGACGGCGGCTATGACTTTGGGCTGACGTGGAAAGTATTTCGCCGCGATCAACGCCAGCGCACGCCGCGCATTCTCGACGCGGACGAAGGCGACATTGTCCGGCAGCGGCACTTGCGGGCGTTGCTCGGCGACGATCGCCGCGGCGCCGGCAGCAATTGCGGCCGGCACAAAGCCCAGCCCATCGGCCTTGGTGCCGGGAATGGCGAAAAAAAGGCTGCCGGGTTTCACGGTACGGCTGTCCGCCGTCACCCCGCCGATGTCGAGGTCGGCGTGACGCGCGTCGAATTCCGCGCCGGTTGGCAAAATCTCGCGAAGCTTCATGAAGGCCCGGTCGACGATACCTGCGGCGATACCCCTGGAACGACACACTATGACGGCATTTGGGACGACACTTGTGACGAAACCTGGGTCGACAATGCGGCGAGTGCCTTACCTGTTTTCCTTCTGCGAGGCCAGTATCAGTTGGTCGGCCGGCGGCAGGTCGAGCCGCGGCTGGATACCGAGGAGCGGCGCGATGCGCGCGACGATTGCGCCGCCGGTCGGCACCACGTTCCAGCCCGAGGTCTTGAAACCATGCGTTTCCGGCAGCGCCTGCGGCTCGTCCAGCATGACCAGGAGCAGATAGCGCGGCTGGTCGGCCGGGATCACTGCCATGAAATCGGTCAGCACTTTGGTCTTCGAATAGCGGCCGAACACCACTTTGTCGGCGGTTCCGGTCTTGCCGCCGATGTAATAACCCGGCACCTCGGCTTTGGCCGCGGTGCCTTTCTCGACATTGAGCCGCATCAGATAACGCATCATCATACTGGTTTCCGGCTTGACGACGCGGGTGCCGAGCGCCTGCGCTTGCGCTTCGCTGCGCTTGAGGAAGGTCGGCGGAATGAGAATGCCGCCATTCATCAGGGCCGCGACGCCCATGACCGCCTGCAACGGCGCAACCGAAAGGCCATGCCCGAAGGCAATGGTCATGGTGTTGAGCTCACCCCAGCGCTTGGGCACGATCGGCTTGGCGCTTTCCGGCAATTCGGTTTGCAGCCGGTCGAGCTGGCCCATCTTTTTCAGAAACGCCTTATGCGCATCGATGCCCATCGCCATGGCGATATGGGCGGCGCCGATATTCGACGAGTAAGTGAAGATTTCCGGCACCGAGAGCGCGCGCTGCATCGGCTCGAAATCGTGAATTTCGAACTTGCCGTAGTGCAATGGATTGTGGGCGTCGAAGGTGGACTTTAGCGTCGCCTTGCCGGAATCGAGCGCCATCGCCACGGTGAACGCCTTGAAGGTCGAGCCCATTTCGAAGACGCCGGTGGTCAGCCGGTTGATCAGTGTCTGATCGCGCGGATCGAGCGACGCATTGGGATCGAAGTCGGGCTCCGACACCATGGCGACGATCTCGCCGGTGCGGACATTGAGTACGACGCCCGCCGCCGCGATGGTGTGGAATTTCGCCCGCGCCGCGACCAGCTCCTCGCGCATCGCATGCTGCACGCGCAGATCCAGCGCAAGCTGCACCGGCGTCTGCAGCCGGTCGCTGGCCAGGCCCGCCATATGCAGCGCCATCAGGCCTTGGCCGTCGAGCCATTTCTCGATGCCGGCGATGCCCTGATTGTCGATGTCGACGCGGCCGAGCAGGTGCGACACTTCCGGGCCGTTGGGATAATCGCGCTTGTTCTCGTTGAGGAAGCCGATGCCGGGCAGACCTTGATGGTAGATCTCGCGCTGCTGTTCCGGTGTGATGTCGCGCTTGAGCCAGACGAAGCCGCGCTTGGAGGACAGCCGCTCGCGCAGTTCCGAGGCCCTGACATCGGGCAGGTCGGCGGTGAGGAGCTCGGTTGCTTCGTCGACATCGATCAGGCGGCGCGGCTCCGCATAGAGCGAGGGCACGCGCACGTCGGTCGCCAGAACTTCGCCGTTGCGGTCGAGAATGTCCGGGCGCGCTGTCGCGATCGCGTCATCGGATACGACGCGGTGCGCGGCGTGGCTGCTCGAGCTGATGCCGAACATCACCAGCCGCAGGCCGATCACCGTATAGACCGCGGCGAAGGCCAGGATCGCCAGCACGATGCGCGCGCGCGCCTTGGCGCTGCGGTCGATATTGCTGCCGTAGAGCATTTTGCGGATGAAGCGCCGCCGCCAAGGTTCAGTGTGCTTTGGCTCCACGGGATTCAAGCGCTCAGCCGGTGTGTCCGGGGCAATATCTGCGGTCACGCTCATTGTTTTGGCGCTCCGCTTGCTGGCTGTGGCGCTCCGCTTGCTGGTTGCGGTGCTCCGCTGGCCGGCGGCAGCGTTCCGCTCGGCGGGGCGGCGGCCGGGATGCTTCCCGTCGGGATGCTTCCTGTAGAGCTCGGCTCCTGCAGATCTTCGATGATGCCGCCGATCGGATCGCCGGAATTGGCGTGTTCCTCTTCCGCTGGGGTCGGCGGACGATCCGGCAAATGATCGAGCGGGTCGAATTGCGTCGGCGCGATCGACTTGAGCTGCAGATAGCGCTTGGCCAGCGGCTCGATGCGGGCCGGATTGTCGAGCTCGCCCCATTGCGCACGCAGCGCCGCGATTTCGTCGCGCTCGTGCCGCACCTCGCTGCGCAATCTGGCGAGCTTTTCCGCCTGCGCGGCGGAATCGAATTTGATGCGGTAGACATAGGCCGCCGCAAGCACCAGCGCGCCGATCACAATGAGGTTGAGAAAGCGCAGGATCATGGGCGCCCCCGCATCACGTCGGCGATCGAAGGCAGGCGGGGCAACAGATCATCGATCGAAGCGGAGTGCGCGGCTGCGTCGGTGCGCTCGGCGGCGCGCAGCTTTGCCGAGCGCGCGCGCGGATTGGCCGCGATCTCCGCGTCATCCGCGGTTTCCGGCTTGCGGGTGAGCACACGGAAGCTCGACGGCGCGGCGGCGATTTCCGGCTGGTGCCGCGAGGCCGCCGGCGCGCGGCTGCGCTCATTGAGGAACGTCTTGACGATGCGGTCTTCGAGCGAGTGAAACGACACAACGGCAAGGCGGCCCGACGGCTGCAAGATGCGCTCGGCACCGGCAAGAGCGTGGGCGAGTTCGGCAAGCTCGTCATTGACGAAGATGCGTAAGCCCTGGAACGTCCGTGTCGCCGGGTGAATCTGATCGCCGCGCGCGTGCACGACACGCGCGACGATCTCGGCAAGCGCGCCGGTCGTGGTGATGGCCTGTTCGCTGCGCGCCTTGACGATGGCGCGGGCAACCGCGCGGGCACGGTGTTCTTCGCCGAGCGTCGCAATGATGGCGGCGAGGTCGCGCTCGCTGGCGCGCGCGACGATATCGGCGGCGCTCGGCCCGTCGCGTCCCATGCGCATGTCGAGCGGGCCCTCGAAGCGGAACGAGAAGCCGCGCTCGGCTTCATCGAGCTGCATCGACGAGACGCCGAGATCGAGCACGATGCCGTCGACAGGTTCATGCGCAATCGATTCAAGGTTGGAGAACCGGTCCTGAAACAGTTCGAGCCGGCCTTGCGCCTCCTCGACCAGGCTTGCGCCTCGCGCGACGGCGCTCTGATCGCGATCGATACCGATGACGCGGGCGCCGGGCGTTTGCAGGATCAGGCGGCTATAGCCGCCGGCGCCGAAAGTCCCGTCGATATAGAGGCCACCGCTCTTTACATCGAGCCAGCCAACCGCCTGGCGCCCGAGCACCGGAATATGACGGACGGCGCCGCTGTCAGCCGTATCGCCACCCGCGCTCATTCCAGCGCTCCGCGCAATTTGTCGATAGCCTTCAAGGCGCGGACGTCCTCGGTTGCCGCGGCAAGCTCGGTCAAAAAGCGACCGGGCTCCCAGATCTGAAATTTGTGGCCGAGACCGACGAAGGTTACCGCGTCGATGACGCCGGCATGTGCCTTCAGCGTCTCGGTCAGCGTCACCCGGCCCTCGCGATCGATCCTGAGCGTCTCGCTGGTGCCATAGAGCGACAGCGAGAAGCGGTCGCGTTCCGGCGAAGAGGACGGATAGCTCGCGATCAGGGCCTCGTTCTCCGCCATCAATGCATTGCCGCCGGCGTCGAGCGCCGGCCGGTCGAGCGCCGGATAGCAATAAAGACCGTCGAAGCCGTCGCGCTTGAGCACGGCGCGAAACGGCGCCGGGACCGAAACCCGTCCCTTGGCATCGAGCCGCAGCGTGTAGCGCGACACAAAGCGATCCATGCCGTCCCTCAACCCGATGAAGTGTCGCCAGCCTCTGTTGCAGTGATGGTGGGACTAATTGGGCTATCATGGGACAATATGGGCGTCAACGAAACCGCGCACCGATTGCGCGAATTCGCTCAATCTCGATTAGCGAGGGGTAAGCTTAAGGAATGGTTGAGATTGACGCGGGTGCGATCGAAAGCCAGACCAGCTCAGCCGGGGCTTTCATCGCTTGTCGGCAAGACTCGTCCCATAGATTCTTAAGTTTGCGCATGTCCTTCTCGGAAAACCGGTTCCCACTTTTCGGGGACATGCGCTAATGTGAAGTCATGTCGCGTAGTGTGTTTGCACCAGATTCATCAGTTGTCGCCGAGGTCGACCCGTCGCCGAATTTCGGCGAGCGCAAGGACGGCCGGCGTCCCGATATGGTTCTGTTGCACTACACCGGGATGCGGCATGCCGATGCCGCGCTCGAGTTGCTAAAGGCGTCCGGCAGCGATGTCTCCTGCCACTATTTCGTCCATGAAGACGGCCGCATTGTGCAACTCGTCCAGGAAAACTGCCGCGCTTGGCATGCCGGGAAAGCGTTCTGGGCCGGCGAGACCGACATCAATACCTGTTCGATCGGCATCGAAATCGTCAATCCGGGACACGATCACGGCTACCCGCCGTTCCCAAAACGCCAGATCGCGGCCGTCACGGCGCTCTGCCGCAGCATTCAAACCCGTCACACCATTCCGCCGACCCGCGTATTGGCGCATTCCGATGTCGCGCCGGCGCGCAAGCAGGATCCCGGCGAGAAATTCCCGTGGCGCACGCTCTACGATTCCGGCGTCGGTCATTGGGTGAAGCCCGCGCCGATCATGGAATTCGGCCAGACGCTGCGGCCGGGCGATCGCAGCAATGCGGTCGCGACGATGCAGAGTTTGCTCGGCGATTACGGCTACGCCATCGAGGTCAACAGCGAATATGACGGGGCAACGCGCGATGTCGTGTCGGCCTTCCAGCGCCACTTCCGCCCCGAGCGTGTTGACGGCATTTTCGACGCGTCGACGCGCAGCACTCTGCAAGAGCTTCTTGCCCAGCGCGGTTCCGGACGGACCATGGCGGCGCGCGCCCGCACGTCGATGACACTCGTCGCGCCGGTTTCCTGATCCGGTCCGCTCTTGTTTTCTGATTAAGTCTGAACGGCTTTTCGGCCTTGACGCGGAGGTCCGTCGCCCCCATGCCTAGACCGTGTCAGTCGGCCGGACGGCCGCTCCGGCGAAATCGAAAGGTTGCCGGGGAGGAAAGTCCGGGCTCCATGGACAAGCGGTGCCGGATAACATCCGGCGGGTGCGAACCCAGGGACAGTGCCACAGAGAACAGACCGCCGTTCTCGAGCCTTCGGGCTAGAGGCGGTAAGGGTGAAACGGTGCGGTAAGAGCGCACCGCGCCGGCAGCAATGCCGGCGGCACGGTAAACCCCACCGGGAGCAAGACCGAATAGGGGCGGCGCGAGGTCTTCGCGAGAAGACTTCGGGGTCTGTGTCCAGATCCGGCCGTCCGGGTAGGTTGCTTGAGGCGCCGGGCAACCGGCGTCCCAGAGGAATGGCCGTCACGTCTACGGGCCCTGCTCGTAGGCCATACAGAACCCGGCTTACAGGCCGGCTGACGTGAACTAAGGGCGCCCGGCGGAACCCCGTCGGGCGCCCACCAATTTTTTGAAGCTGCCCGGTTGGCATACGGCTTGAATGGTAAGATGGCGCGAAAGGGCAAAGGCTGAATGTCTCGGCTTCCGCTGTTCGCGAGGCGGACGTGCTACGAAGGGCGCAGAGACGAATATTCTGTTCCAATTTTATCGGCGCCGATTGCCTTCGGGAGTAGGAAATTCTATCTGGCAATGCAGATTTGGATCGCCGCATGAGCCGCACACCCTCCGAGATCAAAGCCACCCGCATGGCGCCGCTGGCGCGGCTGCCGGCGTTCTTTGCGCTGGAGGGTAAGCGCACCGTCGTCGCCGGTGGCAGTCAGGCGGCGATGTGGAAAGCCGAATTGCTCTCGGCTGCGGGCGCGCAGGTCGAAGTCTTCGCGCCGGTGGCCGATGAGGAATTGCGCGCACTTGCTGCGGCTCCGCCGCGCGGCGCGGTTCTGATTCAGGAACGGCGCTGGACCGCGTCGGATTTGTCGGGCGCCGCCATCGCGGTTGCCGATTGCGCCGATGATGATGAGGCCGCGGTCTTTGCTGCGGCTGCCCGCTCTGCCGGCGTGCCGGTCAATGTGATCGACCGCCCGGCATTTTGCGACTTTGCCTTCGGCGCCATCGTCAATCGCTCGCCACTGGTCATCGGCATTTCGACCGATGGTGCGGCGCCCGTCTTCGGCCAGGCGATCCGAGCCAAGATCGAGGCTCTGATCCCGCGCGGCTTCAGCCGCTGGGCCGCCGCGGCGCGGGCCTGGCGTCCGCGCGTGCAGGCGCTGGCGCTGCCGTTCCGCGGCCGCCGCGGCTTCTGGGAGAAATTCGCCGCGCGTGCGGTCGCCGCGCCCGAGCGCGAGCCGACCGACGCTGACCTCGAGGCGCTGCTTGAGCCCGCTTCGACACAGCAAGCTGGTTCCGTCGTGCTGGTCGGCGCCGGGCCGGGCGATCCGGAATTGCTGACGCTGCGCGCCGTGCGCGCGCTGCAATCGGCCGACGTGATCCTGTTCGACGATCTTGTCGCGCCCGACATTCTCGACTTCGCCCGCCGCGAAGCGCGAAAGATGCTGGTCGGCAAGACCGGGCACAAAGTCTCGTGCCGGCAGGATGACATCAATGCGCTGATGATCTCGCTCGCCAAATCCGGCCGCCGCGTGGTGCGGCTCAAGGGCGGCGACCCGATGATCTTTGGCCGCGCCGATGAGGAACTTGCCGCCTGCCGCGCGGCGGGGATTCCGGCCGAAGTCGTGCCCGGCATCACCACCGCCCAGGGCGCCGCAAGCCGGCTTCTGGTGTCGCTCACCCGCCGCGGCCAGGCGCGCCGGGTGCAATACATCACCGGCCACGCCACCATTGACGGTCGCGAGGCGAAACTGCCGGGCGATATCGACTGGTCGAGCGTTGTCGATCCCGCGGTGACTACCGTGGTCTACATGCCGATCAAGACGCTGCCCGAGCTTGTCGCAACTGCAGTGCGTGCGGGGCTCGATCCGGCGACGCCCGCCGTTGCGGTCGAACGCGCGACACGCGCCGATGAGCGCGTCATCGCGACCACGATCGCCGAACTGCCGGCCAGACTTGCCGCCGAACCGCCATCTGGCCCGGTTGTTGTGATGATCGGACGCGTGTTTGCCGACTATGTCGCGGCGGCCTCGCAGGAGCCGATGGCCGCCCACGTGGCGCGGTCATCGCGTTGAAATGGCCACGTTAAATAGTTCGCGAAAGTCGAAGCGGCGATGATCGGCGGCTTTTGGGTCGAGCTCGCGCGGTCCGGCGAGGAATATTACGTCCCCGAAGGCAAGAAGGTCCTCGAAGTACTGTACGAGGCCGGCGTCGATGTCGACTATTCCTGCCAGCTCGGCATCTGCGGCGCCTGCGAGACCCGCGTGATTTCCGGCATCCCCGAATATCACGATTCCATACTCAGCGAAGAAGAGCAGGCCGCCAACGACCGGGTTATGATTTGCTGCTGCGGCTGCAAGAGCGAGCGGCTGGTGCTTGATTTGTAGAGCAATGTAGGGTGGGTTCCGCGAAGCGGCGTAACCCACCGCGTCGCGTCGGCGGGTTACGCTTCGCTAGCCCACCCTACAGGTCAAGCGCCGCAAGTGCCGCTTTCGCCACTTCCACGTCCTGTTCGATCTTGGCGCCGCCGGCGGCGACCGCGCCGATCACTTCACCGTTGACCTCGATCGGAAACCCGCCCGGCACATTGGTGAAATCGCCCATGCGCACCGACATGCTGAGAGCGTTCTCCTCCGGCGCATAGCCGGTCGGCAGGCGTTGCGAGGCAGCGGTGATGGCTTTGCGCTGCGTCGTGATGATCGAGAAATGCCGCGCGCCGTCCATCATCAGGAAACCGATCAGCCGGCAGCTCTGATCGACCACCGCAATGCTCACCTTACAGTCAAGCTCGTTCGCCTTGGCGACGGCGGCCAGCATCATCTTCATGCTCGCTTCGTGGGTCAGCCGGTGAGTGGAAACGACATCTGCCATACGAAACTCCAAGGCCGGAACCATAGCCGCGACATTGACCGCAACCACATGACATAAAATCGATCCCCCTGTTAGTCTGTCACGCTAAATAATGAGGGAGGGTCTCGAGCGTGGGTCAGGCGGAAACGGAGTGGCATCGCGAGGCCGATGTCGTGGTGATCGGCTCGGGTGCGACCGGGATGCCGGCGGCCATCGTGGCGCGCGAAGCCGGCGCTTCGGTCATCATCGTTGAAGCGCAGCCGCGTATCGGCGGTCACGCCATTACCTCAGGCGGCAATCTGCCGCTCGGCGGCGGCACCAGCTACCAGAAGAAATACGGCATCGAGGATTCGCCCGACCTGTTCTTTCGTGATCTCACCGACTGGTCGGTCGTCGAGACTAATGGCTTTCCGCCTTACCGCTACAACGATCGCGAAGTCATTCGCGCCTTTGCCGACAACAGCGTGGCGGCCTTCGATTTCCTCTTGGCGCACGGCGTCAAAGTCATCGACAGGAAGCCCAACAGCGTCGGCCACGAGATTGGCGTCTCGGTGCTGCGCACCATGCAGATCGATGTCGGCGACTGGCCCATGGTGCATACCGGCGGCCCGGCGGATCCGAGCGATCCGGAGCTGCGCGCCGGCGCCGGCCTGATGCGGCCGCTGCACGCGGCGGCGCTTCGAGCTGGCGTAGAGATTCTGCTCGAGCGCCGCATGACCGCGATCCATCGCGACAGTAGCAATTCCGGCCGCGTCGCCGGTATCACGGCCGAGCACAACGGCGCGTCAATCAACATCCGCGCCGATAAGGGCATCATCATCGCCACCGGCGGTTCGACCGGCAATGTCAATTTCCGCCGCATGTTCGATCCGCGGCTGACCGAGGAATATTGCGGGCTCGCCGGCATGCCGTGGTCCGATCAGGATGCCAGCGGCGAGATCGCCGCGATGGCGATCGGGGCTTCGCTGTGGGGCCTGTTCAACTACACGGGGGAGTTCGGCTCCGGCATCACCAAGCCGGGTGCGATCGGCTGTCAGTACGGTTATGTCAATGTGCGCTGGCGTCCGGGCAGCGAAGTGTTCGACAAGGCGCGCGCGGTGGGCCTTGCGGTCAAGGATTGGCAGGACGTCATTCTCGTGAACATGCTCGGCCAGCGCTTCTACGACGAGACAGCGGGCCACTTTAATTACAACACCTATCAGAGCACGAATCCTTACGAGCCCTATAGCTACCTCAACGCCAAGAACGCCAAATACGACCCGAGCAATTTCATCAATGCCGCGCTCGCCGGCATAGGCGACGGCCATAACGGCGGCGGTCCCATCTGGGCGATCTTCGATGCAGAAGCGGTGGCGCGAGAAAAGTGGAATCCGCATCCGCCCGATGTCGATTTCGATGCCGGCTTTTTCTTCACCGCCGGCAGCATCGAAGAACTCGCCGATAAGGTCAAAATGAAATATCAGCGCGTGCCGATGCCGCCGCGCAATCTCGCCGCGACCGTTGCGCGCTACAATTCCTTCGTCGATGCCGGTAAGGATGCGGACTTCGGCAAGCCGAAGCCGCTCCACAAGATCGCGACGGCTCCGTTTTATGCTGCCTGGGCGACGCCGGTCGTTCACGACACCCGCGCCGGCTTGCGCATCAACGCGCGCTGCCAGGTGATCGACATGAGCGGCGAGGTGATCCCCGGCCTTTATTGCGGCGGCGAGTCAGCCGGCGGTTTTTCCATGCACGGGTTGCCGCGCGCGATCTGCCAGGGCTTTATCGCCGGCAAGAACGCGGTGACGGAGAACAGCACTGCGTAGCGCCTCGGGCCATGCATCAGACTTTCTCCACCGCGTGCTGTGACACGGTTTCGCCGCGCGGCGCGGGGCGGATCATGAGAAATTTGCCGGACGTCCACCAACGGATGGTCCAGCGCCCTTCGATTTCGGTGCCGTCGCTGCTGAGCGCGCCGCGATAAAAAATTGGGCTGCGATAAAGCATGCCTGGCCGGTCGTAGGTTTTTGTGAAGGTGACGGCGCCGTCGCTATGGGCACCGGTCAGGCTCGCGCAGAGCGTCGCGCCGCCGCTGCTGGCCGCCTCATGCGTCGTGCCGCTGAGTGAGCCGCCGCCGTCAATCAGCGTCGCGACGAAGGATATCGATCGGCCGTCGCTATAGGTGTAGAGGCCGTTCCAGATTCCAGTCAGATTTGGCCCGCCGCTGCCGACTGCCATGTCATTCCGCTCACGCAGATCCTGGAAGCCGGTCAGGGCAAATCAGATCAGGCTCCAGCAGCAGACCTTGCTCCAATTCGACTGAATTGGATCAAGGTCTCGGTTTTTGTTGGAGCATGATCTTATCCGAAAACCGGTTTCCGGATCATGCTCTAAACCGTGGTCTGCGCCACGCCGCGCTTGGCGTTGAGTGCTTCCCTGGCGCCGTCCTTGAACGCCACGTCGGGCGGCAAGACCAGGGCGCAGGAGCGCACGTGATGGTGCGCCGGATCGATACCGGGCGGGGTGATGCCTTTCTCGACGAGTGCCTTCACAGCACGCATCAGGCGATGGCGCGCCATGATGATGCCGTTGTCGGTCGAGACCAGGTTCTCCTTGGTGCGGTCGCAGACCGGCCCCATGCTTTCCTGCAGCGAGGAATCCTGGATGGCGATGCCGGAGACTCCGCTGAAGGTGCGGCCGGCTTTCTGCCCGTCGCGGTCGATCAGATAATCGTTGTCCTTGTTGGCGAGCGGACGATAGGTGCCGGGCACATATTTGCAGTGCACGCCGGCGCCGTCTTCCATGGCTTCGACTTCGGTTTTGGTCAGCGCCCGCACCGGGTGGAAGTCATAGGACCAGGCCCAGCAATTCTCGTCGTCGATCGGCACCCAGAAATGGCCGTGGATCGGATGGTCCGCCCGCGGCGGGATCATGGTGAAGCAGGGCATGACCCAGGGCGTGACGCGCCAGTAATAGTTGCCGTTCTCGGCATTGCGGCGGGCGCCGATGAACAGGCCGCCGGGCTGTTCGACAACCTCGAAATGCGGCTGCATATCGTTGAGATTGTATTGGTTGCCCTTGGCGCCCTTGAACAGCGGATCATTGGCGAGGTCGCCGCGATGCAGGAACGACACGTGGCTTGAATCGATGCCGCCTTCCATGGCCTGCAGCCAGTTGCATTCTTGCAGCCGCTTGGAGGTGAAGGTCTGGTCCGGCGGCACAAGGGCAAATTCCCATTCCGGCAGCGGCGGCTTCTTGTCGGCCGGACCCATATAGGTCCACAAAATGTCGCCGATCTTGATGAGCGGATAGGCGGCGAGCTTGATCTTCTGGCAGAAGCCGCTCTCCATCGGCTCGGACGGCACTTCGATGCACTGGCCGGTCACGTCGTATTTCCAGCCGTGATAGGGGCAGCGCAGTCCGCTCTGCTCGTTACGGCCGAACCATAGCGACACGCCACGGTGGGCACAGAACTCGTCCATCAGGCCATAGCGGCCCTCGGAATCACGGAAAGCGATCAGCCGCTCCGAGAGGAGCTTTACCCGTACCGGCGGGCAATCATTTTCCGGCAGCTCGCTGGCGAGCAGCGCCGGCATCCAATAGGAGCGAAACATCTGCCCCATCGGGGTGCCGGGACCGGTCTGGGTGAGAAGATCGTTCTGTTCCTTCCTGAGCATGGCCTTGTACCTGTGTTTTGCCGGGTTTGTCGGACAGTAGGATTTCGGCCCGCTGCGAGCAAGAGATGGTATCGTTTGGGACGGCTTCCAGCGATGCGCTGGTAGGGGAGCTTTGATCCAAATCATTGTGTCGGGCGCGCGATCGTGCCGGCGAAAGTGCCGTAAACGCCGGTTGCCCCTCATCGGCAATTGAGCTAAGTCCGCCCGCAATTCGCGTTCCTGTTCCGTGGGTCCTGCGGCAGCGCATGAGCCCGTTCTGGAACGGGGAGCGAAAGGAATAAATGTAAATAAGTCCGGCGCGGCTCGAACTTTATTCGGGCCTTTGCTAAGGTCGCGAAAGTCCTTGCCGAGGTTGCAACGCTTCGGTTGCGGACATTTTCGATTGCAGCGCGCGGGGCGAACTGCGGAGGGATGAAATGGCCGACCACGGCGAGTTGGAATACGCGACTGCGACAGGCAACGATTACGCCGCGCACGAACAGACGTATCGCAATTTCATCACTCTGGTGAAAGTCGGGTTGATCACTGTCGTCGTCATCCTCGTCCTGATGGCGTATTTCCTGGTCTGAGCCGAGTTTTTTGCACCGACATCGGTCCGCTTGCGGGTGATGCCGCCGTCGGAGGATTTATGAAAATCGCTGTTGCTGCCGAAACCGATCCGGGTGAACCGCGCGTCGCCGCGACCCCGGAAACGGTCAAGAAGATGACTGGCCTCGGCGCCGAGGTTGTTGTCGAGCCCCGCGCCGGCGTGAAATCCGGCATTCTCGACTCGGATTACACCGCCGCCGGTGCCGCGATCGCTTCAGGCGCTGCGAGCGGGGCCGATATCGTGCTCAAGGTGCGGCGGCCTTCGGCCGGCGAACTCGCCGGCTACAAGAAGGGCGCGCTGGTCATCGCCATCATGGACCCCTATGGCAACGACGCCGCGCTCAAGCAAATGGCCGATGCCGGGGTCGTGGCCTTCGCCATGGAATTGATGCCGCGCATCACCCGTGCGCAGTCGATGGACGTGCTGTCGAGCCAGGCCAATCTCGCCGGCTATCGCGCGGTGATCGACGCCGCCGAGGAATATGGCCGCGCCTTGCCGATGATGATGACGGCGGCCGGCACCGTGCCGGCGGCCAAAGTCTTCATCATGGGCGTCGGCGTTGCCGGCTTGCAGGCGATCGCGACGGCGCGCCGGCTCGGCGCTATCGTCACGGCAACCGACGTGCGGCCAGCGACCAAAGAGCAGGTCGAAAGTCTCGGCGCGAAATTCCTCGCGGTCGAGGACGAAGAGTTCAAGAACGCCCAGACCGCCGGCGGCTACGCCAAGGAAATGTCGAAAGAGTATCAGGCCAAGCAGGCCGCGCTCGTCGCCGATCACATCAAGAAGCAGGACATCGTGATCACCACTGCGCTCATTCCGGGCCGGCCGGCGCCGCGGCTGGTTTCCAAGGAAATGGTGGCCTCGATGCGGCCCGGCTCGGTGATCGTCGATCTTGCGGTCGAGCGCGGCGGCAATGTCGAAGGCGCCAAGCCCGGCGAGGTGGCGCGGGTTGGTGAGGTCAAGATCGTCGGCCATCTCAACGTGCCGGGCCGCTTGGCCGCTTCGGCGTCTGCGCTTTACGCCAAGAACCTGCTCACGTTTCTCGAAACCTTGATCGACAAGAAAGAGAAGAAGCTCGCGGTCAATTGGGACGATGAGATCGTCAAGGGCACCGCGCTCACCCGCGACGGCGCCGTGGTGCATCCGAATTTCCAGCCCAAGAGTGCTGCTTAGGGCTATGGCGACAACACCGCAACAAACAACATCGTCATTGCCGGGCTTGACCCGGCAATCCATGCTGAGGCGCAGCTTGTAACCGCGATTCAGCATGGACGCGCGGGTCATAGGCGAGCGAAGCGACGCCGTTCTTCGAACGGCTATGCCCGCGCATAACGAATGGGAGAGCCTGCAATGATCACCCTTTCCATCCTCGGCCAGCTCGACCTTGCGGCGGTGGCGCAGGGCGCGCCGGCCGCGGCCGATACCGTCAATCCCTTCGTGTTCCGCCTGTCGATCTTCGTGCTGGCGGTCTTCGTCGGCTACTATGTCGTGTGGTCGGTGACGCCAGCGCTGCATACGCCGCTGATGTCGGTGACCAACGCGATCTCCTCGGTGATTGTGGTCGGCGCATTGCTCGCGGTCGGCGTTGCGCTCGTCGCAAACGATGACGGCCCGCTATGGGCCCGCGCACTCGGCTTTGTCGCGCTCACCTTCGCGTCGGTGAATATCTTCGGCGGCTTCCTGGTCACCAAACGCATGCTGGCTATGTTCCAGCGCCGGCAGCGGTGATCGAAATGCCCTGCTTATGTTCCGTCACCCTGAGGTGCTCGGCGCGCGGCGCCGAGCCTCGAAGGGCGATGGCCCAGGCGGAGCAGCATCCTTCGAGGGCCGCGGAGCTTGTCATCGGGCCGGCCACTTCGGGCCGGACCCGTTGGCGGCCACCTCAGGATGACGGAACAATCTTTGGGGAAAGCTAATGAGCGCCGATCTCGCCGCATTCTGTTATCTGATCGCGGGCGCCTTGTTCATCATGGCGCTGCGCGGACTGTCCAGCCCGGAGACCAGCCGCCGCGGCAATATGCTGGGCATGACCGGCATGGCGATCGCGATCTTGACGACGCTCGCCGCGCATCCGCCGGCAAGTCCGACCGCCTGGGGCTTGGTCATCCTTGGCATGGCGCTCGGCGGTGGCATCGGCGCGGTGATCGCGCGCCGTGTGCCGATGACCTCGATGCCGGAGCTTGTCGCCGCCTTCCACTCGCTGGTCGGCATGGCGGCGGTGCTGGTCGCCGCCGGCGCGCTCTATGCGCCCGCGGCGTTCGGCATCGGCAGCGAGGGCGCGATCCACAGCCAGAGCCTGATCGAAATGTCGCTTGGCGTCGCCATCGGCGCCGTTACTTTCACCGGCTCGGTGATCGCCTTCCTGAAATTGTCCGGCCGCATGAGCGGCAAGCCGATCATCCTGCCGGCGCGGCACGTCATCAATATCGCGCTTGGCGTCGCGCTCATCGCGCTGATCGTTTGGTTCTTCGAAGCGCAACAGCACGTCACCTTCTGGCTGATCGCCGCGGTGTCGTTCCTGCTCGGCGTGCTCATCATCGTCCCGATCGGCGGCGCCGACATGCCGGTCGTGATCTCGATGCTCAATTCCTATTCCGGCTGGGCCGCGGCCGGCATCGGCTTCACGTTGGAAAACACGGCGCTGATCATCACCGGCGCGCTGGTCGGCTCGTCGGGTGCGATCCTGTCCTACATCATGTGCAAGGGCATGAACCGCTCGTTCATCTCGGTGATCCTCGGCGGTTTCGGCGGCGAAGTGGCGGGGCCTGCGGCGGCCGCGGGCGACCGTCCGGTCAAGATCGGCTCGGCCGAAGACGCCGCCTTCCTGCTCAAGAATGCCGGCAAGGTGATCATCGTGCCGGGCTACGGCATGGCGGTGGCGCAGGCGCAGCATGCGCTGCGTGAGATGGGCGACAAGCTCAAGGCTGAAGGCGTCGATGTCAGCTACGCCATTCATCCGGTCGCCGGCCGCATGCCCGGCCATATGAACGTGCTGCTCGCTGAAGCCAACGTGCCCTACGACGAGGTTTTCGAGCTCGAGAATGTCAATTCGGAATTCGCCCAGGCCGACGTCGCCTACGTGATCGGCGCCAATGACGTGACCAATCCGGCCGCCGAGGATGACCCGAAATCGCCGATCTACGGCATGCCGGTGCTGCAAGTGTGGAAGGCGGGCACCGTGATGTTCAACAAGCGCTCGCTGGCGTCGGGCTATGCCGGCATCGACAATCCGCTATTCTATCGCGACAACACGATGATGTTGCTTGGCGACGCCAAGAAAATGACGGAAGAGATCGTCAAGTCGGTGTAATCTCAGCGCCGATGCCCGACGAAGCCTCGCCGCAGGAACCGATTCGCGCGCGGCCGTGGAAGCGGCCGCCGTCACCGCCGCAACGGCCGCGGCCCTATCGCTTCGCGCTGCGGCTGATCGGCATTCCGGCCGCTGCGGTTGCGGGCGTATTCTTCTATCAGGGCCTGCGCTCGCACCTCTTCCTGCCGGAATGCGATTCCGAGAATGCCAAACACACGCTGGTAGACGTGCTCAGGCAATACGGGCTCGAGCCGACGAGCTACGCGCCGATCAAGATAGTGTCGAGCAGTAAGGAGGAGGTGGTCTGCAACGCGGTTCTGCCGCTGCCGAACGACGGCAATGTCGCCATCGACTACACTTTCTATTGGCAGGGCTCCACGGCAAGCATGAGATATTCGGTGACGCCGCACTTGTCGGGCGCGCCGCCGGCTGCGCCGACCCCGCCGACGCGCTAACTTTAAGATTCAGGCTTTACCGTAACCGCCCGCTGTCGGCGTCTGGATAATGATCGCCTCGCCGGCGTCGATCACGGTGGCGTCGGCGCCTTTGAGCCTTTCCATGTCGCCGTTGCTACGCCGCACCCAGTTCTCGCCAACCTGGCCATCGCTGCCGCCTTCCAGTCCGAACGGCGGCACGCGACGATGGCCGGACAGCACTGTGCATTCCATCTTTTCGAGGAAGCGGATGGTGCGGCGGATGCCGTCGCCGGCGCTCCATTTGCCGCGCCCGCCGGAGCCTTTGCGGATGTGGAAGTCTTCGAGCAGCACCGGATAGCGGAATTCGAGAATCTCCGGATCGGTGAGCCGCGTATTGGTCATATGCGTGTGCACGGCATCGGTGCCGGGAAAGCCCGGGCCGGCCGGCGAGCCGGAACAGATCGTCTCGTAATATTGATAGCGCGCATTGCCGAAGTTGAGGTTGTTCATGGTGCCCTGCGCGGCCGCCATGGCGCCGAGCGCGCCGAACAGGCAGTTGGTGACTTCCTGCGAGGTCTCGACATTGCCGGCGACAACGGCGGCGGGATATTCCGGCGTCAGCATCGAGCGCTTCGGGATGACGATGTGGATCGGCCGCAGGCACCCGGCATTCATCGGGATATCGTCGTCGACCATGACGCGGAACACGTAGAGCACCGCGGCGCGCGTGACCGGCTCCGGCGCGTTGAAATTCGACGGCTGCTGCGGGCTGGTGCCGGTGAAATCGACGGTCGCCTCGCGTTTCTTCTTGTCGACTGAGATGCGGACCTTGATCGTGTTGCCCTGATCGGTCTCGATGGCGAACGCGCTGTCGTGCAGGCGGTCGATGACGCGGCGCACGCTCTCGGCGGCATTGTCCTGCACGTGCCGCATATAGGCGCGCACCACGGGCAGCGTGAAATAGCGCACCATCTTGCGCAATTCGTGGATGCCCATCTCATTGGCGGCGATCTGGGCCTTGACGTCGTTGACGTTCTGCAGCGGATTGCGCGCCGGATATTTGTTGTCCTTCAGCGCCGCATAGAGCTCCTTCTCGCGGAAGCGGCCGCGGTCGACGACTTTGAAATTGTCGAACAGGATGCCTTCTTCTTCGATATTGGTGGC
>DATAQN010000040.1:0-20317 GCA_036264635.1 Xanthobacteraceae bacterium | reverse complement strand
CGCGGCTGATTGGCGTACCCGGGCGGCTTGGCGCCGCGCAGCAGACCGTCGATCAGCACGCGCGTGCCGGAACCGGCATTACGGTTGACCATCAGGGTGGCGGGATCGGCCAAGGCGGCCGCCAGCGCCGCCTCGGTGCTGCGACCCGCAAAGCGCCTGTCGCCGGAACGAAATACAAAGCCTTGCATGCGCCGCCAGCCCGGGACGAGCGTCAGTCCCGGCGCGAGCAGATGCTTATTGTAGACACCGGTCGCCGCATCCACGAGATGAACCGGTGCGACATCGCATTCGCCG
The DNA here is from genome assembly GCA_036264635.1 of Xanthobacteraceae bacterium. GTDB lineage: Bacteria > Pseudomonadota > Alphaproteobacteria > Rhizobiales > Xanthobacteraceae > BOG-931. Next base: position 20,023 of record DATAQN010000040.1, on the reverse strand, counting down.
CGGCTTGCCGCACTCACGCCGCCGAGACTGCCGACCGCAATGGTGCGCGCGCGCACGCCGCGCTCGGCCAGAGCGCCGACCACGACGTCGAGCGCAATATCGTGGCTGCCCACGATGACAAGATCGGGCGCGCGCTCGGATTTCCCGATCAGCGTGACTTCAACCTGGCTGTCGGCATCGAGCGCGGAGGCGAGCGCGTCGATGGCAAAGAATCCGTCGGCCTGCGAGAACGCCGTCACCGCGCCCGAACCTTTTCCTGTCGGAAAGGCGACGAGACCCTCGTCCGCGCCCACCAGAGAAACCAGTACGAATTCTTCGCGGCCAAGCTCGGACGGGATGCGCAGTGGCACGCGCGCGGTGACCGTGCGCGCGGCTTCGAGCGGTAATCCCGCCCGCGCGCGAATGAGCGGCGCGACAAAAGCATGGAACGTGAAAATCGCCGAGGTCGGAAATCCCGGCAGCACGATCAGCGGCGTCTTTCCGATCACAGCAAGACAAAGCGGTTTGCCCGGCTTGAGCGCGACGCCATGCACGAGGATACCCGGGCTGCCGAGTCGCGGCACCACCTGGCGCGATAAATCGCCGGCGCCCTTCGACGTGCCGCCGCTGAGCACCACTATGTCGCATGAGGCGAGCGCCGCGCGCATGGCGCGTTCGAGCGCCGATTCGTTGTCCGCGATGGCGCCGAACGGCACCGCTTCGCCGCCCGCTTCGGCGACTGCGGCTGCGATAATGGCGCCATTGCTGTCGTAGACGGCAGCGGGACGCAGCGGCTGACCGGGTTGAACAAGTTCGTCGCCGGTCGACAACACGGCGACACGCGGCCGCCGCACCACTTCGATGGAGATCAAGCCACACGCCGCGAGCATGCCAATCTCGCGCGACCCGATCTGGATGCCCCGGCGCAACAAAGTCTCGCCGCGCGCAATATCCGATCCGGCAAAAGAGATGAACTGACCGCCGGTGACGGCGCGGTGGACATCGATCGCCGGTGCGGCACCGTCCTCGATCAGTTCGGTGTGCTCGATCATCACCACCGCATCGGCACCGCGCGGAATGACGCCGCCGGTCGCAATCGGCGTTGCGGTGCCGGAGGCTACTTCAACAACTGGTGCGACGCCGCAGGCGATGACCTCGCCATTGAGCGTGAGCCGCTTCGGTAAGCCAGGTCCGGCGCCGAGCGTATCCGCCTCCCGCAACGCAAAGCCGTCGACATTAGCCCGATCGAACGGCGGCGCATCGATCGGGGCGACCACGTCAGCCGCGACGACCCGCGACAGCGCAGCCGCAAGCGGCACAGATTCGCCGGCAAGCGGCACGCGATCAAGTCGCGCCTCGAAGCGCCGCCGCGCTTCCGCCGCCGAGACGACTTCAAGGAATTGCTCCTGCCGCGCCGCGCGGCGGATAGCATCAATAATCGCGGCGCGCGCTGGTTTGGCGTCCTGGTTCATTGCTGCGGCAAAGGCAAATTCATGGCCATTGGTTCACGGCGACTTCGCTGCCCGCGGCGAAGCCTTCGCTCTCGGCCGGAACCAGGATCCAGCCGTCGCTGCGGCTAAGCGCGGTCAAGGACAAATATCCGGACCCAAGCGGCTCCGCCATCCCATCGCTGCAGCTCACCGGAACGATCTCGGTCATCCCGATGGTCGATGTCACCTTGCGCCGCAGCGGCGAAATCATCGGAGTGTCCTCGACCACGCCGCCGGCGAGTTTGGCGACAACATGCCGGCCAATCAGCAGCCAAACCACGAGCGCGGCATCGAGCCGGCCCGGAACGAGGAGCACGGGCCGGGCGCCGACAAAGCCCACTGCCGCGGTCTCGCCCGGGCAAATGGCAATGCCATGCGCTTCGACACGGCCGCGCCGCGCCAGTTCTTGCACGGCGTCATCGCGTCGTCCGCTGCCGGTGCCGCCAATGCCGATCACGACATCGCATTGACCTTCGCTTAAGGCTTCCGCTAGCGCGCTTGCCTCGCGCACGGCGCATCCCGCTTTTTCCGCACAACGGGAAAGCGTCACCTGCGCCGCGTCGAGCACCGGCGTTTTCGCCGCAGCGGCGCGGGCAAGCGCGAGCCGCGGCGCGCGGATTATCACTTCGGCGATACCGGCTGCAGCCATGGCGGCGAGATCGAGCGCGCGAAGCCGTTCGCCGGCGCGGCGCAGCGCGATCGCCGGCGCCGCATCGCCGCCGGGCGCCAAGATGCCGTCACCCGGAGCGACCGGGGCAACAGCCTCAGCACGATCCCCGCGCAGTGTGATGGCATCGAGCGGCACGACTGCATCGGTCCCACTCGGCAGCGCACCTCCCACATCAACGCGGCACGCCGTGAGGCCAAGCGGCACCGGCGCATAGGGACCGGCGTCGGCGATGTCCGCCGCCGCGACGGCAAAGCCATCGCGCAGGGCGATCGGGCGCGGCGGGCACTGCGACGGCTGCACATCCTCCGCAAGCACTGCCCCTAGAGCTTGCGAGGGCGGGGTACGACCCGGCATCACCGCGGCGATGCGCGATTGAAAGGACGCAAGAATCGCATCGAGCGGGGTCAGCCGCGCGATGCGCTGGATGGTGGAATCCACAGTCATTGCAACTATGATAAAGGCGTTCGCCCGCTTCTACGAATCGCGACCGAATGACCGAAAAGACGCTTAATCTGCGCGGCCTCAAATGCCCGCTCCCGGCGCTGCGCACCCGCAAAGCGCTCAGCCAATCGCAGCCGGGCGATATCCTGATCGTGGAATGCACCGATCCGCTTTCAGGGATCGATATTCCCAATCTTTTGCGCCAGACCGGTGATACGCTCCAAGACAGCCGCAAGGACAAAAAGCTGCTGACGTTTCGGATTCGTAAAGTGTGAACCGTAACAGCTGTCATTTCGTCATGGCCGGACATGTTCCGGCCATCTCGATTCGTAAGACGCTGTGCCCAAGGAATCGAGATGCCCGCGACATAGGCGAGCGAAGCGGACGCCGTACTTCTAACGGCTATGCGCGGACATGACGCGCGCGAATCTACTCCGCCGCGATGCGGTGCGCGGCGACGCCGCGCGCCTTGACCACGACCTTGATGGCATCATCGACGCGATCCTTGGCGTAGCGGATCGCGGTCGGCAGATCGTCGAGCGCAAAAGTGTGGGTGTGGATCTTGGTGGCATCGAAGCGCTTTTGCGACATGAAGGCTTCGGCACGATGGGTCGCGCTCTTGCCTTCGCCGCGGATGCCGTAGAGATAAATGTTGTTGCGCACGATATGGGCGACATCGATCGGCGTTTCGGCGTGCGGGAATGCCGCCAGGCACACTTTGCCGCCGCGATTGACCATGTAGACGGCTTCGTTCACCGCATTCGGCGCGCCGGAGCATTCGACCACGTAATCGACGCCCTTGCCGCCGTTGAGCCGCTTGACCGCCTCGACCGCGTTTTCATTACGTACATTGATGACGTGATCGGCGCCGAGTTCGCGTCCGATCGCAAGCCGATTGTCGCGGGTGCCGGTCAGTATCACCGGCTGCGCCCCCAAGGCCTTAGCCACCGCGACGCCGAGAAGTCCGATCGGCCCCGGACCGGTGACGACTACGCTCTCGCCGGCAACCAGGCCGCCGAGCTCGGTCAGCCCATACATCGCCGTGCCCGCGGTGACCACGAGCGTCGCCTCTTCGTCCGACATCGTGTCGGGAATGGCGACCAGCGTGTTGATGTTGTTGACCTGATATTCACAGAAGCCGCCGTCGGTCGTGAAACCGTTGGCGCGATGTCCCTTGTCGACGTCGCCGTAATTGAGGCCGTAGTTGTGGCAAGAGGTGTACATGCCTTCGCGGCAGCGCTTGCATTGGCCGCAGCCGGCATGGATTTCGACGGTGACGCGCTGGCCGATTTTATATTCGTCGACGCCAGGGCCGAGCGCGACGACGGTGCCCATATATTCGTGGCCCGGCGTGAAATTTTTGTTGAACGGCTTGCTGCCTTGGATAAGAGCCGGCGAGCCGTGATCGATAATTTCCAGATCGGTGGCACAGATCGCGACCGCGTCGATACGCACCAGAACCTCGGCGCGTTTGGGCACCGGAACCGGCTTTTGCGTAAGCTTAAGCTCGCCGGGATTGCCGAGCACCCAGGCTTTCATCGTGTCGGGGATCGGAAAATCCTTGTTGTTCGTTTTCACACCGGGCGCGCCATACATGATCTGCCTCCGGCTTTCGCCTGTCGCTCGTTTTCCTGATGTCATCACATATCTAATAATGAGTCTTTATAATGTGTGTTAACGGGTGGCGAAACCAGCCCATTTCATGCCAATTCGCCGGCGACGTCGCGGTCGAGATCGACCAGCACGTCATCGCCGTCGAGCACGACCTTATAGGTGCGCAGCGCCACGGCGCAGGGCGGCGCTTTAACCTCCCCGGTCGGGACGTGAAAGGCGCCCATATGCACGGCGCATTCGATCACCTCGCCATCGAGCATGCCGTCGGCCAGACTGGCCGAGGCGTGGGTACATTCGTCGTCGGTCACGTAATAGCGGCCGCCGATGTTAAAGACCGCAAGCCGTTTGTCGCCGACGTCGAACGCCTTGACGCTGTCGGGCGCGATTTCAGCTTTGGCGCAGACGCGCACAATATTGTCCGGCACCTTGGTACTTCCCCTCATGTTCGCGTTGCCGTGGGAGCGTTCCTTATATAGTCATTCCAGGGCCGAGCGAAGCGATGCGCTTGGATGGCGACTAAGGAGCCGCGATGCAGGTTCTGGTGATCGGTGCCGGCGTGATCGGACTGGCCGTCGCGCGCACCGCGGCGCAGGCCGGCCATGAGGTCACCGTCGCCGAAGTGACCGGCGGCATCGCTAACGGCGTCTCCTCGCGCAACAGCGAAGTGATCCACGCCGGCTTGTACTATCCGACCGACTCGCTGCGCGCCCGGCATTGTGTGCGCGGCCAGCGAATGCTGTACGCGTTCTGCGCCTCGCATAACGTGCCGCACCGCAAGTGCGGCAAGCTCGTCGTGGCGACCAATGCCGCCGAGCTGGCGAAGGTCGAGACCATTCACGCCCAGGCGGAAATCAACGGCGTCGAAGGCACGGAGATGATCGGCGGCAATGCCGCGCGCGCCATGGAGGGCGAATTGTCCTGTATCGGCGCGCTGTGGTCGCCGGAGACCGGAATCATCGACAGCCACGCTTACATGCGGGCGCTGTGGGGCGAACTCGAAGACCGCGGCGGCATGATTGCATTCCAGACGCCGGTCGAACACATCAGCTTCAAGACGCCGTACTGGCGCGTGCAGTTCGGCGGCCGTGAGCCAGGCACGCTCGATTTCGACGCAGTCGTCAATGCCGCCGGCCTTGGCGCGCAGGCACTGGCGCGCCGCATCGAAAACTATCCGGCCGAGCAAGTGCCGCGGCTTGTGCTCGGCAAAGGCAATTACTTCGGCTATGCCGGCAAGCCGGTTTTTTCACGGTTGATTTATCCGACGCCGGTCGATGGCGGACTTGGCGTTCATGTCACCTTCGATATGGCCCGCCGCATGCGATTCGGACCTGATGTGGAATGGGTCACGGAAGAGAATTATGCGGTGGATCCGCGGCGTGCCGACAGTTTCTACGCCCGAATTCGAAGCTACTGGCCCGGCCTCCCCGACAACTCGCTGGTACCGGACTATTCCGGCATCCGGCCAAAACTGCGCGGTCCCGGTGAACCGCAAGCCGACTTTTTGATCGCTGGTCCCGGCGACCACGGCATGCCGCGGCTCATCAACCTATTTGGCATCGAATCGCCGGGCCTGACCGCGTCGCTCTCGATCGCGGAGGATGTGGTGTCGCAGCTTGATTGATAACGTGGACGTTCTCGCGGCCGCCCCATTGGTATCCCGGTCCGCTGCGCGCATCCCCCTTAAAGGGGAGGCGAGACTCACAGCCCCAAATAGGCGCGCCGGATTTCCGGATTAGTGGTCAACTCCGCCGGCAAGCCCTCGGTGAAGATGCGGCCCTCGGCGACGACATAAGCATAATCGCTCACTGCCAGAGCCAGATGCACGTTCTGCTCGACCAGCAAAATCGTCAGGCCGTTTTGCTTGAGCTCTTTCAATGTCGCAAGGAGCTGATAGACGACGACTGGCGCCAGCCCGAGCGAGAGCTCGTCGATGATCAAAATTTGCGGATCGGACATCAGCCCGCGCGCGATCGCGACCATCTGCTGCTCGCCGCCGGACAGCGTGCCGGCACGCTGGCGCGCCCGTTCGGCAAGGCGCGGAAACAGCTTGAACACCTGCTCGAGCCGTTCCGCGTAGGAGCGCGAGGCGCGCGGCGAGAAGGCGCCGAGCTCGAGATTTTCGGCGACGCTCATCATCGAAAACAATTGTCGGCCCTCGGGCACCAAAGCGAGCCCGCGTGCCGCCTTGACGTGGCTCGGCACCCGCGTGACGTCCTCGCCATCGAGCGTCACCCGCCCGCTCCAGGGCGTGAGCGTGCCGGCGACCGCGCGCAGCGTCGTGGTCTTGCCGGCGCCGTTGGCACCGACGATCGCGGTGAGCTTGCCGCGGCCGGCTTGCAACGAGAGCCCCCACAGCACCTGCACTTCGCCATAGCCGGCTTCCAAGCCCTCGACCGAGAGCAGCACGTCGGCGGCTTTGGAGCCCGTTTCCGCGATCACCTCAGCCATGCGCGGCGCTTCCTTCGTCTTTACCTTCGAGCGCGGCGGCGAGCTTGGGATCGCCGAGATAAGCTTCGATCACCTGCGGATCGCGCGCCACTTCGGCCGGCGCGCCTTCGGCGAGCTTCTCGCCGTAATTGAGCACGACGATGCGGTCGGACAGGCTCATGATCGCCTGCATCAGATGCTCGATGATCAGAATGGTGACGCCTGAGTCGCGGATGCGGCGTATAACGGCAATCATGTGCTCGATCTCGGTCGGATTTAGTCCGGCGAGCACTTCGTCCAGCAATAAGAGTTTCGGCTGCGCAGCGAGCGCGCGGGCGAGTTCGAGCCGCTTCTTGCCGGCAATAGTGAGATGCAGCGCCGCAAGATGCAGCCGGTCGTCGAGACCGACGAGCGCGGCGGCGGCGCGCGCGGCTTCGGTGGCGCGATGCAGCGGCAGGTTTTCCCGGCCGAAACAGGCGCCGACGGTGCAATTGTCCAAGACCGTCATATTGGTGAGCGGCTGCACGATCTGATGGGTGCGGGCGATGCCGTGCCGCGCCACCATGAATGGCCGCTCGCCGGTGATGTCGGCGCCGTTAAAGACGATGCGACCGGAATTCGGCGTGAACACGCCATTGATGAGATTGAACAAGGTCGATTTGCCGGCGCCGTTCGGCCCGATCAGCCCGAGGATTTCGCCCTCGCGCATGGCGAAGGACAGATTGTGCACGGCAAGAAGCCCGCCGAAACGCTTGCTGACGCGATCAAGTTCGAGAAGTGCCGTCATTCCAGCACCTTTTGCAGGCGTGGGAAGCGGCTATAGATGAAGCCCATCAGGCCGGACGGAAAGAACAGGACGATGACAAGAAGGAGCGCGCCGGCGATCACCAGCTGAAAGTTCGAAAAAGTCGACGAGACGAGGAGATAACCGCGCAATTCCTCGTAGAGATAGGCGCCGAGCGCCACGCCGGTGACGGTGCCCTGCCCGCCCAGCATGCAAATGACGATCGCTTCGGTTGACAGCGTCAGATCGAAGGCGTCGGACGGCTGGATGAAGGCGCCCTTGAAAAAATAAAGCCCGCCGGCGATCGCGGGCAAGAAGGCGGAGGCGCTGTAGCACAAAGCTTTGTAGCGCGGCGTCGGCACGCCGAGGATCGCGGCGGCGTCTTCGTTCTGGCCGATGGCAAGGAGGCCTAAGCCGAATTTCGAAATCTTGATGCCGTAGCTCAGATAAAGCGAAGCCGCCATCACCGCGACGAGCAGAAAATAGATCACCCATAATGCCGGCCCCGGCCCGCCGAGCGGCGCGAAGACTTCCGGCGAAATATAGATGCCGGACGAGCCGCCCCAGGGTTTGAAATTCTCGACGAAGGCCTGCACGCCCTCGACGATGCCGATGGTCGAGAGCGCGAAGAACGGACCGCGCAGGCGCAAAATGCCGAAGCCGAAGATAAGCGATAGCGCGCTCACGCCGATGCCGGTGGCAATGAGACTCGCGGCCAGCGGCCAATGATTTGAATCGACCAGCCAGATGCAGATATAGCCGCCGAGTCCAAAGAACACGATGCTGCCGAAATTGATGTAGCCGGCATAGCCCAGCATCAGATTGAGATTGCTGGCGAGCGTGATGTAGACGGCGGCGAGCGCCAGGCTCTCGCGCAATTGCACGTCATTGCCGATGAGCGGCGACACGACGAAAGCGCCGACCACCAGCGCGATGATCCAGAAGAACGGGCGGCAGAGCATTTAGAGCGCTCCGCGCCGCGCGAAAACGCCACCCGGGAAGGCAATCAGCACCAGCACGAACAGCACGAACTCGATCACCAGCGTCCAGCTCACCGGCACGAACGGCGTCACCGCGCCTTCCAACAATCCAAGCGCGACGCCGCCCATCAGCGCGCCGACCGGATTGCCAAAGCCGCCGAGCACGGTGACGACAAAGCTTTTGAGCTGATAGCCGTCGCCGGAGAGGATGGTGAACGGAAACAACGTGCCGATCAGCATGCCGGAGACGCCGGCGAGCGCCACGCCGCAGCCGACCGCGATCGCCAGAACGCGCGTGGTCGGAATACCGACGAGCTCGGCGGCCTCGCGATTATTGGCCACCGCGCGCAGCGCCTTGCCGAGCCGCGTATAGTGCAGAAAGAAATAGAGCAAGGACGCGATCACCGCCGCAAGCACCGCGGCAAGAATATGCGGCCCGGGAAAAGTGTAGCGGTCGATGGTGAGCCCGGGCAGTGAGACTTCGACATTGAACAAAGCCGTGCCCCACACCGCGGTGCCAAGCCCGACCAGAATCAGATTGACGGAAAAGGTCGACAACAGGCTCATCAGCGGCGGCCGGCCCATCATGCGATGGACCGCAATCCAGTAGAGCGCGACGCCGACAAAAAAGCCGCCGATCAGGATCGGCGGCAAGGTGAAATAAGGCGAAATGCCGAGCGCGCCGCTGATCAGATAAAGCGCCATCATGCCGGCGACAATCATGGTGCCGTGGGTGAGATTGATCACGTCCATGACGCCCCAAATCAGCGTGAGCCCCATCGCGGCCAGTCCGTAGACCAGTCCGACCAGTACGCCGTCGATGATCGAAGCGATTATTCCGAACATGCGCGATTAGACCCCCCTCCCCAACCCTCCCCCTTCAAGCTTGCACTCGGGCGCGCGCAAGCGCGGCCCGGGTGGGGGGAAGAGCAGTTTGCACAAAAGTCACCATTGCCCTCCTCTTTCAGGGGAGGGTCAATATGGCAAGGCTCCCTTACTGGCTCGCCGACAATGGATAGATCAAATCGGCGGATTTGGCTTCGAGCGGCCAAACCACCTGGCGGCCCGGTTTGCCGTTTACCTTCTGCCACTGCGCCAGCACCATAGGATGCGCCATCTGCAAGCCGTGATGGCCGGGATCGGCGGCGAACTTGATGTGACCGAAGAAGGTGGTGACGTCGGTTGCGTTGAGCGCCGCCGCCACTTTTTCCGGCTCGATCGAATTCGCCTGCTCGATCGCGTGCTGCAAAATGGCGCCGCTGGTATAGCCGGATGCTGAGTGATAGTCGGGCTTGGCGTTGTATTTGGCCTCGTAGGCCTTGGTGAATTCCTGCGACGTGGGCCCGAATTCCGGCTTGTAGTTGACCTGGATTTCCCATTGCGAGCCCACCGTCACGCCGAGCGCGGCCGGGCCAAGCTCGCCGAATTTGTCGTCGCCCGGCGCGACCAGGATCGACACCCATTTCATGCCGGCTTTCTGGTCGTACATCTGCCGGGCCAACGTGGCGCCGTCGGAATAATGACCGCCGCCCATGAAGGCGTCGGCGTTCGACGAGATGATCTTGTTGACGATCGGGCCGAAATCGGTGGTCGACGGCGCGTAGGATTCATCCATCACCACTTGTAGCCCGGCGGCTTCGGCCTGCTGCTTGGTCGCCGCCAGAACCGTCTTTGAGAACGGATCGTCGGAATAGACCATGGCGATCTTGGCGTGCGGATTTTTCGACTTAAGCGCCTCGACCGCGCCGGAGAGGTAATGGCTCGCCGACGTGATCACCATGAACAGATATTTGTTGCCGAGCTGGAACGGCTTCTCCTCGGCGCCGCCGCTGACGACCATGATCTTGCCGTACTGCTCGCTGATCACCGCAGCCGGCGCCGTCATGCCCGAGGAATAGGGGCCGAACAGAAATTGCGCGTGGTCCTGATTGATCAGGCGGGTGTAGAGCTGCTGCACGCGGCCGCCGACCGACTGATCGTCGTAGCTGACAAAGTTCACTTTGTAACTTTTGCCGCCAGCCTTGATGCCGCCGGCCGCATTGACCTCGTCGCGCCACAGCTCGTAGCCGCGCTGCTGACCGAGTGAATCGACGTTGAGTGGACCGGTCTGCGAGGCGGTAAAGCCGATGGTGATCGTGTCCTCGGCCAAGGCTGGCGTGATAAAGGCCGGCGCCGCGGGTGTGGCAAAAGCCGCGGCGGCCAAAAGGGCAAGCGGAAACAGCCGTTTCATTGAATTCCTCCCAATACGTTCCCCCAGGTGGTAGCTCGGGCTACCGCGCGGCCCACATGTGGCGGGGCCGTTCTTTTAACGCTCAAGCTTAGCAAAAAAGCCTAGTACAGGGGGGCGTTGGGCCATCCGCGACAAAGTGCGCGCGCAGCAGGGCACGGCGTCATTATTAAGTAAAGCGTGGTTCGGGATTTGCTGGCGATGGTCCGATGAAGCATCCAGCGAGACGTGACTTTACAACCGTCGTAACCGAAGCGGGCGTGAGCGTCACGTTCAAGCCGACAAACAGTACCTACACTTTTTGCAGACTAAGAGCGGGCGAGGACATTGCGCGCCTAGGCCGTGTCGGATTCTCAGGCGTCCAACACGCCGGACGCAATACCGGCGATTACCCTGCCGACGAAGTCCAAGCCATGGCGCAGCGGATTGCTTTGGAACTCGGTGCGTCCCTTTGGTCATTTCAAGAGGAGAAAGAGGCCGATAAGCGAACGCTGCGCGGTCACTCGATTGGCGGCGACGACGACGTGATCGAATGGCAGTGATGGATGACGAGTGCGGCAAGCGCCCGTTGAAGGGGCCGTTTGCGACCATAATTATCGCCCAAAACGTATCCTATGTTGAACTCGCCCCTGCAATTTCGGGAGGCGGGCATGAGACGGGGCGAATCTTCGGGCGAAACTTCGGTCGAAACTTCGGGCCAATCTTGGGGCGAATTCATCTCGCTTTCGGGGCGCGGCGGTCTGCGCCGCGTTGGCGAATTCGTTTCCAGGACCGCTATTAATCTATGGTCTGCGGCCAAATTTGCCGTATCGCTCTTGACTGGCCGGACCGTCCCGCCGCTGTTCTTCAAGCTCGCCGCGCGCAATCTCTTTCACGACCGGCTGCGCTTTGCCGCCACGATCACCGGCGTCGTTTTCTCGATGGTGCTCGTGACCGTGCAAATGGGGCTGTTTGTCAGTTTCCGCACCATGGTGACGACCATGATCGACCACGCGGGCGCCGATTTGTGGATCATGCCGCTCGGCACCAAGTGCTTCGAGGACCCGGCGCTGCTCGACGAGCGCGAACGGTTTCGCGCATTGTCGGTCCCCGGCGTGGCCGAGGCGGCGCCGGTCCTGGTCAGCTTCGCGCAGTGGCACGTTCCGAGCGGCGGGACGACGCCGGTGCTGCTGATCGGCTCGGATCGCAATGAACTGTCCCTGCAGCCCTGGAACATCGTTGCCGGCGATCCCTCCGATCTAGCCACGCCAGACGCCATCGCAATCGACCGGTCCTATTTTGAGCGGCTCGGGACCACCGGCCTTGGCGATACTGTCGAAATCAGGGATCTGAGGGCGAAGATCCGCCTGGTGACGGAGGGCATTCGGTCGTTTACGACCACGCCCTTTGTCTTCGCGCCGCTCGATCGGGCCCGAAGCTATGCCGGCATCGCCCCGAACAAAGCCACTTACCTGCTCGTGCGTCTGCAAGCCGGGGCGGATGCGCAAACCGTGCGCACGCGCCTGAACCAATCGCTTGCCAAAGCCGAAGCCTTGACGCCGGATGCGTTTCGCAACCGCAGCCGCTCGTTCTGGCTGTTTGGAACCGGCGCCGGCGCGGCCCTGTTCGCCGGCGCGTTCCTCGGCATGATCGTCGGCGTCATCATTGTCGCCCAGACGCTCTATGCGAGCACGAAGGAATTCGCCAACGAGTTCGCGACGCTTCGCGCCATCGGCTCGTCGCGCCGGTACGTCTACACGGTCATCGTGATCCAGGCGCTCATGAGCGCGGTGGTCGGCTTTGGCATTGCCGCGGCGATCGGCATGATCATCGTCAAAGTGACCGCCCACTCCGCCCTGCCGGTGCTTATTCCCGCCGGGCTCTTGGCCGGCCTGTTCTTCCTGACCGTGGCCATGTGCGTGTTCTCGGCGATCGCCGCGATCGTCCATGTCATGCGCACGGATCCCGCCATGGTGTTCACGCGATGAGCGATCCAGTGGTGGAGGCAAGCGATGTCGTTAAATTTCTTGGGCAAGGCGCCGCAAGAGTGCAGGCGCTGCGCGGCGTAAGCCTGTCGCTCAACGGCGGCGAACTGGTGATGCTGATGGGACCTTCCGGCAGCGGCAAGACGACGCTGTTGTCCGTGCTCGGCTGCATGCTGTCGCCAAGCCTGGGTTCGGTCCGCGTCTGCGGCCGCTCCACCGCGGGGCTCGAGCCGGAACAATTGACGGCTTTGCGGCGCGACCATATCGGCTTTGTCTTTCAGTCCTACCATCTGTTCCCGACGCTCACAGCCATGGACAATGTCCGCATCGCTTTGGACGTGCGCGGCGACTATTCGCGCCGCGTTATCGAGCGGGCGAAAGAGGCGCTGGCGACCGTCGGGCTTTCGCACAAGCGGCGTTCTTATCCGCTCGAACTGTCGAGCGGCGAGCAGCAGCGTGTCGCCATCGCCCGCGCCATTATCGGCGATGCGGCGGCAATTCTGGCCGATGAGCCGACCGCCGCACTCGACAGCGAGAACGGGCATGCGATCATGTCGATCCTGGCCGGCATTGCCCGGCAAGGGACGCGCGGCGTTCTTGTCGTAACGCACGATCCACGGATCTTGCCGTTTGCCGACCGCATCATTCACATCGAGGATGGGCGCATTGTTCGCAAAAACGGCAATGGCGGCGCGTCCGCACAGCCCTAACCGCGCGGGAAGGACAATGATGGTGACGACAAAGCGGGACTTATCGGCCGCACTTTGTTTATGCGCCATGGCGATCCTGAGCGCGAGCCTGCACCGGGCGGCCGGCGCACAAAGTCGCGCTGACGACAAGGACGCGGGCCAGCAATGGCAGGCCGTTGCCCCGGGCGTCGTCGAGCCAAGATCGGGACAAATCAAGATCGCGGCGCCGGTGATCGGCCGTGTCAGCGAGGTCATGGCGAAGATCAACGATAAAGTCGCGGCCGACGAGCCACTTCTCCGCCTCGACGACGAAGACGCCCAGGCGCGCGTGGCATCGGCGCAGGCCCAGGCCGCCATGCGCGAAAAGGCGCGTAATGAAAAGTCCGCCGGAAAAGCGGCTAGCCGCCGCGACGCCGAGGATGCCGTAGCCGATGCCGAGGCCGCACTCGTGGAGGCACGCAGCACATTCGATAAAGCCGTCCGCGCCAGGCGGAGCGGCAGCGGTTCTGACGCGACTGTTACCGCCGCGCGCACGGCGTGGACGCGCGCCCAGGACAATCTGGATCGGGAGCGTTCGCAGCTGCGCAAGGTTGAAGCCCAATCCGGAACGCCGTTGCCGACACAACTCGAAGGGCAACTCAATGTCGCCAGGAACGACCTTCGGGTCGCGATCGCGGAGCTTGAAAAATTGACCGTTCGTGCGCCGGCGGCGGGCACGATCCTCAAAGTCGATGTGAAGCGCGGTGAAGTGGCGGGACCATCGTCACCGCAACCGCTGTTGCTGTTGGGCGATCTGTCGCAATTGCGGGTGCGCGCCGAGCTTGACGAGCATAATGTCGGCAAGATCAAGGTCGGCGAGGCGGTAACGGTTCGCGCCGATGCGTTTCGCGGCCAAACATTTGCCGGCAAAGTGACCGCCATTGCTCCGCTCATTCAGCCTGCGCGGCTGAACTCACCCGGATCGCGCAATCTTACCGATTTCAGCATCAACGAGGTGCTGGTTGATCTCAACGAACCCGGTCCGCTGCTCGCCGGAATGAACGTCGATGTGTATTTCGGATCGAAATGAACGAGCCGATGGAACTAGCTACGATTGACCACTGACAGCACGCGCTGCCACACGCGTCCATTAGTCGCCTACCCGACAATAAAGATTAAAAACTCACCTACTCAAATTATTTCAGCAAAGTGCGGTCTGCCGCATTGCTTCCATCCCTTTGCCGCAACTCGCGGCAACAAGATGGTGCGGCACGGAACGAATTTTTTCCAATGCCGTTGGTGCAGAAATACGTCTTTTCAGACGTAGGGGACATGCAACAGTGTCGGAGTTGGTAGAACGGTATCGGCGAAACGCCGAGAGATGCCTGCGACTTGTCCAAAGTTTCAACGATCCCGAAGCGAGGCGTTCGCTGCTCGCGATGGCCAATGCGTGGCTCATGTTGGCTGCACAACGCGAAAAGAACATCGAGACCGCACCGGCTCATGAGCCGACGTCTCAGATAAATGAGCGACCCCCTCCACCGATTGACGAGCCGCCAAAGCCGCCACCGGTCAAAGAGCCACCGCCGGTTCATGAGCCGCCACGGCGCTTGAACGCCGCTGAGCCGGACGACTCAATGCAGTCCTAGCGCCGGCCGTTGATGCGGTTGTCAGAATGTCCTTTGTTCCTCGCCGCACTCCTTACACGTGTACGGCACCCGAACCTGTCCTTGATCTGCTGAGACGCGATTTAGCGCGCCGCACTTTCGGCATTTGCTGTCTATACGAGTCTTGCCTTGCTTAACGGTGAGGGTTTTACGCTCCAATGCCTCTTTCACCAAACGTTCGGTCTCGTCGCGCATCGTTTGTTTTGACATTTCACGCTTTCTTGTCACGCTGTCTTGCTTTCTAAACGATAGGCCATACAGGCGGCCGCGGACCTCGGCAACGAATTTATTGAACCACATCTCGTGACGTGGAAAGCGATATCATTGGGAGTGGTCATACCGCGGGTTTGACCGCCGCTCGCCTTCGGCGCAACCAATCCCCTTCCGAGTTTCAACCAAAGCCCCGGCACACCATCAAACCTTCCAAAATCCGTGACGGAGCGGCTGGGCAAATGGAACTCTTCGGCATCCATCGTCAAGTTTCTTTTTCAAGAGCCCTAGCTTTGGCTGCATTGTGGCTTACTTATAGGGAGTTGGTTGAATAATGACATTCAAGCAATACTTCACAAAAAATTTGGAGATAGTTATGACCGAGAATAATCAGAACCAGAGCGACCAGCAGAACCAGCAATGCGGCCAGGGTGGCGGCCAGCAAGGTGGCGGCCAGCAGAAGCCAGGTCAGCAGCAGCAGCAGCAGCCGGGACAGAAGCCCGGACAGGGCGGCCAACAAGGCGGCCAGCAGAAGTAATGCTCCTCATCGGAGAAAAGAACCCCCGGTTTCGGCCGGGGGTTTTTTATTTGTTGGATCCTTTCGCCTGTAGAGCGCGATGCGCTCTACAAAAAGCATGATCCCAACAAGCCTGTCCTCGGACTTGATTCGAGGATGGATGCCGGTTTCCCGCCGGCGCGAAGCTTAGGCCGATTAGCGGTTTCGGTAAGCGCGCTCGTTCGTTTCCATCTGAACGCGCTTTTCCTCACACGCTTCCACGTTGTTAAGGTTCGAGTTGACGCATGCCTGATACGCATCAAGCGAATTCTGGTACTCAGCGCGCGGATCGATCGTCGGGACGCTGGTCTTGGTTCTGCCGCCGCAGCCCGCAAGCGCAACCGCGCACAGCGCGAGGAGTATCCGCGTCATTGGCCGCGCTCCGTCGGGGAACCTGTCGTAGACTCTTCTTCCGACTTTGTGAAGTTACATGATCTTCTGGTCATCAACGCAGCCCAACGATGAGCTTCATGCTTCTAGTCGAAATCCATAGGCGGCCCCGGCCCACCGAGACGTTCGTACTATCGGAACAGGACTTAATATTATTTCGTCGTTTGGCGTTTGCGACATACTTTTAATTTCATGCGCATCCATGAGACCTGCGTTGATTAGTGATTTTGCGCGCGCTTCCATGTCCGCTGATGACCCAAAGCGGACGCGCAACACTTGCCGATCAATGTCGCGGAATTAACAGCCTGGTCGGCTGATTTTCTTTCAGGCAAGCTGCGGTGTCGGCAAAGTGGCAGGCGGGCATACGTGGGCATCGGTCGGAAAGCGTTCAAAATTTGGCTGACGGCCAGCATCGTCTGGATCATCGCCATCGTCACTGCGATCTACGCCGGCGCTGTCTTCCCAGTCGGTTATCAGGCCAATTTTCCGCTCCGGACAGATTTGGAGTCTTGGAATGACGCGTGGCAGATAAACGGTCCACTCCGGCATCCGCTCTATGAGATCATTCGCTCGCCCGCGGCCGAGAAGCTGCCGTTGACGTTTCAATGGCGGGGATATTCAACCGGGCGATGGAATGAGCATATCCACGCGCGCGACTTGCCACGCTTACGCTTTCCCGGCGGCGAAACACTCGACCTGCCAGCGGACCTGACCGATACCGACCGTGAATATGTCAAACAAGTGTTCTGGGACCAGCGCTGGAAGCGCTGGGAAGAAACGCTCGGGCCATTCGTTCGCTCGGCGATCTTTGTGCCACTCGGCTTCTTTGTCGTTTTGTGGCTGGCGCGGCGGTTCAAAATCGCGCGCTCTGGCAAAGAGCTGGAGCCTGAGCGCCCCCGGCTACCCTATTCGCCGGCAATCGAGCGGCTGCGCAATATCACGCTTGCGGTGAGCGCTATCGAAATTTTGCTTTGGCTCGTCATTGCAGTCTTGAACGATTGTGAGGACCCGCAGGCGCTCGCGGACGTTATATCCATCATGTTCGTCGCGATGCTGCCGACCAACTTGGCCTTTATCATGAGTCTTTTGCGCCGCGGCCCGCTCACGGCGGCCGCTCTTGCGGGGCTAGGGCTCTGGATGCTGTTGCCGCAGCTGACGGTCCGAATATTCCCGTCGTCGTGACTGCCGCGAGATGACGATTAGCGCATCCATAATGTCTGGTTGGACACAAAGCGGACATTGTGGAGTTGGTCGGAGTGGCAGGATTTGAACCTGCGACCCCCTCGTCCCGAACGCGTAAGCCCTCGCGAAAGTTCAACGTTTACCGGCATGTCTGACGACGTTCGATCTGCGCCGTTCACGTTTCGTTGCGTTATTTCTGTCGGGTAGGTGTCGGGGTGAACTGAAAGCATTAACGGCGTTCTGCTGGTGATCCGGGTGATGGTGCCCGTACACTGCAATGAACGTCTGTTCGGTCATGCCGAGGAACCCTGCTGCCTCCCACGTCGGGACGCCGCGCTGTGCCAGCCACGTCGCACAGGTGTGCCGTAGTGTATGCGGCACGACATCATCTCCCAGACCGGCGGCCCGGCGCACCGAGCGGAAAGCCTTATTGATTCGCTTGACCGACTCGCCGTTCCACTCGATCAACGAGCGGACCGAAATGCCCTTGCGTTTCCAGCGTCGGATATGGGCGAGCAAGCGAGGCGGAAGCCGAACGGGAGTCTGTCGCTTGTTTTTGTGTTTGCGACGGCCAACTGCCTGTCGGTAAAA
Source organism: Xanthobacteraceae bacterium (assembly GCA_036264635.1). Lineage (GTDB taxonomy): Bacteria > Pseudomonadota > Alphaproteobacteria > Rhizobiales > Xanthobacteraceae > BOG-931. Next base: position 2,183 of record DATAQN010000040.1, on the reverse strand, counting down.
GATGCCGTTTTCCAGATCAATCCAGCTACGCCCTATCGTCGGTTGATCCAGAGCCGCGCCGCAAATTGCACCGGCGCGCGTGCCGGTATACAGGCCGACCAGAACAAATTGCGCAACATGATAGGCGGTGGCGCGGTCCGTCGCTTTACCAAATTGCGATTGGCGCATCCGACGAGCCGTGTGGAGAAGCTGAGCGGCCTCTCGCCGTGTCAGCCACCGCTCACGCGGCTCACCACGTTCGGGCAGGACAACAGGCGTGAGCGCGATACACAATCCAGCCTCCCAATGATGCCTGGTTGCCGCGCGCAGGTCCTCTAACTCGCGACGAGCCGCTTGCGGCGATTTGCGCCAATTGACGTAGTCGACGCAAGTTTTTTTGTTCAAATGTGCAAGCATCGCACCGCCGAAAAAGTCGAGGATACGGCTTAACCTTGCCGCAGTTTCTTTCGGTCGGGCGTGTTTTCTGGCAACGTCCTCACTGTAGATCGCTACTACGTCCGCGACGGGGACGATAGACGGGTCACGGTCGCTGACTCGTTCTGTAGGTTTGGCGTTGAGATAGTCTTTGAGCCGTCGCGCAGCTTGTTCAGTTTCGCGCGGGCCGCATCCAGTGCTGCGTTTGACCGAGCCGTCGCGGATGACCCAGACGGCTTGCTCGATGATTTTTCCGTCGACGCCTTTTCTGACTGGCTGGAGCCAGAGCCTCGGGCCTTTGCTTCGACGCGGCATCTCGCTCTCATCTCCTCAAGCTGGCGAAGGGAAACGAATTGCTTCCCCGCTATGATTTCGACTGTCAATCGCTCCCGTTTGATTTCGCGGCGTAGGCCCGACACTGTCATCCCACCAAGCGGGAATGCAATCTTCACCGCGTCCTTCAGACGCAATGGTGTGTCGAGGTCGATACCGTCGGGCTTTATCACAAAACTTCCGTTACGCCAGCTATTCAAGCCAAAAAAGATCGTGGATCCCAGCCTAAGTCATCCCGTCGGCGCCGGCCTGCCGGAGCGCCCTTCAGGGCGACAGCTCTTGAAACGGTGGCATTGACCGGAGCCCTTCTTTGCTGGGGAGCTCTTCCATATCGTGCAAGGCTTCCGCGGGAATTACCCAGCAATTTTTCTGACAGAACTGTGAAACCTTCCCTTCTGATCCGCGCAGCCAACCCAAAACGCGTGCCCCTCTTTTTGTTTTCTCCACCTTCACTGCCACGAAGATGTCGTCGTCGCTGTCCGAAGGGACCAGCACCAAACCGTTCGGAGCGCGGCGCACCCGATAACCTGCAACGCTTCCGCGAAGGTTGTCCGGCTGAGGAAAGTATTGGACGTTCATGACTTTGGAAAAGGCAACTTCAGCTAAAGCCTGCTCAGCCCATTCGTCCTCACCCCAGTTTTCTACTTCCCAGATTTCCTTGATCTTGTCAGCCTGCGGCACGACGCCTTTCACCTGCTCCATTTTACAAAGCAGCTCCTTCGCCTTGGATCCTAAAATCAGCTCGGTCCCGCTTTGTTTGATTTCGTCGACGGCGGTTGCGAAATCACCGTGCGGGAAAAAGACTATCCTAGAGACGAGCAAATGACCCACAGCATTCCGCCGCCCCATGACGCCAACTGGATAGCGATCGGCCGAGAGGGCAATAAAGACTCGTCCCTCCTCGTCGTCCAATTCAAAGGAGGAGCGTAGCCCCACTTGCCGCAGCTTGGCCTGCTGCTCCGGATCCAAATCCTCGATACGGTCGGCAAGGTTCAGGGCTCCAATGGCCTGAGCACCCACCCACATGTACATGTTCATGAAAGCCCCAAAGACTGCCAAAGGGGTATGTCCCGCCTCGCGCTTCTCGCAGCTGAAACGTTGGAGGGTAGCCTTACAAGACCGAACATGCTGCGTTGAAGGCACCTGATCGGGTACCGTGGAGAACATCGGGAAACTATCCGGATGGTCCCTGAGAAAACGAGCGAACTGCCCGAGGTCGCTCGGCGATCCCATCTCCTTCATGATGCTGCGCAGGACGCTTTCCAGCGCCAGAAATATGGCCGTTGCATCGCCATTAGCAGCCTTTTGTACTTGATCCGTTATCAAGTCCCCCAGCTGGTCATAGATCTCGACCGAGTCCCGAAATTCGGCTGCTCGCTCGGGCTGTTGATCCATCAGGTCTTGAAGATCGGACGTCGACATTCTCCCTACCGGCG
>DATAQN010000020.1:0-2887 GCA_036264635.1 Xanthobacteraceae bacterium | reverse complement strand
CTGCGTGTCGCGGATGGCGACGCGACTCTTGAGGCCGAGCACGCCGTCGACGCGGCCGACGTCGTAGCCGCGCTTTTCCAGAAGCTGCTGCAGTTCGCGCGTTTCCTCGAAGGTGATTTTCGGAATGTTCGGGCTGCCCCGGTTCATGGGCGGCGCGCCGTCGAGGCGCGTGGCGTAGTAGGCGGCCGTCAAGGAATAGTTGAGCGATTGGTTCCACTTCAGATAGGCCTGGAAATTGTCGTAGGCGAGGAAGGTGGGCCCGAACCGTCCCATCGGCAGCACCACCGACGCCGGCATGTTGTCGTTCGGCAACGGCTTGCCGTCGGCGCGCGTCACGCCCCAGGCCGCCCACTGCGAGCGCGGATGTTGGATCGAAAGGTCGGCCTCCTTCCACGGCAAGTTCGCGGGCACGCGCACCTCCTGAAGCCAAGGCTCGCCGCGCTTCCAGCCGAGATGCACGAGATATTTTCCGCTCGAGCCGATCACGTCGGCCGCGCTCTTGATCAGGTTGCGTTTGCCGTCGCCGTCGTAGTCGATGGCGTGCGCCATGTATTCGGACGGCATCATCTGCGTCTGTCCGAGCTCGCCGGCCCAGGAGCCGATCATTTCGTCGGCGCGCAGGTCGCCGCGTTCGATCAAGCGCAGCGCATCGAACAGATGCCCGCGGAACATCTCCGGACGGCGGCAGTCATAGGCGAGGGTGGCAAGCGATTTGATCGCCTGATCCTTGCCCTGGCCGGCACCGAAATCGCTTTCCAGCCCCCAGAAGGCGGTGATGACGGAGGCCGGCACGCCGAAGTCCTTTTCCTCGCGCGCGAAGGTCGCTTGGTGCTTCTTTATTTGCGCGGCCCCGTTGGGAAGACGTCCGCCGGCCAGCATCTTGTCGGATATTTCGAGGAAGTTCTGAGCGAAGAAGCGTTGCCCGCGGTCGATATTGATGATGCGCTGATCGAGCACCAGGTAGGGAGAAGCCGCCGCGATGGTGGCCTGCGAAATGCCCTTGGCGGCCGCTTCCTTCTTGAAGTCGGCGAGCCAAGGCTCGAAGGGAGCAGTGTTGCGGCAGTTCGCTTGGCCGAAGGCCCCCGTCGGGGCCCCCATCAGCAGCACCGCCAGTACAGCCCAAGTTTGTCGTATCGCTTGCATCGTCACTGTCCGCTTTGGCTCCGCCATGCTTTGCGGGCGCGCTGCCCGATTCCCGACGCCGAGCTTCGGCAGGGCACTTCTTGCTCGTGCGCAGGGCGCTTCTTGCTCGTGCAATGGCAACTCGCCTATTCTGATCGAGGGCTCGCCTGAGAGAGTGGAGCTTAGTATGAATTGTCGGCGCGTGGTCTAGAGACGACCAATTTTCGACAACATCATGACGCCGCGATAATGCAGGTGGAGAGACAGGACCATGCGACTTGATGTCTTGATCGCGCTCGGGATCGGCTCGGCGCTGGCGCAGCAACCGGCGCCTCCCCCTGCGCCGCCCGCCGACTATGGCCCGCCCATCACCAACGAGCAGGCAAAGACGGTTGCGGCCGCCGCGCTTGCCGAGGCCAAGAAAAACAATTCGCCTATGGCGTTCGCGATCGTGGGACCGGCCGGCGAGCTCGTCTATTTCGAGAAGATGGACGGCACCCAGCTGGCGTCGGTCGAGATCGCCCAGGGTAAGGCGCGCACCGCCGTGCTGTTCCGTCGCCCGAGCAAAGTGTTCGCGGATCAATATGCTGCGGGCAATAGGGCATTCACGACCTTTCCGGAAAAACCCGTTGCATCCGAAGGCGGCGTTCCGATTATCGTGAACGGCAAGATCATCGGCGCGATCGGGGCGAGCGGCGGCGGCGACTAGCAGGACGGCGTGGCAGCGCCGCGATAATCCAGGTGGAGACAGGACCATGCGACTTGATGCCTTGATCGCGCTCAGCATCGGCTTGGCGCTGGCGCTCGGCGGCACCGCGCTGGCGCAGCAACCGGCGCCTTCGCCCGCTGCCCCCATGCCGCCGGCCGACTACGGGACACCGATCACCAACGAGCAGGCAAAGACGGTCGCCGCCGCCGCGCTCGCCGAGGCCAAGAAGAACAATTGGCGCATGGCGTTCGCAATCGTGGGACCGGCCGGCGAACTCGTCTATTTCGAGAAGATGGACGGCACGCAGCTGGCATCGGTCGAGATTTCCCAGGGCAAGGCGCGCACCGCCGTGCTGTTCCGTCGCCCGAGCAAAGCGTTCGCGGATCAGTACGCCGCGGGCAATACCGCGTTCACGACCTTTCCGGAAAAACCGGTGGCATCCGAAGGCGGCGTTCCGATTATCGTGAACGGCAAGATCATCGGCGCGATCGGGGCAAGCGGCGGCACCGGCCAGCAAGACGGCATGGCGGCGGCCGCGGGCGCAAGCGCGGCGAAGTAAGCGCGCGCCTCCACCGCGGGGGCGCGCGACTGCGATCCAGACTCGGCTCCAAGCCGTAAGCTCATGGAAAGTCTTAATTTTCCCCGCAGCGGTCGTGACCGGCTCACGTTCCATAAAATATCCGCGAGCGGCAACCCAGCTTTCCCCATTCACGTATAATGAAGGAACAATCGATACCTCCAAGCGGTTTCCTGTCACCTGACGTCTCTCGATTTCGCCAACCCGGGAATGGGCATGCCGCCCGCGACCTCGTCACCCGTCCTTCGTCGCCGCCGCGACGAAGGCGATACCGAAACGATCCCGCGAGCCACGCCGACCGATCCTCGGATCACCTGGCGCGATGCGTTCCGCGCGGTGCGCGCGGAAACGGAACGCCGCGCCGCGCCCTTGAGCGCCGAGGATCAGGTGGTGCAGTCGATGCCCGATGCGAGCCCGACCAAGTGGCACCGGGCGCATACGGCCTGGTTCTTCGAGCAGTTTCTCCTGCTGCCGCATCT
>DATAQN010000014.1:0-27592 GCA_036264635.1 Xanthobacteraceae bacterium | reverse complement strand
CCCCCGGGTCAAGCCCGGGGGTGACGACAGAAAAACGGGAGAGAAAAATGCAACGCACCAAACCACCGTTCCGTGCCGACCACGTCGGCTCGCTGTTGCGGCCGGCGGCCCTGAAACAGGCGCGCGAGCAACACGCCAAGGGCGAGATCGATGCGGCGGCGCTGAAGGCCGTCGAAGACCGCGAGATCAAGAACGTTATCCAGAAGCAGGAAGCGGTCGGCCTGCAGTCGATCACCGACGGCGAATTTCGCCGCTCGTGGTGGCATCTCGATTTTCTCTGGGGGCTCGACGGCGTCGAGCGCCATGTGATGAATACCGGCGTCGCCTTTTCGGCGGTGACGACGCGCAATGAAGGCGTCCAGGTCACCGGCAAGATCGGCTTTTCCGATCATCCGATGATCGAGCATTTCAAGTTCGTCAAAGCCAATACGACGCGGACGCCGAAAATCACGATTCCCGCGCCGTCGGCGATTTACGGCCGGCCGACGCCGACACCGATCAACAAGGCGGTCTATCCGTCACTCGACAAGATGTTCGACGATCTCGGCCAGGCCTACAAGAAAGCCGTGCGCGCCTTCGCCGATGCCGGCTGCCGCTACCTGCAGCTCGACGAGGTCTTCATCGCCATGCTGTGCGATCCCAAATACCGCCAGCAGATGAAGGATCGCGGCGACGATCCCGACGCGCTCGGCCCGCTTTATGGCGATCTCATCAATGTCGCCATCTCGGATATCCCGTCCGACATGACGGTGACCATGCATCTGTGCCGCGGCAACTACAAATCGACCTTCATGGGTTCGGGCGGCTACGACGCGATGCAGGAGGTGCTGTTCGACCGCATCAAGGTTGACGGCTATTTCATGGAATACGACACCGAGCGCGCCGGCGGTTTCGAGCCACTCAAGCGGCTGCAAAAGGGCCGCCTCGCCGTGCTGGGCCTCGTGACATCCAAAACCGGCACGCTGGAGGCCAAGGACGCGATCAAGCGGCGGATCGAGGAAGCGTCAAAGTCCGCCGATCTCGACCAGCTGTGCCTGTCGCCGCAATGCGGCTTCGCCTCCACCGAGGAAGGCAACGTCTTGGCCGAGGATCAAGAATGGGCCAAGCTGCGCATGATTGGCGAAGTCGCCCGCGAGGTTTGGGGGTAGCGCTCCTCTCTACCCGTCATTGCCGGGCTTGACCCGGCAATCCATCGAGCGGCATCGCTGCAGGGACCCCCGGGTCAAGCCCGGGGGTGACGAATGAAAATGCGTGGGGGCCGTCTACAATGCCTAATATCGTTGCCGGCAAAGTCGCCATCGTCACCGGCGCGGGGCGCGGCATCGGCCGCGGCATTGCGCTGCTGATGGCGCAGGAGGGCGCGAGCGTCGTCGTTTGTGACATTGGCGCGAGCCTGGAAGGCGCCGGCAGCGATGCCGGCCCGGCGCAGGCGGTGGTCGACGAGATCAAAAAGGCCGGCGGCAAGGCCATTGCTTCGACACTGTCGATCAGCGAGCCGGGCAACGCGGACAAGATCGTGCAGGCGGCGCTCGACGCCTTCGGCCGTGTCGACATTCTGGTCAACAATGCCGGCATTCTGCGCGACCGCATCTTTCACCGCATGAGCTGGTCGGACTGGTCCGACGTCGTCAACGTGCATCTCAACGGCAGCTTCCTGATGAGCCGGGCCTGCGCGACGGCCTTCCGCGAGCAGAATTCCGGCAGCTACGTGCACATGACCTCGACCTCCGGTCTGGTCGGCAATTTCGGCCAAGCCAATTACATGGCGGCCAAGCTCGGCATCGTCGGGCTGTCGCGTGGCATCGCGCTCGACATGGCGCGCTTCGACGTGCGCTCGAATTGCGTGGCGCCGTTCGCCTGGACGCGGATGATCGACTCGATCCCGGCCGAGACCGAGGAAGAGAAAGCGCATATCGCGGCATTTCGCGAAATGACGCCGGAGAAGATCGCGCCTCTGGTGGTCTATCTTGCTTCCGACAAAGCGTCCGGCATAAGCGGGCAGATTTTCTCGGTCCGCAACAACGAAATCTATCTGTTCAATCAGACGCGCCCGATCCGCACCTTGCAGCGCTCGGACGGCTGGACGCCGGAACTGATCGACAAGCTGCTTAAAGGCGCGTTTACGAGCTCGTTCACGCCGCTCGAACGCTCCAGCGACGTATTTTCGTGGGACCCGGTGTGATGACCGACGCATCCGAGCTTGCCGCGATCCGCGAATCGGTGCGCGCGCTGTGCCAGGAATTTCCCGGCGAATATTGGCGCGCGCTCGATCGCGAGCGCGCCTATCCGGACAAATTCGTCGCCGCGCTGACCCAGGCCGGATTTCTGGCAGCCCTCATCCCGGAAGAGTATGGCGGCAGCGGCCTCACCATGACGGCCGCCGCTGCGATCATGGAAGAGATCCAGGCCGCGGGCTGCAATGGCGCGCCGTGCCACGCACAGATGTACACGATGGGCACTTTGCTGCGGCACGGCAGCACCGCGCAGAAAGCAAGATATCTGCCCGGCATCGCGCGCGGCGAATTACGCCTGCAGGCTTTCGGAGTCACCGAGCCGACATCGGGCACCGACACGCTGAGCCTGGGCACCACTGCCGTGCGCCACGGCGACCATTACGTCGTCAACGGCCAGAAGATCTGGACATCGCGCGCCGAATATTCCGATCTGATGCTGCTCCTGGCCCGCACAACGCCGCGCGACCAGGTGGCGTCGCGCACCGGCGGGCTTTCGGTGTTCCTCGTCGACATGCGCGAGGCGAAGGGCAAAGGCCTCACCATCCGGCCGATCCGCACCATGATGAATCACGCCACCACGGAAGTGTTCTTCGATAACATGAGGGTGCCGGCGGAAAATCTCATCGGCGAAGAGGGCATGGGTTTTCGCTACATCCTCTCCGGCATGAATGCCGAGCGCATTCTCATCGCCGCAGAGTGTATCGGCGACGCCAAATGGTTCATCGAGAAAGCCACCGCCTATGCCGGCGAACGTGTCGTGTTCGGCCGGCCGATCGGCCAGAACCAAGGCGTGCAGTTTCCGATCGCGCGAAGCTACATCAACATGCGCGCCGCCGAGCTGATGGTGCGCGAGGCGGCTTCGCTCTACGAAGCCGGCAAGGATTGCGGCGCCGAAGCCAATATGGCCAAGCACCTTGCCGCCGAAGCGTCCTGGGCCGCGGCCGACATGTGCGTGCAGACCCATGGCGGCTTCGGCTTCGCCGAGGAATTCGACATCGAGCGCAAATTCCGCGAAACGCGCCTCTACACTGTGGCGCCGATCTCGACCAATCTCGTGCTGTCTTACATTGCCGAGCACGTGCTCGGCCTGCCGCGGTCGTACTAGGACGAGGTCGTCATGGCCGGGCTTGTCCCGGCCATCCACGGCTTTAATCTCGCGTGCCAAAGACGTGGATGCTCGGCATGAAGCTGGGCGTGACGTAGAAAGTCGTGGAGGAGCGCGTCATGGACATCGGCTTCATCGGTCTCGGCAATATGGGCGCGCACATGGCGCGGCGGCTGGTCGAGGCCGGCCATAAGGTCATCGTCTATGACACCCGCCAAGAGGCGATCGGCAATCTCGCGGCGAAAGGCGCGGTCGCGGCACGCTCGCCTAAGGAAGTCGCCGACATGGCCGAGCTCGTCATGGCGAGCCTGCCGACGCCCGACATCGTGCTCAAAGTCGCGACCGGGCCCGACGGCGTGATCGAAGGCAAGAAAGTACGGCGCTTCGTCGATCTGTCGACCACCGGCGCGGTGATGGCACAGCGCATCTTCAAGGCGCTGGCCGAGCGTAACGTCGTGCAGATCGACGCACCGGTCTCGGGCGGCGTGATCGGTGCCGAGAAGGGCACGGTGGCGGTGATGGCATCCGGCCCCCGCGCCGACGTCGAGGCGGTCGAGCCGGCGCTGCGCGTGATCGGCAAGTTCTTCTTTATCGGCGAGATGCCGGGCGCCGGCCAGACCATGAAGCTGTGCAACAACGTCCTGTCCGCCGCCGGCATGGCCGCGACAGCCGAATCCGTTCTCATGGGCGTGAAGGCGGGCCTCGATCCGCGGGTGATGCTGGAAGTGATCAACGCTTCATCCGGCCGCAGCACGGCGACCGAGCAAAAATTCCCGCAAGTTGTTGTGACGCGTAAGTTCAATCAAGGCTTTACCGCTGGCCTGATGCTCAAGGACGTGAATCTGTTCCTGTCCGAGGCCAAAGCGCTGGGTCTGTCGAGCGACGTGATCGAGGCGGTGGCGGCGATCTTCAAGCTCACCTGCGATGAGCTCGGCCCTGACAAGGACATCACGCAGATCGTGCAGCCGCTGGAAAAGCGCGCTGGTGTCGAGATTCGCGCCCCTGAGGGCTAGAGCCCGATCCGGAGAAGCATGCCCTTGGACTAGATCCGAGGTTGGAAACCGGTTTTCCGGATCATGGTCTAGGACGCTGCAGGCCCATTGGCCTAGTCTCGATTTCGCTTCTCGCGTCGATCCAAGGCGCAATTTATACGTTTGATTTCAACGTATTAGATCAAAGTGACTTTCTGTGATGCCGGTCACTTTGCCAAAGCCGCTGACGTTCTATTTTCCAATCAACGACGCGATTGGACGTCATCAGGTTTGGTCCCCCCCATCCCCCGATGACCTATGACGTCCGAGGGGTGAAGCTCGGTCCCCATACACCCCGTGGCCCTCACGAGGGGTCAGATAGCCCGCCCAGTCCCCGCTGGGCGGGCTTTTTCTTAGTCAGCGCGGTGAGGTACCACGATGGGCAGCCGAGTCAGCTGGAAGGCTTCAAAAATTTTTTGGAAATTTCTTGCCTGCTCAAAGGCTTAGAGCATGCAACCCGGCTTCATGAGAGCATTGCAAGAAATGCTAAAGCACATTGCAGTGGCGGCAATTGCACTGTCACAGTTTATGCCGCATTGTTACAAATGAGACCTGGGACCGGTCTCATAACAAAAAATGCGCGATCACGGGCGCGTCGTCATACGAAGATGCCAACACCGCGTGCCAATCCGAGTCTGCTCTCGGGTTTGCCCGAGCACCTTTCGGCAAACCTCTTCAGCAGCTCCACGCCGAAACAGCTCACCGCCGAAGAGGTTCTATTCCTCGCCGGCGACGCTGGGGACGGCTGCTATCGTGTCGAGGACGGACTCCTCAAAGTCACGATGATGTCGCGATCCGGGACGGAGCGCATTCTCGCCTTCCTCGGCGCGGGCGCCATTGTCGGCGAGCTCTCGATCATCGACGGCCTGCCGCGCTCGGCATCGGTGGTCGCGGTGCGCAATTCGTCGCTCGCCTTTCTCAGCCGTGCCGCCTTCGACGATTTCACCAAAAAGCACCCCGAAATCTACAAGTCGCTGGTCACGCTTTTGGCCACACGCTTGCGCGAAACCGACGCCGTTATCGCCGCCGGAAGCTTCTTGCCGCTGCGCGGCCGCGTCGCCTGTACGCTGCTCGAACTGGCTGCTGATTTCGGCCAGGATGTCGGCGCCGGCCGCATCGTTATCCGGCAGAAGATCGGCCAGAGCGACCTTGCCGCCATGGCCGGCATCGCGCGCGAAAATGTCAGCCGCATTCTCAACGACTGGAAGCGCCGCAAGCTGGTGAGCCGGCTGTCGGGCTATTATTGCCTTGAAAACAAGGCGCAGCTGCAGCTCGAGGCCGAGCTCTAGAACATGATCCCGAAAAGTGGAAACCGGTTTTCCGAAAAGATCATGCTCCAACGAACAAACTAGACCATGATCCGATTCAACTTGATCGGATCATGGTCTAGGCCTTGAGCTCTCGATTGCTTGCCCCTTGGCCTTCTCGGCTGTCCCGCTTAAACGTCCCGTCATGAAAACTCCGAGGCTCGCCGACTTTCGCCGCATCGTCGTCAAGGTCGGCTCTTCATTGCTGGTGGACGCCCAGGCCGGCCGGCTGAAGGAGGCCTGGCTGGAATCTCTGGTCGCCGATATCGCTGCGCTTCACGGCGGCATGCGCGACGTGCTTGTGGTGTCCTCGGGCGCGATCGCGCTCGGCCGCACCGTGCTCAAACTGCCGCCGGGCCGGCTCGAGCTCGAGGAAAGCCAGGCCGCCGCCGCTGTCGGGCAGACCGCGCTGGCGCGCACCTGGACCGACGCGTTGTCGCGGCATGGCATCACCACCGGGCAGATTCTGGTCACGCTTGGCGATACCGAGGAGCGGCGCCGCTACCTCAATGCGCGCGAGACCATTGACAAGCTCCTGGAATGGCGCGCAGTGCCGGTGATCAATGAGAACGACACGGTGGCGACAAACGAGATTCGCTACGGCGACAATGATCGCCTCGCTGCACGCGTCGCCACCATGGTGAGCGCTGATCTACTGGTGCTGCTGTCCGACATTGACGGCCTCTATGACGCGCCACCGGCAACCGTGCCCTCGGCACGGCACATTCCGCTGGTCGAGCGCATCACGCCGGAGATCGAAGCTATGGCCGGTTCTGCAGGCTCGGACCTGTCACGCGGCGGCATGCAGACCAAAATTGAAGCCGGCAAGATCGCGACCGGCGCCGGCACGCATATGGTCATCGCGTCCGGGCTCGTTCCGCATCCGCTCGAGACAATTGCCAAAACCACGGACAATGGCGCGCGCTGCACCTGGTTCCTCACCGGCGCCAACCCGGTGACAGCGCGCAAGAAATGGATCGCCGGTTCGCTCGAGCCCAAGGGCACATTCGCCATCGATGCCGGCGCCGTCGCGGCGCTGCGCCGGGGCAACAGCCTGCTGCCCGTCGGCGTGGTCAAGGTCGAAGGCGAGTTTGCGCGCGGCGACGCTGTCATCATTCGCGGCCCCGATGGAGCCGAGATTGGACGCGGCTTGAGCGCCTTCGATGCAGAGGACGCCCAGAAGATCAGAGGCCGCTCATCGGCGGATATTGATTCAATTTTGGGTTTCGGCGGCCGCGCCGAGATGATCCACCGCGACGATCTGGTAGTGCGCGATTGATCCCCGCGATTAATCCCGTTGTCGGCGAGCAGCAGTTCCCCAAAAGGGAACCCCGGCCGCCAACGCGGCCGGGGTTCAACGCCGGGTGATTGAGGGTGAGGGGCTGGGGGGCTTCGCCCGGCGCCTACCCATCAACGGCGGCGACGCCGGGGGGTTCCGCTGTTTTCAGAAATTTTCTTGAGCCGCGCGGAGCGCCGTTTTCCGCCGTTCTGGGCAGCCGCCGCACGGCTGCGCGCGCGCCGGGCACGCGACGCCACCGGGCCGCTGCTCAAATCGGCGCCGAGGTTGATGCGCTGGCCGTCCGGCAGCACGACATACCGCGAAAATACCCGTAGATTGCCGTCTTCTCCGCCGCGTCCTTCGACCACGTAAGTGGTCCCCACCGGAAACCGTTTGGGCAGCCGGCTCACGTTGCGGCTTAGCGATAAATGCATAGCACCCTCTCGTTCTTGGAAGCCAAATTCGCAACGTCAATTTATTTTTGTTTCTTCAGGTTCCCTGAACTGTGTGACGACTCCGCGAAATGCTGTGAATCACTGTGGGCAACTCGGCCAAAAGCACCCCAATTAAGCAGCGGGAAGCCGCCTCGCCGGACCGCGACGGACGTGTTACAAAGTTCCGCGAATGCATGACGGATCAAGGCCATGAGGGCCGCATGAGACGGCCTGACGAGAGACCAAAATGAACGCCCCGCTGAAGGCGATTGCCGGCTCGGAAAAAATCGACGTCAAGACTGACGCTGACCTTGACGCGCTGATGTGCGGCATCGCAACGCAGGCACGCGAGGCCGCGCGCGTGCTCGCGCTGGCGCCGGCGGCACAAAAAAACCAAGCTCTCGCCGCGATGGCCAAAGCAGTGCGGCGCTCGCGCAAAGCCATCCTGGCCGCCAATGCCGAGGATCAGGCCGAAGCGAAATCGGCCGGCACGAGCCCTGCCCTCCTCGACCGGCTGACGCTCAATGCCGCGCGCATCGAAGCCATAGCCGCGGGCCTCGACGTGATCCGCAAACTGAAAGACCCGATCGGCACGGTGATGGGATCGTGGCGGCGGCCGAACGGCATGCGCATCGAGCGCGTACGTGTGCCGCTTGGCGTCATCGGCGTGATCTACGAGAGCCGGCCCAATGTCACCGCCGATGCCGGCGCGCTGTGCCTCAAGGCCGGCAATGCCGCGATCCTGCGCGGCGGCTCGGACAGCTTCCGGTCCAGCCGCGCCATCCATGCCGCGCTGGTCGAAGGCCTCGTTGAAGCCGGATTGCCGGAAGCCGCTATCGCGCTGGTGCCGACGCGCGACCGCGCCGCGGTCGGCATGATGCTGGCTGGGCTGAACGGCGCGATCGACGTTATCGTGCCGCGCGGCGGCAAGGGACTGGTCGAGCGCGTGCAGACAGAGGCGCGCGTTCCCGTCTTCGCCCATCTCGAAGGCGTGTGTCACGTCTATGTCGACAAGAAAGCCAAGCTGCCGATGGCGAAGAAAATCGTGCTCAATGCCAAGATGCGGCGCACAGGCGTCTGCGGCGCGGCGGAGACGCTGCTGGTCGACCGGGCCGGCGCCGATAAGCTGCTCAAACCGCTTGTCACGACCCTGCTCGATGCCGGCTGCGAGATCCGCGGCGACGCCGCGGTGCAGGCCGTCGATAGCCGCGTCAAGCCGGCGAGCGAAGCCGACTGGAGCACTGAATATCTCGATGCGATCCTGACCGCGGGCGTAGTCGACGGCGTCGGCGACGCCATCGCACATATCGAGCGCTACGGCTCGCACCACACCGACGCGATCGTGACCGAAGACAAAAAGGCCGCGGACAAATTCCTGCGCGAAGTCGATTCGGCGATCGTGCTGCACAATGCCTCGACACAATTCGCCGACGGCGGCGAATTCGGCTTCGGCGCGGAGATCGGCATCGCCACCGGGCGGATGCACGCGCGCGGCCCGGTCGGGGTCGAGCAGCTCACCAGTTTCAAATATCGCATACGCGGCACAGGACAGACACGGCCATAACGAGAGCATGATGCCAACAGCTTGCCCGCGGCCGCGATCCGCGGGTGACAATCCGGTTCCCGCCTTGGCGAGACTCGCTGTTGCGGACGAGGCAAGATGGGACAAGGTCATGCTCGAGCAGAAATTGCGGCCGATGCGTTGGGAGGGGGTTTCTTCTCAAAAGCCATGAATTGCGAGTTCCCTCCTGTGCGCACGGCCGATGCACGGCCGAGTGATCGCGCAAACCATCGCACCGGCGACCGCGAAGCCGACCGCGTCGTCCTGCCGCCGCATGCGCGCGGCATGCGCATCGGGCTGTTCGGCGGCACCTTCGATCCACCGCATGGCGCCCATCGCGCGGCGTGTCTCTTGGCGATGCGACGCCTTGGGCTTGATCGCGTCTGGTGGCTGGTCACGCCGGGCAATCCGCTCAAGGACACCAGCGGCCTGACCCCGCTCGCCGAGCGCATGGAAGCGGCGCGTGCACTCGCCCATCATCCGCGCATCGACGTCACCGATCTCGAAGTCGACCTCGGTACGCCTTACACCTACGAGACGATCCATTATCTGGTGAAGCGCTGCCGAGGGGTGCACTTCGTCTGGGTCATGGGCGCCGATAATCTGCGCCATTTCCATCGCTGGCAGCGCTGGCGCGACATTGCCAAGCTGGTGCCGATCGCGGTGATCGACCGGCTGGGGCCCAGTCTCTATTCGGCCGCCGGCGTGGCCGGGAACGCACTGGCCTGGGCGCGGATTCCGGAGACGGCGGCGCTGAGCCTAGCCACCCGCAAGCCGCCGGCGTGGCTTTTTTTGCACGGACTGAAGTCGCCCCTGTCGTCGACGGCGCTGCGCGCCGCACGCGTCCAGCACGTGCTCAAATCAGGCCAGGACACGTGAAAAGACACGTGACGAGATCCCGAATAATCCCACGCGCAACGATGTCCGGCGCGACATTTGGTTGAAACAAAAAGGATTGAAACTATTAACTCGCCGTGACTATCTTAAAGGGGCCTCGGATTCGGTGGCCGGGGTGCAGTTCAGGAGCAACAGACGATCGGGAACCCTTTGAGAGCGACAAGAGTCACATGCCGCGACAAGGGGATCTTGGAGCGACACCGAAGCCGCAAGTACCGTGCGTGAAAGTGGTGTGAGAGTTGTGTGACGGAACTCTGCGCAATGGCCTGCAAAGTGACCTGCGCAGAAACCTTGGAGCGAAAGGATAACAAGCCCTGTCGACAGTTGTAATCTCCCGGGCCGAACGTCGCGAGCCCGAAGCGGTCTCCAGAATGCGTCCTAACGCGGAGGAGATCCTCAATCTGGTCCTCGCCCGCCTCGACGACATGAAGGCGGAGGAAACCCTCACCATCGATCTTCGCAGCAAATCATCAATCGGCGACTACATGGTCGTCTCCTCCGGCCGGTCGCAACGCCATGTCGGGTCGGTGGCCGACAGGATCATTGAGGATTTGCACAAGGCCGGCGTTCGCACGCGCGTCGAAGGCATGCCCCATTGCGATTGGGTGCTGATCGACGCGAGCGATGTCGTCGTTCACGTCTTCCGTCCGGAAGTTCGGGATTTCTACAATCTCGAAAAGATGTGGGCGTCGGGCAAACCGGCCAAACGCGCGAGCTAAAAAGTTACAGCCGGCATCCGGTCACGTCGGATGCGGCGGCTCGCCAGATCGATCGGGTGGATTTTGGGGCGCTTCGCCCTTGCGGTTGTTTTTGTCTTCAGTTGTGATTGTCGTCGATCTGTCATTGTCGTCGATCTGTCATCCGCGCTGAATTGTCATCCTCGTCGCGCTGCCATTTTTCGCCTGCCGTTTCTGCTGTGTGGCTCATGTTAGTCTCATGCGCATCGTCATCGCCGCGGTCGGCCGCCTGAAACAGGGCCCTGAGCGCGAACTCGTTTCCGAATATCGCAAGCGCGCCGAAGCGATCGGGCGCAGTTCCGGTTTCCGCGATGTCGAAATTATCGAGATCCGCGAAAGCAAAGCACAGGATGTGGAGCGGCGCCGCACCGAGGAAGCGATCGCGATCGCCAATGTGATCCCTGAGCGTGCGGTCGTCGCGATCCTCGACGAGCGCGGCGAAAATCTCGACAGCGCGGCGCTGGCAGCTTTGCTGCAGCAATGGCGGGGCGAAGACCGGCCGGCGGTGTGTTTTGTCATCGGCGGCGCTGACGGCCTGGCGCCGAGCCTGCGCGAGCGCGCCAAGCTCAAGCTCGCCTTTGGGACGGCGACCTGGCCGCACCAGCTGGTGCGCGTCATGATGCTGGAACAGCTTTACCGCGCCGGCACCATCCTCGCCGGCCATCCCTATCATCGGGCCTGAGGCGCCGGCGGCTTTCTTAATGCGGGCAACACCGTTGGCCCCACTCTTGTGGCCCTACTCTTGGCCAAAACCGGTCTTATTCCGGCCCAACCACGATGCGCCTTCAAGGCGGTCTGGTGGGAATTTGTAGGCATTCTCGCAGATATATTCCGGCAGGGATTTTCCCGTGCCTTCCCGAGGCCCGTGGCCGGCTTTGGACCCTCTGGCTTTGGACCCTCTGGCTTGGACTCTCTAGCTTGGACCCGATGATTCTCCGACAGCCGCTCCCCTTCGCGCCCCGGCTTTTGCGCGGGCCGGCGCTCGGAGCCCTGTTTTTTGCCCTGCCGTTCGGCGCGGAGCTCGCGGCACCTTCGCCCGCACGGGCGCAGTCAGCGCCGGCACAGACATCAACTCAGGCGCAGACACCTGCCCCACCCGTGCCGCCGCAGCCCGTTCCAAATGTGCCGTCGCCGCCCGCTTGGTCCACGCCGGCACAAGCGCAGCCCGCCAACACCGCCGCCGACACGCTGCGGCAGCGCGATCAGGAGCTGAGCACGACACTCGCCAAACAGCGCAGTTCGGTGGAGGCCCAGGCCAAGCTCAAGGTCGAAATCGAAGCGCTGAGCGACGATCGCAAAAAATTCAATCAGCAACTCATCGACACTGCGGCAAAGATCCGCGACACCGAAGCCAATATCGAGGCGACGCAGGCGCGGCTCAAGCCGCTCGACGAGAAGCAGGCACTGTTCGAGAAATCGCTCGCCGAGCGGCGCTCTACGATCATCGAAATTCTGGCGGCGCTGCAGCGCGTCGGCCGCCAGCCGCCGCCAGCGCTTATGGTGCGGCCGGAAGACGCACTGCGAGCGGTGCGCACCGCCATCACGCTCGGCGCCGTGGTACCGGAAATGCGCGCGCAAGCCGACGCCCTGGCCGGTGACCTCGCCGATCTCGTGGCGGTGCGCAAACAAATCATCGCCGAGCGCGACAAGCTCGCAAGCGACATGGCCGCGCTCGGCCGCGATCAATTGCGCATGACGCTACTCGTCGATCAGCGGCAGAAGAAACAGGCCGTCGCCGAACAGGCGCTCGACGGCGAGCGCAAGCGCGCGGCTGACCTCGCGCGCCAGGCCGATACGATTAAGGATCTGATCGGCAAGCTCGAACAGGACCTCGACCCCGCCACGCGCGCCAAGCGCGATTCGGCCCGCTCCATCGAAAACGACGCCACCAAGCCCCATCTCGCCGCATTGGGCGATCCCGGGCGGCTGTCACCAGCGGTTGCTTTTGCCGACATGCGCGGGCATATGCGTGTGCCGGTGAATGGCGCGCGAATCCGCGAATTCGGCGGTTCCGATGGCGCGGGTGGAACCCAAAAAGGGCTTTCTATCGCCGCCCGGCCCGGTGCCCAAATTACGGCACCGTGTGATGGTTGGGTGGTTTATGCTGGGGCGTTTCGAAGCTACGGGCAACTCTTGATCCTCAATGCCGGCGGCGGGTATCATGTGTTGTTAGCGGGCATGGAGCGAATTTCCGTCGATCTCGGCCAGTTCGTGCTAACGGGCGAGCCCGTAGCGGTGATGGGAGATGCGTCGCAGGTATCCGCGTCCGTCACTGCAGCAGTGCCTAAACAGCCGGTTCTCTACGTGGAGTTCCGTAAGGACGGAACTCCCATTGATCCAAGCCCTTGGTGGGCGACAAACGAAGGCGAAAAGGTTCGCGGATGATGCGCAAAACTTCACTGGTATTCCTGGGTGCTGTGGCTGGCGCCTTGGCCACACTGGCGGTCACACAGCCTTATTCGATGGCGGTCGGCTCGGCGGCGCGAGCAGCAGCCTCGGACACTTACCGGCAGCTTAATCTGTTCGGTGATGTCTTCGAGCGGGTGCGCGCCGACTATGTCGAGAAGCCCGATGACAGTCAGCTTGTCGAATCGGCGATCAACGGCATGCTGGCCGGGCTCGATCCGCATTCGAGCTATATGGACCCGAAGAGCTTCCGCGACATGCAGGTGCAGACGCGCGGCGAGTTCGGCGGTCTCGGCATCGAAGTCACCATGGAAGACGGCCTGGTGAAAGTAGTGGCGCCGATCGACGACACGCCCGCCGCCAAAGCCGGCGTCATGGCCAACGACATCATCACCAAGCTCGACGACGATAACGTTCAGGGCCTCACCCTGAACCAGGCCGTCGACAAGATGCGCGGGCCGGTCAACACCAAGATCAAGCTCACCATCATGCGCAAGGGCGCCGACAAGCCGATCGAAGTCTCGATCATGCGCGACGTCATCCGCGTCAAGTCGGTGCGTTCGCATCCGGAAGGCGAGGATGTCGGTTATATCCGCATCACGCAGTTCAACGAGCAGACGACCGATGGGCTGAAGCAGGCAATCAATGACCTGAACAATCAGCTCGGCGCCGAAAAAATCAAAGGCTACATCGTCGACCTGCGCAACAATCCGGGTGGCCTGCTCGATCAGGCGATCTCGGTGTCGGACACGTTCCTCGACAAGGGCGAGATCGTGTCGACGCGCGGCCGCAATCCGGAAGAGACCCAGCGCTTCAATGCACGGCCCGGCGATATGACCAAAGGCAAGCCGGTGATCGTGCTGATCAATGGCGGCTCGGCTTCGGCGTCGGAAATCGTCGCCGGCGCGCTGCAGGACCATAAGCGCGCGACGCTGGTCGGCACGCGCTCGTTCGGCAAGGGATCGGTGCAGACCATCATCCCGCTTGGCGCCGGCAATGGCGCGTTGCGGCTGACCACGGCGCGCTACTTCACGCCGTCGGGCCGTTCGATCCAGGCCAAGGGCATCGTGCCGGACATCGAGGTCATGCAGACCGTGCCGGACGACCTGAAGTCGCAGACCGACTCCAAGGGCGAGGCTTCGCTGCGCGGCCATCTCAAGGCCGAGGGCTCCGAGGAAACCGGCTCGCAGTCCTACGTGCCGCCGGACGAGAAGGACGACAAGGCGCTCAAGATGGCAACTGACCTGCTGCGCGGTCAGGCCAACAACGCCGCCTTCCCGCCTAATCCGAAGGCCGCAGTCCCGAACTAGCTGACTGTTCCAGAACCAGCGAAAGGGCGGCCCAAAAGGCCGCCCTTTTTGTTTGCTCTTGCCCTTTTCGCTGAAGACGCGGGCGCTTACCCCTGGTTTCGCTATTCGTCATGGGGTTGGGGCTTGAATCGCCGTGCTAGACTGTTCCGGATGATTCGCCAGGCGACGAGAAGGATCAGGCGCGGGAAAGGCGGATGACGGCGGATGACCTGACCGCGCCGCTCAGCCGGCGGCCGAAACGGCGCAGCAAACTCCAAGTGCCGATAACGCCTGTTATTGCCGGAGTGCTGGCGCTATTCCTTGCCGTTTTCGTGCTGTGGGCCTTCGTGGCCGATGACCCGTTTGGCGGCGAGCCTGCCGCTGTGGTGCGCGCCGATACGCATGTCGCGGCCAAACCTCCCGATACGCCAAGCACGGCCCCGCCGCCCTCGGCTCAGCCCCCGCAGCAGCCACAGAATGCCGCGCCGCCGCCGGCCCAAAGCAGTGCGAGCGGCCAGCCCACGACGACGATCACCATCATCGACGGCAAGACCGGCGAGCATCATGAGGTCGTGGTGCCAGGACCGGCGAACCACGCGCTGCCGAGCGAAGTACCGGCGGTGGACCCGAAATTCATCGAAATGACGCCCCGCGGGCCGGTGCCGCGTATCGCCGCCGACGGCACCCGACCGGCCGATGCCTTTGCCCGGCCGGTCCAGCCGCTGCCGGGCAAACCGGATGCACCGCGCATCGCGCTGATCGTCGGCGGGCTCGGCGTCAGCGCCAATACCACCGCGGACGCGATCGCCAAGCTCCCGGAAGCGGTCACACTGGGTTTTGTGCCCTACGGCGGTGATGTCACGGCACTCGCCACCCGTGCCCGCACCAGCGGGCACGAGATCCTGCTGCAAGTGCCCATGGAGCCGTTCGACTATCCGGACAACGATCCGGGCCCGCAGACGCTGCTCACCACCCTGACGCCGCAGCAGAATGTCGACCGGCTCTATACCGTGATGGGCAAGATTCAGGGCTATGTCGGCATGACTAATACGATGGGGGCACGTTTCACCGCCTCCGAGGATGCCCTCTCGCCGATCCTGCGCGAGACCGCCAAGCGCGGGCTGATCTATGTCGACGACGGCGCCAATCCGCGCAGTGCCGCCGGCCGCATCGCCGGCGCCGGCAACTTGCCGTTCATTCGCACCGACGTGGTGCTCGACGCCGTGCCGACGGCAAAGGAGATCGACCGCGCGCTTGACCGCCTGGAAATGACGGCACGCCAGCACAGTGTCGCCGTCGGCATGGCCTCGGCGGTGCCGGTGTCGATCGACCACCTCGCCGCCTGGGCCAAAGCCGCCGAGAGCCGCGGCCTCCTGCTCGTGCCGATCAGCGCGATCGCCGCGAAGGGAAAAACAAATATGAGAGCGGCGAATGGCGACGCGGCGAATTAGCGAATAGATTGACGTCGGGCTTTTCCACTCTCCGTTTGCCGCTCGCTCTCATGCGCTTTGAAGATCTGCCTTATCGGCCCTGCGTCGGCGTCATGGTGCTCAACGCCCGCGGCCTCGCCTTTATCGGCCGCCGCGTCGGCGGACCGGAACATGTCGACCTGTCGCATGCCTGGCAAATGCCGCAAGGCGGCATCGATCCCGGCGAAGAGCCGTGGCCGGCGGCGCTGCGCGAGTTGCGCGAAGAAACCAATATCCGCTCGGTCGAGCGCCTGAGTGAGATCGCGGATTGGCTCACTTACGACATTCCGCGCGACCTCGTCGGCCAGGCCTGGAAGGGCAAATATCGCGGGCAGAAGCAAAAGTGGTTCGCGCTGCGCTTTACCGGCACCGAGAACGAAATCGACGTCGAGCATCCCGACGGCGGACACGAACAGGAATTCGCCGCCTGGCGCTGGGAGCCCTTACAAAACGTTCCCGACCTCGTCGTGCCGTTCAAACGCGCGGTCTATGAGCGCGTGGTGCGCGAGTTTCTGCCGCTGACGAAAAGCTAACACGTGTCCCGGGCGTAAGCGTGGGAGATCGATAACAACATCGCCGAGAAGGCCATGCGCGGACTCAACGAGTTAAACCCGGAAATATATGTCTGCGACACGCTCACGAAAATCGCCATGGGCCACCCGATCATTCGCATCGACGAACTGATGCCGTGGTGCACTGGGCCGAGAGACCCGAAATGACGGGCGGCCTCAAGAACATCGCCAACACTGCTGTAGCAGCTGACGGTGGATCGCTTCTTGCGATCCTTGAGTGGTCCGACGGACGATTCGAAACATTATTCCTCAACCGATCGATCGCGTCCCAAGGAACAGCCGCATACGACACGGCGACATCGGACAAGCGGCTGCTCTCGGCCATCGAATGCTTCGCGATCGCCAAAGAGCTTGAGCAACAGGCGGATCCTATGCCAACCGCGGCTCGGTCCTTTATCGAAGAGTTCGTCAGAACTCTGAAAAAACAGGCCACAAGCGTCTCGACCCAGCCGACGACATAACTCACACTCAGCCAACGGCCCCGGCCGGATGCATACTCCCGGGCGCTGCGCAGCACGGCGCGCAGCGCAACGATGCGCTGCAGACCCGGGACCTTCACAAATTCGGAGTTTGAGACGATCCCGGATCAGCGGTGCACCATTTCGTGCTGCACCGCGTCCGGGAAACGGCTTTTCTATTTCCCCTCGACGGCAAACGGGCCGATGGCGATGACGCGGCAGGAGCTGTCCTGCTTCGAACAGTCCGCCATGGCGGTGTCGATTGCGGCCTGTTCGTTGGCGGCGTGTTGGGCGATACCGGCGCGGCCGGTCGCGCCGGCGGCGACCGCGGTCCAGCCGCTGCCATTGCCGAGACGGTGCGCGACCTCTTCGCGCAGGCCGGGCGCGATGGCGTCGGCACCCGCCGGGCGGAAGAAGCCGGTCGCTTTCATGGTGATCGGGACCGGCACGACGAAATTATTATCGACCGCCACGATCAGGCAAGGAACGCCGGCAGCGCTGCCGCACAGTTCGAGCACGCGGCGGACCGCTTCGTCGGCCGATTGCTGATTGGTGTAAAAGAAGAAGCCGCCTTGCGGACCCAAAGCCAGCGCTTTCGGCATCCTGGCCGGAAGATAATTCCGTTCGATGCTGGTCTTGCCGGTCTCCCGCATCATCGGGATGTTGGCGGCAACGAGTGGGCTTTCGATCGCGGAATCCTGCGTCACCCACGGCGTCGGCGGCATGGGCGGGCGGCCGCGCCCATAAACGACATTGCCGCCCACGGCGTAAATCTCGCATTTGCGCTGCGCCGGCAATGCGTCAGCACGTTTCTGACACACATCGAGCGCCGCCGCCTTGGCGGCCTCATCGTCCGCCTGTCCGCTGCTGATGCCGATCGGACCGGCGCTGATGGCAAGCGCCTTGTGAGCGTCGGCCGACATGTATTCCTCACGCACCGCAGCGCGCGCCCGATCGGTGATGAACGGGATGGTGTCAGGCACGAGCGCCTCGACTGCACGCGGCCCCGACGCGGCGGGCGCATTGGCGGAAGGTGCGCTTGCCGATGCGTCACCTGTCGCTGCTTGAGGCGCGGTGTCGCCCGCGGTTCGCGACGTCGCTTGTGGCGCGCCCGGCTGAAGGAGCTTGTAAGCAAGGCCGCCGCCGGCGACGAGAAGGACAGCGCACAGCCCAGCAATGGCGGCGGGAATCATCCACGATCCCGATACGGCCGGCGTGGTCGCCGGCTTGGGCTTGGCATCGGCCTGCGCATCGTCCGGCCGCATCGAGATGTGATAGGCGTGAACCGGAGTGGGAATATTCTTGACCTGCTGTTCGCCGATATCGGCGAACTGTACCGACAATTTGTTGGCGACCTGTTCGTGGACGGTGCGCGAAATGCAGATGCCGCCGATCGGCGCGATGCCTTCGAGACGCGCCGCGATATTGACGCCGTCACCCAATAGATCGCCGTCGCGCTCGACCACGTCGCCGACGGTGATGCCGATGCGGAAGCACATCTGGCGGCTGGCCGGATAGGCCATGTTGCGCGTGCGCAGGCTTTCCTGAATGTCGATGGCGCAGCGCACCGCCTCGACCGCGCTGGAAAATTCGGCAAGCACCGCGTCGCCTGCGGTGTTGAAAATCCGCCCGCCGGCGCGTGCGATGAAATCGTCCATCACTTCGCGATAGGACGCGAGCCGCCGCAGCGTCTCTTCTTCGTCCTCAGCGACAAGCTTGCTGTAGCCGGCGATATCGGCCGCGAAAATGGCCGCGATCTTTCGTTTCATGGCTGCCTGGCGGCTAGCTTTAGGGTGGGCCCGGTCGCTTCCAAAAACCACTATCCGCTTTTTGGAATCATGCTCCGGAAAATAAGATCAAAATAACGGCCATAAAATGCCAGACCGTTGCCGCATCGCGCAAGCGACTAGCAGCAGCAAGGTATCCTGTCACCGGTCCAAAGATTATGAAACTTATTTGAAAAGCCAGCGCATTCCGACGCGCCGACTTTATGCTCGGCGAGACGCTAATGCCCAGCGGCGTCGGGACGCTGCTGCCCGCTCAACTGCGAGCCGGAGCTTAATGCCGCTTGCAGCGCCTTGAGCTGATCGAGATGCCGCGTGAGCTTGTCGCGTTGCGCATCGTCCTTGGCGTCCGCAACGTCTTCCTCGGCGTTCTTGATCTCCGAGGCGAGCAGCGTGGTATCGAAATTGTCGCGCGCGACCGCGCGGTCGGCCAGAATCGTCAAGCCGGCCGGGCTCATTTCGGCAAAGCCGCCGACGACAACGACCTCCTCGCGGCGGCCCTGATTGATGATGGTCACCACGCCCGGCCGCAGCGCCGTCACCATCGGCGCATGCAGCGGCAAAATGCCCATGTCGCCCTCGGCGCCGGGCAGATCCACCTGATCGACATCGCCGGAGAACAGCACGCGTTCCGGCGAGACGAATTCGAAATGCAGAGCCATGGTTATGCCTCGGCGGCGAGTTTCTTGCCCTTCTCGACCGCCTCTTCGATGGTGCCGACCATGTAGAAGGCGGCTTCCGGCAGATTGTCGTACTTGCCTTCGACCAGGCCTTTGAAGCCTTTGATGGTGTCTTGCAGGTCGACGAGCTTGCCGGGCGAGCCAGTGAACACTTCGGCGACATGGAACGGCTGCGAGAGGAAACGCTCGATCTTGCGGGCGCGCGCCACCGTCAGCTTGTCCTCTTCGGAAAGCTCGTCCATGCCGAGAATGGCGATGATGTCTTGCAGCGCCTTGTAGCGTTGCAGCACCTGCTGTACTTGCCGCGCCACCGCATAATGCTCTTCGCCGACGATCAGCGGGGAAAGCATACGCGAGGTGGAATCGAGCGGATCGACCGCGGGATAAATGCCCTTGGCGGCGATATCGCGCGACAGCACCGTGGTGGCGTCAAGATGCGCGAACGACGTCGCGGGCGCCGGATCGGTCAAGTCGTCGGCCGGCACGTAAATCGCCTGCACCGAAGTCACCGAGCCCTTTTGCGTCGTGGTGATGCGTTCCTGCAGCGCGCCCATGTCGGTGGCAAGCGTCGGCTGATAGCCGACCGCCGAAGGAATGCGGCCGAGCAGCGCCGACACTTCAGAGCCGGCCTGGGTGAAGCGGAAGATGTTGTCGACGAAGAACAGCACATCCTGGCCTTGGTCGCGGAAATATTCGGCGACCGTCAGCCCGGTGAGGCCGACGCGGGCGCGCGCGCCCGGCGGCTCGTTCATCTGGCCGTAGACCAGCGCGCATTTCGAGCCTTCGACCGAGCCTTCCTTGGGGTCCTTGTTGACCTTGGACTCGATCATTTCATGATAGAGATCGTTGCCCTCGCGGGTGCGCTCGCCCACGCCGGCGAACACCGAATAGCCGCCGTGCGCCTTGGCGATGTTGTTGATCAGCTCCATGATCAGCACGGTCTTGCCGACGCCGGCGCCGCCGAACAGGCCGATCTTGCCGCCCTTGGCATAGGGCGCGAGCAGATCGACCACCTTGATGCCGGTGACGAGAATCGCGGCTTCTGTGGACTGATCGGTATAAAGCGGCGCTTCCTGGTGGATCGCGCGCATGATCTCGCCCTTCACGGGGCCGGCTTCATCGACCGGCTCGCCGATCACGTTGATGATGCGGCCAAGGAGGCCAGGGCCGACCGGCACCGAGATCGGCGCGCCGGTGTCGCGCACTTCCTGGCCGCGCACCAGGCCTTCGCTGGTGTCCATGGCGACGGTGCGCACCGTGTTATCGCCGAGCTGCTGAGCGACTTCGAGCACCAGGCGATTGCCCTGGTTGGTGGTCTCGAGCGCATTGAGGATCGGCGGCAGCCCTTCTTCGAAGTGCACGTCGACGACGGCGCCAATGACCTGGGTGATATGTCCGACTTGTTGAGCCATTGTGGTCCTCTTCGAAACGTTAGAGCGCTTCCGCGCCGGAAATGATCTCGATCAGTTCCTTGGTGATCATCGCCTGGCGGGTGCGGTTATAGGTGAGGGTCTGCTTGCGGATCATGTCGCCGGCATTGCGGGTGGCGTTGTCCATGGCCGACATCTGCGCGCCGTAGAACGACGCGGAGTTTTCAAGAAGCGCGCGCAGGATCTGCACCGCGAGATTGCGCGGCAGCAATTCCTGGAGAATGTCTTCGGCGTCCGGCTCGAATTCGTAGACCGCGCCCTCGAGCGCATCGGCGGTCTTGGCATCGAAGACCGGCGGAATGATCTGCTGCGCGGTCGGGATCTGCGCGATCACCGAGCGGAAGCGCGAATAGAACAGCGTGCAGATATCGAATTCCAACTTGTCGAACAGCGCGATGATCTTTTCCGCGATCTGTTCGGCGTTCTCGTAACGCAACACGCGCACGGAGCGCAGATCGACCAGATCGATGATCTGCGAAGCGAATTGGCGGCGCAGCTGATCGTAGCCTTTGCGGCCGACGCAGAAGAACTTGACCTCTTTGCCCTCGGCGAGGAGCGCATTGGCGCGCTCGCGCGCGAGCCGCACGATCGAGGTATTGAACGGGCCGCACAGGCCGCGCTCGGCGGTGCAGACCAGAAGCAGATGACGCCGGTCCTCGCCGGTGCCGCGCAGCAGCTGCGGCGCGGTGTCGAGACCGGCGACGGAAGCCGCGATATTGCCGAGCACCGCGTCCATGTGGCTGGCATAAGGCCGCGCCGCTTCGGCCGCCGCCTGCGCGCGGCGCAGCTTCGACGCCGCGACCATCTGCATGGCCTTGGTGATTTTCTGCGTCGCCTTGGTGGCGGCGATCCGGTTGCGCAGGTCTTTAAGCGACGGCATTCGGGTCTCGGTTTATGGCGATGCTTACGCGAAGGTTTTGGCGAAGCTCTCGACCGTGCTCTTGAGCTTGCCGGCGGTCGCGTCATCGAGATCGCGCGAGTCACGGATGCTGGTAAGGATGTCGGAGTGCTGGCTGTGCAGCACGCCGAGGAGACCTTCCTCGAAGGCGCGCACGCGATCGACCGGCAGCGGATCGAGATAGCCGTTGACGCCGGCATAGATGACACAGACCTGCTCTTCCATCTTCAGCGGCGAGAATTGCGGCTGCTTGAGCAGTTCGGTGAGACGCGAGCCGCGGGCGAGAAGGCGCTGCGTGGTGGCGTCGAGGTCGGAGCCGAACTGGGCGAAGGCGGCCATTTCGCGGTATTGCGCGAGCTCGCCCTTGATGCGGCCGGCGACCTTCTTCATCGCCTTGGTCTGCGCTGCCGAACCGACGCGCGACACCGACAGACCCACGTTCACCGCGGGCCGGATGCCCTGATAGAACAGGTCGGTCTCGAGGAAGATCTGGCCGTCGGTGATGGAAATGACATTGGTCGGGATGTAGGCCGACACGTCGTTGGCTTGCGTCTCGATCACCGGCAGCGCGGTCAGCGAGCCGGCCTTGTTCTCGTCATTCATCTTGGCGGCGCGCTCGAGCAGCCGCGAATGCAGATAGAACACGTCGCCCGGATAGGCTTCGCGGCCCGGCGGACGGCGCAGCAAGAGCGACATCTGGCGATAGGCAACGGCCTGCTTCGATAGGTCGTCATAGATGATCACGGCATGCATGCCGTTGTCGCGGAAATATTCGCCCATGGCGCAGCCAGCGAACGGCGCCAGGAACTGCATCGGGGCCGGATCGGACGCGGTCGCCGCGACCACGATCGAATAATCGAGCGCGCCGTTCTCTTCGAGCACCTTGACGAATTGCGCCACCGTCGAGCGCTTCTGCCCGACCGCGACATAGACGCAGTAGAGCTTGATCTTCTCGTCGCCGGTCTGGTTGAGCGCCTTCTGATTGAGAATGGTGTCGAGCGCGATTGCGGTCTTGCCGGTCTGGCGGTCGCCGATGATCAGCTCGCGCTGGCCGCGGCCGATCGGAATCAGCGCGTCGATGGCCTTGAGGCCGGTCGCCATCGGCTCGTGCACCGATTTGCGCGGAATGATGCCCGGCGCTTTGACGTCGACGCGTGCCCTGTGGTCGGCCTTGATCGGGCCCTTGCCGTCGATCGGATCGCCGAGCGCGTCGACGACGCGGCCGAGCAGGCCCTTGCCGACCGGCACTTCGACGATGGCGCGGGTGCGCTTGACGGTCTGGCCTTCGGCGATCCCGCGGTCGGAACCGAAGATCACGATGCCGACATTGTCGCTCTCGAGATTGAGCGCCATGCCGCGCACGCCGCTTTCGAACTCGACCATTTCACCGGCCTGGACATTGTCGAGGCCGTAGACACGCGCGATGCCGTCGCCGACCGAGAGCACCTGGCCGACTTCGGAGACCTCGGCTTCCTGGCCGAAATTCTTGATCTGGTCCTTGAGAATTGCGGAAATTTCGGCGGCGCGGATGTCCATTAGCGAGCCTCTTTCATCGCGTGCTTGATGGCATTGAGTTTGGTGCGCAGGGAGCTATCGACCATGCGGCTACCGAGTTTGACTATGAGTCCGCCGATAATGGCGGGATCGACTTTGATATCGAGCGAAACGTTCTTGCCGCTGACCGCTTTCAGCGCGGAGCGCAACGACTGCACGTGCTCGTCCTTGAGCTGTTCGGCGACCGTGACTTGCGCCGTGGCCTCGCCCTTGTGCTGGGCGACGAGCTCGCCGAACGCCTTGATCATGTCGCGTACGGCGAACAGGCGGCGGTTCGTGGTCACAAGCTTCAAGAAATTTCCGGCGAGCCCGCCGATGCCGGCGCGGTCGAGCACCGCGGTCAGCGCTTTGAGCTGCTCGTCGGTGGAAAAGGCGAGGCTGCGCACCAGACGCAAGAGATCGGCACTTTCGACGACCAGCGCGTCGAAACGCGCAAGGTCCGCCTGCACCGCGTCGATCGCATTGACCTCTTTGGCCAGATCGAACAGCGCGGTCGCATAACGGCCCGCCATGCCGGAGACGATGGGTTCTTTAGTAGCCAATTTCTGCTCGTTTCGCTGCCGGTTCGGCGTTCTTGTGGAGCATTTCCGCAAGCCCCGCAACCAGCCCGCAATCGGTCGAGATGGCCGGCAACAAGCCCCTGTAATTCAAGATGAAATTGAAAGCAGGACTTGATTTGGGCGGGCTTAGTCGAGAAAGGCTTGGAATCTCGCCCGGCACGGTCCCTGTACCGCCCCCGGCGAAACCGGCGCGTTGCTAACATAGTGAGAATTGCAGCGCAACAACGCGAGAACGCGCGAAATGCGCCGGTGGCGCGCGAGACCTACAACTTTGGTCCTAGAGCATGATCTCTAAGCGCTGCCCGCCGCATACGCGCGGATGGCGTCGAGGAACACCTGGCCATATTGCCGAAGCTTGGCTTCGCCCACACCATGCACCATGGCCATTTCGCTCACGGTCCGCGGCTTCAATCGCACCATGTCGATCAACGTCTTGTCGGCAAAGACGACATAGGCGGCGACACGCTGCTCCTTGGCGAGTTCGGAACGGCGCTTGCGCAGCGCCTCGAAAAGTTCCGGATCCCCGGCGGCGCCATCGGCGAGAGCCGCGGCATTTGCAGTGGTGCGTGCGGCCTTCTGTGATTTGCGGCTCGATTTCAGCGTGTCCTTGCGCAGCGTGATCTTGTCTCCGCCCTTGAGCACGCGGCGGCCGGCCTCGCTGACCGACCAGGTGCCGAAGCCCGTGACATCGAGCGTGATCACGCCCGCACCATTGAGCTGGCGAAAGATCGAGCGCCATTCCTGCACGCCATATTCCTTGCCGACGCCGAAGGTGGGCAGCTTGTCGTGACCGAATTTGACAATGGCCTCGGACGGCTCGCCGACGAGGATTTTCGTCAGATGCTCGGTGCCGAAGCGCGAGCCGGTGCGCAGGATCGCCGACATCGCCTTCTGCGCGGCGATGGTGCCGTCGATCAGCTCAGCACCGTCGCAGCAGACATCGCAATGCCCGCATGGCTCCGTGGTCTCACCGAAATAAGCGAGCAGCGTCTGCCGCCGGCAGCGTGGCGATTCGCACAGCGACACCAGCGCGCTGAGCCGCTGGCGCTCGACGCGCTTCTGCTCGTCGGCGGCGTCGCCGTCGTCGATTTGCAGCCGGCGCAGCCGGATGTCGCCCATGCCATAGAGCGTGAGCGTATCGGCCGGAAGCCCGTCACGGCCGGCGCGGCCGATCTCCTGATAATAGCTTTCGATCGTGGCCGGCATGTCGGCATGCAGGATGAAGCGCACATCCGGCTTGTCGATGCCCATGCCGAAAGCGATCGTCGCGGCCATGACGACGCCGTCCTCCTGCAAGAACACATCCTGATGGCGTGAGCGCAGATCGGGTTCCATACCGGCGTGATAGTGCAGCGCCTTGACGCCTTCTTCGCGCAGATAGCCGGCAATCTCCTCGGTCTTGCGCCGCGAGGCGCAATAGACGATACCGCTTTGGCCTTGGTGGTCTTTGACGAAATCGAGGATCTGCTTGCGGCCGCCGGCCTTGGCCTGCATCGCCAGCCGCAGATTAGGCCGGTCGAAACCGTGCACGAACACGGCCGGCGGCTCGCCGAACAGCTTTTGCAAAATATCGGCGCGGGTCGCGGCATCTGCGGTCGCGGTGAAAGCCACCGTCTGCAGGTGACCTGAAGTACTTTGCCCCAGCGCTTCCTGCACCGTGCCGAGCGCCGCATATTCGGGCCGGAAGTCATGGCCCCATTGCGAAATGCAATGCGCCTCGTCGACCGCGAGCATCGTGACTTGCGCGCGCCTGAGAAGATCGAGAGTCTCGGGCTTGAGCAGACGTTCCGGCGCGACATAAAGGAGGCGCAGCTCACCGCGCGCGAGGTCCTCGCGCACGTTGCGATTCTCGAAAGCATCATTGGCCGAATTCAACGCGGCAGCAGCGACCCCGTAGCCACGCAATTGCGCGACCTGGTTGCGCATCAGCGCGATGAGCGGCGACACCACGACGGTGAGGCCGCCGCGCGCCAGCGCCGGAAGCTGATAGCACAGCGACTTGCCGCTGCCGGTCGGCATCACCGCCAGCACGTCGCGCCCACCAAGAATGGCCTCGACAATCTCGGCCTGACCCGGCCGAAATCCCGGAAAACCGAAGGTTTTGCGAAGAATGTCCTGCGCCGCCGCCAGGTCAGACGTCATGTCGGACATCAACTGAGTTCCGCCAGCCCGCATCTCGCCTTCGACCATCAATGTTCTATCTTTGTTCTCGGCCTCTGCCAAGGCCACTTTGCGATCTGGCAATGCGGCTTGCCGAGGCCGCCTGCCAAGGCCCAATGGCTCTTTTCCCCGTGCAATTTTGCGCAACCCAGCCGCGCTCGCGTCTTGCTTGCGGCGGGGCGCGCCCTGATGCACCGTCCGCGGCCAACACCTGTCCGCCATCATGCTCTTTGCCGGGAATCCTGCCGAAGTCTCGACGAGCCGCGTCGTCATCACGATGGGCGCGCTGTGGCTTGCCGGCGTCGCCATGCGCATGACGATCCTGGCCATGCCGCCGGTGATCCCGCTGGTGCATGCCGAGCTTCATATGACCGAGACACAGGTCGGGCTCCTGGTCGGCCTGCCGCTTTTGATGTTTGCGCTCGCCGCGATCCCCGGCTCGCTGTTGATTGCCCGGATCGGGGTCATGCTGGCGGTGATCTGCGGCATGGTGATTGCCGCGCTGGCCGGTGCTGCGCGCGGCGCTGCGCCCGACGTGCCGACGCTCTATGTTGCTTCCATTGTGACCGGGTTCGGCGTCGCCATCATGCAGCCGGGTCTGCCGACGCTGGCGCGGGAATGGGCGCCAAGCCGCATCGGGCTCGCGACCGTCGCCTATACCAGCGGCATGATGATGGGCGCGACTTTTCCACCGCTGTTGGGCCCCTACGTCCTGCCGCTTGTCGGCGGCTCGTGGCGGCTCGATCTCGTGCTGTGGGCCGTGCCGGCACTCCTCATCGTACCGGTCTTCTGGCTGATGAGCCCGCCGCGGAGTTCGCTCGCCGGATCAAAAGCAACCAGTCAATTGTGGTGGCCGGATTTCAAGAGTCCGGTCGTGTGGCTGCTGGGGCTGACCTTCGGCAGCAACAATAGTCCGTACTTTGCGATCAATGCCTTTCTCGGCGACTATGTCGCGCAACAAGGCAGACCCGATCTGCTTGCTCCGAGCCTGGCCTGGCTCAACGGATCGCAGATTGCCGCGCTTGTGGTTTTGTTCGCACTGGCGGGCCGCCTGCAGCGGCGGATCTGGCCATTTTTGCTGTTCGGTCCGATTCTGTTGGCGGGAAATCTGGCGATGATCCTGGTGCCGACGGGTTTCGTGATCGTCACAGCCGCAGCTTTCATCGGCGTCGCAACGGCGATGACGTTTACACCGATCATGACTTTGCCGCCGATCCTCTCTACACCCGCCGATCTGCCGCGCACGGCCGCCGGCATGCTCACCATTGCATATGGCTGCGCGATCATCGTTCCGACCGTCTGCGGTGCGCTCTGGGATTTGACCGGCAGGCCGTGGACTGTGTTCCTGCCGCTCTGCCTATGCGCTCTGGCATTGACGGTGCTCGGCACGCTCGTAACAAAGTATCGCCCCGCCGGTGAAACGTAAGCCGCGCGGCGAGCGGTCCGGCTTTTTGAACGAACGACAGGGAAGGAAGTCTCCGGAATGGCCAAGCAAGCGAAGAAGAAACCTGCCGCGCGCAAAACCTCCGCGAGAAAGATCATGCTGCCGACCGATCGGCTGTCCTATTCGCCGATCACCGAGCGGGCGCCGCTGCACTTGCCGAATGGCGCGCGCATGGCGATCTGGGTCATCGTCAATGTCGAAGAATGGGATCCGCTGCAGACCATGCCGCGCACGGTGCTCACCCCGCCGGCCGGCGGCTCGCCGATGCCGGACGTGCCGAACTGGGCCTGGCATGAATACGGC
>DATAQN010000230.1:0-87901 GCA_036264635.1 Xanthobacteraceae bacterium | reverse complement strand
CACGCCCCACTGCGCCGCTGCCGCTGCGATCAGGCGCTCGCGCGCGCTGGCGCCGACCTGCTGCAGCTTGACATGGGAGTCTTTCACCGAATGGCTGCCGACCGAGGACATGTCGCCATAGACATTGTTCTCGCGGTAGCTTCGGTTCGCCGAGCCATATTCGACGCGCACCTTGGACCAGTCATAGTGCAATTCCTCAGCGACGATCATCGGCAGCGCCGTCATGCTGCCCTGCCCCATTTCCGAGCGCGTGTAGCGGATCAGGATGCTGTCGTCCGGCTCGATGGCGATCCAGGAATCGATGTCGTAGGGCGAGAAGCCTTCATGGTCCGGCGGCTGTGCCCAGGGTTTCGTGTCGACGGTGAAAGCTTCAGCGCCGCGTGGCGTCAGGGCGATGCCGACGGCAAGGCCGCCGGCCGCGGTCGCGCCGGCAACGATGAAATGGCGGCGGGTGAGTTGCTGCTTGGTCATGATCGCCTCCCCCTTACGCCTTCATCGCTTCGGCGGCGCGATGGATCGCACGCCGTAGACGCTCATAGGTGCCGCAACGGCAAATATTGGTGATATTGGCGTCGATATCCGCGTCCGTCGGATTGGGGAAGCTCTTCAGGAACGCGACCGTCGCCATGATCTGGCCGGACTGGCAGTAGCCGCATTGCGGCACGTCCTCGGCGATCCAGGCCTTTTGCACCGGATGGCTCGAGTCGGACGACAGGCCTTCGATCGTCGTGACCTTGGCGCCGTCGAGAAGGCCGACCGGCACCGAGCACGAGCGCATCGGCTTGCCATCGATGTGGACGGTGCAAGCGCCGCATTCGGCAATGCCGCAGCCAAATTTTGTGCCGGTGAGTCCGATGACATCGCGCAACACCCAGAGCAGCGGTGTGTCGGCTTCGATGTCGATTTGATGTTGCGTTCCGTTCACGTCGATCGTGACCACCTTGGCTCTCCCCGGAGTTTGGTGATTCAGGACTTAACAGCGCACACAATGCGCCACGATTGAAACTTACTCGCTACCATTGAGACTAACTCGCTACCACTGAAACTAATGGCAGTCTCGGCTTTGGTCAAAAACACGATGCATTGAATCCGCGTTGTACGCAGGACTGCAATGCGTAAAGATATGGAACGGACCAAACGTTGCGGGCGGACGAAAACAACAGCAGTGGTTCGTCTGAGGGGAGGAATAAATGAGTCGATCGGGTGTTTGTGCGGCCCCTGTAGTCGCAATGTTTATTTCACATTTACTTGGCGTGAAATCTCGTTTCGCGCTTGCAGCAATTTTAGTTTCGCTTGTGACTGCTTTTGCCGGGTCGCCGGCATCGGCGCAGATCAATCCATCTGCGACAATTCGCATCATAGTCCCCTTCGCACCTGCCGGATCGTCCGACACCTTGGCGCGTCTACTGCAGCAGCCGCTACAGCAGGAACTCAAGACCAATGTCATCGTTGAGAACCGCGCCGGCGCCGGCACCAATATCGGCACCGCCGAAGTGGCGCGCGCCAATCCCGACGGCACGACGCTGCTGCTCACATCCAGCGCCTTCGTGGTCAATCCGGCGCTGTACAAGAGCATTCCCTATGACCCGTTCAAGGATTTCGCGCCGATCGCCGCGCTTCCTGTCGCAGTGAATATCTTTGCCGTGAGGGCCAATGGCGGCATTACGTCGCTCGCCGACCTGGTCTCGCGCGCAAAGGCCACCCCGGGAAAGCTGAACTATGCGAGTCCGGGGAATGGCACGACGCCGCAACTCGCCATGGAACTGTTCAAGCTGAAGGCGGACGTCAATATCACCAACATTCCTTATAACGGGGGTGGCCCGGCGACGCAGGCGCTGCTGACCGGAACCGTCGACGTGCTCTCTACGGCGCTGCCCGGCGCGCAGTCGCAGGTGCAGGCCGGCGTCATGAAGGGCATAGCGCTGACGACGACGGAGCGATGGGTCGCCCTGCCGGATGTGCCGACCTTCGTGGAGTCGGGCTATCCCGACATCACGCTCAACACCGAGCATTTCCTGCTGGCGCCGACAGGGACCCCGCAGCCGGTCCTTGATCAGCTGACCAAAGCGGTGCTCGCGGTCATGGCGGGCGACGCCATCAAGGAGCGCCTGCGCCAGGTCGGCTACCAGCCTATCGTCGGCGACGCCGCCAAAGCCAAGGCGCTCATTGCCAAGGACGTGCCGTTCTTCAAGGATCTGGTGAAGAACGCCAAGATCCCGCAGGTGGAATGATTCAGTCCGCTTGCCGTGCACCGTTTATCGTCGTGGCGAGCCAACGGGTCCGGCCCGAAGTGGCCGGCCCGACGACAAGCTCCGCGACGCAATCCAGGCGGCGGCGGCAAACTGGATTGCTTCGTCGCTACCGCTCCTCGCAATGACGGGTTCACGCGAACCGGTCGCGCAGCGCGTTCAGCTGCCGACTTTGAGTTCCGCGACCAGGCCGCGCAGCGCCGCAACCGTGCTCAGCGCCGTGATCTTGCCGGTGCGCGGGTTTTCCGACGGGACGTTCTCGATCGCCATCGACAGGCGTGCCGAATCGGCATCGACCTCGATGCGGTGGGTGTTGCGCGTGAGCGCTGGATCGGCCCAGATCTCAAGTCGTGTTTTGTCCGGCCCGATGCCGGCAAGGCTGAGCGCCGCCGCGACATTGACGTTGGCTGGAAAGCCGCGCGCGCCGTCGCGGGCCGTGCCGTCGAACACTTTTTTCGGCTCGGTGAGGCCTTTGACCGAAATATTGTGCTCGACCAGATAAGGCGCGCCTTCGAGCCCGCCCGGCGGCTTGCGGGTGATCATGGTCACGGAGTGGATGTGGCCTTCGGCCGCGGCGCGCACCGCGTCGAGCCCGAGCAACGCACCGGTGGGCACCAGGATGCGCGCGCCATTGGCCTTGGCGAGATCGACGAGATCCCAGTTCTCCAAAAGCTGGCCGACGCTGAGCGGCATAAAAATGCGGCCGCGCGCGATCGCTGATTCCGCCAGCGCACGAAACATTTTCGGTGGCAGGCATTCCACGATCACATCGCAGGTCTGCGCCAATGCCTCGGGCGCCATGATCGGAATACGATTGCCGGCATCCGGCAGGCTGCGCCGCGCCTTGTCGTGATCGCGCGCGGAGACCGCGGCCAGCGCCAGGCCCGGTATGCCGCCCTCGAGCCGCCGCGCCACTTCGAGCCCCACCGCGCCCAGCCCGGCCAGGCCGACTTTAAGGATTTCCCTTGCCACGTCGCACTTTCTCCACTCTGGTCGCCTCGCCCGCGGCCAGATAAATTGAGGTCGTTAAGTCTCTAGGCGCTGGCGACCAGGCGCGCAACTTGGGACGCCGCTCGCATGTCTGACAACAACAAGAGAACATTTATGACCAATATCAACCCCAACACTTTCACCACGCGGCCGGAGATCGAAGGCACGTTCGGCGTCGTCACGACCACCCACTGGATCGCGACCGCCGTCGGCATGGGGATATTGGAACGGGGCGGCAACGCTTTCGACGCCGCGGTCGCAACCGCCTTCACGCTGCAGGTGGTGGAGCCGCATCTGAACGGTCCGGGCGGCGACGTGCCGGTGATCCTCTACGATGCCAAGCGCGGCAAGCCGGAAGTGATCTGCGGCCAGGGCGTAGCGCCGGCCGGCGCGACCATTGCGCATTACCGCAGTCTGGGTCTCGATCTCGTCCCTGGCACTGGTCTTCTGGCGGCGGTCGTGCCCGGCACGTTCGAGACCTGGATGATGCTGCTGCGCGACTACGGCACCATGACGCTGGCCGAAGTTCTCGCGCCCGCGATCGGCTATGCGCAGAACGGCCATCCGGTCCTCGAGCGCACCAATGCCACGATAGCAACGGTCGCCGAACTGTTCCGCGACTACTGGCCGACCTCGGCCGCGGTCTATCTGCCGCACAATAAGGTGCCGGCGGTCGGCGACCTGTTCGCCAATACCACGCTCGCGGCGACTTACAGCCGCATCGTCAAAGAAGCCGAAAGCGCGGGCAGCAACCGCATCGCGCAGATCGAGCATGCGCGCAAATCCTGGAGCCATGGCTTTGTCGCCGAAGCGATCGACCGCTTCTGCCGCACGCAGGACATCATGGATACCAGCGGCCACAAGCATCGCGGCGTGCTCACCGCCGATGACATGGCGCGCTGGACGCCGCACATCGAAGCGCCGCTCACCTATGATTACGGCCGTTACACCGTGTGCAAGACCGGACCGTGGGGCCAGGGCCCAGTGACCTTGCAGCAGCTCGCACTGCTGAAAGGCTTCGATCTCGATGGGCTCGATCCGACCGGGCCTGATTTCATCCATCTCATCGTCGAATGTTCGAAGCTCGCTTATGCCGATCGCGAGACCTTCTACGGCGATCCCGACTTCGTTGAAGTGCCCATGGCGACGCTGCTGTCGGATGCCTACAACGCCGAACGGCGGAAGCTCGTCACCGACAGGGCTTCGCTCGAACTACGGCCAGGCTCGATCGAAGGTTTTGGCGCCGTGGTGAAGCTACGCCGCGAGGCGGTTGCGATGGCGGCCGGCGCCGGCGAGCCGACGGTCGGCCGGCTCGGAGCCGGCGAACCAACTGTCGGCAAGATGGGCTCGATGCGCGGCGACACCGTGCATTTCGACATCATCGACAAGGCCGGCAATATGATCTCGTCGACGCCGTCGGGCGGCTGGCTGCATTCCTCGCCGGTGATCCCTGAGCTTGGCTTCTGTCTCGGCACCCGCGCACAGATGTTCTGGCTGGAAGAAGACCATCCGGCAGCGCTTGCGCCTGGCAAGCGGCCGCGCACCACGCTCTCGCCGACCATGGCGCTGCGCGACGGCGAGTCCTATCTCGCCTGGGGTTCGCCCGGCGGCGACGGCCAGGATCAATGGATCACGCAGATGTTTCTGCGCCATGTCCATTGCGGCATGAATCTGCAGGAATCGATCGACGCGCCGGCCTGGCATTCCGAGCATTTCCCGAGCTCGTTCTGGCCGCGCACCGCGCGCCCGGGCGTTCTGGTGCTCGAAGGCCGCGTGCCACAGAAGACCGTCGATGAACTAAAACGCCGCGACCACGTCGTCGAAATGGGACCGGACTGGTCGGAGGGCCGCCTCACCGCGGCCTCACGCGTCGGCCCCCGTCGCCGCGCCGCCGCCAATCCGCGCGGCATGCAGGGCTATGCGGCGGGGCGGTAAATCTTCATCCTCCCACGTGAAAACGGGGGAGGTACACCGTGCGTAGCACGGCGGGTAGGGGCGACGGCGGTGCCGGGGGGCACGACGCGGAAAAGGCGGGTTGGAGTCCGGGAGTCACTTCTGCTCTGGACGAGTTTTTGATCGCGTGCCACATGGCGAGGCCCGCGCCCCCACCTCCGCGCTCCGCGCGGCTACCTCCCCCGCTATCGCGGTGGAGGATGGCCGCTACGCCGCCACGGTCGCCAGAAACTCTTCCACTTCACGCCGCAGCTTCGTAGTAGCGTCTTCGACTTCCTCGGACGCTGCCAGCATGGTTTCCGCCGAGCCCTTGGTCTGCGACACGCCGCTGGCGACTTCGCCGAGCGCCATGGTGATGGCCTTGGCGCCGGTCGCGGCGCTTGCGACATTGTGGGAAATCTCGCCGGTTGCTGAATCCTGCTGCTCGACGGACAGCGCGACCGCGCCAGTATAGGTGCTGATGTCCTGCATGCGCTGGGTGATGTCGCGGATTGCCGTCACCGCCTTGCCGCTCGAATTCTGCACCGAGAGAATTTCCTGGGCGATCTCCTCGGTGGCTCTCGCAGTTTGCACCGCGAGCGATTTGACCTCGGAAGCGACGACGGCAAAGCCGCGGCCCGCCTCGCCGGCACGGGCCGCCTCGATCGTGGCATTGAGCGCGAGCAGATTGGTCTGGCCGGCAATGTCGGAAATGAGCTTGACCACCGTGCCGATCTTCTGCGCGACATGCGCGAGCGCCGCAATGTCGTCATTGGTGGCCGCGGCGTCGGTCGCGGCGCAGCGCACAACGTCGTTGGTCTGACTCAGCTGCCGGCTGATCTCCTTGATCGACACCGAAAGCTCGGCCGCCGCTGCAGCCGCGGTCTCGACATTGCTCGACGCTTCGTTCGAGCCGCTCACCGCGCTTTCAGCGCGCTGCATGGTGTGATCCGACGTGGCGAGCAGCGTCTTTGCCGCGGTCTTCATGGCAGCCGCGCTCTGGCTCACGGTCTTGAGTCCGTTCTCGGCCCGCTCGCGGAACATCGAAATCGCGGCATCGGTTTTGCGCCGCCGCTCCTCGCGCCGCAGCAGCGCATCGCGTTCCTTCTCGGCCTTGAGCCGCGTAGTGACGTCGAAATGCGTCGCCACCCAGCCCCCGCCGCGGATCGGGCGATTGACCAGTGCAATCATGCGGCCGTCGGCGAGCTCGACGATCTTGGAATCCGTGCGCCCCTCGGCCACGAATTGCAGCGCTTCGGCGACATAGGCGTCGGGATCGCCACTGAACGTGCCGGACGCCGCGCGCTGCAGCAGCAGCTCGCGCAACGGCGTGCCGGCCTTGGCATCGTTGGGACCCAGGCCATACATTTCGGTGTAGCGCTCGTTGCACAAAAGCAGGCGCCCCGCGGCGTCGAACATGCACAGGCCCTGCGTCATGTGATTGAGCGCGGCGCGCAGCTTGCGCGTATGCGAACGGCGCTGTGCATTGATGAAGAGGCCGGCGAGCGCCGCGGCGCCAAAGCCGAAGGGTGCGGCGAGCGCGAATTCTGCAGCCCAAGCCGGCGCTGCGTTCAGCGCGTCGATCAGAGCGGCACGTCCGTAAAACAGAATGACGATGAAGCCGGCGACAAAGCCCAGCACGCCGGCCCCGATAACGAGCGACCAGTTACGGCTAACCCTGGAGAAGCTGAAACCGCCGAGCATTAAGGGCCGGGAGCAAAGGCAGATGAGGAAGAGCGCGAATATATTCGCTTGCCGGTTGTCACACGGTTAACGAATCGCGGGCGTGATCGTTAACGCAATCTGAAGCGTACCAGCCTGCAACCTCGGCCAATGGCCGAGTCGCGCGATCAGCCACCCGGAATAACCGGCAGCAGCAAATAGGATTCCTTGTCGCCGCCGGCATAGATCGTGTTGATCGCGCCGCTATTGTAATCGGCATGATAGTGCATGTATTGCGCGCTGCCGGCGCCGTCGCGCGGCTGAATGTCGAGCCGGATGCGATGGCCCTTCTTGAACACCATCGATGTCGGCCAGATCTCGACCTCGACCTTCACAATCTCGCCAGGCGTCAGATAAAGCCGGCGGACGTGCTTGTGATAGGGCCGGTATGGGCGTGACAATTCCGGATCGAGCTCGCGATGCGACACACGCAGCCAGCCTTTCGCCACCGGCACCGGCGCGCCCTGCTGGCCGGTTTCCATGATCTCGTTGCCGTCGGGGCCGATATTGCGCAGCGTCAGAAACAGATCCATGTCCTCGGTCGTGCTCGACACCCAGAGCACACAGGCGAGCGGGCCGGTGATCTCGGTATCGACCGCGAGCTTCGTGGTTTCGAGCGAGACACCCATGCCGGGCTTGATGCCGCCGCCCATCACTTGCGAGGAGGCGGCCGAGGTCGAGCCCATGGTGCCCAGGCTCGACGCCGGATAGCTGCGCGAGCCGGTCTCGGGCGGATTTTTCACGTCCAGCGTGCCGGTGAGCGGCTGGCCCGCGGCTGGCGTTGCTTGAGGCTGCGACAGATCGAGATAGAGCTTGGTCCAGCGCGTGCGCGCAAGCGGCCATTCCTGCTCGGCACGCCACTCGAAGGCGTCGCCGCCTTTACGGATCGCGAGCTTCACCGGCGGCTCATCCATCACACCGTTGTCGATGCCTTTGAGCCAATAATCGAAAAAGCGGACCTGATCATCGCGCCCTTCGTCGGTGTAGAACGGATGCACATGCGAGCCGAGATGGATGCGCAGCTTCTTGTGCGGCGTTGTCGCCTGCATGAAAGCTTCGGTATTGCCGCGCAGATGCAGCGCCATGCCGGTCCAATTGCCGACCGAGAAGAACGGCACGTCGATTTTATCCCACTGCGCTTGCGCGCCGCGAAACGCACCACTGTCAAGATTGTTGCGCAGCCAGAAATGCAGCGTGTTGACCTGCCAGCCGTCGGGCTGCTCGCGCGAGGCACGGCCGAGCAAATGATGCAGCATATGCGCTGTGAACCAGTTGGTCATGAACAGGTTCAAGATGCCGCCGTGATAAAGCGCATCGCGATAGATATCGGCAAAGCCCTCCCACGGAATGATCGCCTTCAGCGACGGCGGCTTGAGATTGGCGACGAACCATTGATTGATGGCGAAATAGGAAATGCCAAGGAGTCCGACATTACCGTTGCACCAGGGCTGCGCCGCCGCCCATTCGACCGCATCGTAGAAATCGACGGCCTCGGCGAACGACCACGGCTCGCATTGGCCGGGTGATTTGCCCGAGCCGCGGCCATCGACACGCACGCACGCATAGCCGCGCGGCGCCCACCATTGCGGATTGACGGTCTCCCAGTTCATCCAGTCGTTCTGCGGCTCGCCGAGCGTGTCGGGCGCCAGCCACAGCTTGTCTTTTTGGTAGGGACCTAGATTGAGGATGGCGGGATATTTGCCGTCGCCATAGGGACGAAACACGTCGGCCTTCAGGATGGCGCCATCGCGCATCGGGACATCGACATCCTTGTCGATGACGATGGGGTGGGTGGGGCTCGTCGGTTCTTCACGTTTCATGACAATGCGAATTTTCTGTTGATGTAAAATCGATACAGCGGAGTAGCGCAAAACCGAGGGAGTGCCGCTGCGTCCCTTCTCCCCGACGGGGAGAAGGACAGGATGAGGGGGTTCGGCGCCGACAATCAATCTCAGAGGCCGAGCCCCCTCACCCTACCCTCTCCCCGCCGGGGCGAGGGTTTACTCTGCTTCGATCTTCACTTCGCTGGTGATTTTGCGCCAGGTGTCCATCTCGTGCCCGAGCCAGATCTTGGCGTCGGCGAGCGAAGCATTGGGCACGATGTTGAAGGTCTGTTTTTTGAAAGCCTCCGTCGCTTCCGGCGTTTTCATCGCCGCGATCGTGGCGTTGAAGATCGTTTGCAGCACGTCTTTCGGCACGCCGGCCGGCGCAAACAAGCCCTGCCAGGCAATAGTGCCGACGCCCGGATAGCCGATCTCCTGCATGGTCGGCAGGTCCGGAAAATCCGCGAGCCGCGTGTGATTGACCACGGCGAGCGGCTGCAGGCTGCCAGCCTTCACCTGCGGCGCGGTGCTGGCGACATTGAGGAAGGAAACCTGCGTCGAGCCGGTCAACATGTCGTTGATCACGCCCGAGGCGCCGGCCTTGTTGGGGATCGCAACCATGTTCAGATCGCCGGCGCGCTTGGCAAAATAGGCCATGTCGTAATGCGGATAGCTGCCGTTGCCGACTGTGCCGTAACGGACCTGGCCTGGATTTTTCTTGGCGTAATCGACCAGCCCCGGCACGGTCTTGACGTCGAAATTCTTTTTGGTCGCGACCAGGAAGGCCGGAATATCGACCGTATTGGTGATCGGCACCACGTCCTTCATGTAATCGAAGCTCATTTTCGACGCATAGATGATCGGCGTGATCGCATTGGTCGACACATTGCCGATCATCAGCGTGGTGCCGTCGGCCGGCGACTTCACCATTTCTTCGATCGCCAGCATGCCGAAGGCGCCGGGCTTGCTTTCGACATAGAATTGCTGGCCCAGGCTTTTGCCGAGCTGATCGGCGAGGATGCGCGCGACGATATCGGTGGCCCCGCCCGGCGCATAAGGCACGATGATCTTGACCGGGTGCGATGGATATTTACCGGGCGTCTGCCCGAACGCCGTACCCGCCGCCACACCAAGCAGCGCGGTCAGCAAAGCTGTCAAAGCCCTCATATTTTCTCCTCCCCTTTTTTGCTGCGTCGCCGTACACGCGGTGACGCTGATTTTTGTGTCTCTATAGCATGCGCGTAATCTCATCTGCCGCACTGTCATTGGCGGCTTCTCGTCCTTAGTGGCTGACGATTGCAGGCCTAAGCCGCTACGCGGCTTTTATGCCGTGCAGGCTGTGCGAGGCGTCTTTGACGGTGAAAAAAACGACATCGGCATCGGCGCCGGCTTTGCCGGAATGCACGGCGTCGGCCGGGATATAGAGCACCGAGCCTGGCTTGGCTTCGACCACTTGCCCCCCGATCGCGGCGTGGAATGTGCCTTCGAGAATGTAGATCCATTGCTCGTTGGGATGCGAATGCGGCTCTGCGCCGGTTCCCGCAGGCATGCGCATCAGGCCGACGATCATGCGATCACCCTCGACGCAGGCGCCATTCGCGGTCGAATAATCCGGCCCGCCGAGAATGTGGTTGACGCTGGCAAGATTGAAAACATATTCGCCCGCGCCGGCGCGCTTGGCGCCCGGCGTGCGGGCGGCGGCGGCTGGATCGGCCACTAGATCGGCCATGTGCTAACTCCCTGGTGCATTATGAGGCTTGTCAATCAGCCGGCGATGCTAGTGGAGGGCCAGCACCCGCGCCAGGGGCGGCCGGCAAGCACATATGTGTCACGCCGTCACGGCGGGACTCTCCCCTACATTGCAGGACCGACCGCGGTCGAACGGACCTGTTGACCACTCCGCGTCTTCACGCTTCCGTCACTTTTTTGCCTGAACAGTTTTCGCTCGGGACACTGGGGGACTGCAATGTTGAGCCGGAACACGGCGCTGTCGGCCGGGCTTTTCGTCGGCGCGGCAGTGCTTGCTGCCTGCACGGAAAACCCGCCGCCAGGCGGCCA
Source organism: Xanthobacteraceae bacterium (assembly GCA_036264635.1). Classification (GTDB taxonomy): domain Bacteria; phylum Pseudomonadota; class Alphaproteobacteria; order Rhizobiales; family Xanthobacteraceae; genus BOG-931. Next base: position 77,127 of record DATAQN010000230.1, on the reverse strand, counting down.
GCCGAGCTTCTATATCGACTTGTCGCAGCCAGGCACCACACTGGACGCCAATGCGGCGCAATCGATGATCTCGGGCTACCGTGGCAACAATGGCCTGGGCCCCGTCGTTATCGATCCCGAGCTGATGCGGCTCGCCAGCGACCAGGCGCAAGCCATGGCGGGGAAGGATAAGCTCGATCACGACGCCAAGCATCCGTTCTCGGAACGCATCCGCAAGTCCGGCTACGATGCGAGCGTCGCGGTGGAAAATATCGGCGCCGGCTATCACACGCTCGCCGAAGCCTTTTCCGGCTGGCGCGATTCACCGCCGCACCGTGCCAATATGCTCAATTCCGGCGTAACGCAGATGGGCATCGCCGCAGTCTATACGCCGAAGTCGAAATACAAGGTCTATTGGTCGCTGATCATGGCCAAGCCGGACGATCACAAAGGCTGATTGCGCGTCAGCCTTGCGGGCTTCTCTCAAACATTTGCAACCCAGCCGGAATAACAGCCCAATCCGGCCGGCCGCGCGTGAAGATCGCGACGGTTGGCTGGAACAGCGACGGATCGTCGAGCGTGCCGGCGTAGATCGTATGTGACGCGTCCTTGCCGAGTTCGCCGCCGAAGACGAGGCTGCCGCAAACCGGACAGGAATTACGGACAGCAGTGTTGCCGTTCGCGGCCGTCGAAGCGAACGTCAAGGTTTTGCCGGTGAAGCGCACCGCCTCCGCGGCAAAGCCGATGAAGGGGATGAAGCCCGAACCCGAAGCCTTGCGGCAATCCTCGCAATAGCAATGGCCCATATATTCGGGCGCGCCGCTCGCCTCGTAACGCAGCGCGCCGCACAGGCAGCCGCCGGTGCAGCGTTTTGGTGGTTCGCTCATCGCGCGCCCTTTCAATTCGAGCTAAACGTAACGCAAGGATCGAAGGTCAAACGCTGCAGTCAAGCAGCGCTGCATGCGAAATCAAAATATGTCGTCAGGCATCATGCGTGAGAATATTCACAAGCCGCCCAAAAGGATCACGGACATAGAATCGCTTGACACCCCAGGGTTCCGTCACCGGACCATATTCGACGGCAAAACCACCTGCGCAGACGCGTCGATACACGGCGTCGAAATCATCCACTTCGACTGAGATATCGGGAACGACGGTCCCGGAACCGCCTTCAGTCGCCACGCTCAGCTGAGGTGCCGCCGCGGCGTCTGCGGCAAAAGTCACGATCCACCCCATGTCCATAGCGACGTCCATTTCGAGCACGTCGCCATAAAAGGCCTTGGCCGCGGCTACGTTATTCGCGCCGATATTCGTCACGATGCGTTTGACCGCCATGGACCTCAGACCATCTCGAACATTTTTTGATCGTAGGTCTTGCGCGCCTCGTTGAGCAGCGGCGTGACGGCGGCACGAAATTGCGCGTGCTCATCCGAGGTCAGCGTCCCGATCTCGCAGCCGGCGGCTTCGATCGCCGCGCGCGACTCGCGGTCTTCCTCGATGGCGAGATTGCGCTGGAATGCGATCGCCTTCTTGACCGCGCCGCGCATCGCCTCCTGCAGGTCTTTCGGCCAGGCATCGAATTGCGTGCGGTTCAGAAAGATCGGACGTGAAATGTAGAAGTGATTGGTCACCGTGTGGAAGTGATGAAACTTGTGCACGCCATAGGTGACGGTATTAGCGAACGGATTTTCCTGCGCGTCGATGGTGCCGGCCTTGATGGCGGCGATCGCCTCGGTGAGATCCCAGCGCAGCGGCACCGCGCCGAGCAATTCGAAAGTGCGCGCCTGCACCTCGCTCGGCAGCACGCGGACGCGCATGCCTTTCATGTCGGCTGGCGTGTGCAGCGGCCGCAGCCGGTTCGAGATGTGGCGGAAGCCGTTCTCGAAATAGCCGAGGATGCGATAATTCACCCGCGCTTCGATCCGTTCGGCGAGATATTGGCCGAGCGCACCGTCAATGGCGGCGCGCGCCTGATCGCGCTTTTCGAACAGAAACGGCAGATCGACAAAGCCGAGCTCGGGCACACGGTCGGTGAGATAGCTCGAGGACTGATAGCCGAGCGACAGCACGCCGTCCTCGACCAGCCACAAAATCTCTTCGGCGCGATAGCCGAAATCCATGATGTTCCAGACGTACTTGACGTCGACGCGGTCGCCGAACTGCGCGGTCAGCTCATCGCCGATCAATTTGAGCGAGCGCGAAAAAGACGTCGTCGGCGGTCCATAGCCGCCCATGCGAATTGCGATCGGTTTGGCCATTTTGGTGTTGCGAAGCCCTGTTGCGTTTCCCTTGAGCGGCGCAGATACGCGGGAAACGTGGGCAAATGTCAACGCGTGCGGGCGATCAGTGCGCAACCCGCGCCCTCATGGGCGATATTGGTCCTTACATTGCACGGCCACATGAGAGCGCAGAGAGAAATTGAACTCAAGGACGACCCCGAAGGGGTCGCCGCCCGATAGCGCGTTCACGCGCGTAAACGCGCTAATGGGCGGTGGCCGAAGGCCATCCTCGACTTCAATTTCTCTCTGCGCTGCCGTCTACCGTGCAATGTAAGGATGTTTAGCTGCTTTAAAGCAGCCAACTAAGTCCGTTGGACGCTCCGCCTTACCGATGCCCCAACCGCTTGCGCGCCGCCTTCGCCGCGCCGATCGCCGCCCCGCGCAAAGCTTCAAGCCGGCAGGCGCGCCAGAACGGCGCGCGCGGGCGCAGCCCGATCAGGCGATCGCACAGATTGAGGCGTTCACGCCAGAGATTGTCGAGGATCGGATTGCCCGGTCCGGCACAGGAATCTGTGCGCGCGATCGCAGCGTTCTCGGCGAGGTCCTCGGTCAAAGCGGCCGAGAGGAGCACACCGGGCGCAAATCGCGCCAACGTCTCGTCATAGGCCGTCTTCCAGTACCAGGCGCCGTCGCCGCTGCGCAGCGTTATGGTCGCCGCAATCGCGCGGCCGTCGAGCAGAATACGATTGATCGCGACCTTGCCTTCAGCGCCGAGGGCGCGGACAGCTGCCTTCATGAAGCTGCGCAATTGGTCGTGCCCCGCCGCGGCGGTGCCGGCATCGCCTTTCCAGCCCTGGGCTTCGAGCTTGAAGAAATCCTCGATGTCGTTGTCGACCGCCTCCGACTCCGCGCTCGCCGTGAACAGCAGTGCGCCTTGATCGGCTAGGCGGCGGACGCTGCGGCGCAGCTCGCGATGCCGGTGCGCCGAAATCGCCTGGTCGAGATAGGCGCTGCGGTCATCGCCAGGCACCAGCTGCGGCCGGCTATGGCGCGCAAAATCGGCAAACGGCATCTGCAGGCGGCGCAGCACTGCGCCAAGCGCGGCGGTGAAATAGCCGTCCTCGGCAATGAGCGGCAGACGCAGCAGGCCGGGCAGCGCAACGTCCGAAGCAAGATGCGTAAGCCATGCCGAGATCACGGGTTCGGCGGCCTCGCGCGCCACGAGCGGCGTGCCGAGCGGCGCATAGGGATGGGTCCAGGCTTCCAGCACCGGAAGCGCCAGGCCGTAGCGGCGGCGCACCACGCGCGCCGGAAAAAAGCCGAGCAACTTGCGCGGCTCGTCGCCCGACCAGACCAGCGCCGCGCCGACATCGCGGCCGAACACGGCGCCGGCGGCCAAGGCGAAAGCCGGCTCATAGAAGACATTCGGCTCGAGCGCGCGCCCGGCGAGATCGCGCCATTCTAAAGTCACCGGCACAAGATCGGCGAGCCAGCGCCATTCCACCTTGAACGAGTTCATCGGATAGCGATCGGCGAGCACGGCGCGGCGAGCGCTGGCGATCGCCGCCACCGTCCGCTCCAGAGCGACTTGCGGCGCGTAATCTGAATCGACCGATGCCACAATCACCTCTGCGCCCAAAACGCGCGCACAACGCGAGGGAACAATTCACTTAAGCAAGGAAGCGTTAACATTTGGTTGGAAGAAATTAACGAATACGGCAATCATTCCCGCGGCAGCGCGGAACCAGGGGATCCGATCCACCCCATTCCTCGATCTTTCCTAAAACGTGACCGATGCGTACATTTATTTTCTGACGGTGCCTTGAATCACGAACGGTCGGGCCGGGAGCTATGAGCACCAATCTGCCCTCGCCGGAATACTCGGCGCGAAATCGCTGCAACCATTCTCAATCGATTTATTACACCCCATCGCGGCAACCTGGCGCGTGTCTTCGAACAGTTGAAGCAGGAATCCCGCCGCGTGACCCGTGTCGGCTAGTGCTCATAAACGAAGCGATCAATACGCCGCCACCAGGCCTTCGACGTCGGCCAAAGCCGCCGCGATGACCTCACGCTCCTTGGCGCCCAGGCCTTGCTGCGGCGGCACCGGGTCGCCGACGTCATAGCCTTTGATCTCGAGCGCCGCCTTGATGCAGGCCGCCAGATTAAAGCGAGCAAAGATCTCGTTGATCTGCCAGAGGCGGCGCTGCAGCGCCATCGCCTCGGTCCAGCGCCCGAGGCGGCAGAACTCGTAAAGCTTCACGCTTTGCTGCGGAATGACGCAGGCCGGCCCCGCCATCCAGCCGACGCCGCCGATCAGCATCACGCAGGCCGGAATATGCGCCGACGCCGAGAACACTTTGAGGTCCGGACAGCGATTGGCGATCGAGAGCAGCCGCCCGGTATTGGTCGAGGCATCCTTGATGTAACGGATGCGCGGATGCTCGCTCAGGCGCGCGATTACGTCGAGCGTAAGATCCGTGCGCTGGAATTGCGGATTGGTATAGAGCACCACCGGCACATCGACAGCGTCGGCGATGGCGCGGAAATAATCTTCGACCTGCGCCTCGCGCAGCGGAAAATATGACTCGAGGATGGCGAGAATGCCGTCGGCCCCGAGCGTCTGATAATGCCGCGCTTGCGCAACAGCATCCGTTGTCGCGGTCGCCGCAACACCAGCAACCACCGGCACACGGCCGTCTGTGGCCTCGATGGTTGCACGCACCACATCGGCGCGTTGAGTGGCGTTGAGGTAAGCAAATTCGCCAGTCGAGCCGAGCGGCGTCAGCCCATGCACACCGTCGGCGATCAGATCGCCGACAAGCTTGCCCAGCACAGCGGCTTTGACACGACCGTCACGATCGACCGGTGAAACCAGATAGGGAAACACACCCTGGAATTCTGTCATTTGCCGGCTTTTTGCAACGCGACCGCGTCGCTCCACACTTTAGAGCGATCGTCGTCGAACACCAGGGCCGGACTCTCGGCCACTGTCGTCCAGGCGCCGCCCTTGATCTCCTCGTCGAGCTGCGCGGGCGCCCAGCCGGCATAGCCGAAGGCGAGCAGGCTCTTTTGCGGGCCCTTGCCGAGCCCGATGTCGCGCAAGACTTCGGCGGCGTCGGTGAGCGCGATGCGGCCGTCGATGTCGATCGTGTCGGGCTTTCGATAATCGGTCGTGTGCAACACGAAGGCGATGTCGGGACTGACCGGACCGCCGAGGTACAGCATCACGTCATTGCTGGCCACGCCGCTCGCATCAGCGCTCATCGCCGTAAGCACCTCGGCAATCGGGCGGCTGCCGGCGGGATGATTGATGACGATGCCGAAGGCGCCGTCGCGACTATGCTGCGCCATCAGGACGACGGCGTGGTCGAACGGCGCCGGCAATTCCGGTGCGGCGATCAGAAGCTCGCCCTCGGTCGAGGTACGGCCGGACACATCCGGCGCGGTCGGCAGCAGCGCGGCGTGCAGCGCCGTCGCCGAGACGGCGAGCACCGCGGCGGCCAGAACCCAGAGCCCACGATCACGGAACGGCACGGCTCAATCACCATCGAGCTACGCTTCTCGCTCCATGATCGCGCCGCGGGCCGACCTATTCAAGACGCTTCGCCAAGGGCGATGATGTATCCGTCGGGGTCCTCGATATAGAAGTCATCGGTTCCCCAAGCGGTGCGCGCGAGCGGCTTCAAAATGGTCACGCCTTTGGCCTGGCACGCGTCGTAAAGCTTGGCCACGCCGATGACGCTTGCATAGACGTCAAGATGTTCGTGTTGTTTCCGGTTAGTGCGATCCTCGGCCGTCTTCGGCGCGCATTTGAGGTGGACGGCAAAACCGTCGCGTTCACCGATGGCGTAAAATCCGCCCCAGGGCGGGCCGAACGAGAAGCCGAGAACATCGCTATAGAATTGGATGGCTCTGTCGAGATCGTCCACCAGCAATTGCGGCGCGAAAGAGGTGACCCGCGGCGGGGTACTCATGACGCCTCCTCATGCGTTGCTCGCCCCTCCGAACTCCGCATCGATCCTCGTCTCACACGAATTGCACCGCGATGCCGCCGAGATTGCCGAAATCGGCATGCAGCGTGTCGCCCTTGCGGGCGAAGACCACGCGCGTGAACGAGCCGGCGAGCACGATATGGCCGGCTTCGAGCGTCACGCCATGGGCGCCGAGCTTGTTGGCGAGCCAGGCAACGCCGAGCGCCGGATGGCCGAGCACGCCCGCGGCCACTCCCGTCTCCTCGATCTCGGCATTGCGATACATGATGCCGCCAATCCAGCGCAGATCGGCGTCGAGCGGCTTGATCGGCCGGCCGCCCATGACGATGCCGGCGGCGGCGCCGTTGTCGGAAACGGTGTCGAAAATCTTGCGCTGGTCCTGGAGCCGCGCATCGACGATCTCGATCGCCGGCACGACATATTCGGTGGCGCGCAGCACGTCGGTAAGGCTGACGCCGGGGCCTTTCAGCGGCTTGCCCATGACGAAAGCGAGCTCGATCTCGACGCGCGGCAGGCAGTAATTGGCATGCGGAATGCTGGCGCCGTCGGCAATCATCATATGGTCGAGGAGATGGCCGTAATCCGGCTCGTCGATCTGCGAGGAGCGCTGCATCGCCTTCGAGGTAAGACCGACTTTGTGGCCGATCAGCCTGGCGCCGGCCGCAATCTTGCGCCGCGCAACCTCGCTGGAAATCGCATAGGCATCTTCGATGGTGATGTCAGGCCAGGTTTTGGATAGCTGCACCGCCTGTTTGCGCTCTTGCTCGGCGGCCATGAGAATATCCGCCGCTTTGCCGCGATCGACGTCGGTCATCATGGCGTAAACTCCTCCCTCATGAGCGATTGAGGCAGAGCCTTAGCACATTTGCAGTGATGTGAAGCGAGCGCCGGACGGCGCACTCACGGCTGGCAGGCGATGCGCAGCAGCACGGTCTCGATTGGACAATCGGCGGCGGTCGGCGTCTGGCCCGAGACCCACAGCGACGCCTTGCAGCGCTCGGCGGTGCGGATGTCCATCGGATGCCCGTCGCTGAAGCCCTTGGCCTTGCAGAAATTCGCCGCCGCGCCCTCGCAGTCGGGCGCGCCGTTGCCGGCCACCGGGCAGCGCTCCTGCGTCTCGATGATCTTTGCCGGGGTGAACATCGCGTCCGCGGCGTTCTTCATCGCTTTCGTCGCGTCCTTGGCCGCTTCGCTTTGCTGCTTGTTGAACTCTTCGAGCTTGGCTTGCTGCTCTTTCATCTTGGCGTTGAAATTGGCGATGGAGTCGTCCCACCACTGGCCAAGCCCATTGAGGAAGCCACGCTTCTCATCCGGCGCCGCGGGCAGGCTCACGGCTTGGGCCGGCGTTTTGTCTGGTCCTTGATCGGCCTGAACAGGCGCCTGGGTCGCCGCTTGAGCCGGCGCCTGGTTCGGCCCCGGATTGGATCCCAGGCTCGCGCCCTGGCTGCCGATTTGCGGCGCCGGTGGCTGCGGCGGCAGCGTCACGGCCGCGGGCCCAGCAGACGGCGCTGACTGGGACCCTATGGCCGCCGGCTTCTGGGTCTGCAGAGCCGGGGCCGCACCGCCCGACGGCGCCGGACCGGGCGCGGCGGGCGCGGCATTCTGGACGTTGTTCGGCGCACTGAACTGGGCTTGGGCGAGACCTGCAGGCGCGCAGAGCAGCACCCCAACGGCGAGCCAGCCGGCGACTGATCTAATGGAGGACAAATCGCTGCAGTTCGGCGTCACGGCCACTCCGTCCATGGCCGCCGGATCAGCGCAACAGGCGGTCTTTGCCTTGCGGCTCAGTCCACCCTGCTTGTCTGCCGGCAAGGGGCCCCCGCCCCTCTCTCCCGTACCAACATCTAACAACAATTGTGGCAATCAAATGGGGGGCGGCATCAGTTCGAAATCACGGCAAAATCAGGCAGCACGGCCAATTCAGGCGGCACCGCCAAAAATGATTGGCCGGAGCAGAAATTTCGCAGCGATTTTATCCGTTACGCGCGCGCCACCGCGACCAGACGAACCAAGCGAGACCGGCCAGAACGAGCCCCACAACCACTACGTCAAACTGGTGAAACAGGCGGCGGAAGGTCGGGTCGCTGTCCCAGCGCTGCCCCAGCACGAAGCCGATATAGGCGAGCGCGAAACACCACGGCCAGGAGCCGAGAAATGTGTAGATCTGGAATTTCAGCATCGGCATCCGCGCCAGTCCGGCCGGAAAGGCGATGAAGGTGCGCACGACCGGCAGCAGCCGGCCGATGAAAACCGTGATCGAGCCATAGCGGGCAAAAAAACGCTCGGCGTGATCGAGCTCGGCATGGCTGATCAGCACATAAGAGCCCCAGCGCTCAAAGGCTTTGCGGCCGCCGCTCGCGGCGACGTAATAGGCGACTGTCGATCCGACATTGCAGCCGAGCGCGCCTGCGGTTGCAGCGCCAATCAAGGTGAAACGCCCAGTGAACACGAGATAGCCGGCGAACGGCATGATGATTTCCGACGGCAGCGGAATGCACGCCGACTCGATCGCCATGAGAACGACGATACCCAGATAGCCGCCGGCCGAGATCACCTCGACGATCGCGGACACGAGCACCGCCATTACGTGTTCAAGCATCGCGCGATCGGAAATTTGGGGATTTTTGAGTTGCGCATGTCCTTATCGGAAAACCGGTTCCCACTTTTCCGGGACATGCGCTAAGAAGACATGCGCTAGGAAAAATCAGCGCCGCTTGCGGGTGCGGCGGCCCTCGAGCATGACAATTTGACGACGGAGGAATTCCTCCGGTGGCTTCTTCGGCACCTTTTCGGCGATGCCGAGCAGCCGCTCGCGCCGGTCCATTTCCTTCCAGACATCCTCGGGCTTGATACCGGAAGAGACCCACAGCACGACCAGATTATAGATCAAGTCGGCGCTCTCTTTGACCACGGCCTCGCGGTCGCCGTTCATGGCGTCGATCACGACCTCGACGGCCTCCTCGGCAAGCTTCTTGGCCATCTTGCTGCGGCCCGAACGCAACAGCCGCGCTGTCCGCGAGGTCGACGGATCGTCCTGACGGCAGGCGTGGACCGCCTGGTAAAGGCGTGTAATCGAATCGCTCATGGTTGATCAGAATAACGCGATCATGTCGCGATTGTGTTAATGGCCGGCAGAATCTGAGCTGTGGGTATCTTTTCTATCGTCACAATCCCTTTTTGCAGCCCATATTTCCCGAACGCTTTACTCGTCTTGGGCGAGCAGCCCGACATTGCCACCGGCCGCCGCGGTGTTGATCGTGACCACCTGCTCGGCGCTGAAACGGCGCAGATAATTGGGTCCCCCGGCCTTCGGTCCGGTGCCGGACAGATGGGTGCCGCCAAAGGGCTGCGTCCCCACCACCGCCCCGATCATGTTGCGGTTGACATAGACATTGCCGTGCGGAAGCCGCCCGGCGATGCGGTCGATTGTTAGATCGATGCGGGAATGGATGCCGAGCGTCAAGGCCGTGCCGTTCGCGGCGATTTCGTCGATCAGCGCCTCCAAATGTCCGGCCCGCCACCGGACGACATGCAGCACCGGGCCAAAAACCTCCCTATCGAGGTCAAGGGCGCGGTCGAGCTCTATGACCGCAGGCATCACATAAGTGCCGCGAGATGGCAGTTCGGCGGGCATCTCGGCTGTGGCGTGGAAACGCAGCCGTCCGGCCCGCTCGTTCGCGGCCATCCAGCGATCAAGCTTGCCCTTGGCCTCGGCGTCGATGATGGGGCCGACATGAGTGGCAATCTGTCGCGGGTCGCCGACTTTCAGTTCGCGCACAGCCCCGATCACCATGTCGAGCATGGGCTCGGCGATGTCCTCCTGCAGGCAAAGCAGCCGCAGCGCCGAGCAGCGCTGGCCTGCCGACCGGAAAGCTGAGGTGATGACGTCATCGCTGACCTGCTCGAGCAAGGCGGTGGCGTCGACAATCATGGCATTGATGCCCCCGGTCTCGGCGATCAGCGGCACGATCGGGCCGTCTCTTGCCGCCAGCGCGCGATTGATGGCGCGGCCGACCTCGGTCGAGCCGGTGAAGACGACACCCGCGATTTGCGGGTGGCCAACAAGACTGGCGCCGACCGCGCCATCGCCGGGCACGAGATGCACCGCGGTCTCAGCCACGCCAGCTTCTTGCAGCAGCGTAATTGCCAGAGCCGCGATCAGTGGCGTCTGCTCCGCAGGCTTTGCGACGACTGTGTTGCCGGCGGCGAGCGCAGCCGTGACCTGGCCGAGAAAGATCGCGAGCGGAAAATTCCACGGGCTGATGCAGGCAAAGACGCCGCGTCCGCGATAACGCAGCACATTGCTCTCGCCGGTCGGTCCCGGCATCACTTGCGGCGCGAGCGCGGTGCGGGCCTGCGCGGCGTAATAGCGGCAATAGTCGACCGCCTCGCGCAGCTCGGCGAGCGCATCGTCGAGGGTCTTGCCGGCTTCGCTCTGCAACAAAGCCAGGAGCCGGCCGCGATTGAGTTCGAGCCGGTCGGCGGCGCGCTCAAGGAGCGCTGCACGTTCTTCGATCGGCATGGCTGCCCAGGCTGGAAAGCCCGCGGCCGCGGCGGCAACAGCCGAGCGGACGATGGCTTCGTCGCCGTCATAGACCGTGCCAACGAGACTGCCGTCGATCGGCGAGCAAATCCTGCGCTCGACGCCGGGAAGCACCACGCCATCAAGAAGCGGCGCGGCGCTGGCCGCACCGGTTGCGCTGTCACGCACTTCGGCAACGAGCGCATCGAGGCTTTTTCGATCGCCGAATTCAACGCCCGCGGAGTTCTGCCGCTCCGGCTCGTAGAGATTGCCGGGCAGCGGAATTTTCTCGTTGCGCGCATCCTCCGCATTGGCGATGCGCGTCTGCGGCCGGCGCAGAATATCGGCAATCGGGACACGCGGATCGGCGGCGGCCGTGACAAAGGACGAGTTGGCGCCGTTCTCGAGCAACCGCCGCACCAGATAAGCCAGCAGATCGCGGTGGCCGCCGACCGGCGCGTAGATGCGGCAGGCGGCGTTCGGGAACTCGGCGCGCAGGGCATCATAGAGCGCTTCGCCCATGCCGTAGAGCCGCTGAAATTCGAAACCATCGATGCCGCCGGCATCTTCGATGACGCTAGCGACGGTCAGCGCATTGTGAGTGGCGAATTGTGGAAACAGCCGGTTGCGCGCGGCGAGAAGGCGCCGCACGCAGGCCATGTAACAAAGGTCGGTCATGGCCTTGCGGGTGAACACCGGATAGTCGGGCAGCCCGCGCTCCTGTGCCCGTTTGATCTCGGTATCCCAATAGGCGCCTTTGACCAGCCGCACCGTCAGCCTGCGATTGGTCGTCGCCGCCACGTCTTCAACCCAGCCGATCAGCGCCAGCGCGCGCTTCTGATAGGCCTGCACCGCGAGGCCAAAGCCGTCCCAGTCCGCGAGCGAAGCATCGGCAAGCGCAGCACTGATAATGTCGAGCGACAATTCGAGCCGGTCGGCCTCTTCGGCGTCCACGGTGAATTGCAGATCACGCGCCTTGGCGAGCTGCGCCAGCTCGATCAGGCGCGGCGCAAGTTCGGCAAGCACGCGCTCGCGCGAGATCGCCTCATAGCGCGGATGCAGCGCCGAAAGTTTCACCGAAATGCCGGGCCGCGCCGCGCTCGCGTCTTTGGCGCTTTTACCGATCGCGGTGATCGCGTGCGCATAGTGATCGAAATAGATGTCGGCATCGTCCGTGGTGCGCGCACCCTCGCCCAGCATGTCGAACGAATAGCGCCAATCGGCATGGTGCCGCGCGCGCGAAAGCGCCTCCTCGATGGTCTGTCCAAGCACGAAATGCGAGCCGAGGAGCCGCATCGCCTGCCGCGTCGCCGTTCGCATCACCGGCAGGCCGAGACGGTGCACGACATTGTCGAGGATCGTCTCCGGCGTTTCGCCGGGATGAATCACGCGCGCAGCGACACCAAGCGTCCAAGCCGAAGCCGAAACCAATATCGCCGTCGAATGCAGCTCACCCTCGAGCCAACGGCCGGCGGCCAGCTTGTCCTCGATCAGCCGATCGGCGGTCGCTGCATCCGGAACACGCAACAGCGCCTCGGCCAGCACCATCAGCGCGAGCCCCTCCTTGGTGGAGAGCGAATAGGCATGGAGGAAATCGTCGACGCCGCCGAGCCCGCCGGCTTTGACGCGGATCGCCCCGACCAGTTTCCTGGCGCGCGCATCGATGCGGCTTTCGGCTTCCGCATCGCGGGCGGCATCGGCCAGAAGTGCCGCCGCGAGATCCTCGTCCGGCGGCGCGTAGGGCGCCGCGAATGGCGGGATTATGTCCTGACCGGTCATCGCGCTCGGCCCCGGGAATCGTAAACAGGAGTCGTAAACAGACTCGGCTGTCACCGCTCCATCATTGCGCGCGGACACGGCGCCGTCACCGGCCAAATGTTCACTTCTTCTTGCGGCGCGCATTTTTGTGCGGCGCGTCCTTGCCGACCACGTTCTTGCCGGCCACGTTCTTGCGGGAAGCCAGACCGGCACGCCGTGGCTTGAGGACGTCGAACAGCCCATCGATGACCGGCGCCGATTGGCGGAGCTCGCGGATGTGATCCGCGGACAGATCCCGCAGCACCCGTTCGGCGGCCTGCGTCAGCGACAGGACCACGCGCCGCCGGTCGCTGGGGGATTCATGGCGCAATAATAATCCGCTCTTGACCATGCGGTCGGTTAGCTCGGCGGCGCTGTGCGGTTGCAGCAAGAGGTGGTCGGCGAGAAAGCCGACGGTGGCGGTCTCCAGGCTCGCCGCACCCTTGATCGCCAACAGCGCCTGATGCTGTTGCGGCGTGATGCCGGCGGCACGGGCCGCCGCTTCGCTGAAGGCCAGAAATCGCCGCAGCGCATGGCGGAATGCGGCCAGCCGCCGGTAATCGGCCGGATGGATCATCGGCTTCGCACGAGCACGTTTGGCCACGGCCTCGCCTTGAATTATGTCGTGACACGATATAATTCCCGCCTCGACCCGCCCTCCCAACGCGGCGGCTCGTTTCCTCGAAGATCGCACAAATCGCATCGATTCGGCGCGTGCACGAACCCGGAAGTCATATGTTTGCAACAAATTCCCGCCGCTCCGAGCGGAGCGATCATTCCCTTGAATCCCGGCTTGGCGATTTCAGCGCCGATCCCCGCGTCCTTATCCTGGTCGTCATGGCGATCGTCGTCGGTGCGGGCGGCGCCGGTTCGGCCTGGCTCCTGGTCAAGCTGATCGCCTTGGCGACAAATCTCGCCTGGTTCGGGCGGTTTTCCTTCGCACATGCCGCGCCCGCGGATTCGGTCGTTGGCCCCTGGATGGTGGCGATCCCGGCGCTCGGTGGGCTCGTCATCGGGCTGATGGCGAGGTTCGGCTCCGAGAAAATCCGCGGCCACGGCATTCCGGAAGCGATCGAGGCCATTCTGATCGGTGGCAGCCGCATGGACCCGAAGGTTGCGGTACTCAAGCCGCTCTCCTCGGCGATTTCGATCGGCACCGGCGGCCCTTTTGGAGCCGAAGGCCCGATCATCATGACCGGCGGCGCGGTCGGCTCGCTGTTCGCCCAATGCTTCCATATGAGCGCGGCCGAACGAAAAACCTTACTGGTGGCCGGCGCGGCCTCCGGCATGACGGCCATCTTCGGTACGCCGCTTGCGGCCGTGGCGCTCGCGGTCGAACTGCTGTTGTTCGAATGGAAACCGCGCAGCTTCATTCCGGTTGTTGCGGCCTGCGCCACCTCCATCGGTCTGCACCCGCTCCTGTTCGCATCGGCGCCGCTATTTCCGTACGCGCAAATTCCCGACCTGCCGTGGTGGGGCCTGATCGCCTGCGCGCTTGTCGGCATTGTCGGCGGCCTGCAGTCGGGGCTGTGCACGCGTTGCCTTTACGCCGGCGAGGATCTGTTCGAGCGGCTGCCGATTCATTGGATGTGGTGGCCGGTCATTGGCGGCGTGTTCGTTGGCCTGGGCGGAATGATCCAGCCGCGCGCACTCGGCGTCGGCTATGACGTCATTGCCGATCTGATCAACGGACACATGACGCTTCACGCCGTGGCCATGCTGCTCTGGGTCAAGGCGGTGATCTGGATCATCGCGCTCGCCTCCGGCACGTCGGGCGGCGTGCTTGCGCCTTTGCTCATTCTCGGCGGCGCGCTCGGCTGGATCGAGGGATTGTGGCTGCCGGGCGGCACCGGACTTTGGGCGATCGTCGGCATGGCGGCGATGATGGGCGGCACGATGCGCGCGCCGCTGACCGGAACGCTGTTCGCCATCGAGCTCACCGGCAATGTGCATCTTTTGGTGCCGCTTCTGGTCGCCACCACCGCGGCCTATGCCGTGACGGTGCTGCTGCTGAAACGCTCGATCCTGACTGAAAAAATCTCCCGCCGTGGCCAGCACATCACGCGCGAATATTCGATCGACCCGCTGCAGCTCGCGCGCGTCGCCGATGTCATGGTGAAAGAGGTCGATACGTTACCGGCCGCGATGCCGATCGAAGATGCGCTGGCCTTCTTCACCGGCGAGACCAAACGGCACCGCTCCTATCCGGTCATCGACAGCCAGCACCACGTGGTCGGCATGGTGGATCGCTCGGATGTGCTGCGTTGGATGTCGGAAGGCATCCCCGAGCATCGCACGCTCGACGATCTGCTGTCGGACGCCTCCGCCGTCGTCGGCTATCCAGGCGAGATCATCGCCGATCTCGTCTATCGCATGGTGGCGCAAGATGTCGGCCGTGTCCCGGTCGTCGAGCCCGCAACGCGGCGCCTTGTCGGTCTGGTCGCGCGCAAAGATCTGATGCGCGTGCGCGCGGCCAGCCGACGACTCGATCTCGAGCGGCAGTCATTCTTCGGCCGCTCCGTGCGCAAACCGGGCTTGCCCGCGAATGACGAAGTGAAGCTGTCCGGCTGACGACTGAGGTGCGATGGTGGCTCAACGAGCTTTACCTCGCTACGCAAAGGTCGCTCGCAGACGGTGTATCTTTTTGTTTACGCCGAGCGCATCGGCGGCGCTGTTGTGTTGCTAAGGATTACAAACTTAACACTTTTTAACGTGCAATCGTACGGTCCGTGTGATTCCTTGGCGAACGTTGGGGGCTGCTGCTACTTCGAAACATTTCGTAACGTGCAATTGAATGATGCATGCTCCGGCGACGCGCCCCCGCCGTCACCTGCTTATCGCTGGGACTGGACGCGCTGGAACGAGCGCGCTGGTCCAATACCTCAATGGCGTCGGACTTGAGACACATCTCAGCAGAGCGAATGGCGCCAGCGATTGGCACGATCAGGCTCAGGCGGGATACGAGGATTTGCCGCTGTACACGGATGGGCGGCGTCCGCCTTACGTGATCAAATGGCCGTGGGCCTACCAAGTCATCGATCAGATTCTCAACGATCCGCACATCAAGCTTGACGCGGTTCTGGTACCGATGCGCGACCTTGTCGACGCGGCGGCGAGCCGAAGCATCATGCAGCTTCAGGCGATGCATCAGACCGCGCCGTGGTTGAGCGAAATCGAAACGCCCTGGGAACACTGGGGAACGGCAGAAGGCGGCGTCATTTTTTCAGTCAATCCCGTCGATCAAGCGCGCCTGCTTGCGGTCGGATTTCATCAATTGCTTTGGCGTCTGACGCATGCCGATGTGCCGGTCGTGCTGATTTCCTTTCCCCGATTTCTGACCGATCCCGATTACCTGTTCGCCAAAATCCGCAATCTGTTGCCGGTCGATGTTTCCGAAGCGCAGGCGCGAGATGTGCATGCAGCGGTATTCGATCCGGAAAAGGCGCGGACCGACCGCGAGCTCGACGGCAGTTTCGGCCCGACACTTGAACCGGACGGGTCTGACTGCTCAAGCACGACCGTGTTGGACAACATTGCATTGAAGCGTGAGCTCAAGCGGCTGCGTCGTGAGATCGAAGCCCTGCAGGCGCAACGGATAACCGCGAGCACCCGCGCCATAACGCTGATAAGGCGCATTTATCGTTATTTTATTTGAGCTCTCTGGTTGCCTGACGGCGGCGGTGTAAACACCGCACACGTATATGTGATGCAAAGTCTACGAAAAAGCCCGGCCTCACGGCCGGGCTTTTTGTACGCGACCGCGATGTCTTACTGACCGCTATAGCCGTTATGATTGCCAAGTACCTTCTCGTTGCTCGATGCGGAACCTGTCCGTTCAGCTCCGACATGGGTGCCAGGTCCGCCGCTGCGGGACGCATTGGTTGCTGTGCTGCCGCTTGCGGCCTGCTGCGCGAATGCCCCGCTGGACAGAGCCATGACCAAGGCGACGACGGTGACGGCGAGTGCTGATTTGATCATTCTGATTCTCCGGCTGTTGTTTCTCTCGCAAACGCCGCCCTCGTCGCGCAACAAGCGCCGCCCGACAAATGAAATTTCAGTAACGAATAAAGTCGGCTGTAACGCGCGCGTAAACGCGCGCACCCTGCCCGAGGGCGCGGGCCTCACTGTGTAGGCTGCTACTCCGCTGCGACCCGCGCGGCTTCGTCCTCGACCAGCGCTTTGAGCTTGGCGAGGCCGTTCTCGAATTCGTTGCCCACCATCTTGTCGCAGTTGATGAACAGGCTCATGAGCTTACCGATAAACGGTTGACGGCCTTGCATTGCCCAAGTCACTTTTGTGCAAGTCGCGACATTCGTGGCAGCGCCGTTCTGCTCCAGCACGAAGTCAACTTTGTTGTGTGCCCCGAACGGCCGGGACATATCGAGCGCAAGCGAGACCCGCGACGGCGGCAGCGAATCCGTGATCGCGATACGTCCGGCGCCGACCTGCCGGTTACCGTCCCACTCGTAGATCGCGCCCTTGCCTGCCAGCGCGCCGCTGTGGACGCGCTTCATGTTCGGGTCCTTCTCGAACGGCGACCACCGCGACTGCGCATGCAGATCGTTGATCAGCGGGAAGATCTTCTCCGCCGGAGCGGCGATCAGCGCCGAGCGGCTGACGACGAAAGTATCCGGCGCGGTCGATGCATAGATCAGCGCGGAGGCGATCGCTACGGCGAGCGCAATTGCAATGATGACAAGTGTAGTCGTAATCATCTGCTCCTCCCAAGGTTTCGAGTTCAGCCGGCGTAAATCAAGCCGCTGCTGCGCGCTTGAGCGCTTCCAGATCGAATTTCCTCATCTGCATGACGGCGCCCATGATCTTTTCTGATTTATCGCCGGCGTCTTTCATCAGCTGCGGCAAGATCGACGGCACGATCTGCCATGACAGGCCAAATTTGTCCTTGAGCCAGCCGCATTGGCTTTCGCGCCCGCCTTCGGACAACCGGGTCCAGAAGTGGTCGATTTCCTCTTGCGTGTCGCACATCACCTGGAACGAAACCGCCTCGCTGAACTTGAAAAGCGGCCCGCCATTGAGTGCGGTGAAAGTCTGGCCGTCGAGATCGAACTCGACGATCATCACCGAGCCCGGTGGCTTGCCGTGTTTGTCGCGGCCGGCCTCGCCGTACCGCCTGATCTGATTGATCCGCGAATTGGCGAAGATCGAGGTGTAGAGCTTCGCCGCCTCTTCGGCCTCACTGTCGAACCACAGGCACGGTGTGATCTTGTTTTTGATGCTTGCCATTAAACCCTCCGTTTTGTCGCTCCACACTCCGCTCATTCCCGCGAGTACGGGAATCCCGCAGTCGGGTCCCCGCTTTAGCAGGGACCGCGGAATTGATGGGCGTTCTCTATTTGAGACCAGCCAGGTAATCGTCGAGCCGCTCGAACGAGCCGGCCCAGCCGCCGTTCATGCCGTCATGCGCCGCGTCGAACGTGGCCTGTTCTTCCGCAGTGGCGTCGAGCGGCGACCAGGTCAGCGTGAGCTTGCACTTGCCGTCCGGCGCGTCCTCGAGAGTAACGGTGGTGAGCAGCTTGAGCGGCCAGGTGGGCGCCATGGGATGCCGCGTGAGCCCGCCCGCTTCATCGGAAAACGAATGCTCCCAGACCAGCCGCCGCGGCGGCGTGACCTCGCGATAGACGAATTTCGCCCACATCACGCGGCCCTCGGAGTCGCGCATGGCGCCGTGATAGGTGCCGCCGGCGCGCAAATCCATCTTGGAAGAGATCACGACCGAGCCTTTAGGTCCGAACCATTCCCGCATGCGCTCGGGCTCGGTGAAACACTTCCACAACATTGCCGGCGGCGCGTCGAAGATGCGCGTCGTCACAAAGTCTTTGCTTTTTGCTTCGGCAGCGGACATGGCTTACTCCTTTCGCCCTTACGTGGCGCTGAACTTGACCTGCGATCCTGATTTGCGAACTTGACGTTTGAACTTGGCGAACCGCCCGCTTATTGCGGGACCAAGATCATCCAGCCGACGCCGAACTTGTCGGTGAGCATCCCGAAGCGCGGCGAGAAGAATGTCTTGGCCAGCGGCATCGTCACCTTGCCGCCGTCAGACAGCGCGCCGAACACCTTGTCTGCTTCGGACTCGTTGCGCGCCGAATAGGCAAGGGAAAAGCCCTTGAACTCCATCTGGCCGGCGCAGTGGCCGTCCGAGATCAGAACGGTGGTGTCGCCGATATCGACCGCCGCATGCATGACCTTGTCTTTGCTCTCCGGCGTGATCATCGACTGGTCGGGCGCGTCCTTGAAACGCATCAGCATTCTGGGCGTAGCGCCGACAGCCTTCTTGTAGAACTCGATCGCTTCATCGGCGCGGCCGTCGAAGAACAAATAAGGTTGAACTTGCATGACTGGTCCCTTTCTTTGTGTGCTTTCACGTGAGCCTTAACCCAAGGACGTGCGCGGCCGGGTCGCCCCGACATCGCCGATGCTTTTCTTCTGATTATTTTTCCAGAGCTCGCCGTCTTTCATCAGGCGATCGAGATGCATACGGATATGCGTCGCCTCGGCCGGCGTATGGGCAAGCGCGATGGCCTTGTCGAATGCGACGCGAGCCTCTTCGATGCGGCCGAGTTGCGCCAACAGCGCGCCTCTCAGGCCAAAGAAATGAAAGTAGCCGCTGAGCGGAACCGCCAAAGGCTCGATCATCGCCAGCGCCGCCGCCGGCCCTTGCGACTTGCTCACCGCGACGGCGCGGTTGAGTGTCACCACCGGTGAAGGCTGCAGCCGTTCCAAGGCGGCGTAGAGCTGATCGATCTCCGACCAGTCGGTCTCTTGCGGCTGCGCCGCATGCGCATGCACGCCCGAGATCGCCGCTTGGAGCTGATAGGGTCCGGGCCGGCGATGCCGCGCCGCCTTTTCGATCAGCGCCCGGCCTTCCGCGATCAAGTCGCGGTTCCAGAGGCCGCGGTCCTGCTCTTCGAGCAGGATAATCGCGCCGTCGGCGTCAAGCCGCGCTGAAGCGCGGGCGTGCTGCAACAACAGCAGCGCCATGAGTCCCATGATTTCCGGCTCGCCCGGAAACAGCGTGAGCAACAGGCGCACCAGCCGGATCGCTTCTTCGCAGAGCGGCACGCGCATATGCGCGTCGCCGCCGCTCGCCGAATAGCCTTCGTTGAAGATGAGATAGATCATGGCGGCCACGGCGCCGAGACGCTCGGCGCGCTCGACCGCCCCCGGCGCTTCGAAAGGAATATCGGCGTTGGCGACACGGCTCTTGGCGCGGGTGATGCGCTGCTCCATGGCGCTGTCGCTGATGAGAAAGGCGCGGGCGATCTCCTTCACCGTCAAGCCCGAGACGACACGCAGCGCCAGCGCGATCTGCTGCACCGCCGGCAGATCGGGATTGCAGCAGATGAACAAGAGCCGCAGCAGGTCGTCGCGATAATGCGAATTGTCGAGACGCTCGGCGATGTCGCTCTCGGCATCGTCGAGATCGGATATCGCCTCGTCGCCAGGCAGCGGTTCGCTCTTCTTGCCGCGGCGCGCGTCGTCGACACCGACATTACGCCCGACCAGAATCAGCCAGGCGGCGGGATCGCGCGGCGGTCCGTTCAGCGGCCAATTCTTGAGCGCGCGCAAGCACGCTTCCTGAAACGCTTCCTCGGCGCGGTCGAGATCGCGGAAATAGCGAACCAATGCCCCGAGCGCTTGCGGGCGCGCCGAGCGTAACAGCGGATCGATCCACGCGATTTCGGTCACGAGGCCTCGCGTTGCGGCAGATACAATTTCACTGGGCGGATCTCGAACACGACGTTCTCATCGCGTCCGATCTGCTTGGCCATCTCGATGGCGTCCTCGAGCGAGTCGCAATCGATCAGATAGAAGCCGAGCAGCGCCTCTTTGGTTTCGCTGAAAGGCCCATCGAGCACGACGGGCTCGCGACCCATGCGAACCGTGGTCGCCGTGGTGGTCGGCATCAGCCGCACCGCCGGGCCGAGCCGGCCGGCCGCAGCAAGTTTCTCAGTCACTTTATGGCGCTTCGCCAGGACAGCATCGTCTTCTTCCTTGGTCCAGGAATTGACGATCGCTTCGTCGTGGCAGCACAGGAACGCATAGAGCATGGAGCTTTCCCCTTCACCTCAAGGACGATCGACTATGCCTCGTCCCGACAGGTAGTCGAAAATTTCTTCGATATCCCGTGCCACCGCTAAGCTGCTGATGCGACATAGGCATTGAGCCGATCGAGCGCCTGCCCGAGATCCTGTTCCGTCCAAAAACCGAAAGTCGAAGCCGGCGCGTTGCGGCTTTGCACGGCCGGTCCAAGGCATTGCCCATAGCGGGCTTTGCTGCGGCCAACGATGGCCATGACTGCATCCGAAACAACCGCGATCTCACCGGCATATCTGAGCTTTGCGAACATGTGACAATAGAGCAGCAGTTCCAACATGGCCCCTCTCCCTCATCATGCCCCAAGGACGAACGGCCATCTTTGATTCAGACACAGCACCAAGAAGAATCTTGGCACCAAGAAGAATTTTGCGCGGATGCGCGGGGCTTCAATCCCTGTCCGGCGCCCCGAGGGGAAAGTACGACCGGAACGGCCGCGCCTCCTCCACCGCCCGGGCGAAGGACGGACGCGCAAGCAACCGCCCCCGGTAGGCCTGCAGAACGAGATAGGAGTCGGAGATCCGGTGCACCCAGTCCGCGTAGAACAGGAATGGCGCGGCAGCGCAGTCGGCCATGGTGAAGTCGGAGCCCACTGCCCAGGTCGTGTTTAAGTTCCTGTCGGCAAGCTGTCCTTCGAGCCAGGCATAGGCGCGCTCCAGTCTCTCCTGGGCGATGGCCAGTCCCTCCTCCTTTTTCACCGGCAGCCGGCCCAGCGCGCTTTCGACGGCAATCTGCATCGCATCCATCACGTGGAGATCGAAGAAGCGGTCGAGGAAGCGCACGCCCAGCGCTGCCATCGGTTCTGCAGGCAGGAGATGCACCGGCCCAGGATGCGCGAGCTGCAAATATTCGATGATGATGCTGGACTCGACGATCTCGCGCTCGCCATCCAACAGCAGCGGAAACTTGCGCAGCGGCCAGCGGCGCAGCCACTCGGCCACGTGCTGCGGCGTGTCCGGCCCGATACTGCGGAATTCGAACGGCGTGTCGTTCTCATAGAGCGCGGTGAGCACTTTCTGCGTATACGAGGAGAACGGATGACCGTAGAGCACGAGCGACATCAGGGAGCCTCCGAGGTCTGCGCAGCTATGAAATCGGCGAGCCGTGCCAGGTTCTGCACCAGCCCTTCGGCAGCGCCGTGTTCCTTGATCACCCGATCGCGCTCGGCTGCGGTCGGGAAATCGCCGCGCCAGGTCAGACGCGTCTTGCCGCCGAGATCGTCCAGCGTGATGGTTGTTTTGAACAGCACCGGCTCCACATCCCCGCCGCCGTGATGGTAAACGATGCGCTCAGGCCGCACGATTTCGTCGAACGTGACGCGGTTCTCATAATCGCGGCCGTCCGGCCCATGCATGACGAAGCGCCATACGCCGCCGGGACGAAAATCAAACGCGCTGGTCGTCGTGGTGAAGCCGTTCGGCCCAAACCATTGCGCCAGATGTTTGGGATCGGTGAAGGCCGCGAACACCAGGTCGCGCGGCGCATCGTAGACGCGCATGCCGATGATCGAGCGCGGATCCTGGTCGAGCTCGAGACTACTTACTGCCGCCATGGTCGTCGTCCTTCTTGGCGTTGCGGGGATGCGATGCGGGACTTTTCTCTGCTTCTTCAGCCTTGAGCTTTTTCAGATAGCCATCTAGGCGATCGAAGCTTTCCTCGTAGAAGCGGCGGTAGTGGCCGAGCCAGTCGTCGATGTCTTTGAGCGCCTGAGGCTCGATGCGGCAGGGCCGCCATTGCGCTTCGCGGCCGCGGCTGATGAGGCCGGCGCGTTCCAGCACCTTGAGATGCTTCGACACGGCCGGAAGGCTCATGGCGAATGGCTTGGCGAGTTCGGTGACGGATGTCTCGCCCAACGCCAGCCGGGCCAGGATGGCGCGGCGGGTGGGGTCGGACAGGGCAGCAAAGGCGGTGTCGAGACTCATTTAGCTATCCAGTTAAATAACCGATCGGTTTAATACGCCGGTCGCCTCCGCCTGTCAACAAGCCGCGTGGCCATGCCAGGAGAGCCCAGAAAACAGCCCAGAACTGAACGCGCCGCCGTGGACACTAATGACACGAGGATATTTCGGCTTGGCGCGCACCAAGAGGACCGACATGAGGCCGCAGATGAAACGCCTGATGTTTCTGCTTGCCCTTCTTGCCGTGATGCCGGTCACGGCCGCGCGGGCGGCCGAATTCGAGGTCGTCTACAAGAGCTGCCCCGAAGACTTCGGAAAAGACGAGAGCCTCGCCAAGCTGCGCGAGCCGCCGAAGAACTGCAAAGGCTCCGCGGATCGGCTCGTCAACGGCATCATGGTGCTGCGTCTAGTCGGCGACATCGCTCCAGGCGATGCCGACAAGCTGCAGCAGTTTCTCGACAAGGAGATCAGGGCTGTCTCCGGCTATGGCTATGACGGTGACGGCAGCATGGTGACGGTCGAAATGGCTGGCGAAGGCGGCAGCCTCACCGGCGCGATCGAGCTCGGCACGTTCTTCACCGATAAGATGGTGCAGACCCGCATCCTGCGCGGGGAAACCTGCGCCGGCCCCTGCGCGCTCGCCTTCATGGGCGGCTCCACCAAGTGGACCCGGCTCACGCGGACAACCATCGACCGGCGGCTCGAAACCGGCGGCAAACTGATCTTCCGCTCGCCGCTCTATCCCGACACAAACGCTGATGCGGAAACGCTGCGTGACCTCATGCGCAGCGTGCAGAGTTATGCAGCACATGTTGAGATTCCGCCACTCGTTCTCGCCAAGATCCTCCGCCTGCAACAAAACGACTCGTTTGCGATCGACAACGTGTTCTGGGCCAAGGTCGCAAACATCACGGTCGATGGTGTGAAGCCGATGTCCGATCCGACCGACAACAATTACATTTCGGCTTGCCTGTCGCAGATTGACTGGACCTATGGATTGGACGGCGAAGATGGCGAGCCGCCGCAGATCTACGACAAGGATCGCGGCTGGGACGAAGGCGAGGTCTCCACCAAGACCGCGGCCTATGTCCTGGTCCCGGTGGTGTTCAGCTTTGAGGGCTACGATTACTGGTGCGTGTGCTCAACAGAAGCCGCACCGCGGAGGTCAAGATTCTGCGCAAGACCCTGCGCGAAACTCTAAGCAAGTGGAAAGGCCGCAACTCGCTGCTCGCTCACGATACCAACGACAACATCGACCTCAAAAGCAATGAACTCTATTTCTCGAGAGCGCCGAACGATTTCAAGCCGACCCGCGCGCAGAACAGCCTCGATCTTTTGCTGCGCGATCCGCAGACCAAGCTCGCCGCCATCGCCGACCCGGATTTCAAATGGAATCCATGGCGCCCATGGGATCCCTGGTTCGAACTCGACGGGCCGTGATTGTTCTTGCAGTCCCCAAAGCATATGATTTTGCGGCCAGTACCTGATGAAGCGAATTTGATTTAATCCGTCATGCCCGCGCTTGTCGCGGGCATCCACGTCTTTAATGATCAGCCACGCAAAGACGTAGATGGCCGGAACAAGTCCAGCTATGACGAGCTATTGGCTTAGGGCAAACATGTTGGGCCCATAATTGGCTGTATTCACCGATGTCCTTTATCCGAACTTACCTCCGCGTCCTTGGCCTGCTGCATACCGACGCCCGCCTCGCGGTCACGCTCGCGCTCGCCAATATCGTTCTGGCCGGCGCGCAATTCGTCGAGCCGGTGCTGTTCGGCCGCATCATCGACGCGTTGTCGGGAGCGCTGCCTGACGGCTTGAACGCGGCGGCGCGCGCGCTGGCGCCGCTGATCGGGACGTGGGTCGCTTTCGGGCTATTTATTATCTTCGCTGGCGCGCTGGTCGCCTGGTTCGCCGACCGCATGGCGCATCGCCGCCGCAACCTGGTGCTGGCGGACTTTTTCGAGCACGTGCTGCAGCTTCCCCTCGCCTATCACTCCGGCGCCCATTCCGGCCGGCAGATGAAGATCATGCTCACCGGCACCGACACGCTGTGGTGGCTGTGGGTGCAGTTCTTCCGCGAGCACTTTGCGGCTTTTATCTTCATTCTCGTTTTGTTGCCGGCGACGCTGATCCTGAACTGGCGGCTCGCGCTGCCGCTGCTCGTGCTGTGCGTCGCGTTCACGCTGTTGACCGTCATCGTCGTCAACAAGGCGACTGCGCTGCAGCTCACCGTCGAGCGGCACTATTCCGATCTCGCCGAGACCGCGGCCGACGCGCTCGGCAATGTGGCGCTGGTGCAAAGCTATGCGCGCATCGAAATCGAAGTGTCGGGGCTCAAGACGCTGGTCAACTCGCTCCTGCGCGCGCAGATGCCGGTGCTGTCATGGTGGGCGATCGCCGCGGTGCTGACGCGCGCCGCGACCACGCTCACGCTGCTCGTGATCCTGATCTCCGGCACTTATCTGAAACTCGTCGGGCTGGCTTCCGTCGGCGAGATCGTCAGCTTCATGAGCATCGCCTCGCTGCTCATCGCGCGGCTTGAGCAGATCGTGAGCTTCGCCAACCGCCTGTTCATGGATGCGCCGCGGCTCGCCGAATTCTTCGAAGTGATGGACACGGTGCCTTCGGTGCGCGACCGGCCCGACGCCGTCGATCCGGGCCGCGTGCGCGGACTTGTCGAATTCAACGACGTGTCGTTCTCCTATGACGGCAAGCGCTCGGTGGCGACCGATCTCAGCTTCACTGCGCTTCCCGGCGAGACCATTGCGCTTGTCGGCCCGACCGGCAGCGGCAAATCGACGGCGCTGGCGCTACTGCACCGCGCTTTCGACCCGCAATCCGGCATCGTCAAAGTCGATGGTGCGGATATCCGCAGCTTCACGCTGACCGGCCTGCGCCGCAATATCGGCGTCGTGTTTCAGGAAACGCTGCTGTTCAACCGCTCGATCGCCGAGAATCTGCGCGTCGGCAAGCCGGACGCGACGCTCGAAGAAATGCGCGACGCGGCAACGCGCGCCCAGGCCATCGACTTCATCGAGCGCAAGCCGGAAGGTTTTGAGGCTCCGATCGGCGAGCGCGGGCGGCTCCTCTCCGGCGGCGAGCGCCAGCGGCTCGCCATCGCGCGCGCGCTTCTGAAAAACCCGCCGATCCTCATTCTCGATGAGGCGACGAGCGCACTCGATCCGGTGACTGAGGCGAAAGTGACGGCCGCGCTCGACGAAGTGATGAAAGGCCGCACCACTTTCGTCATCGCGCATCGGCTCGCCACCGTGCGCAACGCGACACGCATTCTGGTGTTCAAGGACGGGCGAATTGTCGAGACCGGCAGCTTCGACGAGCTTGTAAAGAGCGGCTGCTTCTTTGCGGAGCTCGTCGAGGCGCAGTTTTCGCTGCCTTCAGCAAAACCGGCCTCTGTTCCGTCACCCTGAGGCGCGAGCGAAGCGAGCCAACCAAGTCGGCTGTTGCCGACTTGGACAGCAGAAATTCGAAATCGGCAAAAGCCGATTTCGTTGGGGCGACGGCCCGGGCGGAGCAACATCCTTCGAGGCCCGCGCTACGCGCGGGCACCTCAGGATGACGATGTTGCTACCGCAGCCGCTCCAAAATACTCACGTAATTCGCCACTGCCGCGCCGCCCATATTGAAAATGCCGCCGAGCTTGGCGTTCTTCACCTGCATGTCGCCGGCGGAACCGGTGAGCTGCATCGCGGTGATGGCGTGCATCGACACGCCGGTGGCGCCGATCGGATGGCCCTTGGCCTTCAACCCGCCCGACGGATTGATCGGCAGCCTGCCGTCTTTATTGACGACGCCGTCGGCGATCACGCGCGCACCCTGCCCTTCCGGGGCCAGACCCATCGCCTCGTATTCAATGAGCTCGGCGATGGTGAAACAGTCATGCACTTCGGCGAAGGAGAGATCGTTCAGCGCAATGCCGCCTTCCTGCAGCGCGCGCTGCCATGCGACCGCACAGCCTTCGAATTTGAGAATGTCCCGCCGCGACATCGGCAGGAAATCCTGCACGTGCTGCGCGGCGCGAAACACGATCGCCTTGTTCATGGCAAGCGCCGTCTCGACATCGGCCAGCACCAAAGCCGCCGCGCCGTCGGAGACCAGCGAGCAATCGGTGCGCTTCAAGGGACCCGCGACAAGCGGGTTCTTGTCGCTCTCGGTGCGGCAGAATTCGTAACCGAGATCTTTCCTGATCTGCGCGTAAGGATTGTTGACCCCGTTTTTATGGTTCTTCGCCGCGATCTGGGCGAGCGCGTCGGACTGGTCGCCCCAGCGCTGGAAATAAAGGCTGGCGATCTTGCCGAAAATACCAGCGAAGCCGCCGTCGATATCGGCCTCTTCGCGCACATAAGACGCTTTGAGAAGATTGCGCCCGATTTCGGCTCCGGGCGTCGTCGTCATCTGCTCGACGCCAACGACCAGCACGATTCGGGCGTCGCGGGCGGCGATCGATTTCAGCCCCTGATGCACCGCGGCCGAGCCCGTGGCGCAGGCATTCTCCACCCGGGTGGCGCGCTTGAAACGCAGATCAGGCGAGGCCTGCAACACCAGCGAAGCGGTAAAATCCTGCGCCGAAAAGCCCGCATTGAAGTGGCCGAGCAGAATTTCGTCGACATCCTTGGCGGCAATGCCGGCATCGGCCAGCGCTTCGCCCGCCACCCGCACAACCAGGCTCTCGACGGTTTCGCCGGAAAGCTTGCCGAAGGGCGTATGCGCCCATCCCACTATGCAGGCTGTCATAATCGCTGTCCTCTGTTCGTCCTGTGCGCTTCCGTCGCCATGCTTCGCCGAATTTCCGTCGTTTTTCCTTGGCTTAGCATTCGGTTCAATCCACAGCGCCGCTAACCCTAACGCTATTCGCCTTTGCGTTTAAGCCCCGCTTTGGTTTACATAGTGTTGCGCCCGCGCAACGTGAACCGACCCTTTTGCGGCCCTGATCAGTTCGGACGGGGCCCGACCAACCAAACGGACCGCGACACGTGACTTCGAACGTTTCCCTCCGGGCGCAGGTGCTCGGCTTGATCCTGGGCTCGATCGCGCTGGGGACAGCCCTGGGGGCTTCTCCCGCACGCGCCGAAGCGCTCATCGTGGTTGAAGCCGATTCGGGAAAAGTGCTGCGCGCCGAGAACGCGACCTATCCCTGGTATCCGGCCTCCACGTCCAAGCTGATGACGCTCTATGTGACCTTGAGCGCCATTCGCGACGGCCGCATCACCCAGGACACACTATTCACCGTGTCGCCCAATGCCTCGGCCCAATCGCCGACCAAAATGGGCTTTCCGATCGGTACGCAGGTGACGGTCGATAACGCCCTCAAGATGATGATGGTGAAGTCGGCCAACGACATGGCCGTCGTGCTCGCCGAGGGCATCGGCGGCTCGATCGACGACTTCGCCCAGCAGATGACCGAGACCGCGCACCGGCTTGGTATGACGGAATCCAATTTCGTCAATCCCAACGGGCTACCGGCCGACGGTCAGATCATGTCGGCGCGCGACCTCGCAATTTTGGCCCGTGCACTCATCCACGAATTCCCGCAATACAGTTTCTACTGGCACGTGCCGGCGATCAAATACGGCCGCCGCATTGTGCGCAATTACAATCCGCTGCTCGGCCGCTATCGCGGCGCCGACGGCATGAAGACCGGCTTCATCTGCGCCTCGGGCTTCAACATGGTCGCGACGGCGACGCGCGACAACAAGCAGCTCATCGCCGTCGTGCTCGGCGCGCCGTCGTCGCCCGCCCGCGCAGTAAAGGCGGCCGAAATCCTCGAAGGCGGCTTTCAACAGAAGCCGCTGTCGTGGCTGACGCCATCGCTCGGCACCGTCGATCAGCTCGCGCCGATCGACGCGACGCCGCCGAACCTCAAAGACGCGATGTGCGGCCCGCATCGCAAGCGGCCGGCAACCGAAGAAGACGATCCCGACGCCCCTGACGACAGCGGCAACGGCGCCCCTAGTGCCGACGCCAGTGCCCCACCGTCGCAATTCTCGGTGCTGCTGTCGGCGCTGCGCGCACCGACCGCGAAGAATCTGGCCTTGCTGCCCGATCCAGGCCCGGTCGTGCCGACCATCGTCTATACCGGGCCGACGCGTTCACAGGCGCAAATCGATGCGCTTGCGGCGCTGCCCCCGGGCCCTGATCCGGCGCTGAAGAAAACCAAAAAAACGGCCGCCAAGGCTGACATCAAGGCGCTCCTCGCCAAGCCCGACGGCAAACTCATCATTGCAAAGCCTGAACCGAAGGCCGCAGCCGCGACGCCCGCCGCCGACAAGGCGACCACGACGGGTCAGATCAAGACCGGCAAGCCGACCGGCAGCGCCGTCCATTACACGCCGTCGTCCTCCTCGGCGTCAGCGACGCCTGCGAGCACGTCGTCAACGGCGCAAAAGAAGCCGAAACCCGCGCCGGCATCGCAGGCGCAATAAGCGCGCCTTCATCCTCCACCGCGCTAGCCGGGGAGGTACGCCGTGCGCAGCATGGCGGGTAGGGGCGACGATGGTGCTGGGGGGCAAGACATTGAAAACGCACGGTGCGGTCGGAGTTCGCTTCAGGCCAAGCGAGTCTACGATAGCGTGTCCACACGTCGAGGCCCGCGCCCCTACCTCCGTGCTCCGCACGGCTACCTCCCCCGCTATCGCGGTGGAGGATGGAGGTGCGCCCGCTGCCAGCCATGCTAGAACAGCGCGGCAACATGGGGAGGCCTTAAGCACACATGGACGGTAAAGTCACAATTCCCGCGCTGCAGGCGATGAAGCGCGAAGGCAGGAAGAGCATCGGGCTCGTCGCCTGGGACTATCAGATCGCCCGCATCGCCGATCGCGCCGGCTTCGATTTCATCTCCGTGGGCGATTCCGTCGGTGTAAATCTCTGGGGCCGTGACGATGTGCTGGACGTCACGCTCGACGAGATATTGGTCTGCTGCAAAGCGGTGCAGCGCGGCACCAAACGCGCGCTGGTCTCTTGCGACATGCCCTATGGTCCGGCGCAGCAGGGCCCGGACGCGGCGCTCGCCGCGGCCTCGCGCCTCGTCGGAGACGGCGGCGCCGACATGATCAAGGTCGACGCGGCGGCGGAGTTTCCCGAGGTCGTGCGCGCACTGGTGCGCGCCAACATTCCCGTCTTCGCCCAATTCGGCCTGACGCCGCAGACCGCGGGCAAATACGGCATTCCCTACAGCGCGCAGAACTCGCCGGAAGCGCAGGCGACCGGGGAAGCCGCGAAGAAGCTCGTCGAGGAAGCAAAGATTCTCGAAGAGGCAGGGGCGAGCCTGCTCGACTTCACCAATTCCGGACCGGTCGCCGGCGCCGCAGTCGTCGCTGCCGTAAAGATCCCGGTGATCGGCGGTTTCGGCGGCGGGCCGTGGCTCGACGGCCGGGTGAGGCTGGTGCACACCGCGATCGGTTATGGCGAGAAATGGCTCGACTCCAAGACCGATACCTATGCCAACACCGCCAAGTCCGCGCTGACCGCGTTCGCTGCCCTCATCGATGACGCGCGCGGTGGGCGTCAGATCAAAGGTTGAACGAGGCGAAAATGCCAAGTGTGGACATCGCCGGCATCGCGACGCGCTACGAGATCATTGGCCCGGAATTGGACTCCAGCCCGCCGCTGCTGATGTATGCGCCGGGCGGCTTCAACGCGACCATCGAAGCCTGGTCGACGCTCGGCATCTACGCCAAGATCAAGCTCCTCGATCATCTGCCGCAGAAATTCACCTGCATCCTGTTCGACCGCCGCGAATGCGGCCAGTCGGGCGGCCGCGTCGAACCCATCACCTGGCTGCACTTTGTCGCGCAGGGCAAAGGCCTGCTCGATCACCTCGGCATAGCTCGCGCGCATATCGCGGGCGGTTGCATGGGCTGCGGGCCGGTCGCGGCCTTCGGGGTGACGCATCCGGACATGGTCGCGAGCATGCTCCTGTTCTGGCCGGTCGGCGGCTACAAATACCGCCGCTCAAGCCACAAGCGCTTTGCCGACCATCTCGCCTTCGTCCACGAGCAAGGACTCAAGGCGGTGGTCGATCTGGTGCAGCACGAAGGCAAGCCGTTCGGCGCCGATCCACGTGGCGGGCCCTGGGCCTCGGTCATCAAGCGTGATGCCGCCTTCACCGCCGCTTACGCAGCACAAGACACAGATCGCTATGTTCGCATCTGCGAAACGATGCGCGACGCCCTATTCGACCGCGATACCGCACCGGGCGCGGCGCCGGAGGACTTGGTCAATACCAAAATACCGGCCTTGATCGTGCCCGGCCATGACGATTCCCATGCCACATCGGCCGCGCGCTATCTGGACGAATGCCTGCCACTTTCGGAATATTGGGACATGCCGGTGGAGCGCCAGACCGAACAGGCGACCAACGCACGCGTTTTGGAATTTTTGGCAAAGGCAACAACATAGCGAGCACTGGGGCATGGTCGACTATTATTCGATCCTGTTGCGTGCAGTAACTGCGCCTGGCGCCGGCGATGCGAATTGGCGGCGCGGCATTTACGATCGTTCCCGGCAGATGCTGGCGACGCGGATGCGCAGCCTCGAGCCGCAGCCGCCGCTGGCCGAGATCGCCGCCGAGCAAGCACGGCTCGAAACCGCGATCGAGCGCATCGAAACCGAATTGTCCTGGACAGAGACGCATGCGACCCCAAAATCCGGGAGTCAAAAAGCCGGAGTTCAGAAAGCAAGGATTCAAACAACCGGGGTCCAGAGACCTGCGGCCACGCGCGCTTCGAGCAAACAAATTCCGCTGAAGGAGGCTCTGACCGGCCGGGCCGACGCCGATAGCGATCAATATGATGAGGCCGCTGACGGTCCGTTCGCGACCGATCCCGGCGCGATATCGGGACCGCGCCGGTTCGCTTGGATCGCGCTTGCGATCGTGATCGCGGCGCTCGGCGCCGGCGGTTACATTTTTGTCTCGAGCAAGGGGCAGAAGGCGGCGCCGGCACAGCAAGCTCAAGCGACCGTCGCCCCGAACGCCGCCGCGCCGAAGCTGGCCTCGGCCAGCGCGAACGCGCCGAAATTGGCTGCCGTCAACACCGGCAAGAACGGCGAGCTTGCGCCGGGTGTCGACGGCGGCTCGTCGGATCCCGATCAGCAATATGTGTTCCGCCGGCAGCCGACTTTCTACCGCACGCTGCAGCCGGTCGGCACCATCATCGTCGATAAGCTGCAGCATTTTCTTTATCTGATTCAGCCGAACAATGTCGCGATGCGCTACGGCATCGCCGTCGGCGACCAATGCGCCAACCTCGCCGGCATGCGCCGTATTGCGACCATGGCGGAATGGCCGACCTGGCAGCCGCCAGCGGAATTGCTGAGCCGCAATCCTACGCCGCTGCCGGGCGGCCCCGGCAATCCTCTCGGCGCACGCATCTTGCAGCTCGATGACGGCAGCTCGCGCATCAACGGCACCAACGCACCCAAGACCATCGGCAATCCGGTCAACTTCGGCTGCATCCGTCTCAACAATGACGACGTTACCGATCTTTACGGCCGGGTGAAATTGTCGACGCCAGTGGTGGTGAATTGAGATATGTCGTCATGCCCGGGCTTGTCCCGGGCATCCACGTCTTATGCGGCGCGAGAACAAAGGCGTGGTTGGCCGGAACAAGTCCGGCCATGACGAGCTCATAGAGTGCTTCGAGAAAAGAGGTGCTTCGAGAAAACCGCGTCACTGATGCCGCGGATCGCGATCGAGCAGCTCGATCGAAACGCCCTCTGGCGCCTTGATGAAGCAGATCCGCACGCCCGGCCGTACCGTCGTCGGCTCCTTGGTGAACTCGACGCCCTTGGCTTTGAGCTCGGCGGCAATCTCGTCGATGCCGCTCACGGCGAGGCCGAAATGATCGAGGCCGCGATAGGGGATCGCCGGCGCGGCGTTGACCTTCTCGTCTTCGGCCACGGGAGCGATGAAGATATTGGCCCCGCCGACTTTCAGGTCGATGCGTTCCTTGCCCTGCTGCATGGACCGTTTGACCTCGGCGCCGAGCATTTTCTCGAACCACTGTGCCATGCCCTCCGGATTGGGCGTGCGCAGGTGAATGTGATCCCAAGTGATTCTAGCTGTCATGGCGTTTCTCCCTGTCCCGCCTGGCACGTTAGGCTATGCGCCCGGCAAATGACAACCGGGGCGCCGCGATGTCGGCGTTCAGTGGCGGACCGGCTTGGGCGCGGCGGCCGCCACCGCCGGCGCCGCCTGCGGCTGTTGCGGCACCGACACCCAGCCTGCCTTGGCGACAACGCCGCCCAGCATCTGCAGCATGCGCTGCATCTCATCACGGCTCAGGAGGCCTACGACGCCCTCCCCACTTTGACCGAGCCATTCGAGCTTGAATCCACCCTTGCTATGACGCGAAATGGTGACCCGGTCGGCGAGTTCGGCGGCTTCCGCGCTCGATTTGAGAATCTCCGCCGGCGTCTTGCTCATGGCGCCGGCGGTCGAGGCCAAGGCGGCCTCACGCTCGAAAGCCGCGAATTCATTGCGCATTTCAGCCGGCGCTTGTTTCGCAAGGTCGGAGGACTTGCTCACATATCCGGAGGCTTGTTCCAGCAAAGCCAGCGCCAGCCGCCGCGTCAGCCAGCACGACCAGGCCTCGGAGCGGCCGGCATTGATGGCCGCTGCGATCCGGTCCTCGCGTTGATCATAGACGAAAGTAACAGTGGTCAGCGTCCGCAACATGCATCACCCGGTTGGGGTTCTGAAGGGTTCCATCAAAGGCGAAATCGCACATCTGACGCAAGTCAATCTCAAATCAAAATCCGGCAGCACAATGCCGGGCCGGCGCATGGCCTTACTGCCGCGGCTTACAGCCTTGTCCCTTTTAATCTTGGCTGTCGCGATTCTGGTGCTCGCAAGTCGTGCCCGCCTAAGTCCTGCCCGCCTAAGTGCTGCCGGCGTAAGTCCTGCCGGCGTAATCTCAGCCCGCGTAATAATGTCATAAATACCGTGCTAGTGATGCGTCTAAAATACGGTTCTGTCCGAGGCAGAAAATGACCGATATTTCAGATCAAAAAATGGCCGATCACACCGTCAAGGCCTTCGATGCCGATCTCGCGAAATTGACCGGCATGATCACCGCCATGGGCGATCTGGCGGAGAAGGGATTGAAGGACGCGGTCGAGGCGCTGGTCCGCCGCGATGTCGATCTGGCCAACAGCGTGATCGCGCTCGACCGCAGCAATGAAACCATGCAGCGCGATATCGAAGACAGTGCGACGCTCTTGATCGCACGGCGACAACCGGTCGCCTACGATCTGCGCCTGATCGTCGCGGTCTGGGAAACCGCGACCGAGCTTCGGCGCGTCGGCGTGCTGGCGAGGAACATTGCCAATAGCGTCGTTACGCTTGACGGCAATTACGAGATGCCGCAGCCGGTTCATGCGCTCCGCCGCCTGGCGCGTGCCGCGTCGGAGCGGCTGCGGGACGTCGTCAAAAGCGTGGTCGATGGCGATGGCGACAAGGCGCAGGACCTCTGGCGCAGCGACGCCGAGATCGACGATATGTATGCCGGCCTGTGCCGCGAGCTGCTGACCTACATGATGGCGGATCCACATACGAGCCCGTCCGCGGTGCAGTTTCTGTTTTGCGCCAAGAACATCGAACTGATCGGCGATCACGTGACCAATATCGCAGAGGCGGCGCATTATTTGGCGCAAGGCCACCGCATCAGCCGCCCATTCGAGGCCGCAGCGGCACCGGCGTGACAAGACCTTGATCCCGAAAGCGTGCCCTTGGACTTGATCCGAGGGTGGGAAACCGGTTTTCGGAAAAGGTCATGCTCAAATGCAAAATCTAGACCCTGATCCGAATCAACCGAAACGGATCAGGGTCTAGGGCGGCGGTTTCACGAACCGGCGCCCTGGAATTTCCGGTTCAGGAATTCTTCGCGGCCATGCGCAACGGCGCGTCGGTGACCTGCTGCAACGCTTCGAGCGTGAGCCCCGGCACCACGTCGCGCACCACAAAGCCGTCCGGTGTAACGTCAAGCACAGCGAGATTGGTATAGACGCGCGTGACCGCACCGATCGCGGTGAGCGGATAGCTGCAGCGGCGCACAAGGCGGCTTTCCCCGGATTTGGTCTGGTGATCCATGATCACCCAGAGCTGCCGGGCGCCGGCGGCAAGATCCATAGCGCCGCCGACAGCGGGCGCCGAGTCGTTGTCGGACATCGACCAATTGGCAATGTCGCCGTTCTCGGCCACCTGAAACGCGCCGAGCACGCAGAGATCAAGATGGCCGCCGCGAATCAGCGCGAAGCTGTCGGCGTGATGCATATAGGAGCCGCCTGGGCGCAGCGTGACATATTGCTTGCCGGCATTGATCAGCCAGCGGTCGATTTTCTCGGGATCGGGCACCGGTCCCATGCCGAGCACACCGTTCTCGGACTGGAAAATGACCTCGCGCTCCATCGGCACATAATCGGCGACCTTGAGCGGCGCGCCGATGCCGAGATTGACATACCAGCCCTCCGGAATATCGCGCGCGAGACGTTCCGCCATGTCGTTGCGGCTAAGCGGCTTGCAGGCAGCGAAAAGGCTCATGTTCGTCTCCTTAGCGCATGTCCCGGAAAAGCATGCCCTCGGACTTGATCGGAGGGCGGGCACTGGTTTTCCGAAAACGACATGCGCAAAAAACTACGGCACCATCGGATCGCCGTAAGGCACATGCACCACGCGATTGACGTAGATGCCAGGCGTCATGACTTTCTCCGGATCAAGCGCGCCGAGATCGACGACATGCTGCGCCTGCACGATGGTCAGTTGCGCCGCGGTCGCCATGATCGGATTGAAATTCTGTCCGGATGACCGGTAGGTCAAGTTGCCCCAGCGATCCGCTTCCCAGGCCTCGACCAGCGCAACGTCGCCTGGGAGCGATTCCTCGAGGAGATATTTCCGGCCATTGATCTCACGCTCTTCCTTGCCGGCCGCAAGCTTGGTGCCGACTGCAGTAGCCGTATAGAAGGCGGGAATGCCGGCGCCGGCGGCGCGGATGCGTTCCGCCATTGTGCCCTGCGGCACGATTTCAAGCTCAATCCTGCCAGCGCGATAAAGCTCCTCGAACACCACCGGATCGGCCGTGCGCGGGTAGGAGCAGACGATCTTGCGCACGCGGCCGAGATCAAGAAGCCGCGCCAGCCCGGTGCGGCCGACGCCGGCATTATTGGAGACGACGGTCAGATCCTTCGCCCCCTGCTCGATCAGGCCGTCGAGCAGCGCATGCGGCTGGCCGATATTGCCGAAGCCGCCAAGGAGCACGACGGCGCCGTCGCGAATACCGGCCACCGCGTCAGCCATGGTTTGCACGATTTTGTTGATCATCGAAATCTTTGCTCTTTCCGCTCGTCCCCCGCGAAAGCGGGGACCCAGTTTCTCCAAGTCACTCAGAGTCACTCTGGATTCCCGCTAGCGCGGGAATGAGCAGATCAGAATTTTACCCCACCACTTTAGCCTGCGGCTCTTGCGCAAACGCCGGCATAACCTCGCATGCGAAGCGGCGCAAGCTCTCCTCCGCCGGGCCACCGCCATTCAACAAAATGTAGCCCACGCCGACTTCCTGAAGCTTCTCGAGCTTACGGGCGATTTCGTCCGGCGTGCCGTAAAGCGCGCTCTCCTCGCTTGCTTCGCGTGTGTCGGAAAACGCCATGATGCTCGATTTGTTCTTGGTGCCGTCGGGCGAGTTGGAAATCGCGGCGAGCCGACGCTGCGCTTCGAGCCGGCGCTCGAGTGCGGCGTCCTTCTCGGCCTGATCTTTGGCGACGAAAAAAGCCCGCGCGACGCCGACATCCATCGGATCGAAGACGCGGCCGCGCGCTTCGACCGCTTCCTTGAAGATCGCGATGCGCTCACCGACCGCTTCGATCGAGGCAAACTGGTCGAGCAGGAGATTGTAACCGCGCGCCGCGACCTGGCGGATCGAGTCCGGATTGCCGGCCGCCATCCACATCGGCGGATGCGGCTTCTGCGCTGTCGGCGGCTCGACGATGATGTCCTCAAAGCGCCAGAACTCGCCGTGATGCGAGAAGCGCTGTTTCGAGGTCCAGGATTTTACGATCACATCGAGCGATTCATTGAAGCGCGCGTCAGCCTCTTCGATCGGCAAGCAGAAGCCGGCAAATTCATTGTGCCGATAGCCCTTGCCGACGCCGAAATCGAGCCGGCCGCCGGACAGCAGATCGATGGTCGCCGCCTGCTCTGCGATCAGTACCGGATTGTGCCATGGCAAAACCAGCACCGCAGTGCCGAGCCGCAGGGTTTTGGTCTTCGCCGCCACCCAAGTGAGCAGCGCGAGACTTGCCGAGACTTGTCCGAAGCCGGTGAAATGATGCTCGACCA
Organism: Xanthobacteraceae bacterium; assembly: GCA_036264635.1. Lineage (GTDB taxonomy): Bacteria > Pseudomonadota > Alphaproteobacteria > Rhizobiales > Xanthobacteraceae > BOG-931. The sequence goes on along the minus strand of DATAQN010000230.1, from coordinate 40,249 downwards.
GAAAGCTCGAGTGATAGCCGAGCGCCTCAGCTTCAATGTTGTAATCGACAAATTGCTTATAGCCCTGACCGGAATCGACGTCCGGCCCGCCATGGCGCGCGGTTGCGCTGCCGAATAATCCGAACTGCATGTGAGCCGGCTCCTTGGGTTGCCGCGGTTTTTAAGTCGTAGCGCGTGTCGCAGCATTCTTGAGACGGTTCTTGGGCTGCGGCGCCAATGTAGCGCATGGGCGGCGCCGCGAGCTATAGTGCCATTAGCGCATGTTCCGAAAAAGTGGGTACCGGTTTTTCGACAAGGACATGCGCAAAATAAAAACGGGGGGAGGAAAATATAATGTTACACCGGGCCGTTCTCGTGGGCTTTTGGGCCTGCGCGCTTGGTGCCGTGCTGACATGCGCAAGTGCGCAGCCAGCCGCCGCACAAGCTTCATTGTCGGGTTATCCCACTCGCCCGATCACCTTGATCGTGCCCTATCCCGCCGGCGGCGGTGTCGACGTGATGGGGCGTATGGTCGGGCAGAAGCTTTCGGTCGCGCTCGGCCAGCAGGTCGTCATCGAGAACCGCGGCGGCGCCGGCGGCATGATCGGCACCCGCGATGCGGCGCGCGCGACGCCGGACGGCTACACGCTCGTGATGCTGCTGACCGGCATCAGCCTCGGCGCCGATCCCGGCTACGACGTCAACAAGGATTTCGCTCCGGTCGGGCTTGTCGCTTCGACGCCGATCATCGTCGTCACGCATCCGTCCGTGCCGGCAAAGTCGCTGACCGACATCATCGCGCTCGCCAAAAAGGAGCCGGGAAAATATTCGGCCGGCACACCGCCGGCGCCGACCGTGAATTACTTCGCCGCTGAATTGTTCAACGTGATGGCCGGCACGCAGATCACGGTCGTCACCTATAAAGGCACCGGCCCGCTGACCAACGACCTTCTCGGCGGCCACGTACAACTCGGCTTCAATACGATTCCGGCCTCGGTCAGCAATATTGCGGCGGGCGCCTTGCACGGCATCGCGGTTGCTGCCGCCACGCGCTCGGCGGCGCTGCCCAACGTGCCGACGGCTGCGGAATCGGGCCTGCCCGGCTTCGAGGCCGTGCAATATTACGGGCTCGCCGCGCCGGCCGGAACGCCGCGGCCGATCGTCGAGCGGCTCAACAAGGAATTGCGCGCCATTCTCGCCACCGACGACATGAAAAAACTTCTCCGCGACGCCGGCAGCGACCCAACCCCTTCGACGCCCGAGGAATATGCTGCCAATATCAAACACGAGGAAGGCAAATGGGCGGACCTCGTCAAAAAGCTCGGGCTGAAACTTGAGTAGCTTGAATAATGTAGGGTGGGGAAAATCGTCTGTTTCTGCGTGGACGCGTGGGCATCGCGCGTGAGCGATTTTGCCCACGCGGTTACGCCGAGCGCCGCGATGCCCACCCTACGAACTTATTGAGGACCGAAATGGAATTAGGACTGAACGGAAAAATCGCGCTGGTCACAGGATCGAGCCGCGGCATTGGCCGCGGCGTCGCGGAAGCGCTCGCCGCTGAAGGCTGCGACCTGATGCTGACCGGGCGCGACGAGACGGCGCTTGCCGAGGCGGCAAGCGCGATCCGCGCCAAGGGCCGCCGCGCCGCGACTTCCACGCTCGATCTGCGCGAACAGGGCTCAAGCGAAAAGCTGATCGGCGAGGTGCGGCGCGAATTCGGTGGCTTGGATATTCTCGTCAATAATGCCGGCGCCACCAAGCGCGGCGATTTTCTCGAACTGACTGACGCCGATTGGCAAGACGGCTATGCGCTGAAATTCTTCGCCCATATGCGGCTGGCGCGCGCCGCGTGGCCGTTGCTCAAAGAGCGACGTGGCTCCCTGGTTTCGATCGGTGGCACCGGCGGACGCAAGCCGACCGCGCAATTCACCATCGGCAGTTCGGTCAATGCCGCGGTCGCCGCCTTCACCAAATGCCTTGCCGATCGCGGCAAGACGGACGGCGTCCACGTCAACTGCATCCATCCCAGCATCGTCGAGACTGATCGCACGCGGCGGCGGATCAAGGCCGAGATGGAGCGCACCGGACGGCCGGAGAAGGATATCCGCGAGGACATCACGCGCGAATTCAACACGATCCGCTTCGGCAGCGTCGAGGACGTCGGCAATCTCGTCACCTTCATCGTCTCGTCACGGGCAACGTGGCTTCATGGCACGACGATCGATCTCGACGGCGGCGAGATTCCGGTCTTGTGATTCTTCGCCGTTCGGAACAAACGAACGGAACTTTAAATGACCATGACAGTTTTAAAGGTTCCATGGCGGGGGGCGGGGAACCGATTTCCATAATCCCGACACTGGAGGATTCTGAAAAATAGGACGAGAATTGTGCGTACTATGAGTATGGGTTCCGGGCTTCTTTCTGCGGCCCGGAGCAACAAGATTATGAATATTCTTTTGACGCCCGCGCGGATTGGATCGGTCGAGATCAAAAACCGCATCGTCATGCCGCCGATGACAACGCGCACGGCGGATGCAGATGGATTCATAACCCAGGACTCGATCGCCTATTACATGGCGCGCGTGCGCGGCGGCACCGGACTTATCACCGTTGAAATGGCCTCGCCGGAAAAGGTCGGCCGGCATCGCCGCCACGAAGTCGGCATCTATGACGACCGGTTTCTTCCCGGCCTGACCCGCCTCGTTTCAGAAATTCATCGCGGCGGCGCCAAGGCCTCGATTCAGCTCGGTCATGCCGGCGGACATACACGCATCGATATCTGCGGCGAGAGGCCGATCGCGCCATCAGCCGTTCCGCATCCGGTTTACGAAACCACCTTCGAGACCATCATCCCGGAGGTGATGAGCAAACAGCGTATCGCCAAGACGCTCGCGGCCTATGTCGAGGCGGCGCGGCGCGCCAAAGCGGCCGGCTTCGATTGCGTCGAGATTCACGCCGCGCACGGCTATCTGATCTCGCAATTCCACGCGCCGTTCGAAAATCAGCGCACCGACGAATTCGGCGGCAGCCTGCTCAACCGCGCCCGCTTCGGCCTCTACGTGCTGCGCGCGGTCAAGGAGAAGGTGCCGGGCATTCCCGTCATCTACCGGCTCTCCGTCGAGGATTACTTTCCCGGCGGCATGCCGTTCGAGGAAGGCCGGCAGGTGGCGCTTTGGGCGGCGAAAGCCGGTGCCGACGCGCTGCACATCACGGCCGGCCACTATCGCTCGCTGCCGTCGGCACAAATCGTGCTGCCGCCGATGAGCTTTCCGGACGCACCTTTCCTCGGTTTCGCCGCCGAGGTGAAAAAGGACGTCAACGTGCCGGTGATCGCCGTCGGCCGTCTCGGCAATCCGGCAACCGCGCGCGCCGCAGTCGAAGACGGCAAGGCGGATTTCATTGCTCTCGGGCGCACGCTGATCGCCGACCCGCAATGGGTGGAGAAAGTCGCGCGCAACGAGCCGGTTAGGCGTTGCCTCGCCTGCAACACCTGCATCAACGAGATGCGCGGTGGCGCCCGCATCGGTTGTGTCGTCAACGGCACGGCCGGCCGCGAGATCATGCTGACCGTGGCGCAGCCGCCGCGCGGCGAACGCATCGCCGTGATCGGCGCCGGACCGGCGGGGCTGACTTACGCTTCGCTGGTCGCCGACGGCAATCAAGTGACGGTCTATGAGAAGGGAAAACAGGCCGGCGGCGCCTTCCGCTACGCCGGCAAGGCGCCGCTGTTTCAAGAAGTCGAAGCGAACGAGCAAAGCTTCGACCATTACATCGAGCATCTCGTGGCGGCGTGCGAAATGCACGGGGTCAAATTCCGCTACGCGACCGACGTCACGACGCACCCGGTTATGCTCGAGCCGTTCGACCGTATCGTCATCGCCACCGGCGCTGAATATCGGCACCCTTGGCTCGGCGATCTGACCACCCGGATGCTCGATTACGGGCTTGCGCGCTCTTTGGGACTGAGGCGGCTGTTTGAATCGCCGAAACTGCGCAACTGGTTCTATTACGAAGCGCGGGTCGCAACCGGCATGCGCTTCGTGAAGCTGGTCCGGCCGGGACAAAAAGTCAGCGTCATTGGCGACGCCGTCCGGGCCGGCAAGAGCAAAGACGCCATCGCAAGCGCCTTCGAGGCGGCGCTATTGCCGCAAAAGGGCGACAGCCTCGAACTTCACGCCATCCAGGACTGAGCCCGTTCCAGGCGATATTGCGGCAGCGAACGCCTGAGCGGCAGCACTGCCGCAGAATTATGCAGCTTTGTGGGGCAGAGCCCAGGACGACGGCGAAATTTGCTGGCATAGTTCTTGCGGCGCTCCGCGCGGGCAATCCCACGGTAAAACCATGACCGCACTAGCAAAGCTTCGCCTCGACGGGGTCAGTATGTCGTTTAAGACGCCATCCGGCGTCTTTGCGGCGCTGGCGCCAGTGACTATGTCCATTCCGCAAGGTCGCTTTGTCAGCCTCATCGGGCCGTCGGGCTGCGGCAAGAGCACACTTTTCAATGTCATTGCCGGACTGCTCGAGCCGTCCGGTGGACGCGTCATGATCGACGGCGCTGACGCGACCGGCACGATCGGCCGCGTCGGCTATATGCTGCAAAAGGACCTGCTGCTGCCGTGGCGGACCGTGCTCGACAATGTCATCCTCGGTATGGAAATCCAGGGCGTGCCGCTGCAGGCCGCGCGCGAGCGTGCGCTGCCGCTGCTGCGCCGCTATGGGCTTGCCGGTTTCGAGGATCTTTATCCGAACGCACTATCAGGCGGCATGCGCCAGCGCGCCGCTTTGTTGCGCACACTGATGTTCGACACCGACGTCATCTTGCTCGACGAGCCGTTCGGCGCGCTTGACGCGCAGACCAAACTGCAAATGCAGGAATGGCTGCTGCAATTGTGGAGCGACTTCGGCAAGACTGTCGTCTTCGTTACGCATGACATCGAAGAGGCGATCTATCTGTCCGACGAGGTCAACGTCATGGCGACGCGGCCCGGCCGCGTCGTCGAAACGATCCCGGTGCCGATCGCGCGGCCGCGGCCGCGCAGCGTGACGCTCACGCCTGAATTCATCGCCATCAAAGAGCATTGCCTGAAGCTGCTGACCGCGGGTCACCACTCAGCCATGGACGAGGCGGCATGACGATCCAGGACACATCGCGTATTGCGAGCGTCGGCCGCGACGGCGCACGGACCGAGCCAGCGCTCAGCGTCCGGCCAGCGCGGAAGATCCGCCGCCTGCCGGTGCAAAAGGATTGGCCGCTCTGGGCCATCATCGCGACGCAGGTCGGCATCCTGGTCGGCGTGATCGCGCTGTGGCAATTCGCCGCCGATCATAATTTTATCGACGGCTTCTTCTGGTCGAAGCCGAGCGCGATCTTCACGACCCTGATCACCTTCTTCACCGAAGGCGACGCCTTCGTCGATATCGGCTTCACCTTCCGCTCGACGATCATCGGCTTTCTGATCGGCACCGCGGCAGGCTCGCTGCTTGGGCTGTCGTTCTGGTGGTCGCGTAATTACGCCGCCATCGCCCAGCCTTTTGTGATCTGCTTTGAATCGCTGCCGAAGCTTGCGCTGGCGCCGCTGGTCATTCTGGTGTTCGGCATGGGACTGGCGTCGAAGGTCGCCATCGCCACTGCACTTACGCTCGTCGTCTCGACCTTGACGACCTATGCCGGCGTGAAGGCGGTCGATCCGGACCAGGAACGGCTGTTCTATTCGCTCGGCGCGAGCCGCATGCAGGTATTCCGCAAGCTGATCGCGCCGTTCTGCCTGCCGTGGATCATTTCAGTGCTGCGCGTGAATATCGGCCTCGCGCTGACCGGCGCGATCGTCGGCGAATTCATCGCCTCGCAGCACGGGCTCGGCCGGCAGATCCTCTATGCCGGCCAGACTTACGACATCGCTTTGGTTTGGGTCGCCGTGCTGGTGCTCTCGACGCTTGCCATCGTCATGTATGTGACGGTCTCGTGGATCGAGAGCGTGCTGCGCAAAGGCGTCAGGCAATAATCATTCGAACAGGAGTCGGTCATGGATAAGACAAAGCAACGCGGCACACGGTATTGGAACAGGCGGCAGGTGCTCGGCACGGCCTTGGCCGCCGGCGGCGCCGTAATCGCGCGCCCCATGATCGGCCGCGCCGAGGCCAAGACCGTGCTCATCGCCGAGCCGGTTCACGGCCTCGGCTATCTGCCTCTCTATGTCGGCATGGCGAAGAATCTGTTTGACGACGTCACCGTCAATCTCGTGACCATCGAAAGCGGCGGCGGCCACACCAATGCGGTGCTGTCCGGCCAGGCCTTCGCCTTTATCGGCGGACCGGAACATGACGCCTATGCCAAGGCCAAAGGCGCCGAGCTGCGCTCGGTGGTGAATTGCGTCGATCGCGGCAATGTCTATTTCTGCGCCGCCAAGGGCCACGAGCCGACCGACACCGACTGGGCGAAATATTTCAAAGGCAAGGCGATAGCCTGCGGCCCTTATGGCGGCACGCCGAACTCGATCACGCGCTATCTCCTGAGCAAGTGGAAGCTCGACGCCAAGACCGACGTTTCGCTGGTCGAAACCGCCAATTCGGCGATCATGCCCGCGGTGAAAAACGGCCAGGCGCAAATCGGCAACCCGACCGAGCCGTTCATCACCCAAGGCATTCGCAACGGCACCTGGGGCGAGCCGTTCTACAGTATTCCCAAAGAGCTCGGCCCTTACGCCTATTCCACCTTCAATGTGCGGCTCGACTCGGTCCAGAAGGAGCCGGAGCTGGTGCGCGGCTTCGTCCGCGGCATGATGAAGGCCCTGAAATTCGTCGACGCCAACAAGGACGAGACCGCCGAGATCGCCAAGAAGCAATTTCCGACCATGTCGCTCGACGACCTCAAAGCAACGCTCGATCGCACCTACACCGACAATCTGTGGAGCAAGGACGGCATGGTGAGCCGTCCGGCGTGGGATACGGCAAAGGCCGTGGTCATGGGCGCCGGCCTCTTGAAGACCGATGTCGGCTATGACGAAATCATCGACATGAGCTTCGTCGACAGCGTCCGCGCTACTCTTTAGTCATAAAAGGCCTCAGTCCCTTAAGTCGCCGCGAAAGGAAACGCCATCATGTCCGAACCGATCTGGAACCAATTTCTCACCGACCGCGACAAGGCGGTGTTCGAGACATCCGGCTATGGCGCACGCGGCGGCTTCGGCAAGCGTCCTGCCCTTCTCGTCATCGATGTGAACTGGGCGTTCTGTGGCGACCGGCCGGAGCCGATCCTGGAATCGATCAAGCGCTGGCGCAATTCTTGCGGCGAAGATGCCTGGACGGCGCTGCCCTATATCCGCTCGCTGATCGACAAATGCCGCGGCAAGGGCATTCCGGTTCTCTATACCACCGGCGTGCGGCGCGAAGACAATTGGGATTCCGGCTCCTGGCTGTGGAAGAATTCGCGCGGCGACGAAGATCGGCATGCGCCAGTGACCAATCTCGACAGCAACGAAATCGTCACGCCGATTGCGCCCGGCCCGAAGGATATCGTCGTGCTCAAGCAGAAGCCGTCCGGCTTCTTCGGCACCAATATGGCGAGCTATCTGACACTGCTCGGCTGCGACAGCCTCATCGTCACCGGCACAACCACGTCGGGTTGCGTGCGCGCCACCGTGCTTGATGCGTTCAGCCTCAATTACCGTGTCGCGCTGGCCGAAGAAGGCTGCTTCGACCGCTCACAGGCGAGCCACGCCATCAATCTTTGCGACATGAACGCCAAATATGCCGACGTGGTGAAGACCTCCGAAGTGCTGGAGTTTCTCGATACGCTGCCTGAAGGCATGTACGACCTGCCTAAAGGCAACGCCGCGTAAAGCTCACCCTAGACCATTGATCCGATCAGGTTGAAGCGGATCATGGTCTAGTTTGTTCGCTGGAGCATGATCTTTTCGGAAAACCGGTTTCCCCCCTCCGATCAAGTCCGAGGGCATGCTTTTCCGGATCAGGCTCTAGGCGAACTTTTTCCCGCCATAAGCTGCGCGGAGCACGTCCGCGAAAGTGAGGCCTTGCACGACGATGGTGAAAACCACGACGGCATAGGTGATGACCAGGAGCAGTGTGCGCCAAGGCGAGTCAGGCAGCGTCAAAGCGAGCGCGATCGAAATGCCGCCGCGCATGCCCGCCCAGGTCAGGACCACGATGCCGGAAAACTTCTCACGCAGGCTCTCGCGGAGGAAAGCGATCGGTATGGCAACGCTGATGAAGCGCGAAGCGATGGCAAGCGGCACGGCGAACAGCACCGGCAACACCATCCCGACCTTGGCGACGAGGCCAAGGATGTGCAGGCCCATGAACAGAAACAGCATGGCGTTCAAGATCTGATTGAGCGGCGACCAGAACCCGATCAGAGCCGCGCGCGTGTCCGGGCTAAGGCCGGAGCGATACGACGGCGCGCCGATGCAAAGCCCAGCGACGACGACCGCAATGGGGCCCGACAGGTCGAACAAAAGCGCGAGGCGATAAGATCCGAGCACCAGCGCCATCGATATCAGCAGCTGTAGGCCCTGTTCACGAACGATACGCAACAGCCACGCCGCGAGAAGGCCCGTGGCAAAGCCAATCACGGCGCCGCCGGCGATTTCGCGCAACATCGCCAATAGCACTGTGCCATGGCCAAGATGAATGACGTCGCCTTGGGTGACGCCAAGCGCCGCGAGGAACAGCACCACGCCGGCGCCGTCATTGAACAGGCTTTCGCCGACGATCGCGGCGCGCAGATTGGCCGGCAGACCGATCTTGCGCAGCAGATTTTCAACGACCACGGCGTCGGTGGGCGCCAGAATGGCGCCGAGAAGAGCACACCAGACAAAAGGAATATCGACGCCAAGGAAATTGAGCACGAACCATAGGCCGCCACCGAAGACCATGGTCGAGATCATCACGCTCGCCGTGGCGAGGATCAGGATCAGCCATTTCAGCCGGCTCAACTCGCCAACGTCGACATGCAAACTGCCGGCGAACAACAAAAACGCCAGCACTCCGTCGAGAAAGAAGTGCGGCAGATCGGCATCGCCAAGCGACTCGCGAAACCAGCCCAGAATGTGCAAATGCAGCACGTGATCGCTGGTCACGATGAGGAACGATATGGCAAGCGAGCCAAGGAGCATGCCGATGGCCGGCGGCAGCCCGATCCAGACGTAATTGATGCAGCCGATCAGCACGGCGAGGCCGAGCACAATAGCAAACTGATCGGGTGGCTCCATGTGAAAACTGCCCCGCCCCAAATACCAAATCGGCCGCGGAGCCGCGCAGCTACTGCGGCCGCGTCCAATCAGCATGTTCAGCAGAGCCTTCTGGCAGTTTTTGCCCGGATGCGAAAGCGCCGAGTTGAGCTGTCCCGGCGCTATTTCAGCGCCGTCGAGATCGCCGAAAAGGTAGTTTTCAGCTTGGTGCCGAGCCCGGTGATGACCGGAATGATCGCAACCGCAATGCCGGTCGCGATGAGCCCATACTCGATTGCCGTCGCGGCGCTCTCGTCTTTGAAGAACCTCTTGATCAGGCGCATAGCGAACTTCCCTCGGAAACGCGACCTTGAACTACGGCACCGCGTGAGCGTCCAGGAATTTGCCCGTATCAATAGAATTCAGCGGTTATTAGTTACTTAAAAGCCGTGGTTAAGCTATTCGGCTGAGCCGTTTTGTCGCTCTTCTGTTCCTCGCTAAGCAAAGTTTTACCGTCATAAGACACATTCGGTCAGTTTTTGCTCCGCTCGCGCGCTCGGATTGAGGGCTACAATGAAATTATATGCACCGAATGCAGCATTGTTTGTCGTCGCCGGCTGCCTCGCCATGATAGGCGTTCTGGCATCGCTGCCGATCTCGTTGCCGATCCCAGGCCTGACCGCCAATCCGGCCTGGTACATCTTCCTCGCCTGGTTTCTGCTCGCGGCCGGTAGCGTCGTGGGTCCGCGGTCGAATACGGACGAGCCGTAGCCGTGCCATGCCCGGGCTTTAACCCGGGCAGTCGTGCAGCGTTGCTGCTTTAGAAAATCGCCGGATCGAAACCGGGCACGGTCAGCGTGGGGCGCTCACGCCCGCCCGACAACCTGCCGCGTCTTGTCGAGATGACCGGTGCTCTGCACCGGCGCGCACATCAGGAAGCGATAGCCTTCGCTGACCACGCGTTCCGCATTGTGCACTTCGACATGCGGATGGCCGACGACGACATTGTGCTTCTTGCAAGTATCGACGATGCGCTTCATCCATTCGAGCACGACCTTGTGCTCGTATTGCCGCGGATAACCCAATTCCTGCGACAGGTCGCCTTCGCCGATCAGGATGCAGCCGATGCCCGGCACGTTCTTGAGCATGTCGTCGAGGTTCTCGACGCCGCGAGTATCTTCGATCTGCAGGATGCAGAAAATCTCACCTTGCGGATTGAGCGGCCAGACGTCGGCCTTCTGATAATATTCCTGCTGGCTCAGCCCCCAATAGCGCGCCGCCGTGGTCGGCCCGTCGCCGCGGATGCCCGGCGGGTCGAAATGCGCGGCGCTCTTGAGGCGCGGATAGCGGCAGGCGCCGACCGCATTGGCGGCTTCTTCGACTGTCGAAATATGCGGAAACACGACGCCGTAGCAGCCCATATCGAGCGCCTGCTTGGCGTGCCATTGCGCCATCTCGACGCCGTTAACGGGAACGCGGACCAGCGGGGTCACGCCCGGCACCACGGAGGCGGCTTTGGCGATCTGGGCGCGGTTGAGCATGTACTGCAGGCAGTCCCGCAACAGGCGGCCGTCCCAGGGCTGGTGCTCCATTTCGAAGACGCAGCCGTCATATTTGGACGTGGCCATGGCCACGGCGCCGGAAACCTCGGCGGGCGTGAAACAGGTCAGAGCATGCTGGCCTGATTCCAGCGCGCGAATGATGCCGTTGAGCCGTGGTAGATCAGCCATTTCGAGCCTCCCATGCGATCCGGGCCCTCCTTATAGATGGTTGGCACCGTTTGACAATCGCGCCACGGTCCGTAGCATCGCGCGTCCCCAACCCCCCAATTCGGCGTGATCATGATCATCGATTGCCACGGCCATTACACCACCGAACCCAAGGACCTGCACCGCTTCCGCAAGGAACAGACCGCAGCCGCCAATGCCAAGGACAAGGCGGCGATGCCGTCGCGGGCGGCACTGAAAATGTCCGACGACGAGATCCGCGAAAGCATCGAGCAGAACCAGCTCCGATTGCAGCGCGAACGCGGCACCGATCTCAGCATTTTCTCGCCGCGCGCCTCCGGCATGGGCCACCACATCGGCGACGAGAGCGTCAGCCTCGAATGGTCGCAGATCTGCAACGACCTGATCGCGCGCGTGGTCTCGCTCTACCCGAAGAACTTCATCGGCGTCTGCCAATTGCCGCAATCGCCGGGCGCCGACCCGGGCCATAGCGCCGCCGAACTCGAGCGCTGCATCAAGATGGGCTTCGTCGGCTGCAATCTGAACCCCGATCCGTCCGGCGGCTATTTCAATTCGCCGCCGATGACCGACAAGTCCTGGTTTCCGCTCTACGAAAAGATGATCGAGCTGGACGTGCCGTGCATGATCCACGTCTCGGGCTGCTGCAATCCGGCGATGCACACCACCGGGTCATATTATCTCAATGGCGACACGATGGTGTTCATGCAGGTCATCCTGTCCGACCTGTTCAAGACGTTCCCCAAGCTGAAATTCATCATTCCACATGGCGGCGGCGCAGTGCCGTTCCACTGGGGCCGTTTCCGGGGCATCGCGCTCAATAACGGCAAGCCCGAACTCGCCGAGATCATGGGCGACAATATCTTCTTCGATACCTGCGTGTATCATCAGCCCGGCATCGATCTGCTCACCGAAGTGGTGCCGATCGACAACATTCTGTTCGCGTCGGAAATGGTCGGCGCCGTAAAGGGCAACGATCCGAAAACCGGCTTCGGCTTCGACGATACCAAGCGCTACATCGACGAGGCGCCGATTTCCGACGCCGACAAGAAGAAGATCTTCGAAGGCAATGCGCGCAAGGTCTATAGCCGGCTCAAGGTGCCGGCCTAAGGCTTGCGCGGAAAGGATCGCGTTGGCGAAGAATCCGAGACTGGCTGCCCCGGGTGACTCGAGCAAGTCGCGCGTCGTGCGTATCGGCTCGCGCGAGATCGAAACCCGGGGTCTTGTCACCGGCTTCTGGACCGATCTGTATCATCGTTCGCTGACCGTCTATTGGCCGGTCTTCTTTGCGACCGCGGCGATGATTTTCATCGCGCTCAACGCCGTGTACGCCTTGCTCTATTGGCTCGGCAAAGATCCCATCGCGAACGTTTCGCCCGATCTGCCGCTGAGCCTGTTCTACTTCTCGATCGAGACATTGGCGACGGTCGGCTATGGCGACATGCATCCGCAGACCAACTATGGCCATCTCATCGCCACGGTCGAAATTTTCACCGGCATGAGCTTTCTCGCCGTGATGACCGGGTTGATCTTCGCCCGGTTCTCCCGGCCCCGCGCACGCTTCCTGTTCGCCGAGCATCCCGTCGTCACCATCCAGCAGGGCCGGCCGACGCTGATGGTCCGCGTCGCCAATGCGCGCAACAACACGATCTCGCAGGCGACCGCGCGGCTCTGGGTGTTGCGGATCGAGACCATGAACGAGGGCCATCAGCTCCGCCGCTATTACGAGCTCAAGCTCGACCGCCGCGAACATCCGATGTTTGCCCTGAGCTGGACGCTGTTTCACGTCATCGACGAGACCAGCGAGCTTTACGGCCTCGCACCGGACGACCTCGCCGCAACCGAGGCGGTCTTTATACTCAACCTCAGCGGCGTCGACGACAATTCGGCCCAGCCGCTCTATGCCCGCAGGATCTACTCCTATCGCGACATCCGCTGGAATCATCGCTATGAGGACATCACCAGCCTCTCGGGAGAGGGCCGGCTCGTGCTCGATTACAGCATGTTCCACGGGACCACGCCCGACAGCATCCCGAGCGAGATCGCGGCAAGCTTGGCGGCAAACCGAGAGGCCGCAGAGGTGCTCGGCGGGCCATAATTTGAATTCGCGATTGATCTATCGGATTGGCAAATCGCGACTTTAAGATTAGCGATCGCGCGCGACCTGCGATATTCCTATGACAATCGCCTAAGGAGTCGGCCGCGAAGCCTAAGAATTTGAATGCAAGTTTTTAGATGATCGATAAGCTCGAATTCATTATCGCGCTGGCGCGCGAAGAGCATTTCGGCCGCGCCGCCGAAGCCTGCCGCGTCAGCCAGCCGACGCTGTCGGCCGGCATCAAATATCTGGAAGACATGTTCGGCGTGCTTCTGGTGCAGCGCGGCTCGCGCTTCCGCGGTTTCACACCGGAGGGCGAGCGCGTCCTGGAATGGGCGCGGCGCATCGTCGGCGACGCGCGGGCCATGCGGCAGGATATCGATGCACTCAAGCGCGGCCTGGTCGGCCACATCCGCATCGCCGCGATCCCGACCATGCTCGGCATGAGCGCGATGCTGACGACACCGTACCGCGCCAAGCATCCCGATGTGCGTTTCACCATCCTGTCGCGCACATCGATCCAGATCCTGAATATGATCGAGAATCTCGAGGTGGATGCCGGCCTTACCTATCTCGACAATGAGCCGCTGGGCCGCGTCAAATCGGTTACGCTTTACCAGGAGGAATACAGGCTTCTGACCTCGCGCTCGGCGCCGCTCGGCGACCGCGATCAGGTGAGCTGGGCGGAGGTGGCGAAGATCCCGCTCTGTCTGCTGACGCCGGACATGCAGAACCGGCGCATCCTCGACGGACTCCTGCGCGGCGCCGGCAGCGAGCCCGCGCCGACGCTCGAATCCAATTCGGTCATCGTGTTGTTTTCGCATGTGCGCAGCGGCCATTGGGCAACGATCATGCCGGCGAAGCTCGCCGAGACGCTCGGCCTGACCGACAACGTCCGTTCGATCCCGATTGTCGGTCCGCTTGTGACACATGCCGTCGGCCTCGTCGTGCCCGACCGCGAGCCGACCACGCCCCTGATCACGGCGCTGCTCGCCGAAGCACGGCAGCTGGCAAAGATTTTGGAGCAGCCGTCCGCTGTCAAAGAAACAAGGCCGACCGGAAGCGCCGGCCACGTAACGATCAAGAGCAAAAAAACCCGATCATCCAATCAGCGTTCATGATCGTGCCTGATCGGCTATGCTGATCGGGTGACGGATCATCTTTATTGATTCCAAGCAACACTCTAAGCCATTAAGAACGCCACCACTTTTGAGTGTGCAGGCGTGCCCGCTTTCGAACCATGGAGCGCGGAGCGAACCGCGCAAATCATAGCCGAGCATCACGGCCTCGAGGGGCCGCTGTTGCCGATTCTGCATGCTGTTCAGCACACTTTCGGCTGCGTCCCAGAGGATGCAGTGCCGATCATTGCAACGGCACTCAATCTTTCGCGCGCCGAAGTCCACGGCGTCATCACCTTTTATCATGACTTCACGTCCGAGCCGCGCGGCCGGCATGTGCTGAAGCTTTGCCGCGCGGAGGCCTGCCAGGCGGCAGGCAGCGATGCGCTCGCGGCGCGCGCCGAGGCTGCGCTTGGTGTGTCAATTGGGGACACAACGCCGGACCGCCGCGTGACGCTGCAGCCGGTTTATTGTCTTGGGCTCTGCGCCACCGCGCCGTCGGCGATGCTCGACGAACGTGTCGTCGGCCGGCTCGATGAGACACGGCTCGATGCGCTGGTCGCGAAGGCGCAGCGGTGAGCTTGCGCCTCTTCATTCCGCGCGACGCCGGCGCCATCGCAGTGGGCGCTGACGAGGTCGCGGTTGCGCTGGCCGCCGCAGCCAAGAAGCGCAATGTCGCCATTGATATCGTCCGTACCGGCTCGCGCGGGCTCTATTGGCTCGAACCGCTGGTGGAACTGGACCGACCGGAAGGGCGGATTGCTTTTGGCCCGGCGACGGCCGCCGACGCCGAAAGCCTGCTCGACGCCATGCTGGCCAATGCCAGCCACAAACTGCAGCTCGGAGCGGCGGAGGATATTTCGTGGCTGAAACGCCAGACGCGGCTGACCTTCGCGCGCTGTGGCGTTACCGACCCGCGCTCGTTCGATGATTACCGCGCCCACGGCGGCACCAAGGGATTGCAACGGGCCCTGTCAGCCGGGCCGAAGGCCACGGTTGAATGCGTTTTCCAGTCCGGATTGCGCGGGCGCGGCGGCGCCGGATTTCCGACCGGCATCAAATGGCGGACTGTTGCGCAAACGGAAGCGCCGCAGAAGCACATCGTCTGCAATGCCGACGAAGGCGACAGCGGCACTTTCGCCGATCGCATGATCATGGAAGGCGATCCCTTCGTGGTGATCGAAGGCATGACCATCGCCGGCTTCGCCGTCGGCGCCAGCAAAGGCTACATCTACATCCGCTCCGAATATCCGCATGCGATCGCGGCGATGGAGGCGGCCATCAGCGCGGCGCGGCGCGGCGGCTTGCTTGGGACAAAAGTCGGCGGCTCGGATTTCAGTTTCGATATCGAAGTCCGGGCTGGCGCCGGCGCGTATGTCTGCGGCGAGGAGACCTCGCTGCTCGAAAGCATCGAGGGCAAGCGCGGCGTCGTGCGCGCCAAGCCGCCACTCCCCGCGCATCGCGGCCTGTTCGGCCGGCCGACCGTCATCAACAACGTGCTGACCTTTGCCGCGGTGCCGCTCATTCTTGAGCGCGGCGCGGACTTCTATCACGATTTCGGCACTGGCAAATCGCGCGGCACAATGCCGATCCAGCTCGCCGGTAACATCAAATATGGCGGCCTATTCGAGACCGCGTTTGGCGTCACGCTGGGCGAACTGGTCGACGATATCGGCGGCGGCACCTTGACCGGCCGGCCGGTGCGCGCCGTTCAGGTCGGCGGGCCGCTCGGCGCCTATTTTCCGCGCGCTTTATTCGACACGCTGTTCGACTACGAAGCCTTCGCGGCGCGCGACGGGCTGATCGGCCACGGCGGCATTGTCGTGTTCGACGACAGTGTGAATATGGCGAAGCAGGCGCGCTTCGCGATGGAATTCTGCGCCATCGAATCCTGCGGCAAGTGCACGCCCTGCCGCATCGGCTCGACCCGCGGCGTCGAAGTGCTCGACCGCATCATCGCCGACGGCAACCGAGCGGCGAATCTCACGGTGCTGGAAGACCTTTGCAACACCATGAAATTTGGCTCGCTCTGTGCGCTCGGCGGCTTCACGCCCTATCCGGTGATGAGCGCGCTCACCCACTTCCCGGAAGATTTTGGCGCAGCGCCGCGCGGCGCGAACCGCCTCGCCGCCGCCGAATGAAAGAGAGGACGTCATGTCGCTCGTTCACGAGATCGATTTCGGCACGCCCCGCTCCAAAGCGGAAAAGACGATTACGCTGACCATCGATGGCGCCTCGATCACAGTACCGGAGGGCACCTCGATCATGCGCGCGGCGATGGAGCTCGGCACGCAGATCCCGAAACTCTGCGCTACCGATATGCTCGACGCCTTCGGCTCCTGCCGGTTGTGCCTGGTCGAGATCGAGGGCCGTGCCGGCACGCCCGCCTCCTGCACCACGCCGGTCGGGCCCGGCATGGTGGTGCGCACACAGACCGAGCGGCTCAAGCGCCTGCGCAAAGGCGTAATGGAGCTTTACATCTCCGATCATCCGCTCGATTGCCTCACCTGCTCGGCCAATGGCGACTGCGAATTGCAGGACATGGCCGGTGCGGTCGGCCTGCGCGATGTGCGCTACGGCTATAGCGGCAAAAAGCACCCCAATCCCGGCAAGGACGAGTCCAACCCCTATTTCACCTACGATCCGTCCAAATGCATCGTCTGCTCACGCTGCGTCCGCGCCTGCGAAGAAGTGCAAGGCACCTTCGCGCTGACCATCGCCGGCCGCGGCTTCAGCTCGGTCGTATCGCCCGGCATGGAAGAAAGCTTCCTGACCTCGGAATGCGTATCGTGCGGCGCGTGCGTGCAGGCCTGCCCGACCGCGACACTAAACGAGAAGGCCGTCATCGATATCGGCACGCCGGAACATTCCGTGGTGACGACCTGCGCCTATTGCGGCGTCGGTTGTTCGTTCAAGGCGGAGATGCGCGGCGACGAACTGGTGCGGATGGTGCCGTACAAGGACGGCAAGGCCAATCGCGGGCACTCGTGCGTCAAAGGCCGCTTCGCCTGGGGCTATGCCAATCACCGCGAGCGGATCCTGAAGCCGATGATCCGCGCGAAAATCACCGAGCCGTGGCGCGAAGTGTCATGGGAGGAGGCGATTGCGCATGCGGCTTCTGAGCTCAAACGGATTCAGGCCAAATACGGCAAGGCCTCGATCGGCGGCATCACCTCGTCGCGCTGCACCGACGAAGAAACCTTCCTGGTGCAAAAGCTGATCCGCGGCGGCTTCGGCACCAACAACGTCGACACCTGCGCCCGCGTCTGCCATTCGCCGACCGGCTACGGCCTGTCGCAGACCTTCGGCACGTCGGCCGGCACGCAGGATTTCGATTCGGTCGAAGACACCGACGTCGTGATCCTGATCGGCGCCAATCCGACAGACGCCCATCCGGTCTTCGCCTCGCGCCTGAAGAAGCGGCTGCGGCAGGGCGCCAAGATCATCGTCATCGATCCGCGCGCCATCGATCTGGTGCGCTCGACCCATATCGAAGCGGCCTATCATCTGCCGCTGCTGCCTGGCACCAATGTGGCGATGCTGACCGCGCTCGCCCATGTCATCGTCACGGAAGGGCTGGCGAATGAGACCTTCGTGCGTGAGCGCTGCGACTGGGACGAGTTCCAGCACTGGGCCGAATTTGTTGCGGACGAGCGCCACAGCCCCGAGGCGGTCGCCAAAATCACCGGCGTGCCCGCCGAAACCATCCGCAAAGCGGCGCGGCTTTACGCCACCGGCGGCAACGGCGCGATCTATTACGGGCTCGGCGTCACCGAACACAGCCAAGGCTCGACCACCGTGATGGCGATCGCCAATCTTGCGATGGCCACCGGCAATATCGGCCGGCCTGGCGTCGGCGTGAATCCACTGCGCGGGCAGAACAACGTGCAGGGCTCCTGCGACATGGGCTCGTTCCCGCACGAGCTGTCCGGATATCGCCACATCTCGGGCGACGCGACGCGCGAAATGTTCGAGGCGTTGTGGGGCGTGAAGCTCGAAAAAGAGCCGGGCCTGCGCATCCTTAATATGCTCGACGCGGCTGTCGACGGTACCTTCAAGGGCATCTACATCCAGGGCGAGGACATCTTGCAGTCCGACCCTGACACCAAGCACGTCGCCGCGGGCCTCGCAGCGATGGAGTGCGTCATCGTGCAGGATCTGTTCCTCAACGAGACCGCCAATTACGCCCACGTCTTTCTGCCCGGCTCGACCTTCCTGGAAAAGAACGGGACTTTCATCAATGCCGAGCGCCGCATTCAGCTCGTGCGCAAGGTGATGGCGCCCAAGAACGGTTACGAGGATTGGGAAATCACCGTGATGCTGGCGAAGGCCATGGGCTTTCCCATGCATTACGACCACCCCTCGCAGATCATGGACGAGATCGCGCAGCTGACGCCGACCTTCGCCGGCGTCTCGTTCAAGAAGATCGAAGAGATGGGCTCGGTGCAGTGGCCGTGCAACGACAAGGCGCCAGCCGGCACGCCGATCATGCATATCGGCGGCTTCGTGCGCGGCAAGGGCAAGTTTATCGTCACCGAATATATCGCGACCGACGAGAGGACCGGCCCGCGTTTCCCGCTCCTGCTCACCACTGGCCGGATTCTCAGCCAGTACAATGTCGGCGCGCAGACCCGCCGCACCGACAATGTCGCGTGGCACAAAGAGGACCGCCTGGAGATCCATCCGCACGATGCCGAACAGCGCGGCGTGCGCGACGGCGATTGGGTCAAGCTCGCCAGCCGCGCCGGCGAGACGACGCTGCGCGCGCTGATTACCGAGCGCGTCGCGCCGGGCGTCGTCTATACGACGTTCCACCATCCGAACACGCAGGCTAACGTCATCACCACCGATTTTTCGGACTGGGCGACCAATTGCCCGGAATGCAAGGTCACGGCGGTGCAGATCACGCCGTCGAACGGCCCGACCGATTGGCAGCAGCAATATAACGAGCGGGCAAGGCAGAGCCGGCGCATCATCGTCGAGGCGGCGGAGTAACGCGTGACGCCGCCCGTCATACGTGTCGCTGAAAAGGCCTGGCGCGCCGGGCCATCGCCGCGTCTCGCGCCAGGCGAGCGCCTCATTCCGGAGGAGAGTGCTGTCGCCTTCACCTATAACGGCGGCTCTTATGCGGTGATGATGGCGACGCCGCAGGATCTGCAGGACTTTGCCGTCGGCTTCAGTTTCACTGAAGGCATTATCGCGGCGCCTGAAGACATCCAGCAGCTTGAGATCGTCGAGCAGGATATCGGCATCGAACTGCGCATGTGGCTCTCCGAACCGCGCACCACAGCACTCGCCGAGCGGCGGCGGCATATAGCCGGCCCGACCGGATGCGGCCTGTGCGGCATCGAAAGCCTCGCCGAAGCGCTGCGCCCGGTGCCGCGCGTCGATGACGCCGTGAGCCACGCGATCCAGGCGAGCGAGATCATGCGGGCGCTTGCAGCAATACCGCCGCGCCAGGACCTGAACCGGCAAACGCGCGCCGTTCACGCCGCAGCCTTCTGGCGCAGCGATCTCGGCCTTGTCGCGCTCCGCGAGGATGTCGGCCGGCACAACGCGCTCGACAAGCTCTGCGGCGCGCTCGCCCGCGAGCGCATCGCCTGCAAGGCCGGCATGGTGCTGCTGACCAGCCGGGTATCGGTCGAAATGGTGCAGAAAACGGCGGCCCTTGGCGTGCCGGTCATCGTCGCGGTGTCGGCGCCAACCGCGCTCGCGATACGGACTGCTGAGCTTGCCGGGATCACGCTGATCGCCATCGCCCGCGACGATGGCTTTGAGGTTTTCACACACCCGCACCGTATCGCCGCAACGCCGGCAATCCCCCTCGCAGAGAGCGTCGCCTGAGCATGTCCGCCGGCACGTCACATACGTCCGAAAAGCTCGTCTATATGGCGAACCAGATTGGCAAATTCTTTGCGAGCCAAGGGCCCGACCTGGCGGTGGCCGGCACGGCAGAGCACATCAGGAAATTCTGGGATCCGCGCATGCGTGCGGCGATCTTCGCTTATCTGGACACGGGCGGCGCGGGTCTCGAGCCGACGGTGCGCCAGGCCATCGAGCGTCTGAAAGCGGCAGCGTGAGTTGCGCCGATGCGGCTTCTCGCTTCGCTGATCCTCGGTATTTATCAGTTGGGATGATTAGAGGCGCCGGTTTTACCCGACCCGGCGCGCGCCGCCGTGAGCGACACGGCCGATCCAGGTGCCTAGCGCCTTGACGAAGGTCGAGGGCCGCGCCTTCTCGTAGTCCATCGCGATCACGTGCTCGACTGGCGCGGCCGGCGCCATGGGCGAAGCCGGCATGTTCCGCCGCCGGCGCGTGGTCGTCTTGCGCGAGGCGGACCGCGCCTTTTCGTGCGCGACTTTCCTCACATGGCTGAGCGCGATCGGGCCGACATGGGTGAGAAACACCTTCTCATGCGGCCGCGTCAGTGTCTTGATCGCCTCCTTCAGCGGCAACCATTTCACCGCCTTCACGTCGTCCATGAGCTCGTGCGTCGGCGGGCCCATGGCGCGCATCAACCAGAACTGGACGATCTTGACCTTGCCTTCGACGGCATAGGACATCGAGCCGAGGAATTCATGGACCGACACTTCGTGCCCGGTCTCTTCCACGACTTCGCGTTTAGCAGCGTCCCGCGGATGTTCGCGCGGCATGAGCTTGCCCTTTGGCAACACCCAGGCCTTTTCCCGTCGCATGCGCACGACGGCGATGCGTGGTCTCGCTGTACCGCGTAAGACGATTCCGCCCGCAGCCAATACCGGCGTGGGCCCCTTCGCCGAATCAGTCATATGGAATCTATGCCGGACTGATTCGCCAAGAGCAAGTCGGTATTCACGCTTAGATACGCGCGCTGTGGACGCTGTGGACGCTTTTTTCTTTGTTCGCGCCCGTTTTCGCGCTGGCTGCTTCTTTTTCATGACACGGTGATGACGATCTTGCCAAAATGTTGATTGGCGCGCATCACGGCCAGCGCCTCGGCAACATCGGCGAGCTTATAAGTTTTGTAGATCGGCAGCGACAACTTTCCAGCTTCAACCGCCGGCCATAGGTCGGCCCGCAGCAAGCGATTGATCTCGCGAACTTCTTCGATAGTTCGGGTGCGGAACGTCACGCCGATATAGTCGATGCGCTTCAGCGCGTGCAGGTCGAAATCGAATTCACCCTTCATGCCGCCGAGCCGGCCGACATTGACGATGCGGCCAAGGAGCGCGGCCGCCGCGAGATTGCCGCTGGCGACGCCGCCTGAAACCAAATCAACAATAAGGTTAACACCCTTGCCGTCTGTCGCCTTCTTGACCTGATCTGGCCAGGCCGGATCGGTCGTATCGATTGCGACATCGCAGCCATATTCGGCGAGCCGCCCCCGGCGCTGCGCATTGGTCGATGTTCCAAGCACGCGCGAGGCGCCCATCAGTTTGGCGATCTGCATGCCCATCAGACCGACGCCGGCGCTCGCGCCCTGCATCAGCATGGTTTCGCCGCGCTTCAGCCGGCCCGCGGTCACAACTGCGTTGTGCATGGTCTGCAGCGCGACCGGCAAGCAGGCCGCCTGCTCGTAGGTCATGTTGTTGCCAGGGATGCGATTGACGCGTCCGGCATCGGTGACGGCATATTCGGCAAAACCCCCAGGCGCCGACGCCATGACCCGGTCGCCCGGCTTTATATCTTTCACCTCGCTGCCGACGGCCTCGACTTCGCCCGAACATTCAAGCCCGATCCGCGCACCGACGCCGCCGACACTGCCGTGTTGGTGTCCTGATGCCACCAGAAGATCGGCGCGATTGAGGCTCGAGGCCCGCACCCGGATCAAAACTTCATTCGGCTTGGGTTCAAGCTTGGGCAGATCGCGGATCTCGACCCCGCTGTCGCCGAGAACAGCAGCTTTCATTATGTTCTCTCCCTGACTCAGCCCTTGGCTCATCTCTTTGACGGCGGTTGCAGAATATAGGCGCCAGCCTCGTGCCGTCTATGACGTTTGGGCGAGCATGTTATCGTGTGACGCACAATGCAACAGATCAAAGCCGTGGAATAATCATGCCTGGAGAAACGCCCGTTCGATCATCATTCGAAGCGCTTGCCACAACCAGCGTCGGAAGCTTCCCCCGCCCTGCCTGGCTTGCCGATACGGCGCGCAGCGAAGCCACGTTCCGCATGACCGGCGCGCCGCTCAAGGAAGCTCTGGACGATGCTACGATCGTCGTGCTGCGCGAGCAGGAAGAACTCGGCCTCGACATTCTAACCGATGGCGAGATGCGGCGGACGCATTTCATCTTCCACGTCGCCGGCGCGTGGGACGGGATCGACACCAGGAATCTCGTCAACAAGGAGATTTATCGCAACCGTGCCGCCAATCGCATGGTGCCGCGCATCACCGGCAAGATCACACGCCGCGCCGCGGCATCGGTCGAAGATCTGCATGTCGCCCGATCGCATACCCGGCTCCCGCTGAAAATGGCGGTGCCGGGGCCGATGACCGTGACCGATAGCGCCGCCAACGAGTTTTACGACAGCGAGGAGGAGCTCGCGCTCGATGCGGCCGCCGCGATCAACGGCGAGTTACGCGATCTGCAGGCCGCCGGCTGCGATGTCCTTCAGATCGACGAGCCGGCGATGACGCGCTACCACGACAAAGTCGTCGCCTACGGCGCCAGGGCGCTCGACCGCTGCCTCGAAGGCATCACGGTCCCAACCGTCGTGCATCTCTGCTACGGCTATCCGGGCGGCGGTTACCGGCAGCATCAATACGAATACAAGGATTTGCTGCCGCATCTGATGGAAACGCGCATCGGCGGCTTCACCGTCGAGTTCGGCCGCAGCAGCTTCGATCCGCACGTCCTGAAAATGTGCGGGAGCCGCTTCGTCATGTTCGGCTGCGTCGATCCGGGCGATACGCCTGCGCCCACAGTCGAGACCATCGAACGGCGCGTCGGCGAGGTGCTCGAAGTGCTTGATCCTAAACAGGTCTGGCTTGCGCCCGATTGCGGGCTGATGACCATCAGCAGGACATTGGCGCAGGAAAAGCTGCGCGTCATGGTCGAGGCGGCCAGGCGGCTGCGCGCCAGGCTTTAGCTTGATTTCTTTTGGGAATTTGCTCGCAGCGTCGGGTACCGCGCCCCAGTGATATCGTTTACACTGCCGGGATCGAGACTCACCTAAAGGCCGATGAACCAGCTCGTCCGACCGCGCATCAAGGCTTCCGCCTGCCCGCACGACTGCCCGTCGACTTGCGCGCTCGAGGTCGAGGTTTTTGACGGCCAGACCATCGGGCGCATTCGTGGCGCGGCCGACAACGCCTATACGGCCGGCGTAATCTGCGCCAAGGTCGCGCGCTATGCCGAGCGCGTCGAGCATCAGGACCGTTTGCTGCATCCGCTGCGCCGCGTTGGACCCAAGGGTTCAGGCCAGTTCCAGCAAATTTCCTGGGACGACGCACTCGACATCGTCGCCGAGAATTTTATCCGCGCCGAGCAGAAGCACGGCGCGCAGGCGGTGTGGCCTTATCAGTATGCCGGCACCATGGGCTATGTGATGCGCGACGGCATTCACCGCCTGCGTCACGCCAAGAAATATTCCGGCTTCTTCTCCACCATCTGCAATAATCCGGCGCGCGCGGGTTTCATTGCCGGCGCCGGCAAGCTTGCCGGCCCTGATCCGCGCGAAATGGCGAGGTCAGATCTCATCGTCATCTGGGGCACCAATGCGGTGAACACCCAGGTCAATGTGATGACGCATGCGACGCGCGCCCGCAAGGAGCGCCAAGCCAAGATCGCCGTCGTCGACGTCTATATGAACGCAACGATGAAGCAGGCCGACCTGCAGATCTTGATTCGGCCTGGCACCGATGGCGCCCTGGCCTGCGCGGTCATGCACTGTCTGTTTCGCGACAGCAAAGCCGACTGGGACTATCTCGAGCACTACACGGACGCGCCGCGCGAGCTGGCCGCGCACGTGCGTACGCGCGGACCCGACTGGGCCGCGAAGATCACGGGCTGTTCGGTGGAGACGATCGAAGCCTTTGCTCGGCTGATCTCCGAGCGCCCGCGTGCCTATTTCCGACTCGGCTTTGGCTTCTCGCGCTCGCGCAACGGCTCCGTCAATATGCATGCCGCAAGCTGCATCGCCGCCGTGATCGGCGCCTGGCGCCACGAAGGCGGCGGCGCTTTCCATGCCAATGCCGGGATCTATCATCTCGACATCAGCCTGATCGACGGCAGTGACATCAGAGATCCGTCGATCCGCATGCTCGATCAATCGCGCATAGGCGCGATCCTAACGGGGGACAAGGCGGCGTTGTTCGGCGGACCGCCGGTGACCGCCATGCTGATCCAGAATACCAACCCGGTTTCGGTTGCGCCGGATCAGAACATCGTCAAACAAGGCTTTGCCCGCGATGACCTCTTCGTCTGCGTGCACGAGCAGATGATGACCGACACCGCCAAGATGGCGGATGTCGTTCTGCCCGCCACCATGTTTGTCGAGCACGACGACATCTACACGGCGGGCGGCAGCCAATACATCCTGCTCGGCCCGAAACTGATCGAGCCGCGCGGTGAGTGCCGCAACAATCACGAGGTGATCTGCGCACTCGGCAAAAGGCTCGGCGCCGAGCATCCGGGCTTCCATATGACGCCGCGCGAACTGATCGACGCGACGCTACAAAAGTCCGGTTGGGGCACGCTCAAAGAACTCGAAGCCAATCGCTGGATCGACTGCCAGCCGGATTTCGAGACCGCGCATTATCTCAAAGGCTTCGCCTACAAAGACGGCAAATTCCGCTTCAAGCCCGATTGGCCCAATGTGCCGTTCGGCCGCTGGCAGAGATACGAAAGCAAGTCGCCGATGCCGGCATTGCCTGATCACTGGGAGGTCATCGAGGAAGCCGACGCCGAGCATCCGTTCCGGCTCGCGACCTCGCCATCGCGCGGCTTTCTCAATTCGACCTTCTCCGAGACACCGACGTCGCGCGCCAAGGAGGGACGGCCGGAAGTGATGATTCATCCCGATGATGCGGCGCCGCTCGGCATCGCGAGCGGCGATCTGGTCACGCTCGGCAACCGGCGCGGCCAAGTGCGCATCCATGCAAGACTGTTCGACGGCGTGCGCCGCGGAGTGCTGATCGCGGAATCGATCTGGCCCAATTCGGCCTATGCCGACGGCTGCGGCATCAATACGCTCACCGGCGCCGACACGATAGCGCCGTTCGGCGGCGCGGCGTTTCACGACAATAAGGTTTGGGTGCGAAAGGCCACATAGCAATTGGCCGCAGACAACTCTAACGTCTGAAGGACGATTATATCGATCCTGCCGCCCACGGCGGCGGCATCGCGTAAGAGCCGCTCATGTGCAACGCGCGCAGGACGTTAGGTCGCGCGCCCAGGCAGCCGCCCCGGCATAGCATCCGCCGGCACGATCTCCTTGCCGATCGGCCACAGCGCGATACCGGCGAGTTTCAGATGCGCCCAGGCGAACGGGATTCCGACGATGGTGATGGCGAGAAGCACGGCCGTGATCAGATGACCGAGCGCGAGCCACCAGCCGGCCAGGACCAACCAAATGATATTGCCCAAAAGGCCGAGCGGACCGGTTCCGATGTCGTGGCCGGAATATTCGGCGCGCGACACGGCCTTACGGCCGAATGGTAACAGCGTATAGGACGCGATGTTGAAGGCCGCCCAGGCCCACGGCAGACCAATAATGGTGATCGCCATAATCAGGGCGGCAATCAGCCAACCGACGGCCATCCAGAGGCCGCCGAACACGATCCAAAGGATATTGAGGACAAAGGCCAGGAAAGGCATGGCACCCGCCGTTTTGGGTACAGTTTCAGCCGCACCGTATCTAGGTCGACCCGGTCTTCATTCAATGGTCTTGAAATTCAATCAAACAGCGCCACCGCCCGGGTCCAGCCGGCCGAACCAGCTTTCACCTTATGGGGAAAGCAGGCCACGGTGAAACCATGGTCCGGCAGTTGTTCCAGATTGCATAATTTTTCCATGTGGCAGTATGGGATTTCGCGGCCGGCTTTGTGGCCTTCCCAGATGATCGACGGATCGTGCGTTTTCAGCCAGCGCTCGCGGATGTGCACGAAGGGCGCGTCCCAGCCCCAGGCGTCGATGCCGGTGACGCGCACGCCGCGTGAGGTCAGATAAAGCGTCGCCTCGCGGCCCATGCCGCAGCCGGCGGTGAGATATTCGTCGGTGCCGATGCAGCTCGAGGCGCGCGTATTGACCAGCACGATGTCGAACGGCTTGAGCTCGTGACCGACGCGCTTGAGCTCGGCCTCGACCTCGGCGGCCGTGACCACATGGCCGTCAGGAACTTTGCGGAAATCAAGCTTGACGCCGGGACGGAAGAACCAATCGAGCGGCACCTGATCGATGGTCATCATCGGCTTGCCGTCGATGGTCTTCGACTGGAAATGGATCGGCGCATCCATATGCGTGCCGTTATGGGTGGTGAGGTCGATCTGCTCGATGGCCCAGCCCTCGCCTTCCGGCAGATCCTCGACACGCAGCCCCGGAAACAGTTCGGTGAGAAGCGGCGCCGTCTCGGCGTTGCTGAGATATTTGATCTTCGGCCGCATGAACGGCGGGTCGTAGACCGTTTCATTTTCGAGCGGCGAGGACAGATCGACGATCCGGCTGGGCAGTTTCATGATTTCCTCGTGTACTGTTACGCGGCTTTTGGCTGAGCCGATTGCGGCTTTTTCGCTTTCGGCTTCTTGGCTTTGCGCGCGGCCACAACGTCCTTGTTGACGATGGCGGCGATCTTGGCGATGACCTCGGCATGGAGCCTGTGCGACTTGTCGATGGTCACGT
Organism: Xanthobacteraceae bacterium; assembly: GCA_036264635.1. Classification (GTDB taxonomy): domain Bacteria; phylum Pseudomonadota; class Alphaproteobacteria; order Rhizobiales; family Xanthobacteraceae; genus BOG-931. Next base: position 13,306 of record DATAQN010000230.1, on the reverse strand, counting down.
GCGATAGATTCGAATCCGCAGTGAGATCGACATTGTTGAGTTCCCCGGAAAACCCCGCGCCCGGACTGATTGGCTTGCCGAAGCCATTGTTCTGGTAAAAGTTCACCAAGTGGCGAACGTTATCGGGCACTCGATGTGGATGTGTGCCGTCGAATGTGACGATCAGGTCGACAGGAACATTCGACCTGGCAAGCATATTGGCGATCTGTAGGGTGGCATCGGCCCCTAGCGAATGGCCGATCAGGACCACGATGTCGCGGTCGCCGCGCGCGTATCTATCAGCGATGTGTCGCGCCACCGACTGCCAGTGCGTGTGGCTATAGACCCGCGCGGTATACCCCTGCCGATTGAGCTTGTCGGTCAGCGTGTCCATGCCGCGCGAGAAGATATCGGCCAGTCCACGAAACAGATCGACCTGCACGTGCCGCGGGGCAGCCGCGGGTTGCGCTTTCGTCTGAGCTGCTGCATGACCAGCAGCAGTGAGATAAGCGGCACTGCAAATGGCAAAGAAAGTGATTGATCGGCAAAACATGTTCATGATCCCGGCCCCTCTCAGGCATGCGCAGAGAGCGAATTATACTATCCGCCGCCGTGCCGGAAATGGGGGGCTCGCATGATCCTGGTTACCGGCGCCAGCGGCTTTGTCGGCTCGGCGGTCGCGCGCCAATTGCTGGCGATGGGCGAACGGGTCCGCGTGCTGGTACGTTCGACCAGTTCGCGGGTCAACCTCGCCGATCCGAAGCTCGACATCGTGCAAGGCGATCTGCGCGACGCGGCGTCACTCGACCGCGCGCTGGAAAATGTCCGCGTGCTGTTTCACGTCGCCGCCGATTACCGGCTGTGGGCGCGTGACGACAATGAAATCATCCGCACCAATGTGGATGGCACGCGCGCGCTGATGGACGCCGCCAAGCGCGCCGGCATCGAGCGCATCGTCTATACGTCAAGCGTCGCGACATTGAAGGCGCAGCCCGACGGCACTCCGAGCGACGAGACCTCGCGGCTCGATCCGCAATCGGCGGTCGGCGCCTACAAATACAGCAAGGTCGTCGCCGAACGCCTGGTCGAAGAGATGGTGGCCGCGCAGAGCCTGCAGGCCGTCATCGTCAATCCTTCGACCCCGATCGGGCCGAGCGACGTGCGGCCGACCCCGACCGGGCGGATCATTGTCGAAGCGGCTTCCGGGCGGATGCCGGCCTTCGTCGATACCGGCCTCAACCTCGTCCATGTCGAAGACGTCGCTGCGGGCCATATCGCCGCCTGGAAGAAAGGCCGCATCGGCGAGCGTTACATTCTCGGCGGCCAGGACGTGCGGCTTGGCGACATGTTGGCGGCAATCGCCAATCAGATGGGCCGGACGCCGCCGAAGCTGCGCCTGCCGCGCCGGCTCATCTATCCGATCGCCTATGGCGCCGAAGCAGTCGCGTATTTCACCGGCAAGGAGCCGTTCGTCACCACCACAGGTCTGAAGCTTGCCAAGGACCTGATGTTCTTCACCTCCGCGAAAGCCGAGCGCGAATTGGGCTATCGCGCGCGGCCTTACACTGAGGCCATCGCCGATGCGATCAGCTGGTTTCGGCAGAACGGATATTTGAAGAGTTAATCCAAAGAGATAGTCAGCATCATGCCCGCACTTGTTGCGGGCATCTACGTCTTAACGGCCGCGACGCAAAGACGTGGATGGCCGGACCAAGTCCGGCCATGACGAGTTTCGCAGACCTCGCGCTACGTCAATGCGCCGTCCCTTTGCGCGCGCGCAAGAAGTGGAAGAACTCGACGCCTTCGCGGAGCCGGCGGACCAGCATGTCGCGGCTGGTCAGCATCTCACCCAGGATCTCGGCGATCTTGGAGGGGCGGAAGTAGAACTTCTTATAGAACTCTTCGACTGAATCGAAGATCTCGGTGTGGCCGAGATGCGGATAGTCGAGCGGCGCGATCTGGGTGCCGCCGTCGGTGAGCAGATCGGTATCGGTGGCGAACCAGCCGTTCTCTTTCGCCTGTTTGTACAGGAACGTGCCCGGATAGGGCGCGGCAAGCGACACCTGCAGCGTGCGCGGATTGACGTCCTTAGCGAACTGCAGCGTCTCTTTGATGGTCTCGCGCGTCTCGCCGGGCAGGCCGAGAATGAACGTGCCGTGCACGATGATGCCGAGCTCGTGGCAATCCTTGGCGAAGCGGCGCGCGACGTCGACCAGAAGGCCTTTCTTGATATTGTGCAGGATCTTCTGGTTGCCAGATTCGTAGCCGACGAGCAGGAGCCGCAGGCCGTTCTCCTTCATGACTTCGAGCGTCTTGCGCGGCACATTGGCCTTGGCATTGCACGACCAGGTGACGCCGAGCGGGCCGAGCGCGCGGGCGAGCGCCTCGACGCGAGGATGATCGTCGGTCAGCGTATCGTCGTCGAAGAAGATTTCCTTCACCTGCGGAAATTCCTTCATGACGTATTTGACGTCCTCGACCACCCGCTCGATCGACTGGGCGCGGTATTTGTGCCCGCCGATGGTCTGCGGCCACAGGCAGAAGGTGCAGCGCGATTTACAGCCGCGGCCGGTATACCAGCTCATATAGGGGTGCCGGAGATAGCCGCCGAAATACTTCTCGACCTTGAGTTGCTTATAGACCGGAAGCACGGACGGCAGTTGGTCCATGTCCATCAGGATCTCGCGCTCGGGATTGTGGATGATCTTGCCATCCGGCCCGCGATAGGACAGGCCTTTGATGGTCGACCAATCCGCGCCCTCGGCAAGCTCCTTGATGGCGTATTCGTATTCGTTGCGGCAGACGAAATCGATCGCGGGAGCGGCGTCTAGGCTCTGCTGCGGCTCGACCGCGACCTTGGCGCCGATGAAGCCGATCTTGGCCGTCGGATTGAGCGCGCGGATCATGGCCGCCGACTTCGCATCGGACTTGAAGCTCGGCGTCGAGGTGTGGATCACGATGAAGTCGTGCGATTTCACATCCTCTTCGATATCCTTGAAGGTCAGATCATGCGGCGGCGCGTCGATGATCTTGGAGCCGGGCACCATGGCGGCGGCTTGCGCCAGCCAGGTCGGGAACCAGAAGGATTTCACCTCGCGCTTCATCTGATAGCGCGCGCCGGCGCCGCCGTCGAAGCCATCAAAAGAAGGCGCTTGAAGAAACAGACAACGCATCACGTTTCGACCTCACCATAATAAGCCAGCGTATTGTCGGCTTGCACGCCGTAACGATGGCCGCGCCACTCGACATTGCGACCGAAGAAGCTCGCGACAAAAACCGCAAACGACACCACGTCGCGCAGCGGTCCCCACCAGTAAAAGCCGTCACGCAGATGGAAGGCGCGATCAAGCTCCATCTGCAGGGCCGCCCGGCAGACCCAGGCAACGGGCACCAGCACGGCGAGCGGGGTCATACCGTCGACCAGAAGGCCGAGCAAGGCCAACGGCAAAGCATGCGTGATGACGGTCCCCGCGAAGCCCGCCGGATCGACGGAGCGGATGGTGCGGGCCCAGCGCAGTTCGTGGCGAAGCAGCGTGGGCGCCGATTTCTGCACGCATTCATGGCCAACGATATAAGCCGGAATAGCGACACCAAGCCCCGCGCGGCGGACGGCCGCGCCCAGCGCGTAATCGTCCGCCAGTTGATCGCCGACCGATTCCAGTCCGCCGATCGCGGCGAGCGTTTCCTTGTGGATGGCGATGGTCGACCCGAAACAAGGCGCGGCCAGCCGAAACATGATCCCGACCAGAACGCTCGGCAAGAAATGATAGTCAATGGCCGCAGCTGCGAGCTTCGCCCACATCCCGCGCGCCGCCACACCGCGATAAAGGCAGGTGACGATGCCGATGCCGGGCTGTAGCAGGCTCGCGGTGACGTTTTTCAGATAATCGGCGTCAACGACGATGTCGCTGTCGGACATGACCAGAACGTCGTGGCGCGCTTCCGCGGCCATATTGATAAGATTTGAGATCTTGCGGTTGCTGCCGTGACAGCGCGAATTGATCACCAGTTTCAGATCGCGGTCGGGAAAAGCCCCGATAATTTCGCGCACGACCGCGATCGCCGGATCCGCGTGATCGCTGACGCCAAATACGACTTGCACCGGGCTCGGATAATTCTGCACGCAGAACCCGGCCAGATTGGCGTAGAGATTGGGCTCGGCGCCATAGAGCGGCTTGAGAATCGTCACCGCCGGGAGATTCGCCGCCGGCACGATAGGTGCGGATGTAACGAAACGGCGAGCCGCATAAGCGGCGACGAGCGCATAGACGCAACCAAGCGCTGCCGCCGCGTAACACACAAGCGACGCCGCGAACGCACAATTTGCGAAAAACTCGTCCATGCCCCCTGCATCCTTTGGACCGAGATGGTCTGATTATATGGTGCCGTGCCCCCGCATGCACGCAAAACAAATCGCCGAAGTTGACCGGCTGCCGCTTCTCATCACGATGTTTTAAGGGGAACCACTCAGCGATTTCCTGCGGGCAAACAGCCGCCGTCCCTCGAGCGCTTGCCAGAGCAGCAGTGAAGGGATGCCAAGCACCAGGTCCGGCACGCGTTTAATCAGCGCCATGGCAAGTGCGACCTCGGCCGGAACGCCGAAGATCGAAGCAGCCGCGATCATCGTGCCATCCTGCACGCCGATGCCACCCGGCAGCATGAAGGCAGCAGCCTTGCCGCCCTGGCCGATGCTCTCGATCGCGATCGCAGCCGCGATGCTCACCGGATGACCCATGAAGTAAAAGGCGATCCAGACCTCGACCGCACCGGAGAAGATCGTCACCAGGTGCACGAGAAACGAGCCCGACAGGCCGCGGTGATTGCGCCAGATCTGCTGCAGCCGGTCGCCGAGATCGGCGACATGAGCGAACATCGACCAGCGCCGCTTCTCGCCGAAGGCTACGAGCCAGCGTACAACCGGATCGAAGGCACCGAAATTCAACGCCAGAAAGAAGCCCGCCACGGCCGGCAGGGCAATGGCCAGCATGACGAACGTCACCGTCGAGAGCCGATGCGGACCAGGCACGTCGAGGACGATCCCGACACCTGCGCCGACATAGATCAGAAGGCTCACCACTTGCACGAAAATGTCGATTAGAACGCTGGCAATGGCCAAGCTCATTGCCGTGCCGAAATGCGTCAGAAGCCTCGCACCGACAACGTCGCCGCCAACGACCGCGCCTGGAAACAAAGCATTGATGGATTCGCGGATGAATCGTAGCGCGATGAAAACCCCGGCGTTGGGGCCTTTCGGCATCAAGAGAAACCACCAGCCGACGCCGCAACCGGCGAGCGCCAGAGCGCGGGCCATAACGACAAATACTGTGCCCCATTCCGAACTCAGGACCGCCTGCATGACGGACGCAAAGCCGAAATAAGCAACCAGGCCGGTCAACAGCGCGAGGCCAAAAATCCCGGCAATTGGGGCAAAAACTCTCATCTAACGCCCATCATTTGCACGCCATATAGGAAATATCTCCGAGGCAAACTGGCGACGAGCACCAAAAATACCGATTCATCTGTGAGGTGTGGCTTTTCTGCACTAGTGGACCCTGGAAGCCCCTTCTATCTTTCTTTTCAGATCTCTCAAGAAGGGGGCCAAAATGAAAAAGCTCGCATTTGGTACGGCGGTCGTTCTCGCGCTTCTCAGCATTGCTGGATGCGCACAAGTTGGCAAAGGCAAGGCGCCACCGCCGGTTGTTACGAAGGGCTAACTGCGAAACGGCCCGGCATGTGACGGGGATGCTCGGCCGCTCCCGCAGGCGATCTTTTACGATGCCATCACGCCGTGAGGTCCATCACGGCGTGATAGATCGCGGTGTGATTGAAGTTCAGGTGGGGGCCACGTGATTATCGTCGTCGGACTAGCATTTGAGGCTCGCATCGCCGCAGGTCCCGGGGTGCGAGTTATCTGCAGTGGCGATGGGCGCAACTTGGCCGCCAAGCTTACGGCGGCGATCGCAGATGCCCGTCAGCATGTTCAGGGTTGCCCAGGCATTATCAGTTTCGGCGTCGCCGGTGGCTTGGCGCCGCAATTGCGGCCGGGCACCTGTGTGGTCGGATCCGGCGTCATTGCCGGCGACAAGCATATGCCGATCAGCGCCGAGTGGTCGCAAAAGCTGTTGCAGACCATTCCAGACGCGATCCCCGGCGTACTGCTCGGCGTGCAAACGCCGATCGCGCATCCCGGCGAGAAGCGCGAGCTCTATCTGAAAACCGGCGCGATCGCCGTCGATATGGAATCCCATATCGTCGCCGCTGTCGGTTTGGCGCATGAACTGCCGGTGGCTGCGATCCGGGTCATTACCGATCCCGCCAAGCGCGCGTTGCCGGCCTCCGCGGTCGCTGCAATGCGGCCCAATGGCACGACCAATATCGGCGCCATGCTGCGTTCCGTTCTGCGGCGGCCGAAGGAACTGCCGGCTCTCTTCCAAACGGCGCTTGATGCACGCGCCGCGCGGGCAACACTGGTACGTGGAAGGCATTTACTCGGTCCTGCATTTACGCTGCCCTCGACGACCTAAAAGGCGTCCACCATGTTCAAGTCCGCTGCAGAAGAAATCGGCGAGTGGGCTGACCGATGCAGGCGCTGGACGCGCCGGGCTCGATCCAGCGAGCAGCGGCTGGTGCTGCAGAGTTGGGAACGGCTGTTCAATCAGGCTGAAATCGAAGCCCAAGAGAGCATCGACTGCGGCTACGAGCCGCTGCCGCACGCACAGCGCAAGCTCTAAGCAACCAAGGTCGTATCGCCAAAGTAATACGGCCAAGGTCTATTGCCCAACGCTAGATTGCGCCAAGGCTGCCTTTCTCGCGGCCTTTGCTGCCCTCGTCCGCCGAGCCAGCTTTAAGCTTGTGCTGCCGCGCGTCAGCCGGCGTCGCGATCACGTTTACGGCTGAGCCGAGACCCCGCCATCCGCCGAGAGCGCCGGTTCGAGATAGCCGACCAGGGCATGCACGCAGTCGGCCCAGGTCCGCGGCCGGTATTCGGCCTGCAGCCGCACCTCGCGTGCTTTCAGGTAACCCGGATCAAGCAAGAGGCGTTCGATCTTGGCGAGCACGTCATCCTCATTGGCCGGATCAAAATAGTCGACGAGATCGCCGCCGACCTCGGGAATGGATGTACGATTGGATGCCACACAGAACTTGCCGTGCATCAGGCTTTCCGCGATCGGCAAGCCCCAGCCCTCGCACAGGCTCGGAAATACCGTGAATAGGGACGACCGATAGGCCTGGCGCAATTCGGCATCCGACAGACCGGGCATCAGCACGATCTTGCCGCCGAGATAATCGCTCGCCACCAGATCGGCCAACAGGTCGTCGACCAGCCAACCGATCTGGCCCGCGAAAACCAGACTGGGCACCGCGGCGGCGCCATGGCGCTCCAAGAGGCGGCGCCAGATCCTTACCAGAAGGCGGTGATTCTTGCGGATTTCGATCGTCGAGACGAACAGCACATAAGGCTGCGGGAAACTGACCTTTGCCAGATCTCCCGATGCCAGTTCTCCCGCTGCCAAATCTCCCGACACAAGCTGATTGTTGAAGCCGGAGCCTGGCTCCACCACTTCGACGCGCCGCAGCGGCCAGCCGGCGTCTTGCGCGAGCTTGAGCAGGGCATTGCGCGAATGCTTCGAGGCGGTGAGCACGACGTCCGCGACCGGCAAGACTTCCTCAAGCCAATTGCGGAATTGCACGACGTGCTGCTCCTCGACCAAGGATTCATATTCGATGGGAATGAGATCGTGAATCAAAGTCGAGAATCTTATGCCGTAGCGCCGCTTGGCTTCGGCGATGTGCTTGACGTAGTTCGGCACGCCCCAGCCGGCGCCGAGCGAGACAATGATATCGCCCGGTCGCGCAAACTGTTCGAAGCGCTCGCGCCGCACCCCCATGCCGACGAGGTCGTAAAGCGCGGTCTTGAGCAGCGACAGAAAGAACCCCGGATGCCGGAGGATCACCGGCAGCATGCTCGGGAAGCTGCTCAAAAACTTCGCCGGCGCCCAAATCGTCCGCCATGGCGCGCGGGCACCGAGCGGGTTCAAATAGGCCGAACTGATCGTATCGAAGCTGATGGCGCGCAGTTGCTTGCTATACACGCTGAGCCGGCAAAACCTCACGCGCCCGGTCCCGCCATAAAGCCGCACCGCCTCGACATAGATCTCGAACGGCACGCGCTGCAGCCCAGTTGGGTTGCGGAAATGATCGAAATAGCGAAGGAAATCCTCGACCTCGAACCAGATCACCGGCTCGCGGCCCGTGCCGACGGCCGGACTCGCGGTCGCCGATCGGATCGTATCGATGGTGGACGTCACCTGTGCGGACCCTGCGCTTAGCCGGTAGCACCCATCCGCGTCGCGTCGACAAAGCGTTCGGTGGAATCGTCGATGCTGCGGCCGGCTCGCCCACGGTTTTTGTGGATGTAGAGTTCCGGACCTTTCGGTCCCGGAGCGTGCGTCTCCGGCAAAGCTGAAACCGGCAATTCGTAGAGAACGGGGCGGGCATGATCCGCCAGCATTTTCTCCGCGTTATAGACCTTGTTGTAATTCATGATCCCCCGCATGAAATTGGTCTGCCCCCGGACCAGGCCGCGTAAAATCTCATAAGCCAGCGCCGGTGTTGTCCACCAGTTCAGGTGTTTGCTGTAAAGCACGCGCTGCGTGTGCAAAAGCTCACGATAGAATTCCGCAAGCGGCATCTTCGTCGGCAACACCGCATGCTGGATGTCGAACAAACGGTAATCGCGCGTCGCCAATTGGTGCTGGCCGGATAGCCACGTCTCGGTGCCAGGATAAGGCGTGTTGATGCTGATATTGACCACCTCGGGGACTTCCATGCACCAGTCGCGCACGATGCGGAACCGCTCTTCGTCCCAGTCCGGATCGGCAATGATGTTGATGGCGACGCCGATGCCAAGCGAACGGGCGAATTCCAGCGCCTCGAAATTGCGCCCGAGCGGGATGCGTTTGCGGAATTTCTTCAATCCGTCTTCGTCGATGGCTTCGATGCCGAGGAAGAGCTGGGTGAGACCGAGCTTCTTCCAAAACCGGAACACGTCCTTGCTGCGCAACAGCACGTCGCCGCGCGTTTCCAGATAATACCGCTTGCGGATGCCCTTGCTGGCGATCGCTTCGCCGATCGCGAAGCCCGGTCTGTCCTGAATAAAGGCGACATCGTCGACAATGAAGGCGCCCGGCTCACGGATCGAGGACAGGTCCTCGATCACACGGTCGGGGCTGAGTTGCCGGTAGCTGCGGCCATAAAACGTCCAGGCGCTGCAGAAGGAGCAATCCCACGGGCAGCCACGCGAAAATTCAATCGACGCGCAAGGGTCCATCACGCCGATGAAATATTTACGGCGGTGGCGCAACAGGTCGCGCGCCGGCCGCAAGTCGTCGAGGCTTTCGACAAAACCCGGCCGCGGCCCTTCACCGTCCGCCGTCACCGCGCCAGGCACTTTGTCGATGGCGCCGCGGTCCTCCACCACAGCCTCAAGCAGCTTGACGATACCCGCTTCGCCTTCGCCCTTGAGCACGCAATCGACAGCGCCTTGCCCGTGTTCGACAATGGCACTCGCCGTGAACGAAGCGCTATGGCCGCCGACGCAAATGAAGCTTCGCGGCAGACTGGCCTTCGTCTCTTTTGCGAGATCGATGATCTCCGGAACATTGGCCAGGTAGTTGCACGAAAAGGCGATGAATTCCGGCTGCCACTCCGCGACTAGGCGGTGATAATCGGTGTGGGTTTCGACCTGCAGATCGATCAGACGGACAGCGTGGCCCGCGCGCTGTGCGGCGGCCGCTACCAGTTCCAGTCCCAGGGGCTCGAGCCGCAAAAAGACGTTGGTGTAAAGCAACGGCCCGGGATGAACAAAGAGCAATCTCATGCAAATCGCCGACGCTGGATAGCCCGGACCAGCGACTTCTCTAGATCTGAATGCGCCCCTTACAAGCTATGCTATCAGTAAACCCCGGCTAGGCAATAGGCCGGGATGTGAGCTTCAAATCTGCCGTTTCGCGTATCCGGATTCGCCTGGCCAAGTTCGGCAACCAAGTTCAGCAACCAAGTTCGACAACTCAGAGCACATCCCCGGCTTCGGGTGTAAGCTATAGGAAACGGCTAAGCAGACGGTCTTGCCCCATGGAAGAGAAAGTTCCCAATCACCCCGTTCCCACTCAACCTGCGCCCCAAGCGCTCGGCTATATCGGTGTCCGCACCAAGGACGTGAGCGACTGGGCAAGCTACGGCTGCGGCCTCCTGGGGCTGCAACGCATCGACAAATCGCGCACCACACTCGCCTTTCGGATGGACGATCGCAAACAGCGGCTGCTGGTCGAGGCGGACGGCGGCGCAGGCATCGCTTTTTTCGGCTGGGAGGCCGCAAACCCCGCGGCGCTCGATGCGATCGCTGCGCGTCTCGAGCAAAACGAGATCAAGGTCGCCAAAGGCTCGCGAGCGCTCGCCGACGAGCGCCACGTTGCCGATCTGATCGTACTCGAAGATCCAGTGGGCAACCGGGTCGAAATCTTTCACGGCCCGGAGACCGCGAGCGAGCCATTCAAGCCCGGACGTGCGATCTCAGGCTTTCGCACCGGGCCGCTCGGTCTCGGCCATGCCGTGCTCAACGCCGACACGCCGCAGACGATCGAACGGCTAATGGCGTTCTATCGCGACACGCTCGGCTTCCGGCTCACCGATTATTATTCGCATCCCTTCGTCGCTCGCTTCCTGCATCTCAATCCGCGCCACCACAGCCTTGCCTTCATCCAGACCGGCAAGAACGCCGTGCATCACATCATGATGGAGCTGTTCAGCTTCGACGATGTCGGACAAGGCTACGATCTCGCGCTCGGCGACAAAGGCCGCGTTGCGGTGACGCTCGGCCGCCACACCAGCGATTTCATCACCTCGTTTTATAGCTGGACGCCGTCTGAATTCATGGTCGAATACGGCTGGGGCGCGCGCTCGATCGACGTCGACACTTGGCAGGCCTCCGAGCGCAAGGAAGGCCCCAGCATGTGGGGCCACGACCGCTCGTGGCTCGCCGCCGAGGACCAGGCCAAGGCGCGGGCGCTGCGGCTGAAAAACGCCGAGGACGGCTTTCGCCGTCCCGTCCAGGTGATCGACGGCAATTATGAGAAGATGACCGGGGTTTGCCCCTGGTGGGACAGTTTGCAATCTCGGTCCGCCGCGCGATAGCGCAAGCGACGATCACGACAGCAATTGCAGCTTGCCGCCGACCGGAATTTCCGGAGCCGACTTGTTCTCCGTGATCACAAGATCGAAGCCGGAGCCGGATCGTTGCCATTGCCCGGCGACGAGCGGCGTCTTGCTCACGTTCTTGACCGGCTGACCGTTCCATTTCACCGGGCCGACGATCGAGTGATAGTCGGTCGCCGTGATGGCATCGAGGATCGCCTTCGGGTCGAGGCTCTTTGAGCGCTTCAGCACGTCGATGGCGACTTCGAACAGCGCGTGCTGATAGCCGATCGGCTGCGTCCACGGCCGCTTCGTCGCTCCGACATAGGCGTCGGTGAGTTCGCGTGCGCTCTGGCCGGTCAAGCCAGATTTGAACGGGAATGTCGGCGTCCACCAGATTTCCGTGGTGAGACCATCGCCGCGCGGTCCGAGCGAATTGACCACGGAGGGAAACAGCAGCGCCTTGCCGATGGTCACGACCTTGGGACGGAAGCCCTGCTGCGCCGCCTGCGACCAGAACGTCGCGAAATCAGGCGGGATCATATTGCCGACGACGATCTCCGCGCCCGCCTGTTTGAACTGCGTGATCTGCGACGTGAAGTCGTTATTCATCACCTGGTAGCGGCCGGGATCGATGAGCTTGTAGCCGGCTTTGATCAGTTCCGGCGGTAGACCGCGCTGCGGATCGCCCCAGGCATTGCCGTCGGCATCGTTGGGGAACAGCCCGCCCATCACCTTATTGGTCGGCGCGGAATCCCACATCGGCAGGTAGGCCGCGATCACATCTTCCAGGCCCCAGAAGAAATGATAGGTCCAGGCGAAGCCTTTCTTAGGATCGCCGTTCCTGCCGAAGAAATACGGCTGCCAGGGACAATTGGTGGTGACGCAAGGCACCTCGTTGACTTCGGCCTGATCGGCGACGGGATTGGTGGTGTCGGGCGCGCCCTGCGCAACGAGCAGATCGACCTTGTCGTGCAGGATCAATTCCGACGCCACCTCGGCGGCGCGCGTCCCACTGGACTGGCTGTCCTTGCTGACGATCTCGACCGGATAGGTCTTGCCGCCGCCGGTCTGCAGCCCTTTGGCCAGCGTTCCTTTCACCTGATCGATGATGAAGGCATCGGATTCGCCGAAACCGGCAAGCGGCCCGGTATGCGGGCTGACCAGACCGAGCTTGATAGCCTTGGATTGCGCATTTGCCGGAATGACGCGCAGCACGGCGGGCGTCGCGACGATACCGAGTCCGCCGGCAATAACACTGCGGCGATCGACGCTCGGCCACTTCCAGTCGCTGGTCATTTAGCTCTCCCTAGGATCGCTTTGTTTTGTTATCCGCACCACGTCATTGGCGCCTTATGTCATTTGTCGCGTGACGCTTTCAAATGCGCCACGACCTTCGCGCGCAAGTCTGCCTGCTCTTGTGCGCTCCATTTGCGAAAGCCCTCACCCGATTTGAATCCAAGCTTACCCTCGGTGACAAGTTTCTTCAGGTAAGGCGAGGCTCCCGGGCGGCCGTCGATCGCCGGCAGCACGGTTTCGTGGATCGCGAGCGTGAGATCGGTGCCGACGAGATCGGCGTTTTCGAGCGGGCCGAGCACCGCGATGCGGCGGCCGAACGACGCCTTGATCACCGCATCGACCGTCTCGGCGTCGCAAATGCCGTTCTCCACCAGCGCGATCGCCTCGCGCCACAACGCATGCTGCAAGCGATTGCCGATGAAACCCGGCACGTCTTTTTTGACATGCGCGGGCTGCTTGCCGGCGCGCTGATGCAATTCCATGGTCCACGCCACCGTTTGCGGCGCAGTCCATTGCGTCTCGATCACTTCGACCAGCGGCACCAGGAATGGCGGGTTCCACCAATGCGTACCGAGCGCACGCTCACGCCGGCTCAAGTCCTGCATGATCGCAGTGATCGGAATAACAGAAGTATTGCTGGCGAGGATCGTGTCGGCGCGCACATGCCGTTCGATCTCCGCGAACAGCTTTTGCTTGAGCGGCAGATCTTCCAGCACCGCTTCGACAACGTAATCGGCATCGCGCACAGCTTCGCCGAGATCGGCCTCCGGCGTGACGCGATCGACGGCGGATGGATCGTCGCCGAGGTCTTTCAAGTTCGCGGCGATGCGGGATT